>CAVBVK010000008.1:42432-44912 GCA_963599085.1 bacterium | reverse complement strand
CGGGAGAGTAGGAAGCTGCCTTCTTTTCATACCGGGTCTCCATGGTCGCAAGACTGTGGAGACCTTTTTTTGTGGACACAGGAGGTCGGGCGGGGACGCCCGACAATAACAACCAGGCAGTCTGCCAAACCGCCGCAAGCAGTCTGCAAAGCGGTCTCGGCGGCGGATTTTTTGGATCAAATCCACAAACAAAAAATCTCTTGCCTTCTCTTGCGCGATGTATTTCCTTTACATCCGCCATTCAATTGGCGGCGTGCTTTGACATTCTTACATAATAATATAGCACATAGTTTTTATTTTTATGTTGCGCATACGAGCATCTTTCAGTTAAAAGCATTACCTTTGTAAATGGTATTGGATTGTGTGTCGGCAGATGAAAAACGTCTTGTTATATGATTCGTACAACCTTATAAATGTTATGCTAAATTTTTATTTGTAACCTTATGATGAATAACTATTATCTAAAAACTCTGCCATTAGTGGTTTCGTTGACGCTGATAACGATTGTATGCCGCGGCTCCAATGATGCAGGTCACGTGAAACTCACAACAGCCTTAGACAATTCACTTTGGAAAACTTCACAGTGGATTTCTGCCGCAGACGCTCCTGTGCTGAAAGACGAAGTAATCGACGGGACTCGTGCTGCCGATGGCGCAAGTTGGTTTATGTCAAAATTGCGTAACGACAAAAAGGTTGTTTCTGCGAAATGGATGACTTCTGGCTTGGGTGTTTATGAACTTTATGTAAATGGTAAATTTGTCGGCGATGAAATTCTGAAGCCGGGATTTACGCATTATGTCAAAACAAGACGCTCGTTCACATACGATATTACGAGCCTTTTCTCAAAGAAGAAAGGTGCCGAGAACATCTTTGCCGTGCAGGTGACACCCGGGTGGTGGGCTGACAAAATCATCACTCCTTGGGGACACGACGGCATGATTGGAAAGAAATGTGCTTTCCGTGGAGTTGTTGAACTCACTTTCGCCGACGGCACAAAGAAGATATACGGTACTAATACTCAGGATTGGAAGGCTGGCATTGCCGGAAATGTGACACATGCTGCCATCTTCGACGGTGAGGATTATGACGCTCGCCTGATGCCGGGGTATAAATCGGAAAGCAAACTGTCCAAACCGGAAGTAAATATGGAATTTAACGGCGACATTCTTCCTACAAATGGTGCCGAGGTGTATTTGCGCGAAGACCTTGCGCTTTCACCCGTCAAGGCTTATGTATGGAAGGATGTTGTAGGAGCCACCGATGACGCTTACGGCAAGGTGGTGACAGCCCATACATATAATAATGGTCAGGAGATGGTGGTGCATCGTGGCGAAAATCTTGTTGTTGATTTTGGCCAGAACTGTGCTGCCGTGCCGCAGTTTGTGTTTATGGCAAAAGAAGGCAGTGTGCTCACCTGCTTGTTCTCAGAACTTCTTAACGACGGTAACGGTTCTAAGAGCCGTGGTATGGACGGTCCTGAAGGAAGCGTTCACCGTCTGAACCTGCGTATTCCCGATCAGGGCATGCGTCTTAACTACACGTTTGCAGCCTCCGAAAAGCCGGTTTCTTTCCGTCCTACTGCAACATTCTTCGGCTACAGGTTCGTTTCTATAACGGCTACCGACGATGTTACAATCAAGAGCATCAAGTCGGTTCCTGTTTCTTCAATATCTAAAGCATTGGAGACTGGGCATATAACCACGGACAACGACCTTATCAACAAGCTTATTTCCAACACTGTTTGGGGGCAGCGCTCCAACTATCTCTCGGTTCCTACCGACTGTCCGCAGCGCAATGAGCGTTTGGGTTGGACTGCCGACACGCAGGTGTTTTCGGAAACAGGCACTTATTTTGCAAATACTCGTGACTTTTTCCATAAGTGGATGCGCGACATGCGCGACACCCAAAGTTCTCAGGGCGGATTCCCCGGCGTTGCTCCTTTGGCGCAGTACGGTTCTGAGATGATGCGACTCGGATGGTCGGATGCCGGTGTAATCGTACCTTGGACGGTGTGGAAGCAGTTTGACGACACAAAGATTGTGGACGACAACTGGGATGCGATGGAGAAGCTCATGGACCATATCAATGAAACGAAATACGACCATAAGGCGTTGGCTTCGGAGAATGGGGACTACCAATGGGGCGACTGGCTGAGCTATGAGCCGTTGGAATCGTGCGGCGGCGGAATCTACACGCAAGACGCCAACGGCAAAACTGTAATCAAGCCCGAGGCTTATGAATATTGGAATTATCTTAGTGCATGTTATTGGGCAATGAATGCCGGTATGATGCGCGACATGGCAAAGGCCACGGGTCGTGACGCTGCAAAGTATGACACAATGCAGAAGACAGCCGTCCAGTACCTTCGTTCATCATTCTTCAACAATGACGGCACTTTCAAGTTGGCAATTCTCAATACTATGCAGACACCGGCTCTGTTTGCTCTGAAGAACAAACTCGTTGACGGCTAAGCCAAAGCA
>CAVBVK010000008.1:0-42368 GCA_963599085.1 bacterium | reverse complement strand
TAGCCCGTTTGCGTGACAACTTTAAGGAGCACGGCAACTGTCTTCAGACCGGTTTCCTCGGCACTTCAATATTGATGAACACGCTAACTGAAAACGGAATGGTGGACATCGCCTACGAACTGTTGTTCCAGCGCAAGAATCCGAGTTGGCTGTATTCTGTAGACAACGGTGCCACAACAATTTGGGAGCGTTGGAACAGTTATATGGTAGAAAAAGGCATGGGGCCGAAGGGAATGAACAGTTTCAACCACTATGCTTACGGCGTGGTGTGTGAGTGGATATGGAAGACGGTGGCAGGAATCGCTTCCGATCCTGCGCATCCCGGATTCAAGCACATTATAATGCGCCCGATCCCCGACCAGCGCCTTGGATTTGTGAAGGCTGAGTATCAGTCTGTGGCAGGCCTCATAAAGAGTGAATGGAAATATGAAGGCAGCAAGTGGATATGGAAGTTTACCATTCCGCAAGGTGCCACTGCTTCGGTCACTCTTCCCGGTGAGACGACGGCAAAGGAATATTCTGCCGGCACATACACGGTGGAAAAGTAATCTATACTTTTAGGCAGTTTCAGGTGGTCGAGTCGCTTGGCATCAGGGTACATGTCGTAGATGGTGGCGACATCGTTGTTCTTGACAGCTGCGGCAAAATGTCCAGTCAGTTCCTTGACCTTGTTCTTGTCCCCGTTACAGGTAGTAAGCACTAATACTGCAAGTAATGAAAATAGGATACGTTTTGTTTATTTCATAATTTGTTATTTTTTAAGTTTTGCTTGCAAATACGTTTCTCCCTTCCTTTCAATATTGGCTGTACCGTGGTTCAGGTTCTTTTCTTTGCTGATGCAAACCGCCAACAAATGCGCAAATGCAGAGAATGATGTTTTCATCCGTCATTCTTCGTGTAATAATATTGTCCCTTGCCTTTTGTCCGCATTCCATATTCTATGGCGCGGACTGGGCAATGGTGATAGCAGGCAAAGCAGGAAAGGCATTTCCCGCTGTGCATCCATTGGGGAAAACCATTGCTGTCTGCCGACATGTTGGCTACGGGGCATGATTTGATGCAACGCCCGCATCCGGTGCATCTCTCTTTATTTATGTGAAAGTGCTTGTCGGTGATGATATGGTTAAGGAATATTTTTCCCAAGAACCTCGTGTTGGTGCGTGGCCAATTGCCAGTGTGTATTTTTTCTATTCCATGAGTGTTTTTCATTATAGCATCGGAAAATGTTTGTAATTCTTTTCGGGCTTGCTCCTTTTTGTGCAATTCATTTTCCTTTTTATCAACATCCATAAACGGAAGGCCTACATACGATTCCGGCATCAGCAAGGATATGCAGCAGTCCACCTTTATACCTGCTTTTTTGCAGTCCTGCTTAAACAGTTTCATTCCCTCACCCACAGTGTCGCCCGCAGTGCATACGGCATAGCAGAATGGCTGTTCGCCATTGTCTGTTGTGATGCGCAGCCTGCTTATGAAATTCCGCACATATATTGGCGGACGCCAGCCATGTATGGGGAAACAGAAGCCCACACGTTCGCCCGGAGCAGTAAGGAAATGAGTCTCGGCAATGGCCGATGATATGTTGATGAGCGGTTCACCGGTTATATGTGCCATATATTCGGCAGCCCATTTGGTGTTTCCTGTACATGAAAAGTAGAAGACCATGGTTTGGGGTTGTAATGTTTTGTTTTTAAGAAAGCCCGTAATTCGGGTGCGGCGGCATTGAAAATAAAAAAGAGGCAAGGCATTGTAATCCTCACCTCTTTATTGCCGTTTGCCTTGATCCGGTTATTCTGCGGCAGTCATTTCCCCCTCAATGTAAAGGCGGATCATTTCGGTAACTCCGTTGGTACGCACGGTAATCGTTTTCTTAAAGTGCCCAAGAGCCCTGTTGCGTCCATTGTATGTGACACTCAACTCGCCTTCTTCACCGGGTTTGACAGGCGTCTTAGTGTATGTGGGCACAGTGCAGCCACAACTGCCAATAGCTTGGTTTATCACCAATGGTGCATCGCCGATGTTCTTGAACTTGAACACGCACTTCTGTGTGGAATTTTTTTCCGAGAATTTACCGAAATTGTGTACGACCTTGTCAAATTTTATTTCGGCCATTTTCGACTGGGCTGTTGCAAAGCACAGGCTTGTAAACAGCATGAATGAAATGAATAACAGCTTTTTCATGTTTTTCCCGTTGTCCGCTCGTATCGTGTAGAGCCGGATTGTTATGTTTGTTGTTTATACGGACAAAATTAGTAAAAGAATTGTTTATGGGACAATTAGTCCTCGGCTTTTTGCAAAAATTAAACATATATGCGGCTTTCTTACTTCTTTTAACGCACTCCTGCGTTGATGCAAAGCAAAAGTATGAGCAATGACAGGGCGTCCAAACATTTTTGGCTATTTATTTCAAGTTTCAAAGATTTGTTGTAATTTTGCATTGAAAACAAACATTTTAACAATGTATAGAAGTAACACTTGCGGAGAGTTGAGACTCTCCGATGCCGGAAAAAAAGTCACCATGGCAGGATGGGTACAACGTGTGAGAAAGATGGGCGGTATGGTATTTGTCGATTTGCGCGACAGATACGGTATCACACAGCTTGTCTTCAACGAAGCCGACAATACCGAATTGTGCGGGCGGGCAGGCAAGCTCGGGCGTGAATATTGCATTCAGGTTATAGGCGAGGTCAGCGAGCGTCAAAGCAAGAACGCCAATCTCCCGACCGGAGATGTTGAAATTCTGGTAAAGGAACTCAATATTCTTTCGGAAAGTGCGACACCGCCTTTCACAATCGAAGACAATACTGACGGCGGCGATGATATAAGGATGAAATACAGATACCTTGATTTGCGCCGTCCGACAGTACGCAAAAATCTGGAACTGCGCCATCGCATGACGATTCTTATAAGGAACTTTCTTGATGCACAGAATTTCATAGAGGTTGAAACTCCTGTCCTTATCGGCAGTACGCCGGAGGGTGCACGCGATTTTGTCGTGCCTTCCCGTATGAATCCCGGACAGTTCTATGCATTGCCCCAGAGCCCGCAGACATTGAAGCAGTTGCTCATGATCAGTGGCTTCGACCGCTATTTCCAGATAGCAAAGTGCTTTCGCGATGAAGACCTGCGTGCCGACCGACAGCCGGAGTTTACCCAGATTGACTGTGAAATGTCGTTCGTTGATCAAGAAGATGTCATATCATTGTTTGAAGAAATGGCCCGTCACTTGTTCAAGGAAGTGAGAGGGGTTGAGCTTCCGTCAAAACTCCGTCAGATGACATGGCACGATGCTATGCGCAGATTTGGCAGTGACAAGCCAGACTTGCGGTTCGGAATGGAATTCGTGGAACTCATGGATGTGCTCAAAGGCAGTGGCGATTTCCCCGTATTCAATGATGCCAATTATATTGGAGGCATTTGTGTTCCGGGATGTGCGAATTACACACGCAAGCAATTGGATCAGCTCACTGATTTCGTAAAGCGTCCGCAGGTCGGTGCAAAAGGACTTGTTTATGTCAAGTTCAATGAGGACGGAACAGTGAAGAGCAGTATCGACAAGTTCTATTCTCCTGAAATCCTGCATAAGATAAAGGAAAGTACCGGTGCCAAAGATGGTGATCTCGTGCTTATAATGAGTGGCGACAATGCCAACAAGACACGTGTACAGCTATGCTCCCTTCGCCTTGAAATGGGTGAAAGGCTGGGCTTGCGCGACAAAAACAAGTTCGAATGCCTGTGGATTGTCGATTTCCCGTTGTTTGAATGGAGCGACGAGGAACAGCGACTTATGGCTACGCACCACCCGTTCACCATGCCCAATCCTGACGATATCCCATTGCTTGACGAGCATCCGGAACGCGTGCGTGCCAAAGCTTATGACTTTGTCTGCAACGGTATCGAAGTTGGAGGAGGCAGCCTTCGAATACATGACAGTAAGTTGCAGGAAAAGATGTTCCAAATTCTTGGCTTTACAGAGGAACGTGCTATGGCACAGTTCGGGTTCTTGATAAATGCCTTCAAATATGGTGCTCCCCCTCATGCTGGTTTGGCTTTCGGTCTTGACCGTTTCGTGTCAATTATGGCCGGTCTTGATTCCATTCGTGACTGTATTGCTTTCCCGAAAAACAACAGTGGCCGTGACGTCATGCTTGATGCGCCGTCGGCAATTGACCAGAAGCAGCTTGACGAATTGCAGTTACGCGTTGATGTAAGTCAAGAAAATTGAAAATAAGGATATTCTGACCGTAAAAACAGTCTTTTTATCTGGTGAAAAAGGTTCAATAGTCTGTTTTTTATCTGTAATTTTGTAACAGAATTAAAACTTATGAACGGCAAAGGTTCATGTATGTTGTTTTTTTTGATATAATATGACAGAAAAGAAAGTTGCGACAAAGGCTACTGTAGCAAAGAAAGCCGTAGCGAAAAAAGTTGAAGTTGCAGTAAATGCAGAAAGTGTAGGATTCCGTGCAGGTGATGTTTATCAGACATTGGCTGCGGCAGGGAAACCTATGACTCCGGCAGAGATTTCCAAGGTGGCAAAGATTACCAAGGAAGAAGCATATCTCGGTATAGGCTGGTTGTTCAAAGAAGGGAAAGTTAAAGGAGAAAACAACCTCGTTGCTTTGGCTTAATTGAAAATCCAATAAAGAGAGCTGAATGAAAATTCCGGCTCTCTTTTTCTTTTACATGAACTGCGAAAAGGAGATTCTAAAGGTTTTGTATGAATCGGGGGGACAAGGCTTGTCCGTCAAGAAAATATGTGTTCATGTGTATAATGCCCAAAATTCCTTTTTTGATACCCTTTCATACGGCGACATACGGAAAAGTGTCGTTTCTTTTTTGCAGCGGAATTCAGGGAAAAACACTTCGCTTTTGTCGCGTACTTCCGTACGGGGACGTTATTGTATCAATTTGAATTCCAATACAGCAAGGCAACTTGTGTTGCAGTTTGATGAGTGTGAACCGGAAGTTGATATGCCGGAATCAGGGAAGAAGCCGGAACTTTCGTTGTCTTTGTTTGACTGACTTTCATTGCTGCCGTGTAAGGTGGCGGGGAATAGGGAAAAATAAAAACGGGAGGGAAACCATGCAATAGGCTTTCCTCCCGTTCAAGTGTTCTTATCGTTGGTATTATTCGTATCTGATGGCTTCTATCGGATCCAGTTGGGCTGCTTTCTTTGCAGGATACCATCCGAAAAATATTCCTGTGAAGGTGCAGACGGCAAAGCTCATGATAATGCTCCATGGCTGTATGTAAATGGGCCAATGGGCAATAATCTTTACGGCATACGAGGCACCCACTCCCAGCCCCACTCCTATCAGGCCACCTGTAATGCTGAGCAAGATGGCTTCAATAAGAAACTGGTTAAGGATGTCTATTCCGCGTGCTCCGACACTCATGCGCAAACCTATCTCCCTTGTACGTTCCGTGACACTGACATACATGATGTTCATAATGCCGATGCCGCCAACGATGAGGGAAATGCCCGCCACACAGCCAAGCAAGATGGTCATCATGTCAGTTGTTGAGTTCATCATGCTTGCCAGTTCTTCCTGTGAGCGTATGTTGAAGTCGTCGTCATCGGCATCTTGGGTGTCCGTGCCGTCTTTCAGTTTGTGGTTACGGCGTAGAATTTTTGTTATCTCGTCAATTGCCTTGTCGGTGAGATCCTCAGTGATGGCCGAGCAGGTTATGCCTCCAAGATAGGTTTGTGCCAGAATGCGTTTCATCACCGTTGAGTAAGGCGCAAGGACAAGGTCGTCCTGGTCCATGCCCATAGAGTTGTAGCCTTTCTTTTTCAACACGCCGATAACCCGGAAAGGTATGGAATTGAATCTTACGACTTTACCTACAGGATCGGAACCGTCAGGGAACAGGTTGTCCACTACGGTCTTGCCGAGTATGCATACCTTGGCACTTGCCTTAATGTCGTTGTCGGTAAACATTTCCCCTTCCTCAACCGAAAGTTGGCGTATGTCGAGATAGTTCTGGTTTACCCCATATATGCTTGAAGGCGTGTTGTTGTTCCCGTAAATCCACTGTCCGCTGCTGGTAACCGTTGGACTTATGCCTTTAATGAAATTGCATTCGTCTTTTATGGATGTGTAGTCGCTCAGCTTCAAGGTCTCCATTGACGACGCGTCCTGACGCACACCACCGGGACCTCTACGGTCGGCTCCCGGACTTATCATGATCATGTTGGAGCCCATCTCTGCAATGTTGGCTTGGATGCTTTTTTTTGAACCTTGGCCGATTGCAAGCATTGTTATTACTGATGCCACACCGATGATGATGCCCAAAGCCGTGAGAAACGAGCGCAACTTGTTTGCTGCGATTGCACGGATGGCTATTTTGAATAAGTTGCTGTAATTCATTTATTCGTCCGAATTAGTCGGCAATGCCGCCAAACCGTCGGCTGCCGAAAGGATGTTATTGTTGTATTCGTCGCTTATTATGTGCCCGTCGCGCAGGACAATATTGCGTGATGAATAGTTGGCAATGTCCGGGTTGTGGGTCACGAAGATAATGGTGCGCCCTGCGGCATGAAGCTTCTGGAACAGGATAAGTATCTCGAACGAAGTGCGTGTGTCAAGGTTGCCGGTAGCTTCATCGGCAAGTATCACGGCGGGATCGTTTACAAGAGCCCTGGCAATGGCTACACGCTGCATCTGCCCGCCAGACATCTGGTTCGATTTGTGATATAACCGTTCTCCTAATCCAACAGCCTGCAAGGCCTTTATCGCACGCTCTTCGCGCTCTTTCGCCCCGACAGAAGAGTTGTACATAAGTGGGAGTTCCACGTTCTCCACGCTTGTCGTCTTTGGCAGCAGGTTGTAGTTTTGGAATATGAAGCCTATCTTCCTGTTGCGCAATACAGCCCTTTGGGATTTCGACATGTTGCGCACGGACACTCCGTCAAGGTAATATTCCCCGGAGGTGGGAGTGTCAAGGCAACCGAGCTGGTTGAGCAGAGTGGATTTGCCTGAGCCTGACTTTCCCATGATGGTGACGAATTCACCCTCGTATATTTTGAAAGAGACTCCACACAGTGCATGTACAGTTTCATCACCGACGATAAAATTTCGCTTTACGTTGTCAAGCTCAATCACTGCTTTTTTTTCATTCATAGCATCTGCCCTTTCTTATTTCTTCTTGTTTTTCCCCGGAGGGCCAGGGGCGAACGGGCTGCTTTCCCCGCCTGCACTTGCCTGTTGGTCTGGCTCTGTCTGGCTTGAAACGTTTAATCCGACAATTACCTTTGTGCCCGCAGATATGCCGCTTAGGATCTGGGTGTTTGTCCCGTCTGTCATTCCCACGTTCACCTTGTGTGAAATGATGGAATTATTTTCTATCGTCCAAACCTTGTTCTTTGCATTTGCATTGTTGTCGATGATTTTCATTTTTCCTACAGTCTCTTTTTGCGGAGTGAACCTGAGAGCCTTTGAGGGTACTGACAACACCCCCTTGCGTTCAGCGGTGAATATTGTCACGTTTGCTGTAAGTCCGGGTTTGAGTTTAAGGTCAGCGTTGGGAGCGGAAATCACCACTTCGTATGTCACCACGTTGTTTGTGGTGGTCGCTTCCTGACGCACTTGTTTTACGACGCCTGTAAATGTGTCGTCAGGATAGGCATCAACTGTGAACGAGACATTTTCTCCTTCCCTTACATCGCCTATATCTGCTTCATCCACATCAGCCACAACCTGCATGTTGGTCAGGTCTTGCGCAATGGTGAACAGTTCCGGAGTGGAAAAACTTGCAGCTACGGTCTGGCCTTCTTCCACCGATTTGGAAAGTACGACGCCATCGATAGGTGATGTTATGGTTGCATATCCGAGGTTGGTCTGTGCGCGTTGCACTTCTTCCTTCGCGGAAGCCACTTGCTCCTTGGCCTGTTTGTAGGAAAGCTGGACATTTTCATAGTCGTCGGCGGCTACAAGACCTTTTTGAAAAAGGGTTTTATAACGGTTGAAGTTTGCCGTCTGGTAATTCAGCTGGCTTTGGGCTGTGGCAAGTTGGGTCTTTGCTGAATTGAGTTGGCTGATCAGGTTCGTCTTGTCCAGTTCTGCAATGACCTGCCCTTTCTTTACCACGGTATTGTAATCAACATACAGTTTGCTAACGATACCACTGACCTGAGTGCCTACCGTTACCGAAGTCACGGGCTCTATGGTGCCGGTGGCCGTAATGCTGTTTTGAATGTTTGCAGGGGCTACGGCTGCTGTGTCAAATGAAATCTGTTCTTCTTTTTTGCCGCCGGACATTGCCCACGCAGCGAGAGCTACAATTATGATGATTGTCAAAAGTAGCCATACTTTACTTGGTTTTTTCATATATGTCTTGTTTCTAATTAATATTTCCGGA
Organism: bacterium; assembly: GCA_963599085.1. Classification (GTDB taxonomy): domain Bacteria; phylum Bacteroidota; class Bacteroidia; order Bacteroidales; family Bacteroidaceae; genus Prevotella. The sequence goes on along the minus strand of CAVBVK010000008.1, from coordinate 34,003 downwards.
ATGTATGCACTATTGATGGCAGCGAATGGAATGCACCGGTTGTGTTTGCTTGTGCTGTTTCTGTCCGTGACAACAATTATGTGCCATCGTTATTTTATTTCGCCTGTTTTATAAAACTCGAGCATGTTTAAATTCAATATTGTAAGATATTTGCTTTGCAGTTCGTTCTGCTGTGCCTGCAACAGATTTGTTTTGCCGGTCATCAGTTCAACAATGTTCTTCAGACCTTGCTTGAATTGTTCGGAAAGCAAGTCATAGCTTGCCTGTGCACTTTCTGTGGAAAGGCGTGCCGCTTTGAACTTGTTTTGGTTGGTAACTGCTTGCAGCCAATAATTCTCGACAGTGGAGTAGAGCGTGGTCTGCTTGTCTTGAAGGTCAAGCAGGTAATTTTGCTTTTGTATCATGGCTTTGTTTACTGCGGTTTTCGTTTGTCGGTTGTCAAAAAGTGGAATGCTTATTGTCACGCCGCCTCCTACCGTGAAGTTGTTTTTAATCTGATTGCCCCAAGCCTTTTCGTTCATGGAAGTGGTGCTTGTCGAGAGACCTGCATTCATACTTATTGACGGTAGCTTCCCGGCTTTTGCAATCTTAATGCTCAGATCACTGCTTTCTATGCCAAGCTTGGCATTCTTTATTTCAGGGCGTTGTTCAAGGGAGGACAGATATACTGCGTTCATGTCGGGTACTGGCTCCAATGCCATCTGGTCTGTTGTTGAAGGAATTGTAATATCAAACACTTCATTGTCAGCAATTTGCAGGATTTGCTTTAATTGACGCTTATAGTTTTTCAAATTGCTTTCAGCTTCAATGATGTTATATTCGTCTTGTGCCCGTTGGGCTGTGAGTTGGGCAAGGTCTGCCTTGCTCATCTTCCCCACATTCACCATCGTTTTACCGCGTTCTTCATTGGTCAGGCTTGTTTTCAGGCTCTCTTTGGAGACATAAATCGCTTCATTTGAGTACAAAATCTGTACATACAGTTGGGCAATCTGTTCCAATACACTGTTTGCAGTCTCGGCAGAATCCAGTTTTGCCTGTTCAGCGGTCAGTTTGTTAAGCTTAAGGGTGTTTGTGTTCTTGTTCCCGTTCCAAACGGTCCAATTGCCAATGAGTGAGTAAGAGCCGTTGTAATACGCTTTGTCCACGCTTGACTGCACATAGCCGTCAGCCACGGTTGCACGCCCTTTTTCCGGCCATGGGTTATAGCTGACATTTTGTGAGGTGGAAAAATTCAATGACGGTAAAAGTGCCGCTTGACTTTGCCTTACATCTTCAAGAGCCGAATATTCTTTGAGTTTTGCTTTTTTCAGCTGGATGTTGTTCTCAAGCGCATACCTGATACAGTCTTTCAGTGACCATTGCCGCGCAAAACATTCTGTTGAAAATGACAACAGGAGAATTCCTGCCAGACAAGTCATCCCGATCTTCTTCATATTAATCATAATTTGTTTGTATTTTCTGTATTAACTATACATTAGATACAAATTAAGTTATAAAGGTTTATTATAGAAGCAAAATATTAACAATCGTTTTGAATTGTTGCCGTTTGGTTAAATCCGGAAACCGGATTGCGGCTGTTGTTCCTATGTTAGGGATTAACGCGATTAAATTAATGTAGAAACATACTTTGGCAAGCAGGAGGAGGTTGGACAAGCAGGAGGTCGGGCGTCCCGCCCGACAACACGAAGGGAGTTTGTGGTGTTCCTTCTTGTATTTGTCTGCTTGATGTTGTCGGGCGGGACGCCCGACCTCCTGGAATATAGGCAAATATAATATGTGCAGTAAAATTATTTGACAACGGGAAGTTCCTTTCCAGGAGTTCCGCATGGCTGTGAAAGCAGGGATGCGGGCGTTTTGTGGCGAAGAAAATGGGGATTTGTCGCCAAAGAAGCCTTGCTTGCATTGCGACGGAGGCTTCTTTGCATAACAATTAAGGTGTATTTGTGCGTCAAGCAAGGCATGTTTGCAATGCAAGTAAGCCTTCTTTGCGGTGCGGAGGCTGCCTTTTTGCGCCAAAATATCATTTTAATTTTTGCACAGAAATGCCTGCGTCTGTCTAACGGCATGTCAGTCAGCCTCTTGCGGCTGCACTCCGTATTTTGTGAAATTGCCGCCGGTTTTCCCGGTTTTCGCGTATGAACGGATTTTGGAGCGGTTAGGAATGCAAATATAAGACAAACCCCCTCCTTCCCTCCCCTCGGGGAGGGATATGAAGAATGCGCAGGACAAGCGGTATGAGGTCGGGCGTCCTGTTGCCTTTTGGCGGCTTGTGCACATTACTTTCATTGCCGTGCGATGCCCGTTTTGTTTTATTTTGACAGTAAAGGGGCACAGATTTGGAATTTCTTTATACCTTTGCACATTATGATACAGGTGACAGTGAAAGACAGTTCCCTTCGTGTGGCAGCAATGGAGGATATGGACTCATTCATCAAGGTGTTTGCCGATGCCACAAAGAAGGCTGTTGGCGGCGAGCTCAACGCCGACACGATGCAGCAGCTGAACGTGTCGCAGCTTGTGCTGCTTGCTTACGACATATTGCATGAGGAGGTGATGGACGGAGGCTTCGTACAGCTCATATACAACGGTTATGGAGGCTTCATCTTCGACAATCCCGTGGCGAAGGTGCTGCGTGATTGGGGACTGCGCGACCTTGCCAAGCTGCTCTTCGCCGTGCGCAAGCTGTACAAGGAGTATGGCGGGCAGATACAACGCGAATGCGATGAAGAGGAATTCATGGCCATGTTTGAACAGTATCCCGAATTCGACGACTATGATGACGCTTTTGTCGAGCACGAAGAAGAATGGAATGAGGCGGTGGCGCGCTACATAGACGGGCACATTGCCGACTTTGCTGCCGTTGAGGAATAACATTGTAATACGGAGACGGACTATGAACAGGGAACAGGAACTGATGCGGAAAAAAAGTCCTGTAAGCATAAAGAACAAGAAGGCCTCGTTTGAATACTTCTTCATCGACACGTTCACGGCGGGCATTGTACTCACGGGCACGGAAATAAAGTCGATAAGGCTCGGCAAGGCCAGCCTTGTCGATACGTTCTGCTATATAAACAACGGCGAGATGTGGGTGAAAGGCATGAATGTGTCGCCTTATTTCTATGGCTCATACAGTAACCATGAGGCAAAACGCGACCGCAAGTTGCTGCTCAACAGGCGCGAAATAAACAAGTTGCAGGAAGCCACCAAGCAGCCGGGCTACACCATTGTGCCGACACTCGTCTTCATTGATGGGCACGGGCGTGCCAAGGTGGACATCGCCCTGTGCCGTGGCAAGAAAGAATACGACAAACGCCAGACACTGAAAGAGAAGGAAGACCGCCGCGAAATGGACAGGGCAATGAAGCGCTATTGATGGCGAGTGGCCGTCTGGCGCGCCTTGACGGCAGAAAAATGAATTTTGATGACAAATAAATAAAGACAAGAGAGTTGCTGTTATGACTTTCAGGAAAAAAAGAGTGTGGCACTGCATTGCAGGGCAAGAACCCACAGAACTTGACAGGAAAGTGATGTTCTGGGAGGCAAAGGGCAAGGAAGTGCCCACGCGCGACTTGATAAAAACACCCGAACAGATAGAGGGAATCCGCCGCAGTGGCGTGGTGAACACGGGCGTTCTGGACGAAGTGGCAAAGCACATACATGCCGGAATGAACACGTTGGAGATAGACAGAATTTGCCATGACTACTGCACGTCGCACGGAGCCATCCCCGCTTGCCTCAATTATGACGGCTTTCCCAAGAGTGTTTGCACGAGCATTAATGAGGTGGTGTGCCACGGCATTCCCAAAGAAGAAGATGTGTTGGAGGAAGGCGACATCGTGAATGTCGATTTCACGACTATCCTTGACGGCTACTATGCCGATGCCTCACGGATGTTTATAATAGGGAAGACGACACCGGAAAAGGAACAGCTTGTGCGTGTGGCAAGGGAATGCCTTGAAGTGGGGGCCGAGGCCGCCAAACCATACGGCTTCGTCGGCGACATAGGGCATGCCGTGCAGAAGCATGCGGAGAAATATCATTACGGCGTCGTGCGCGATCTGTGCGGGCATGGAGTGGGGCTCCATTTCCACGAGAAACCCGATGTGATGCACATAGGGCACAAGGGACAGGGCATGCTGCTTGTGCCGGGCATGGTGTTCACCATTGAGCCGATGATAAACATGGGCACCTGGAAGGTGTTTATCGATGCCGACGACGAATACGGATGGGAAGTTATCACCGGCGACGAAAAGCCGAGCGCACAGTGGGAGCACACGTTTGTGATGACGGAACACGGTGTCGAAATCCTTACACACTAAGAAGTAAAAGCAGGAAGAATATGGCTGGACCCGTTTATATATTGGGAATAGAAAGCAGTTGCGACGATACCTCCGCCGCAGTGTTGCGCGACGGCGTGTTGCTTAGCAACGTCACGGCGTCGCAGGATGTGCACAAGGAGTATGGCGGGGTTGTGCCCGAGCTGGCATCGCGTGCCCATCAGCAGAACATTGTGCCGGTGGTCAGTGCTGCATTGAAGCGTGCCGGAGTGGAGAAAGGGCAACTGTCGGCGGTGGCTTTCACGCGAGGTCCCGGACTTATGGGGTCGCTCCTCGTAGGCGTCAGCTTCACAAAGGGCTTCGCCCGCAGTCTGGGAATACCCATGATAGATGTCAATCATTTGCAGGGACATGTCATGGCGCATTTCATAAAAGAGAACGACGGTGATGCAAGTGCACCTCCGTTTCCGTTCCTTTGCCTGCTGGTAAGCGGCGGCAATTCGCAGATTGTCAGGGTGAATGCCTATAATGACATGGAAGTGCTGGGGCAGACGATTGACGATGCCGCAGGCGAAGCTATCGACAAATGCTCAAAAGTGATGGGGCTCGGCTATCCCGGCGGGCCTGTTATCGACAGGCTCGCACGGCAGGGCAACCCTCATGCCTACAAGTTTGCAGAACCGCATATCCCGGGGATGGATTACAGTTTCAGCGGATTGAAGACCTCTTTCCTTTATAGCTTGAGGAAATGGGTGAATGACGATGCCGGTTTTGTGGAACATCATAAAGAGGACTTGGCTGCGAGCCTTGAATACACAATCGTCGATATTCTGATGAAGAAACTTCGCCTGGCGGTGAAGCAGACGGGCATCAGGCATGTTGCGGTGGCAGGCGGAGTGTCTGCCAACAACGGATTGAGAAACGCATTCCGCGAGCATGCGCAGAAATATGGATGGACGATCTATATCCCCAAGTTCAGCTATACCACGGACAATGCCGCCATGATAGGCATAACAGGCTACTACAAATTCCTTGACAAGGAGTTTTGCACGATAGACAAGCCTGCATTCAGTAAAGTGACATTTCAATAAAAACGAATACAATGGAATTTGAAAAGAAAATATTGAGTAGGGAGATACAACAATGTCTGTATGAGTCAGGGCTTACTGTCGGCACGGCAGAGAGCTGCACAGGCGGGCGTATTGCCGAGGCTCTTATCGCCGTACCCGGCGCATCGGCTTATTTCAAGGGCGGAATAGTGTCCTATACTGACGAGGTGAAGGAGCGTCTGCTTGGTGTAAGCCATGAGCTTCTTGCGGAAAAGACAGCCGTTTGCGAGGAGGTCGCCGTAGCAATGGTTAAGGGAGCCGTCGCTTCCCTAAATGTCGATTACGCCATTTCGAGCACGGGCGTGGCCGGACCAGGCGGTGCAACGCCGGGGAACCCCGTCGGAACGATATGGCTCGCGTGCGGCAATGCCGACAAGGTGGTGACCATGAAGCTCGAGGAAGACTATGGCCGCGACATTAACCTTGCCATTGCGACAAGCAAGGCATTGCAGCTTTTCATCAAGTATTTGGCGGAGAACGCTCCACAGAAGACAGAAACGGAAGGGTAGTGTCTTTAACTGCTTCTGTTACATCAAAATAAAAGTTACAGGCGAAAAAACAAAAAATGCTTAAATGTAACTAATTTCGCAAGAAAGTTTTGCGATGTAGAAAAAAATGTGTAATTTTGCACTCTGTTTGGAATAGGTATCAAAAACGAATACAAAAAAGAAGATAGCAATGTCGAAAATTTGTCAGATTACGGGAAAGAAAGCCCAGATAGGTAACAATGTTTCGCACTCAAAACACCGTACAAAGCGCAGCTTCGATGTGAACTTGTTTAACAAGAAGTTCTACTATGTTGAGGAGGAATGTTGGATCAACCTGAAAATCAGTGCAGCGGGTCTGCGCCTTATCAACAAAATCGGTCTGGATGCTGCCATCAGACAGGCAGTGGCTAAGGGCTATATTGACAGCATTAAAGTTATAGGAGAATAAGTAAATGGCATCAAAGAAAGCAAAGGGCAACAGAGTTCAGGTAATTCTTGAGTGCACTGAAATGAAGAACAGCGGTCTGCCAGGTACAAGTCGTTACGTTACAACAAAGAACCGTAAGAACACTCCTGACCGTATGGAGCTGATGAAGTATAACCCGATCTTGAAGAAGATGACTCTTCACAAAGAGATTAAGTAATAATTTTATAGACTATGGCAAAGAAAGCGGTCGCTACCCTCCACGAAGGATCTACGGATGGTCGCGCATATACAAAAGTTATAAAGATGGTTAGAAGTCCGAAGACTGGCGCATACGTTTTTAATGAGCGTATGGTTCCCAATGAGGCCGTTAAGGATTTCTTCAAGAAATAATCCCTGTCAAGGGGTATAAACTATGGAGCGGGCGGAAACAATTGTTTCCGCCCGCTCTTTGTTTGTGTATATGTTTACCTCTGTATCAGATGTTTGCTATTGACATGATGTTGGCAAACACCCCTGCTGCCGTGACGCTTGCCCCGGCACCATAGCCTTGGATGAGCATCGGGTACTCCTTATAACGTTCCGTGGTGAGGAGCACGATGTTGTTGCTGCCTTCAAGGTTGTAGAAAGGATGGTTTCTGCCAACGGTTTTCAGTGAGACACTGGTGCGTCCGTGGTCGAATGTGGCTACGAAACGCCAGCGCAGTCCTTCCTTTTCCATCTGTTGGCGATGCTGTTCAAAGTCGGCATCAAGTGAAGGCAGGTTCTGCCAGAAGTCTTCGAGAGAGCCGTTGAAGTAGGAGTCAGGTATGAAGAGATCCTTTTCCACATCGCTCTGCTCCACCTTATAGCCTGCTTCGCGTGCAAGGATTACAAGCTTTCTCACCACATCCATACCGCTGAGGTCTATCCTTGGGTCGGGTTCACTGTATCCCTGCTCCTTTGCCCGGCGCACTGTTTCAGAGAAAGGCACATCGGCGGAAATCTCGTTGAATATGAAATTGAGGGTACCGCTCAACACAGCTTCAATCTTGAGAATTTTGTCCCCCGAGTTTCTCAGGTCGTTGATTGTTCCGATAATAGGCAGTCCTGCGCCCACATTTGTCTCGAATCTGAATTTTATGCCGCGCGACAAGGCCGTCTCTTTCAGTTTGGCATAGTTTTCGTATGACGACGATGCGGCAATCTTATTGGCTGCAATCACCGAAATGTTGTGTTCAAGAAGATTTTGGTAAAGGCCGGAAATCTCCGCACTGGCGGTGCAGTCCACGAAGACACTGTTAAAGATGTTCATGCCTGTTATCTCCTTGCATAAACTCTTGCAATTGCTTGCCCCTGCCTTTTCCAACTCGTCGCGATATGACGACAAGTCTATTCCCTCGCGGTTGAAAATCGCCTTCTTCGAACTTGCTATGCCTACCACGTTGAGTTTGAGGTGCGCTGTGCGTTTAAGCTCTTCGTATTGGTTGTTTATCTGTTCAATGAGTTTGCCTCCCACGGTTCCCACCCCGCATATAAACAGGTTGAGCACTTTGTATTCCGAAAGGAAGAATGAGTCGTGGATTACGTTAAGGGCCTTGCGCAGGAACTGGCTTTTGATGATGAACGAGATGTTCGTCTGTGGTGCTCCCTGTGCACTTGCGATGATGCTGATGCCGCTCCGTCCGAGAGTGCCGAACAGTTTGCCGGCAATGCCGGGTGTATGCTTCATGTTTTCACCCACTACGGCGATAGTGGCGAGTCCGCATTCTGCGTGCATAGGGAACATTGCGCCGGTCTTTATCTCCTTGGCAAACTCGTCGTCAAGCACTTCCACGGCAGCAGCGGCGTCTTCGTCGCGCACGCCGATGGATGTCGAGTTCTCCGAGGAAGTCTGCGAAACCATGAACACGCTTATTCCGTTCTCTGCCAATGCGGTGAAGATGCGCCTGTTAACGCCAATCACACCCACCATTGACAGTCCTGTTACGGTGATGACAGCGGTGTTGTTGATGCTTGATATACCCTTGATGGGTTTGCTGTCATTGTCTATTTTTGCCTTTATTATGGTCCCTTTCCCGTCTGGGTTGAATGTGTTTTTCACCTTTATTGGTATGTTCTTCACACATACGGGATATATTGTCGGAGGGTAAATCACCTTTGCACCGAAGTTGCACAATTCCATAGCTTCGATGTAGCTGAGCTCGTTGATGGTGTATGCCGATTTTATGACGCGCGGGTCGGCCGTCATAAAGCCATCCACATCTGTCCATATTTCCAGGATTTCGGCTTTGAGTGCCGCCGCTATTATCGCTGCCGTGTAGTCGCTACCTCCGCGTCCGAGGTTGGTTATCTCGTTTGTTGCACTGTCCTGGCTGATGAAACCTGGAACAAGGGAAATACGTTGAAGGTCGCTGAAAGTCTTGCAGACAAGACGGTTGGTGAGTTCGCTGTCGAGCAGTGTCTTGTTGCTCTTGCGTGTGGTCTTTATGAATTCGCGCGCATCAAACCATTTTGCGCCTTTCACAAGAGTGGCGACGATATGCGAACTGAGCCGTTCGCCATAGCTTACAATGGCATTCTGGGTCTTTTTGCTGAGGTCGTGTATGAGGAATACGCCGAAGTAAATGCTTCTCAACTGTTCGAAAAGCGCATCCACCTTGTTGAACAGTTCCTCGCGTTTCTTTGTGTTTGTGATGATTGCGTCAATCATTTTGTGGTGACGCTCCACCATGCCTTGAAACTCGTCTTTCCATTCTTCGTTGCCGTGCAATGCCAGCTGTGCTGTGGAAAGCAACTTGTCCGTGATGCCTCCGAGGGCACTCACAACGACAATCACAGGTTGTTTCTCCGCTTCCTGTTCTACAATGGACTTTAAGCTCAGGATGCTTTCAATGGAACCAACTGAGGTTCCGCCAAATTTCAGTACTTTCATTTCTTTTGTTCTGTGGTTAAGGCCTCCATACAAGGGAGGCGGTTTTGTTTCAGCACTGCTGTCTTTGCCGTGCCGCAAAGTCGGCTTCGACTCCAATCCTCTATACGGACGAGGCTTTGTCTCAAAACCGGTATCTTTGTTTCGGCAAGCAATTGAAGACTCGCAGCACCGTGTCGGTGAATAAAGTTAATTCAAGCGTTGGCAAATTTACGAAAAAAAACTTTTCCGTCAGCAACATTTTCCCATTATGTGGTGCGTGTCAAGTTTTTTCAGATTTTTTCAGAAATTGTATTTTGTACCTATGCTCAGTCTCAGTTCGCCTTCCAAAGGATGTGGGGAGTCCTTCGCCGTTTCCACATCCTTTGTGTAAATCATAACCGACGGCTCGGCATAAACCTCCATGCTCTTGCTTATCTGAAATCCGGTCTGCAATGCCAGCTTGCCGCCTATGGTGACTTTCAGGTCGCGGTTCTCGATCTTGCTGCCGACAAGTGAAAGGTCTGCGATGCTGGTCACTTGCACGAGGTCGCCTTCTGTCGGTTCGCCCGTGGCGGCGGCCTTTATGTTCATCATGTAGCCGGCACTTAGCGAGGTGATGTTATGGTTTGTATGGCAGTGCAGGCGTTGCAGAGTCGCGTTGCCGATGCTTGCGTGAATGCCGCTGATCCCGTTCAGCCAGTGGCCGTAACCCACTTCTCCGACGAATGAAAGGCGGTTGCGCATCAGGCTCATCATGCCGTAGTTGCCCGTGTATAGTCCTGTCCCTATCGCTGCGGAGACGAATTTGTTCTTTGTAGGCGCGTCCATGGCTTCTGCCTTTTTATCGCTTTGTTTCATGTTGTATTCCACTCCGACAGCCAGTGAGGGCATGAAGCGTCTCCAGATAGTGTATCTCAGCCGGGAGCTCATTTCGTACGACACTTGCGGCTCTGCCACTATGTGCAGACTGTTGTTGAGGCGTACTGCCATCTGCATGCCAATGTGTACATTGGGAGAGAAGTATGTGGACTGCTGGGTGTTGCCTGCATAGTCGAGTCCAAGACTGAATCCTGCCATAGTCTTGAATGACACGGCACGCGTCACATCATAGCCGCATGTGAGTGCAGTGAGGTCTGTCATCCAGTCGGCACCTGCCGTGGCTTGTGCGAATTTATAGCCTGTTACCTTCGAATCCCTGAACAGTCCTTGCACATTTGCGCGCCAGGCGAAAGCCGGAGAGTACCAGCGGGTGAAGCTGATGCGGCCTATCGGGGCATACATCCGTGTTTCGCCCATGTTTGGCAGGCGGTTTGCCACACCGCCCACGAATGTCACTGTATTGTGGTGTATGTCGTCGGCATCGGTTACGTCGGCCGCTCGCCGGTCGTTGTAGGTGTATGTGAGGCCGGCAAGTATGGCTCCCGTTATGTCGCGGTCGTCAAACGAACTGGTGGCAGGCGCGTATCTTTTGGTGTAAACATCCACCCGCGGCTCGATGGAAAGAGTTAGACCGCGTGCCAGCCGCAGGTTGGCTTGCAGACCGCCGCCGTAACCGAACGAATTGCGGTGGCCTGTGATGTCGTCGGAGGAGACATTGCAGCTCACGCCCGCAACCAAATCCACCCAAAAGCGTCTTTCGGGGTTTACGCCTCCAAAGATGTTGTTGAGGTTGGTCATATAGTCCAATTGCAGTCCCAGTGCCTTGATGTTGTTACGTGAGTCGTACTGGTAGATGCTTGTAGCATTGGCCGACAGGCGGAGTGCGTTATAGTTGCCGAACCATTTACCGAAGCTTGTCGTCATCCGTCCTCCAAAACGTTCACTCCATGCCGACATGTCACTGTTGGCCAGAAGTGCCGGGCCGCCCAGGACACTGACGAAGAGTCCGTCGGTAAAGCTCCTTTCTCCGTTGCCAGTGGCTTTAAGCCTGTTCTCCGGCAGATGGTAGCCAAAGCCCAGGTATATGTTGCCGTAAGGACGGTAGCCGTGCACATTGTTGCACTGCGACACTTCGTCCTCTATCAGTCCGAAGCGCGGCTCTATGTAAGCGTAGGCATACTTTGCCAAGGCAAGTTGTCCGCGCAGTCCTATGTGCACCCCAAAGCCGTTTTCCCTTCTTCCTTCGTGGCGCGACCATCCGTAATCCACTCCCGCCACTCCTATCACCTCGAACTGACGCGGCGTGTAGTAGGTGCCCGGCGTTCCAACAGCCGTGATGTTGAGCAAATAGTCGAGTGCCACATTCAGGTATCGTGGATGCACACCGTCGATGCGCCATTCGCCTCCGTTCATGTTGATGCGGAGTCCGTGTTCAGGCGAAATCCAGTCGCCCATGCCTATCTCCGCATTCATGCCAATATCCGACCATGTCCTCGTTCCCATGAAGTTGGCTCCTGCGCCTGTCTCAATGAAGAAACGGTCGAAAAGTCTCTTGTTCTTGAACTTCTTGCTTACCCTTGGGCGTTGGAGCATCTTGTCGAGCGCGCTTCCTTCCACTTGCGCCATGGCAGAGTGGGGGGATATGACAACCATTGCCAAGGCAATTTTCACATATTTATATAGTCTATTGTGCATTTGTGTGCTCTTTAATTCATTGTCTATTTGTTATCCTTTTCTTTGTCAAGCAACAGGTTGTTCACGTCGCCGTCGATGTGTGCCACCTGTTCGAACTGCGGGTTGAGCCTGAATGCTTCCTTCAACTCCTCATAGGCACCCACCACATCGTTGAGACGGTTGAGGCAGATGGCGCGTAAGTAGTGGCTGAGAGCTTCACTGTCGGGCAGTTGCTTCGCCACTTTCATGGCTTCGTCGTTTTTCTTCATTGCCAGCAACAGGCAGCATTCGTTTTGCGGGCTGAGGTCGGCTACGGCCTGGTAGTCGTCAAGGCGTCCGTTGAGAACATTGTTTACAGCCAACAGCAGTTCCGTGTCCTTGTCCTTTGCAATGAACTCTGCCACGGAATCGGCCTTTGCGTAGTGTCCCGAATTGAGCAGAGCCACCACCTGGTTGCAGTTCACCTCGCGTGGCGCGTTCTCGCCTACAAACTTTTCAAGCAGGGTTTCGTCGGATGTTCCCCGGCTTGTCATGCTTGCCGAAAGGTCATTGGCTGCCGCCATAAATGACGGATACACTTCAAGAGCCTCGCGCATGTACCGCTCACGCAGGGTCTTGTCGGGCTCTGTGGAATACAGGGAGTAGAACTCAAAGCGCGACAACTGTTTATAGTCCTTCTTGTAAAGGGCGAGGATTTCGTCGCGCGTGAGTTCGCGGTAGATGGAATAATTGAGGGCGTAATCCACACGGCGCAGTTGCGGCAGGTATTTCCCCATGAGGAGGTTTTTGTAAAACGGCAGTCGGCGCATTGCCTGGCTTTGACCGTCCATGCTGCGGGTGAGTCTTGTTGCGCTTTCCACTTGGCTTGCTTCCGCGTCAAGGCTGTCATTGCGCAGCAGCGTTGCCACTTCATCCCAAGAAGCCACTTTGGCGTCGCTGTTGAAGCTGACGGACTGGCGCAGGCTTTCGGGGACGAGCGAGCGTATGTAGCTGGATGCAAAGTTCATGCGTCGTTTTGCCAGTCTCAGATTGACTTCGTATTTTCCGTCTGGCGATGAAGTGCCTTGAAGTGTGAGCGACTGTATTGATGCCCCTTCTGAAGTGGCAATGCTTTCAATCTGCCGCCGCAGTTTCTCTATCTCCCCGGCGTTCTGCGGATCGGCGGTGTCAAACTCTGCCTTGCCGATGGGGAAGCGTAGGTTTATCTCGCCCATTGAGTTGCGCAGCTGCTTCTCCGGCTTGGGCAGGAAGCGCGGGTCGGTCATGTCCTTTGTCGTGAACGAATAGTCGAGCCATCGCAATGGGTTCACCGTGCCTTTCGCTATGATGGTGGTGTCGCGGTAGAGTATGCGTGTGTAGTTCTCTATCGCCATGTACACGTCGCAAGAATAGTCGTCCTTTACGTTTTCCATGTAGATGGAGTCGTTGTAGCCGATGATGTCGTTGGTGCGCCCTTTCTCGCGTGTCGTCTCGCTTTTCACCGTCACATACTTTGCGAGTGGGTCGCCGCACACGCTGTCGTTCATGTTGAAGAAGTACATGCGGTCCTGTGTCTCGTTGTATTCCTGTGCGTCATACACCATGGGGCGCATCAGCGTCAGCTTGCCGCGTGTCACGTTGTTGAGCACGGGCTGTACCACAAGGCGTGTGTTGTGCGCGAACATTTCGCGTGGCACCCTCACTCGTGTCGAGACATGCAAGTAGTTGCCTTTCACCACAATGTCGGTGGCTTCGGGAAGAATCTTGTCGGTGATGCGCTTTGTCTGCACCACAATCTCCTTGAGCGCGATGTCGTCCTCCTCGAGTTTCACGGTGATATTGGTCTGTCCGCTTTTAAGTTTCACGTTCTTCGGTTTGGTACCCACCATGCTGAACCGCAGTGTGGCGTTGGAATAAACGTTGAAGGCGAACCGTCCGTCGATGTCTGTCGAGGCAAGGGCGCGCTTGGTGTTGGCATCAGAGATATTCACTCCCATGAGTGGCTCGTCGCTGTCCTTCGACAGTACTGTTCCGCTTATTCTTATAACTTCCTGTGCGTTTGCTGTTGTCACAAAGCCTGCAATCGTCATTATCAGTGTCGCACACACCTGTCGTGCACTGTGCATGATGCCGTGTCGCATGGTGACGGCCTTGTTTTCTTTGTTTTCCTGAATATTCATTGTCGTGAATCTGGGTTGGTACGGATTCTTGATATCGTGCCGGACGTTTGTGAAATGTCGCCGTATAGCGTCGCCCTTGCTTGCGTTTGCCATTATTTTATGATATATACGAAACTTATTCCTGCTTTCAGCGGGAACAACTGGTATTTCCTTATGTTGGCGCGTTCCGGTCGGTAGTCGCTGTCCTGACAGTATTCCAGTTCATGGCGATAGACGAGTCCGCCGCCTATTGCCATTTCAAGGCTCCATCGTTTCCCCAGGACGAAGCTGTAACCGTAGGTGAGTCCACTGCCGAATATGTCGCCGTCATGGGCTTGGTTGTTTATGAGCAGACTGTAGTTGGCGGCAATTCCCGTGAGCCCCACAAAGTGTCCTGCCTGAGGGCGTGCACTGAACCAGTAGCGCATCTCGGGCGTGAACATTCTCACTTGCGAGTCGTACTTGCCTATTGTGATGTTGTTGTAGGTTGCATCGAAATCGAAGGTGATGTGACGGTTTATCCTTAATTCGAGCCCGATGTTGGGGGATGCTGTCGCCCAATACAGAGCGTTGGTCTTCAAGGCTATACGCTGTGCTGAAGCGGGAAGGCACAGACCTGACAGTATTGCCATGGAAAAGGCCGCTATACCTTTTCTTGTCTTTATCTTAAAAAGCGAAATCATTTTCTTTTTACCTAAAACTTACATGATTTGAACCAATAGTATGGTTGCCGGTATTCTGAATGTGTGAATTCACTCCGCAAAATTACATATTTTGTTCGTAAAACAATGTCTTTTCCGTGGAAAAATTATAAACGGGGGGGGTAAAAATGCCGTTGCATCCCCATTGTGTAAACATGGCAAGGCTGTGTGTCGAGGTCGGGAAACGAAGGTAATTCACTCCATTTTCCAACAAAGGCAAATGACAAAATGAAAGCATTGTATTTGCATTCAAAAGAAGCCTTCTTTACATCGCAGACAAGGCTTCTTTTGAGTGCAAACAAGGCTTCTTTTTGAAATCGGGGTGTTGTCTTTGTATTCCGAATTTTTGTGATATTAAAGCCGCGTGTTTTATGGCACAAGTGCTTTAAAATCTCGAATTTTGTAGCAATTTGATTTTATCCCATCACCGCTGCCTGATGCTTTCTTGCTGGCGCAAGGGGCAATACCGTGGAAGGAGGTTTCCTGTGGCACGGCAATTTTATTGACTGCGGTGCGGGTTATTCGCTTCCTTTTGCTTAATTTTGTGTCGGGAAATGCAGTTTTGCATTACCTGTACAATGTTTGTATATATGGTAAAGGAGTTTCAAATCCGCGTGCTGCCCGTGGTGGCATCAACAGAGGAGAATATACGCCGTCATGTCGCCGACGAGGAGGGTATTGACATCAGTACCGTCAATGCCGTGCGTGTGCTCAAACGCAGCATTGACGCGCGACAGCGTACCGTCTTCGTCAATCTCAAGGTGCGGCTGTACATCAACGAGTTTCCGCAAGACGTGGAGTATGTGCGTACGGAGTACGGCGATGTGAGCGGAAGGCCAACCGTGATAGTGGTTGGCGAGGGACCCGGCGGACTGTTTGCCTCGCTGCGTCTTATAGAACTCGGCCTGCGCCCTGTCGTCTTGGAGCGCGGCAAGGATGTGCGCGAACGCAAGAAAGACCTGGCTGCCATCACGACGGCACAGACCGTCGATGCCGAGAGCAACTATTGCTTCGGCGAAGGTGGGGCAGGAGCCTATTCTGACGGAAAACTCTATACGCGCTCGAAGAAGCGCGGGAACATAGATAAAATCCTTAATGTGTTCTGCCAGCATGGCGCATCGCCTGCCATTCTTGCCGATGCCCATCCGCATATAGGCACCGACAAGTTGCCGAAGGTGATTGAGAACATGCGCAACACCATTATAAAATGTGGCGGCGAGGTGCATTTCCAGACCAAGATGACACGCCTCCTCGTCAGTTCGGGCACTGTTGTAGGTGTCGAGGCGGTGGGCGTTGCCAACGGTGAAGAGCTCACTTTCCGCGGCCCTGTAATCCTCGCTACGGGGCATTCGGCGCGCGATGTCTATCGCTACCTTGCCAAAGCGAAAATAGAAATAGAGGCAAAAGGCATTGCCGTGGGCGTGCGTCTGGAGCATCCCGCACAGCTTATCGACAGCATACAGTATCACAGCAAGGACGGGCGGGGCAAGTATCTGCCGGCTGCCGAGTACAGCTTTGTAACACAGGTGGATGGGCGTGGTGTCTATTCGTTCTGCATGTGCCCCGGCGGCTTCGTCATTCCTGCCGCCACAGGCAAGGAGCAGATCGTGGTGAACGGCATGAGTCCGAGTAACCGCGGCACACAGTGGTCGAACAGCGGAATGGTGGTGGAGACGCGTCCCGAGGATGTCGGGGGTGACAGCGACGATCCCTTGCGCGTGATGCACTTTCAGCAGCAACTCGAACGCTCATGCTGGCAGCATGGCAATATGAAGCAGACTGCTCCCGCACAGCGCATGGCTGACTTTGTGAACAGCCGCCTGAGCTACGATTTGCCCAAGAGCAGCTATGCGCCCGGACTCATTTCGTCGCCCCTGCATTTCTGGTTGCCGCCGTCGGTGGGCAAACGTTTGCAGGAAGGCTTCCGCAGGTTCGGCAAGATGAGCCACGGCTTTCTTACCAACGAGGCCGTACTTGTCGCCACAGAGACACGCACCTCATCGCCGGTGAGAATACTGCGCGACATCACAACCTTGCAGCATGTCGCCCTCCGCGGTCTGTTCCCGTGCGGTGAGGGAGCGGGGTATGCCGGCGGAATAGTCTCGGCAGGTGTCGATGGCGAGCGTTGCGCCGACATGTGTGCTGCCTACCTGGATGCAGCTTCGGTACAGGCTTAGCCCGTACCGTCAGAAATTCCATACAGATGAACACTTAGGTAAAAAACGAAGCAATGGACGAAAAAGAACGTATCATATCACTGCGCCGACAGTTGCATGAGCACAACCATAAGTATTATGTGCTCAACCGACCGGAAATCTCCGACCAGGAGTTCGACTTTCTCATGCATGAGTTGCAGCGACTTGAAGCCCGCCATCCTGAGATGTATGACGCCAACTCGCCGACACAGCGCGTGGGCAGCGACCTGAACCAGGAGTTTACACAGGTGGCGCACAAGTATCCCATGCTCTCTCTTGCCAACACCTACAACGGGCAGGATGTGGCAGCATGGTACGACAGCGTGAGCCGCGGACTTGGGGGTGAGCCTTTCGAGGTGTGTTGTGAAATGAAATACGACGGGTTGTCCATCTCGCTCACATACATTGACGGCAGACTTGTGCGCGGCGTTACGCGTGGCGACGGCGTGCATGGCGACGATGTGACAGCCAATGTCAAGACCATACGCTGCATTCCGCTTGTGCTGAAAGGTGAAGGCTACCCTAAGGAGTTTGAAATAAGGGGTGAGATTCTCATGCCGTGGAAAGTGTTCGAGAAGCTGAATGCCGAGCGTGAGGCTGCCGAAGAGCCGCTGTTCGCCAATCCGCGCAATGCAGCGAGCGGCACATTGAAGAGCCAGAACTCACGCCTTGTGGCGAGCCGCCATCTCGACAGCTACCTGTATTACCTGCTTGGCGAGCAGCTCCCGTCCGACGGGCACTACGAAAACTTGCAGGCAGCGGCCCGGTGGGGATTTAAAATAAGTGAGGGAATGAAGAAGGTGAATACCCTTCAGGAAATCCTCGGATACATAAACTATTGGGACACGCAGCGCAAGCTGCTTCCCGTTGCCACCGACGGCATAGTGCTTAAAGTGAACTCCATGCGCCAACAGCGCGCTCTGGGCTACACGGCGAAGAGTCCGCGATGGGCGATTGCCTACAAGTTCCAGGCCGAACGGGCATGCACGCGTCTCAAGGAGGTGACTTACCAAGTGGGGCGTACTGGTGCCGTCACGCCTGTGGCGAACATGGACCCCGTGCAGCTGGCAGGCACTTCGGTGAAGAGGGCCACGCTCAACAATGAGGACTTCATAAAGAGTTTCGACCTGCACATAGGCGATTTCGTCTATGTGGAAAAGGGCGGCGAGATAATACCGAAGATTGTCGGTGTGGCGACAGAAAAGCGTCCTGCCGGTGCGCACCCCGTGCATTTCATAACGCATTGCCCGGAATGTGGTGCCGAACTGGTGCGCTACGAGGGCGAGGCAGCCCATTATTGTCCCAACGACACCGGATGTCCGCCGCAGATAAAGGGGCGCATAGAGCATTTCATTGCGCGCAAGGCCATGAATATCGATTCGCTCGGGCCTGAAACCGTGGACGAATATTACCGCCGGGGACTTATAAGGAACATTGCCGACCTGTATGACATACGTGTTGAAGACATCGACTCCGGCGGCAACAAGTTGCGCTCGGCACAGAAGGTGGTGAAAGCCATTGCCGACAGCCGCGAGGTGCCGTTTGAGCGTGTGCTGTTCGCTCTCGGAATACGTTTCGTGGGCGAGACGTCGGCACGTCTCATAGCACGCCATTTCGGCGACATCGACTCGCTTATGGCTGCCTCCTTGGATCAGCTCCTTGATATAGAAGGGGTGGGAAAGGTCATTGCCAACAGCATAATGGATTATTTCCGCAACGACGACAACCGCAGAATCGTGGAGCGTCTGCGTGCCTACGGCTTGCAGATGAGCGTCTGCAAGATTGCGAATGCGGACGGCTCGGATGTGCTTTCGGGAAAGAGTATTGTCATAAGCGGTGTGTTCAAGCATTATAGTCGTGACGAATACAAAGCCATAATAGAACGGAATGGGGGCAAGAACGTGGGTTCTATAAGCGGCAAGACTTCGTTTGTACTTGCTGGCGACAACATGGGACCTTCAAAACTGCAAAAGGCGGAGAAACTGGGTGTGGAGATAATTGATGAGGAGAAGTTTTTGGAAATGATAAATTCTGTCCCGACCCTTCTTCCTGAGGCGACTTTTGAAGCTGAGGGTTCGCATGAAGACATTTCTCGGCGGAAGCCTGACGGGCAACTGTCGCTGTTCTGAACGAAAAGAGAAAGTGTCAGGTCTTACGAAAGAAGAATACAGAAAACGTGCGGGCTTCCTTTGCCGTTAAGATATGATGATGTAACTTTGCAGAAAATTTCTAAAACATATTTATTGCAAATGGGAATTGTGATAGGCATAGATGTGGGCATCAGCACCACGAAGATTGTCGGCATCGACGAGAAAGGCAAGGTGCTTTCACCCATACGCATCAGGGCAACCGACCCCGTGACATCCCTGTACGGAGCATTCGGAAAGTATCTGCACGACAACCACATCCTGCTTGAGAATGTGGAAAAGGTTATGCTCACCGGTGTTGGCAGCGCTTACATCAACGAACCTGTATATGGGCGGCCTACCGATAAGGCGGAGGAGTTTATAGCCGATGGCCTTGGGGCGCGTTATGAAACCAATTTCGACAGTATGATTGTGGTGAGCCTGGGTACGGGAACATCCATCGTACAGTGCGACGGCGACAAAATTGAACATATAGGCGGAATAGGAATAGGCGGTGGAACACTTCAAGGACTGTCACGGTTGCTGCTCAAAACCGATGATATAAAGCAGGTGGCGGCTCTTGCCGAAAGTGGCGACACATCAAGCATAAATGTGCTGATAAGCGACATCAGTGCCAGTCCGCTGCCCGGTTTGCCCATGGATGCAATAGCTTCGCTTTTCGGTAATGCCAAGAGCAACGCTTCACGCGAAGACATTGCGCTCGGACTTATATGGATGGTGCTTCAATCTATATGCAGCGCATCGATACTTTCTTCTTTGCGAAGCGGTATAAAGGATTTTGTAATGATTGGCAATCTCACGTTGTTGCCACAGTGCCGCGAGGTGTTTCATGCTACGGCGAACCTTTACGGGGTGAAGTTCCACATTCCGCGCTATTCCGAATTCTGTACGGCCATTGGTGCGGCATTGTGCAATCGCCGCATGAACTTGGAGTGAGCTCCAAACCGTTCAGTGGAAAACTATAAAAACAGGCGTTTCAGTATCGCCTGTCCTGTAGCCCTGTCACAGCCTTACATTGATGCTTCATGCAGTATTTCTGCGAGGGTAGGGTGTATGTGTACGATGTCGGCAAGGCTGTTTATGGTTGCGTCGGAGTTCATTAATGCTGCCACTTCCTGCACCATGTCAGACGAGTGTGCTCCGAATGCGTGGCAACCAAGTATCTTTCCGTCGGCTCCGGTCATAAGTTTCAGCATTCCGTCGGTCTCATTCATTGCCAAGGCCTTGCCGTTTGAGCGGTAGAAATTCTTGTGGCACGAATATTCCAGGCCGTTGGCTTTGCATGAATCTTCGCTCAATCCCACACTGGCGGCTTCCGGATAGGTGAATACTGCCGATGGCATTATGTCGAAACGGATGTTGTCTGCTTTGCCAAGGATGTGGTTTATCACATGCTGTCCTTGGAATGTTGCAGCGTGGGCAAGCATGCACTTGCCATTGACATCGCCTATGGCATATATCCCTTCGACGCTTGTCCGGAAATGCTCATCAACGCAAATACCCTGTCTGCCGACTTCAATGCCGGCATTTTCTGTTTCAAGTCCGTCGGTGTTAGGCTTTCTTCCTGTGGCAATCAGCACAGTGTCGGCATCGGTCTGCGTCTCTTTCCCCTTTTTGTCAAAGGTAACCGTGAGTTGTCTCTTGCCGTTTTCGTCTTTCGTTTCGGTTATGTTTTTCACCGCAGACTGCATGTTGAACTCCACACCGCGCTTGCCGATGGTCTGTCGGAGACGCTTGGCAATGTCGCTGTCAAGCACGGGCAGAGCCTCCTTGAGGAACTCAACGACGGTAACTTCCGTTCCGAAACTGTTGAAGATGGATGCGAACTCCATGCCTATAACGCCAGCCCCGATGATGCACAACCGCTTGGGCAGAGTGCGGAGATCAAGCAATTCGGTTGATGTGAGCACTCCTTCAAGGTCAGTTCCTTCTATTGGCGGACATTTGGGGAGTGAGCCAGTGGCGATGATTATGTTTTTGGCGGTGTATTCCTCACCGTTCACTACAATGGTGTGGGCATCCTTGAAGTGTGCCCTGCCGTGCAGGAACTGTATGCCGGGCTGCTTCATCAGCGTGTCAATGCCGCTCCGCAACTGTCTGACGACCTCGTCCTTGCGTTCAATCACTTTTCCGTAGTCAATGCCAACAGTGGTTTGCACGTTCATACCGAAGGCTTCGGCATGGCGCAGAGTGTCCATCACTTCGGCGTTGCGGCATAATGTCTTTGTGGGAATACAGCCACGGTTGAGACATGTCCCGCCCATTTCATCGGCTTCGACTATGAGAGTCTGCAATCCGTTCTTGGCAGCGTGGCAAGCGGTCTGGTATCCACCGGGACCGCTGCCAATTATTATAACATCTGTATTGTCCATTGCTTCAATTTCATATATCGGCAACAATCAGCCGTTGTCGGCAACGAGTTGCCTGTAAGTCAGTATCGGATGCTTTGCTGCCAACACATCATCCACACGGCCGGTAGGCGTGCGGTGGGGTGCCGACTTTACCGTTTCGGGCTCGTTCTTGGCCTCTTCTGCGATTTTGTGCAGTACGGCTATGAACTCGTCGATGGTCTCCTTGCTTTCGTTTTCCGTCGGCTCTATCATCATTGCTTCGTGGAAAAGCAGCGGGAAGTAGATTGTGGGAGCATGATATCCGTAGTCGAGCAACCGCTTGGCAACATCCATTGTGGTCACGCCGGTGCTCTTGTCGCGCAGTCCGTCGAACACAAATTCATGCTTGCAGACACAGTTTATCGGCAGTTCGTAGTCGTCTTTCAGCGATTCCTTTATGTAGTTTGCGTTGAGAGTGGCGAGCGGCCCCACCATCTTGATGTTCTCCTTGCCGAGTGTAAGGATGTAGGTGTAGGCGCGAAGCATGACGGCATAGTTGCCAAGGAACTCTCCGACGCATATATCAGAAGAGTCGGTTGCCACGTTATATGTATTGCCTTCCTTTACAACCCGAGGGCATGGCAGGAATTCTTCAAGGCCTTTTCTCACGCCGACAGGGCCGGAACCGGGACCGCCTCCGCCATGTGGGGTGGAGAATGTCTTGTGAAGGTTGATGTGCATGACATCAAACCCCATGTCGCCCGGGCGGCATACCCCGAGCATCGGGTTCAGGTTTGCGCCGTCATAATACATCAGTCCGCCGCATCCGTGCACGAGTTCGGCTATCTCCGGAATCTTGCTTTCAAACAGTCCGAGTGTGTTCGGGTTGGTCATCATCATGGCAGCCACTTCATCGTTGAGCAAAGTGCGCAGGTCTTCTACATCGACTATCCCTTCGGGCGTACTCTTCACCTCCACCACTTCGAGCCCGCATACGGCAGCAGAAGCAGGGTTTGTGCCATGGGCGGAGTCGGGGACGATTACCTTTACGCGCTTGTTGTCACCACGTTTCTGGTGATAAGCGCGGATGATCATGAGCCCTGTCAGTTCGCCGTGAGCACCCGCAAAGGGATTGAGCGTAAACTCTTCGAGTCCGGTAATGGCTGCGAGAGAGTGTTGCATGTCGTAGTATGCCGTCAACGCACCTTGGCATGTGGCGGCAGGCTGCAATGGATGCAGACTTGCGAACTGTGGTATGGCGGCAACTTCCTCGTTGATTATGGGGTTGTACTTCATGGTACAGCTTCCCAACGGGTAGAAACCGTTGTTCACTCCGAAGTTGTTCGCGCTCAGGTTGGTATAATGGCGCACCACGGTCAGTTCGTCACATTCCGGCAGTGCGGCATCCTCTGCCCGACGCATGGAGGCAGGAAGCTCGTGATGTCCAAACTCATTTTCCGGAAGTGAATATGCGCATCTTCCCTTATGCGACAATTCAAATATCAGGTTTCCGTATAGTTCGTTATTCATAATGTGTCCTCCTTTGTCAAGTTTACAAGCAGGTCGATCTCCTCTTTTGTGCGTTTCTCGGTCACGGCAAACATTATGCAGTCGTCGCCGATTTTCACTCCGCCCAGAATTCCGTTGTCTATGAACCGCTGTTGAAGAGCATCGACATTGCCGGAATACCTCAGGCACACCTCATTGAAGAACGGGCGGTTGAATGCGAGAGTGAAGAGTCCTGTTTCAAGAAGCTTGTCGCAAAGGTAATGTGCGCCGTCATACGACATCTGCGCTGCCTCTTTCACTCCCTCTTTGCCCATAACCGCCATGTAAATGGTCACGAAAAGTGCCATCAAGCTCTCGTTTGAGCAGATGTTTGATGTGGCCTTCTGGCGGCGTATGTGCTGTTCTCTTGCCTGAAGGGTGAGCACAAACACTCGTTGTCCGCGGTTATCAACGGTCTTGCCGACGATGCGTCCTGGCATCTTGCGCATGAGTTTTTCAGTCACGCACATATAGCCCACTGACGGGCCACCGAAGCTCATCGGGATGCCGAGCGACTGTCCGTCGCCCACTGCCATGTCGGCTCCCAGTTCGCCGGGAGTCTTCAACAGTGCAAGGTCGGCGGCGACGGAGTTCATTATGAGCAGCGCTTTGTTGGAATGGCAGGCATCTGCAAATCCGTCGTAGTCTTCTATGATACCGTAATAGTTGGGCTGCTGCACGATGACACCTGCCACTCCGCCCTTGGCGAGGCGTGTCTCCATTGCGTTCTTGTCAGTGCATCCCTCGACAGCATCTATTGTCTCGATGTTGATGCCATGGAAATGGGCATAGGTTCTCACCACTTTCAGCACTTTCGGGTCGATGGTTGCCGACACAAGCACAGTGTCTGTCTTTTTCACTGAGGCTATTGCCATAAGTGCGGCCTCTGCCGTTGCGGTGCTGCCGTCGTACATCGATGCGTTGGACACATCCATTTCCGTTAGTTCTGCCATCATGCTTTGGTATTCGAAAATGTAGTGCAGTGTTCCTTGCGAAATCTCCGCCTGGTAGGGAGTGTAGCTCGTGAGGAACTCGGAACGTGATATTATGTTGGGCACGATGGCGGGAGTGTAATGATCGTAGCAGCCCGCTCCTGCAAAGACGGTAAGTTTGCGATTGGCATCGCCAAGGCTTTCGAATAGCCGGCGGATTTCCGATTCGCTACGCTGTTGCGGCAAATCGTATTCACCTTGGAAGCGGATGCACTGCGGAATGTCGTTGTACAGGTCGTCAAGCGAATTTGCTCCCACCCGTTGCAGCATTTCCTTTAAATCTTCCCCGGTGTGTGGAAAATATTTGAATGCCATAGATTGAACTGTTTGTTGTTTATTCGGCGCAGAACTTCTCGTATGCAGCGGCGTCCATGAGTGCCTCGAGCTCTGCCGTGTCGGACAGTTTCACCTTTATAATCCAGTTTTCGAAAGCGTCGGTGTTGATGAGTTCGGGAGAGTCGTTGAGTGCTTCATTCACCTCAATTACTGTTCCTGACACGGGCGCAATGAGGTCGCTTGCAGCCTTTACGCTTTCCACTGCACCGAAATCGGAGTTCGCTTCCACTTCATCGTCCACCTCGGGCATATCGACATATACCACGTTTCCGAGTGCGTTCTGGGCATAATCGGTGATACCGATATAACCATACTCGCCTTCAACCTTTACATATTCGTGTGACTCAGAGTAGTAGAGTCCTTCAATAACTTTTGCCATAATAATTATAATTGCTTGTTAATATTTGTTTTAATATCTTTGTTTAAGCCCGCAAGCAGAAAAACTTGTGCAGCTTGGGCTCCTCTTCTTAATGGAGTGTCCTTATTTCTTGTAGTGCTTGTCGTAGAAACGCTTTTTCACCACTTTGCCCTTGAATGTCTTTTTGCGTATCTGCACTTCAAGTGGCGTGTCAAGTTTCGAGAATCTTGCATCTACAAGAGCCATGCATACGCTCTTGTCCGAAGATATGGTGTGGTAGCCTGTCGTCACTTCGCCAATCACTGCACCTTCGTGTAGCACATTGTAGCCGTGGCGGGGGATGGCCTTTTCTTCGAGTTCTATGCCTACAATTTTCTTTGCCACACCGTCAGCTTTCTGCCTGGCAAGTGCTTCCTTGCCTATGAATTCCGGTTTGTCGAGTTTGCAGAACATGCCGAGTCCTGCCATGACGGGCGATATCTCGCTTGAAAGCTCGTCGCCATAGAGTGGCAGACCCACCTCGAAACGCAGCGTGTCACGGCATCCCAGTCCGCAGGGCTTGCAGCGTCCCGATGCCATGAGCTTATCCCACTGTGTGCGTATTAACTCGTGTGAGGCATAAATCTCAAATCCGTCCTCGCCGGTGTAGCCTGTGCGGCTCACGATTATTTCCTCATTGCCGCTGTTGATGGCCTTTGTCGTGTAGAACACCAACTCTTTACATCCTATGCCGAGCACCTCCTCAACCACCTGTTCGGCCTCCGGCCCTTGCACGGCAAGCTGTCCGTAATATTCGGAACGGTTGGCAAACTCCACATTGTAGCCTTCGAGGTGGCTCTTCATCCATTCCACGTCCTTGTCAATGTTGGCGGCGTTGATGACAAGAAAAAATGCGTTTTCTCCCATCTTGTAAACCAAGAGATCGTCCACGGTGCCTCCATCGGGATAGAGCATCATGCCGTAGAAGACCTTGCCGACGGATGCTCCGCTAATGTCGTTGGTGAAAATATGATTGACATAACGCTCGGCATCAGGACCTTTTACGGTCACTTCGCCCATGTGCGACACGTCGAACACGCCGCAATGCTGCCTCACGGCGTTGTGCTCGTCAATGATAGACGAGTATTGAATGGGCATTATGAATCCACCAAAAGGCTGCATCTGTGCGCCCAACTCCACATGCTTGTCGTATAAGCATGTCTTTTTCTCTTCCATAATAGATTTTTTTAGACTGTTTTTATTGATTTTTTGTTAGTAGTATTTTTATGCAAATCTGTGACACTCTGTGTCAGTCGCCGCACAGCAGGTTTATGAAAACATCCCTTTCCAGATGCATTATTACCCGTTCCGTGTCGTCGGGCAATGCATGGCCGATGGCATCGTGTTCAAGTCTTGTTCCTATGAGGGGCTTTATTATCTGTTCTCCTATGTCGCCCAAAAGGAAGTAGTCGCCCTTGATGTCCAACTGCCTGATGATGCCGTTTTTCAGTTCCATGCGCACCTCCATGTCGCCTACGCCTTCTATGCGTACCTTCCGGGTGATGTTGTAACCTGGGTTGTTGCCGTAGATGAAGTCGGGCGAGAGGTATTCCTTTTCTATCTCTTCCACACCCTCGATGTCCTGCCGGTTGAGGCAGATGCTCCCGTCGCAAAGACTTTCCTTTACGAAAGCCTTGAACCCGTTGAGCGACAGATTTATGTGGTCTTTAAGCAGCGTGATGTGTTGTCTGACACTGTCTATTCCTTTGCTCACGAGCTTTTCGTCGGCAGGCGTGATGCTTCCCACCATGTTCTGCATATTAGTGTCGTAAAGCATGGTGCCGTGCACGATGCTTCTGTTGGGCAGATGGTAGAATGCGTTGCCTGACACCTTGCGCCCGTCAATCATTATATCGTTGCGCCCACTTGCCACGGCATTCACTCCAAGCTTTTGCAGCATGCCTGCCACCATATTTATATATCTGCTGAACGTGAGGCTCACGTTGCCCTCTTCGGTGATGTACGAGAACATGATGTTGTCCATGTCGGCATACACACAACCTCCGCCGCTTTTGCGCCGGAACGTGTTGATGCCGTGCTCTCGACAATAGTCCATGTTCACTTCGTTCTCAATGAGCTGGTTTCTGCCGAAGATGACAGTCGGTGCCACCTGCCACATGAAGAAATAGCCCTTGCCGTCAAGGTGCCGTGCCACATATTCTTCCATTGCCAAATAGAAAGTAAGCCGTCGGTTTAGGTTAGTAGGTAAGGCTACGTAAATCATGGTTTCATTTTTCTGCAAACTTACACATTTTTCCCTGATTTGAGAAAATGTTTTATGAAAAATTAAGTATGGCAAAGGGGAAAAATGACAATATGTAAGGGCGGTTTTCAAACTGTCGGAATTTGCTTCGGACAAAAAACTTGGGAAAGGAACTGCTTTTTCGGGATTTTATGCTTACCTTTGCCGTATGTCATGGACTTGCTTTCCGTGGTTCGGGCTGTTCTGCGACGGGTGGTTGCGCCTGGCAGTCGCAGGCATTTGGATACCTGCATTTTGCCGGACTGCTTGCTTTTTATTAATGCGGAGTCTATGCTTAATGTAAAAGTGATTGCCTGCGTGCCATAAGCGGCGTGCGGTGAACTTTGTGACGAAAATGAGAATAACAGGAAAAAGATATCTTCAAGGCTTCGGAATAGCAGTAATAGCGTTGGCGTGTCTGCGGTGTGCCTATCCCTCAATAGCCGATGACCGCTGTCGTGTCGGCGGAACGGGTGCGGTAGAAAATGCCGACACGGGTTCAGAGAGCCTCTCCGACAGCATAAAGCCCGTAACTGTGCGGACATCCGCAAATGTCAAGTCCCGTTTCTTCACTGCTGACGGTAGCCAGACAAAGAACAGAATATACAGTGTGCCGCATTTCGGCAACGCCTTCCCTGACCAGAATGATGTGCAGCTTGCCGCTGCCAACCGTCATGGCGTGAAGCCCGTTGCCGACCGTGCCGATGCCGAGAAGCGCAAGTCGGAACTCGTGTATGTCGGCAGCAACCCGTTCTTTCATGTCGATAAACTGCGCAACAGCATTCCCTATCTTGTGCCACGGGCTGCCGTGCTGTTGCAGGACATAGGTCGCAACTTTTTCGACAGCTTGCAGGTAAAGCAGATACCGCTGCATAAAATCATCGTCACCTCAGTGCTTCGCAGCAAGGCCGACATAGCCAGGCTCCGCGGGCACAACAGTAATGCCACCGAGAACAGCTGCCACCTCTACGGCACCACCTTCGACATTTGCTACAACCGCTACAAAACAGTGGAAGCGCCCGAGGGTCCGGAGCGTCGCAAAGTACGCAATGACACCCTGAAATGGGTACTCAGCGAAGTGCTCAACGATATGCGCATGCAAAACCGATGCCTTGTAAAATACGAGGTGAAGCAAGGTTGTTTCCACATAACGGTGAACTGAGCGAATGCAGTGTCCGGAGCATTTGCCTGAGAAAGAAAGGGCAAGTGCGCTCTGACAGTTGGCTTGTATGGAAAGAGTTTTGCGGTTTTCTAAAAAAACTAAATTCATTTTGTAATATCGTCTAAATTTCATAATTTTGGCATGGTTTAGTTACAAAAGCAATATAGCGTGAAGAAATACATATTATTTTCATTGTTCTCGTTATTCATGTCTGTTGTCGTGCAGGGGCAGAAGCTCACGCTTGGGTCGTGCACCACGCATGACGGGGGGCAATATAAAGGCGAAATGCAGGCGGGAAAGCCACACGGGAAAGGCATTACGCAATTCAAGAACGGCGATACCTACGAAGGCAACTATGTGAAAGGCAAGCGTCAGGGACAGGGTGCCTATTCGTTCTCTGACGGCGAGAAATACGAAGGTGAGTGGTTTCAGGACCAGCAGCACGGCAACGGCACGTTCTATTTTATGAACAATAATAAATATGTAGGGTTGTGGTTCCGCGACTATCAGCACGGTCATGGCGTGATGTACTATTACAATGGCGACAAATATGACGGCATGTGGCAGAAGGACAAGCGTCAGGGACGCGGAAAATACACCTTTGTCAATGGCGCTTATTACGACGGCAACTGGGTGAACGACCAGAAAAGCGGCAAGGGCTTCTTCGACTGGGGCGACGGAACGACCTACGACGGTATGTGGCTCAACAACCAGCGTTCGGGTCGTGGCACCAACCGCTATGCCGACGGTGATGTGTATGTGGGCGAATGGCTCAATGATATACAGAACGGCAAAGGCATATACAAGTTCCAGAACGGTGATGTTTATGAAGGCGATTATGTCCAGG
This sequence comes from bacterium, assembly GCA_963599085.1. GTDB lineage: Bacteria > Bacteroidota > Bacteroidia > Bacteroidales > Bacteroidaceae > Prevotella. The sequence continues at coordinate 5,224 of CAVBVK010000008.1, read as the reverse complement.
GCGAACGCACCGGCGAGGGAATCTTCAAATACCGCACCGGTGACAAATACACCGGCCATTTCAAGGAGGGCGACAAGGACGGTCAGGGCACGTTTGTATGGAAGAATGGTGACACTTATACCGGACAGTGGAAAGCCGACCTTCAGCACGGTCACGGAAAGCTCGTGAAGAAAGGCGGCGATACCTACGAAGGCAATTTCCGTCAGGGGAAGATCGATGGTGAGGTGATAATACACTTTGCCGACGGCAGCAGGTTTAAAGGCATATACAAGAACGGCAAGCGCAACGGCGCTGCCATTGAAGAGACGAAAGACGGCAAGCGCTTTGAAGGCACATACGTTGATGGCCGCCGTGACGGTAAGTTCGTGGAGAAAGACCGCAACGGACAGGTTGTGAAGCGCGGACATTATGAGCGTGGCAAGCGTTTCGAGGACAAGTGAAACGGCATGCCGTTCTTGCATATTGTAATTAAATTGGTTCTTATCACTTTAAAAACTTCCCGCTTTTTCTGGCAAGGAAACATGGCATTGCTTTACCGCCGGTCGCAAGTTAAGGGATTTTCGTTTTCTGAAAACTCTTGTTGCAGACAGGCGAACTTCAATAAAAGACAATTCTCAACAACACTCAAATATGGCAACAAAAACAAAAAAAGAAGTGAAGAGATGCAAGACATCCGCCAGGCATATAGGCTTGGTGCGTAATGACGGTTATTTGCAACCTTTTGAGGATGCGATATGCGGGCGGCATGAACATGCGTTGTGGAAAATAAACGCCCTTACGGATAACGGGAAGAAAAGACTTGCCGACTTTGCCAACGGTCATAAGTATTACGGACTGCATAAATTGTCGCGTGGCTGGGTGTTTAGAGAGTGGGCTCCCAACGCCACCGCACTCTATCTTGTGGGCGACTTCAACAACTGGCAGGAGTCCGACCGCTACAAGGCAAAGCGCATCGACGGGGCAGGTAACTGGGAACTGAAACTCAGCGAAAAGGCCGTAAAGCACGGCGACCTGTACAAAATGCATGTGTATTGGGATGGCGGAGCCGGTGAGCGCATTCCTGCATGGAGCCGACGCGTGGTGCAGGACGGAGAAACAAAGATATTCTCGGCACAGGTTTGGAATCCGGAGCCGTACCAGTGGAAACGCAAGACTTTCAAACCCGACCGTTCGCCGCTGCTCATCTACGAATGCCACATAGGCATGGCGCAGGATGCCGAGAAAGTGGGCACATATTCCGAATTTCGCGAGAATGTACTGCCGAGGGTGAAGGCCGACGGCTACAACTGCATACAGATAATGGCAATACAGGAGCATCCTTATTATGGCTCATTCGGTTATCATGTCAGCAGCTTCTTTGCAGCGTCAAGCCGGTTCGGCACTCCCGAGGATCTGAAGCAGCTCATTGATGCCGCACATCAGGAAGGCATAGCAGTGATAATGGACATCGTGCACAGCCATGCCGTGAAGAACGAGGTGGAAGGCTTGGGAAATTTGGCTGGCGACCCCAACCAATATTTCTATCCCGGCGACCGCCGTGAGCATCCGGCATGGGACAGTCTGTGCTTCGACTATGGAAAAGACGAGGTGCTGCACTTCCTCCTCTCCAACTGCAAGTACTGGCTAGAGGAGTTCCATTTCGACGGATTTCGTTTCGACGGTGTGACTTCGATGCTTTATTACAGTCACGGATTGGGTGAGGCGTTCTGCAACTACGGCGACTATTTCAACGGACATCAGGACGATAACGCCATTTGTTACCTCACTCTTGCCAACAGACTCATACACGAGGTGAACGCAAACGCCATAACCATAGCCGAAGAGGTGAGCGGAATGCCCGGGCTTGCAGCCAAGTTTGAGGAAGGGGGATATGGCTTCGACTATCGCATGGCGATGAACATACCTGATTATTGGATTAAGACCATAAAGGAACTGCCCGACGAGGCGTGGAAGCCAAGCTCAGTCTTCTGGGAGGTGACAAACCGCCGGACCGACGAACACACCATAAGCTATTGCGAAAGCCACGACCAGGCTCTCGTGGGCGACAAGACTATAATCTTCCGCCTTATTGACGCCGATATGTACTGGCATTTCAAGCGTGGCGACGAGAACGATAGGGTGAACCGCGGGATAGCTTTGCACAAGATGATAAGGCTTGTCACCGCATCGACAATCAATGGCGGATATCTCAACTTTATGGGCAACGAATTCGGACACCCGGAATGGATTGACTTTCCGCGCGAGGGCAACGGGTGGAGCTATAAGTATGCACGCCGTCAGTGGAATTTGGTGGATAACCCCGAACTCGACTACAAGTTCCTCGGCGACTTCGACCGCGAAATGCTGGAAGTGCTTAAAATGGAGAAAGCCATCCAGAAACTGCCTGTGGTGGAGATCTGGCACGATGACGGCGACCAGGTGCTCGCTTATATGCGTGGCGACCTGATTTTCATCTTCAACTTCAACCCCACACGGTCGTTCACCGATTATGGCTTTCTCGTGCCCACGGGATCCTACGATGTGGTGTTGAATACCGATGCCACAGCATTTGGTGGCAATGGACTTGCTGACGACACAGTGACGCATTTCACCAACTATGATCCCATGTATGTGGATGCCCACAAGGAGTGGCTGAAAATGTATGTTCCTGCACGTTCGGCAGTGGTGTTAAAGAAGAACTAAGCCATGGTACGACGGGTTGCAGGAAGATCAGACAGACTTGTTGGTATTGTATGTGCTTTGCTGTTTGCATTGTTTGCCTTCGTTTATCTTTACGGATATCAGGCAAATCTGCTGACAGTAACGCAGTATGTGCTCTCGGAAGGGCAAACACATTATGATGCCCTTATAGGTGCTGTTGTGATAACGGTGGTGTTGATGCTGTTGCAGTCGGGCGTGGCACGCCTTGGTCGTAAGGCACACCTTGCCGTTTCGCTCACGTTTGTGCCGTCGGCCCTGCTGCTCACGCTCCTTACGGGTCTGCATTTTACAGGTAGCGGTGCTTACACTACGCATGGATGGATTGTTGCAGTGCCGTTGTTGCTTGCGCTCTATACCGTTCTGGTATGGGTAAGCCATGCCACCCATTTTCCCGAGTATATGGCGAAACGTATTGGCTCGCCTCTGCGCAGTCTGTGGATGAACCTTGGCGTCATGGCGTTGCTGATGCTCTTTGTCTGTCTGTCAGGGAATGGCGACAGGACATACCATTCACGCATCCGTATGGAGCAGTGCATCTCACATCGTGATTACAATGGGGCGTTGGGCGTGGCGAAGCGTTATGACCGTTCCGATTCGTGCATGACGATGCTTGTGGCGTACGCCCTGTCGAAGCAGAATGCTTTAGGTGAACGGCTGTTTGAGTATAGACTGGCAGGAAGGTCGGCGGCCTTGTTGCCTGACGGGCATGAGGTCAGGTTGGAATTGCTGCCCGAGAACCGTATGTATCGCTATCTTGGAGCATGGTTCGTGCAAAGGATGGCAGCGCGGAAATACCTTGATTTCCTTCGTCGGCACAATATGCTCAACAAGGCTTCTGCCGACTATCTTCTTTGCGCCTGTCTGCTTGACAAGGATTTGAATGCCTTTGTGGATAACCTCGGAAAGCATTACGCAATTGACAAAAATTTGCCCAAACATTACAAGGAGGCTTTACTGCTTTACATGCATCTGAATTCTGTGCCCAAAGTGGTGTATGACAACAATGTGATGGAGGCTGACTTCCAGGATTTCCAAAAACTGGGAGCCTCTTATGAGAATGCAAGGGAAAGGAAGAATATGGTGCGCGGCACCTACGGCAACACCTATTGGTTTTATTACGAATACGAGTAAGCGTGCGTGACACCTTGTGGGGCGCAACAAACGAAAGGAATATTAACGATGCGAGTGGATACCGTTACATATAAAGAACTTCACCGTCCGATGTATGTGTTGGAGGAGGAGTCGTTGAGAAATAATCTGCAACTTATGAAAACTGTGGCGCAAAAGGCCGACGTTGAGATAATACTGGCATTCAAGGCGTTTGCTTTATGGAAGACTTTTCCGATTTTTAGGGAATACATCAACTCAACAACGGCGAGTTCGTTGGCTGAGGCGCGACTTGCCGTAGATAAGTTCGGGAATAAGGCGCACACGTTTTCTCCGGCCTACACGGACTACGAGATTGACGGGATAGCCGACTGTTCAAGCCATCTTACATTCAATTCGCTGCCACAGTACGGCCGGTTCCATAACAGGGTAAGGAAGCACGACAAGAATATAAGCATCGGGCTACGCATAAACCCCGAATACTCAGAGATAGAGACCAGCCTGTACAATCCGTGCGCAAAGGGCACGCGCTTCGGAGTGACTTCCGGACTGCTGCCCCAGAAGCTGCCTTCGGACATTGAGGGATTTCATTGCCATTGCCATTGTGAGAGTGGGGCAGACGTCTTTGTCAGGACTTTGGCACATGTTGAAGATAAGTTTTCCAACTGGTTCAGTCAGTTGAAATGGATAAACTTCGGTGGCGGACACCTGATGACCCGTAAGGGATACGACATACAGTTGCTGATCGACACGCTTAATGTTTTCCATGAACGTTACCCGTGGCTCAAAGTGATAATGGAGCCGGGCAGCGCATTTGCATGGCAGACCGGTCCGCTTGTGTCGCAGGTTGTGGATGTGGTGGAAAATCACGGCATACGCACGGCAATACTTAATGTGAGCTTCACTTGCCACATGCCCGACTGTCTGGAAATGCCTTACAAGCCTGATGTGAGGGGCGCAGAAACAATTGAAGGCGATGTCGCATATAATAAATATGTGTATCGTTTGGGCGGAAACAGTTGCCTTTCTGGTGATTTTATGTCGGCATGGCGGTTTGACCATGAACTCGAAATCGGTGAAAATGTAATATTTGAGGACATGGTTCATTACACTACGGTGAAGACTTCCACCTTCAACGGCATCACTCATCCGGCTCTTGCGATGGTGCATAAAGACACATGTGAACTCGAGATGCTGCGTGAATATACGCCGGATGACTATATTTCGCGCATGGATTAAGGGAAAATCAAGGGGAAACTTCAACTTTTTTGAAAAAAAACAAGGGAAAGTTTTGGCGGTTTGAGAAAAAATGCTACCTTTGCAACCGCATTCAAGAGAGATGCTCCCTGCGATGGGAAAGAATGCGGCAATAGCTCAGTTGGTAGAGCACAACCTTGCCAAGGTTGGGGTCGCGAGT
>CAVBVK010000007.1:0-47178 GCA_963599085.1 bacterium | reverse complement strand
ACGCAATAAAAGCCCTCTCCCTCTGTGTTGTCGGGCGGGACGCCCGACCTCCTGTGTGTGTCCTAACGACGCCCCGCCTCCAAAAAAAAGGGGGTGTGCCAAATTGACACACCCTCTTGTCTGTATTTGTTTCCTCTTAAAAGCTATTCCTGTTCGGGATGAAAGTCAGCTTTAAAGAGCCTTGCATGCGTGGCTTAGTGCCAGCCGTCGTTCTGGATGAGGTTCGGGTTACGCTCGATTTCCTCCTGCGGCACGGCCCACTTCGTAATGTAGTCGCCAAGGAAGTTCACGGTGTAACGCTTTGTGCCCCAAATCTCGGTCATGCCTGCTGCGCCGTTGAAGGTGTCAGGCGTGCCTGTTGCGTAGTTGGTGCCGAACACCTTGTTGAGCCAGTAGTGGCCTCTGCCTGCCTCGTTGTCCTGAGCATCCCAACGGAGCTCCTTGAAGATCATGCAGTTCTCGCCTGCAAGCTCCCATCCGTATTCGTTGCGGATGCGCTCACGCATGTTCTCCTGTCCGCTCACCTGAGTGTAGGTGTTGCTGTTGAGGAGAGCGAGTCCCGAGATACGTTCGCGCACCTGGTTCACGAACGGTATGGCCTCGTTGGTCTTGCCCTGCTCGTTCAAGCACTCTGCGAGGCAGAGGAGGGCGTCGGCATAGCGGAAGATAGGAATGTCGATGTCGCTGTCCCAGATGGTGCGGCTCTCGCGGCCCTCGATGACGAATTTGCGCCACAGATAATAGTAGCGGTCGTTGGTGTCGGTACGGAGGTCGAACGGAGCGGCTGCGTCAGAACCGATGTACGGCCAGCGGAGAGTGTAGGTGTAGCAGTTTGCCGTACATCCGCCTACATACTCGCCGTAAGGCACGATGAAGTTCATCTCCATACGCGGGTCGCGGCCGTCATAGATGGAGCGGATGCGGGCTTCGTTGCCGTCAGCCAGATATTTGGTCATATCCGAGCCATAGTCCTTCATTTGGTCGTACTGCTTCTTCATGTCGCCGTCAGGAGTGAGTCCGTCGCGGAGGTAGTAAACCGAACGCTGTGCGGGAGTCATGGAGTTGTAGCCGGGAATCTTGTCCTCGATGTTGAACGGCTTGCCGTCAGCCCATTCGTAGGAATCCACGAACTTGGGGTTGGGTATGAAGTTGTTCCAGGCGTTGTCCACGCTCACGCGGCTGCCGTAGCACTGTGCGAAGCAGTTGCCCAGACCGTCGTCGTCGGTGAACTGATACTGGAAGATGTACTCGTCGTTCTTCTCGTTGGCGGCCTTGAACATGGCCTTGTAGTCGGAGAAGAGTCCGTAGCCGAGGGTCGTGATCTGGCGGAGGTCGGCCTCAGCCTTTGCCCAATCCTTCTGCCACATGTAAACCTGTGCGCGGAGGAAGTAGGCAGCACCCTTTGTCACACGTCCGTAGTCGGAGTCGCCGGTGGAGTATTTTCCGGGCAGGTCGGCGCAGTTGATGGCTGCCGTACAGTCGTCGATAACCTGCTGCCAAACCTCAGCTTCGGTGTTGCGTGCCTTGTCGGCAGCTCCGTACTCCACGGGTTCGGTGTAGATTGGCACGCCGTGCCAGAAGCAGTTGGCACGGTAGTATGCCCATGCGCGGAGGAATTGGCACTCGGCCTTGTCGCGTGCCTTTTCGCTGTCGCTCATGTCGGGCACCTGGTCGATGTTCATGATGACATTGCTTGTGCGGTAGATTTCCTCATAGAAGCACTTCCACCAGAAGCCGAACTGCCAAGAGCTTGATGTTGCAGAACCGGTGATGATAGGCGTGTCGCCGTTCACCCAGTTGGCATCGACATTCATTATTTCCGTGAATGCGTCGAGGGCTGCCTTGCCTTCGTTACCGATGAGCTCATAGTAGAAGCGCTCGTACGCACCGTTTACAACGGCATTGGCCATATTCTGTGATGTCCACACGGTTCCGGTACCTACGCGGTCGGTGGGATTGGTGTCGAGGAAGTCTGACGAGCAAGACGAGAGCATCAGTCCTGCTGTGGCCAGAACGGCACCGGAAATATTCTTTAATATGTTAGATTTCATAGTGATTGATTCTGAATTAGTTAAAATGTAAGGTTCACACCGAATGAGAACTGGCGCATTGTGGCGTAGCCTGCACCTGCACGCATTTCAGGATCGAGTCCCGGGAATGAGGTGATGGTGAGGAGGTTCTCGCCAGAGAAGTAAACGCGGAGGTTCTCTGCGTAGATGGCCTTTGTGATGCTCTTCGGGAAGGTGTAGCCGATGGTGAGGTTACGCAGCTTCAGGAAGTCGCAGCTGTAAAGGTGGAGGTCGGTCTCATACTGGCAGTTCTGGTTGTTTGTATCCTGCACGAGACGCGGGTTCTTCGATGTAAGGTTTGTGCGCGGGTCTGACGGGTTCGACGGGTCGTAGAAGTAGTGGTCGTAAGCCAGTTTCTCCGGCAGTTCGAGACCGTAAACTGCGCCTGACGAGTTCTGTCCAACTTCGAGCCAGTAAGTGGAGAAGCCTGTTGCGCCGCCCCAGTTCATGGAGAAGTCGATGCCCTTCCACTCAACGTGTCCTTGCAGACCGAAGGTGAACTTAGGTGTTGTCGATTCGCCCTTGAATGTCTGGTCGTGGTTGCCGCCATACACTCCGTCGCCGTTTGTATCGGCAAGGATGTAGTCGCCATACCAGATACCGCTCTTGCCGATGGCCTGCTTAGGCATGAACGAATGTCCTGCATCAATCATTGCCTGGAGCCACTGCATGTCGGCTTCGGTGCGTATCATACCGTCCTTCGGGCCACCGTTGGGGTTCACTGTGCCGTCGGCGTTGAAGTAAGAGCCGTTACCCGAGTATATGGGATAGGTGTAGAACTCGTTGATCTGGTGTCCTTCCACGATGCGGTTGCGGCCGCCCGAAGACACTTCGCCGAGGTTGGAGTAGTAAACGCTCGGATCGGGATTGTTGGGATCGAGACCCCATCCTCTTACGAGTTCGCCCTTGTACTTGGTCACGCGGTTCTGGTTCCATGCGCCGTTTACAGACACGCCATAGCTCCAGTCACCCTTGCGGTCCTCCCAGCGGAGAGTGGCCTCGAAACCCTTGTTGCTCACCTCGGCGAGGTTCTGCAACGGGGAAGTCTTGTCACCGTATGTAAGACCTATCGACGGGCTGATGAGGATGCCGTCGGTGCGCTTGTCGTAGTAGTCGAGCACACCGCTGAGGCGGCCGCCGAGAACAGAGAAGTCGAGACCGATGTCGAATGTGGATGTCTTCTCCCAAGTCACGTTGATGTTGGGAAGATGGTTAAGGTAGAAGCGCGGTGACTTTGAGCCGCCCATTACCGTGTAGCCTGTCTCGTACCATGACTGGTAGGCGTAGTTATCGACGGAGGCGTTACCGAGCTTACCGTATGAAGCGCGGAGCTTCAGGTTGTCGAACACATTGAGGAAAGAGTTCTTTGCAAAGGCTTCCTCGGAGATGCGCCATCCTGCCGACACTGAGGGGAAGAAGCCCCAGCGGTTGTCGGGAGCGAAGCGTGATGAGCCGTCGTAGCGGAAGTTGGCCTCGAAGAGGTACTTCGAGTCGAAGGCGTAGTTCACGCGTCCGAACCATGAACGGAAGGTGTACTCGGTGCCTGCGCCGCTGATGCCGTTCATTGTCGTCACAGTGCTCAGGTCGGTGATGCTCTTGTCGAGGAGTCCGTACTTGTTCACGTCGATGTAGTTCTTCTGGTAGCGTCCTTCCTCGAAGCCCACGAGTGCTGCCACGTCGTGCACCTTTGCGAAGGTGTGGTTCCAGTTAAGGGTGTTGGTCCACTTCCAGTTGTAGTACTCGTTTTCGTACATGTAGGTCTTTATCTGGTCGAGCGACGACGCCGGGTTCACCACGATGTTGCGGCTGAAGCTGTATGTCTCGTTCACGCCCTGTGTGTATTTGTGGCGTTCCTGGAACAGCTCGTAGCCGAACTGTGTCTTGGCCACGAAGTCCTTGGCGATGGTAGCCTGTGCGTAGGACGTGGCGAAGACGTTGTTGTGCTTGTAGTAGGAGTCGCCCTGGCCGTTGATGTTGAGCAGCGGGTTGTGTGTTGCGCCGTCCTCGGCAGCCGTCTCTATGCCGCCCCACTTTCCGTCGTAGTAGGGATAGATGCCCGGCACTGACTTCAGGAATTCCCATGCCGTGAGGTTGCCCACGTCGTTGCGGTCCTGGTCGGTATGGAATCCCCATACGTGTGTGCCCACCTCGAGCCAGTCGGTGATGTTGCTGATGAGGTTGAGGTTGAGGTTATACTTCTTCAGGGCGGTGTTCACGATTGTACCCGGGTTGTCAAGGTATGTGATGCCGAGGTTGTAGCGTGTGCGCTTTTCGCGTCCTGCCACCGAGAGGGAGTGCTCCTGCATGAGCTTCGTGTTGTAGATTTCGTCCATCCAGTCGGTGTTAGGATAAGCCACATAGTTGGGATATCCGCTCTCGGCGATGCCGTTGGGATCCTGCTCTGCGGCACGCCACTGGTCGATGACACTCTGTGCGAACGGGCCGTTGGATGCGCCCTGCTGCACGAAAGCCTCGTTCATGAACTCCATGTAGTCAGCGTAGTTGCTCACCCAGCGCACCAGGCGCGACGGGGTGTTGATGGAGAACTTGCCCGAGTAGGTCACGTTCACCTTGCCTTCCTTGCCGGTCTTCGTGGTGACGAGGATTACACCGTTGGCACCGCGGTTACCGTAGATGGCGCAGCTTGCTGCGTCCTTGAGGATGGATATGTTCTCGATGTCGTTGGGGTTCACGTTGGAGAGGCTCATCTCCATGCCATCGACGAGCACGAGGGGTGACGAGTCGTTCATGGTCCCGACACCGCGGATGTTGATGCCGAAGCCTTCGGCGTTAGGACGGCCGCTGCTCTGGAGAATGTCCACACCGGCTGCCATGCCCTGCAATGCCTGCGTGGCTGTCGTTGTAGGACGAGAGAGGGCTTCCTTGGCCATATCCACGGATGCCACGGCACCTGTGAGGTTCACTTTCTTCTGCACGCCGTAACCTACGACCACCACTTCGTCCAGCTCCTTGTTCGACGACTTGAGCACGATGTTCATGCTGCCCTGCGGGCGCACCACCTGCTTCTGGAAGCCGATGTATGTTATTTCAAGGTTCTTGCCGGTGCTGTTGAGGGTAAAGTTACCGTCGATGTCGGTAACGGCACCGTTGTTGGTGCCCAGCTCCTTCACGCTGACACCGATGAGGGGCTCGCCGCTTTCATCGACGATATGTCCCTTCACAACTTTGTTGTTCTGTTGCAGAACGGTGGCCTGTACCTTGTTTGCGCTTGCATCGGGAGCGACGCCTGCGAAAACCGGAACAGAGCAGAGTGCCATGGCACACATCAGTTCTGCGATTTTTCTTTGATTTGTTTTTTCCGAAAAGTTGTTCATACTTTTTAGGTTTTTTAGTGGGATAATAATGTTTCTCTGCGGAGCCGCACCCCAGGAAAAGGGCGTGACCGTGTTATGCCGCCGCGCAGGCGGCGAAGGTACGTCATGTCTTTCTGTGTATCATGTATTGTTCTTTAAGTTTTTAATATTATATAATAATGTATATTTCGTTATAAGGCATTCGTCTTTTCATGGGTGTCATGGGTGGATGCGCCCGCTTGCGGACACTGTGTTTTTAGTCACGGCAGCATGGTGTCCCAGCTTTTTCGGCGTAAAAATAGTAATAATATTCTAAAAAAAGCGAATAGTATTAACGGTTTTAATGTTATTTAAGAAAATATAGTCACAACAAGAACATTTTTTGCAAATATTGTACAACAATGGGCGTTTTTGCATAAAATTTCATAATCAGGGAAACAGTTAATGCCGCATTTTAGAATATCGGGGTGGCAAAAGTGGTTAAGATTAGTGAAACGGGCATCCTTTGCCACATTTGGTGACATATAACCCTTGATTTATGTCAATTTAGTTGCAAATCCAACAAAAAAGTTTCATATTTGCTTGCACATTAGAACACAAATGCATAATTTTGCAACGTGTTCGAGAGAATGCAATGTTTTTTCATTAGGTTAGTAGTTTGATAGATTTTAAGGTAAAGATTATGTTATTAGATTTTGAAACTATCACTATGTTGGCCGTGGTCATGTTGATGACCGTCCTTAGTTTCATCGCTTTGGTAAAGACCGACATTGAGTAACATTATTCTTTGAGAGGTTGGTGCGAGTGATTCGTATCATCCTTTTTTTTTGCATGTTCTCTTGTTGTTTTTATGGACGACAGGCATCGCCCGGAAACACATTCATCCCCATCACCCTGCCCAACGCATCCTCCATCTCCTCCGGTTTCCCTTCGGCGAGTCCCTTGCCGCCGAGAAGCCACAGACGGTGGGCGGTGCGCAGGGCAATGTCGAGGTCGTGTGTGGAGACGAGGACGGTGAGGCGGCGTTCCTCGGCGAGGCGGCGCAGGAGCGTCATCAGCTCCACTTTGCTCGGGTAGTCGAGGAATGCCGTGGGCTCATCGAGAAGCATCACGGGCGTCTGTTGCGCCAATGCCTTCGCCACCATGGCCTTCTGCCGCTCGCCGTCGCTGAGCGTCACCACACGGCGTGCGGCAAGGCCGCTTATCCCCACAAGGCACATCGCCTCCTCCACCACAGCCCTGTCCTCTGCCGAGAGTGTGCCCCAAAAGCCGGTGTAGGGCGTGCGCCCCAGCGCGACGAGCTCGCCCACGGTGATGTTCCGCCCGTAAGGGCGCGCCGTGAGCACCACGCCCACAAGACGGGCGTAGGCGGCAGGAGTGTAGCCTGACGCGTCGTGCCCCATGATGCCGACACTGCCTGCAAGCGGAGGCATGAAGCGTGCGACGGTGCGCAGCAGTGTGCTCTTGCCCGTGCCGTTGCGACCCGTCAGGCAAGTGAGCGTGCCGGGAAGGCAGCGGGCGGTGAGGCCGTGCGCCACAACGGTGCTGCGGCGGCGGAGCGTGTAGCCGACGGAAAGGTTGTCGAGCGTTATCATACTGCAAAAGTAGCAATATTTTTTCTGTTTCGGCAATAAAACACTACCTTTGCAGCGAAGGAAGGACGGAGATTTCGCCGGACACCGACAAAACATAAATAAGGAAAAATAAGGAATGGACTGGATAAGCACCCTGTTCTGCACCCACTCGGCAGTACAGACTGTCGTCTTGCTGTCACTCATCATAGCGGCGGGCTTGGCTTTGGGCAAGTTACATGTGCGCGGCATATCGCTCGGCGTGGCGTTCGTGTTCTTCATCGGCATCGTGGCAGGAAGCCTGCATTTCAGTGCCGACGAGAGGATGCTGGCCTTCGCGGAGACTTTCGGACTCAGCCTCTTTGTATATGCCCTGGGCCTGCATGTGGGCCCCAACTTCGTGTGCCTCATGCGCAACGAGGGCATCACGCTCAACCTGTGGGGGCTCGCCGTCATCGTCCTTGGCACGGCAATGGCCTTAGGACTGTGCCTCGTGTTGCCTGTGAGCGTGCCCGACATGGTGGGAATACTCTGTGGCGCCACCACCAACACACCGGCACTGGGTGCGGCACAGCAGGCACTGGCGGCAGCACACTTGCCCAGCAGCGGCGCGGCGTTGGGATGTGCCGTGACATACCCGCTCGGCGTGGTGGGCGTCATCATCGCGATGATAATCATACGCAAGTGCTTCGTGAAGCCAGCCGACCTTGAGCCGCACCGTACCGGCGACGACGACCAGACCTTCGTGGGGCAGTTTGTCGTGGTGAACCCCGCCATAGCCGGGCGCACCATCGCGCAGGTGTCGCAGATGACACACCGCCACTTCATCGTGTCGCGCATCTGGCGCAAGGGCAAGGTGATTGTGCCGATGGCAAACACGAAGCTCTACATCAACGACAACATACTCGTGGTGACCAACCGCGACGAGGTGTCGGCAATGGACCTGCTCTTCGGCGAACGAGTGGAGAAAGACTGGAACCGCGAGAAGATAGACTGGAACGCCATTGACTCCACCGTGGAGAGCCGCGTGATAGTGATAACACGGACACGCCTCAACGGCAAGACTCTCGGCTCACTGCACATGCGCGAGACCTACGGTGTGAACGTGAGCCGCGTGATGAGGGGCGACATAAAGCTCCTCGCCACCGACAACCTGCGCCTGCAATACGGCGACCGCATGACCGTCGTGGGCACCCCCGGCGACATCGACCACGCCGAGGCGTTCATCGGCAATGCCGTGCAGGGACTGAACGAACCCAACCTCGGCGCCATCTTCTTCGGACTCTTCCTCGGCATGGCTCTGGGCATGGTGCCGCTGAGCCTCCCCGGCATGAGCGCACCGGTAAGGCTCGGCATCGCAGGAGGCCCCATCATAGTGGGCATCATCATCGGCGCACTCGGTTCACGCATACACATGATAACCTACACCACCCGCTCGGCGTCGCTGATGCTGCGCAAGATGGGGCTGGCCATGTACCTGGCGTGCCTCGGACTCACCGCCGGCAACGACTTCCTCGACACCATCATACGCCCCGAAGGACTTATGTGGGTGGGCATCGGCTTCGCCCTCACCGTAGTGCCGCTGCTCATCGTGGGACTTATAGCCCTGCGTTCGCGCAAGTTCGACTTCGGCACCATCTGCGGACTGCTCTGCGGCTCCATGGCCAACCCCATGGCACTGAGCTACGCCAGCGACACCATCCCCGGCGACCGCGCTGCCGTGGCATACACATCGGTCTATCCGCTTGGAATGTTCATCAGAGTGATAATAGCACAGGTGATAATAATGTTCATGGTGTAAAAACCGCCAACAAATCCTAATCCGTAACCCATAACTCCTGATTCAAGATGTCCAACCGACGCCTCGCCTACCTCTCCGTCACTGTAATTGCCGCCGCCATGCTGCTGCCTTTCCTCGGTCTCACCGACTTCACCACAAAAGGCGAGCCGCGCGAAGCCGTCGTCGCCCTGTCGATGCTCAACGACGGCAACTGGATATTGCCCGTGAACAACGGCGGCGACATCCCTTACAAGCCGCCCTTCTTTCACTTTTGCATCGCCCTGCTGTCAGTGTTCAGGGGCAGTGTGGGCGAATATGCGTCGCGCCTGCCGAGCGCTCTGTCGCTCCTGGTGATGACGGTGGCGTGCTACACGTTCTACGCCCGCCGCCGGAGCACGCGCACGGCAGTGATGGCGGCACTCTTCATGCTCACGGCTTTCGAGACACACCGCGCCGCGACGGTGTGCCGTGTAGATATGATGCTCACGGCCTTCACCGTCGGCGCATTGCTGCTGCTCTACCGTTGGCAGGAGCGCGGAGGGCGCGGCGTGCCGCTGTGGGCGGTGCTCTGCATGAGCGGTGCGGTGCTGACAAAAGGGCCCGTGGGGTGCGTCCTGCCCTGCATGGTGACGGGAGTGTTCATGCTTCTGCGCGGAAAAGGCTTCTGGCACACCGCCCTGCGCCTCGCTGCCTGCGCCCTGCTTGCGTGCGTCCTGCCAGCAGTGTGGTATGTCGCGGCATGGCAACAGGGCGGCGACGCGTTCCTCCGCCTTGTATATGAAGAGAACATCGGGCGCATGACGGGCACGATGAGCTACGACTCGCACGTACATCCGTTCACCTACAACTTCACGTCGCTGCTCAGCGGGTGGGCGCCGTGGACACTGCTCATGCTGCTTTCGCTCGTGGCCCTGCCGTGGAAACGACTCTTTTCAAAGGGGGAAAAACAGTGTGTCGGGACAAGAATTCACTGCAAAACAAACGCATACGCAAAGCAATTGCTTCGTCGTTTGCGTGAAATGGACAGTCTGGAGCTCTTCACATGGCTCTCGGCAGTGCTAATATTCGTGTTCTATTGTCTGCCGTCAAGCAAGCGCAGCGTCTATCTGCTGCCCTGCTATCCGTTCATGGCGGTGCTCATGGCGGAATATATATGCTGGCTCTGGGCGTCGCACCGCCGCCGTCCAATAATATATTTCGTGCGAATAGTGTGCGTGCTCTCGGCTGTGCTCACCGCCGTCTTCATAGCCATACGCACGGGACTCGTCACCGACGCTGTGTTCCACGGCCGCCATGCCGCCGACAACGCCGCCATGCTGCATGCCCTTGCCACCATGAAGCTGACGCCGCTAAGCGTCATCCTCATGGCAATGCCGCTGCTGACGGGCTGCTTCGCCGCATGGACGATGCACCGCAAGCGTCTGCGCCATGAGGTGCTGTTCTTGGTGTCGGGACTGTTTGTACCCGTGATTGCGTTGCAGATGGCACTGGACGGTGTCTGTCAGCCCGCCGTGATGAACACGAAGTCGCTGCGGCCTTTCGCGGAGACAATAAGCCGCGAGTTCCCGGGCGAACCCGTTTACTCGTATATCAGTTCGCCGATGATGCACTTCTTCGGTGCCAATTTCTACCTCGGCAACAGTGTCGGACTCTTCGAGCAGACCGGCGCGGCAGCCAACGCCACAGCCAACACGGCATCTGACGCGCCCGTCACCACTCCGCCACACGGACTGCTCCTCATCCCCGAGACCGACTTCCAGGCGTTCGCCCGCCGCCATCCCGACTACCGCTTCCGCCTTGTCCTCAGCGAGAACAGACGCTACGCCACCGAGCTGCATACGGCAGTGAGGGTGTATAGGTTTTGGAGGAATTAGGAGTTAGGAGTTAGGAATTGGGAGTTAGGAATTGGGAGTTAGGAATTGGGAGTTAAGAATTAAGGAGTTAAGCCAAATGCTTTGCTAATAAAACAGGAGGTCGGGCGTCCCGCCCGACAACACCATCCAAATCATAAAGTATTGGTTTGCGCAGTGTTGTCGGGCGGGACGCCCGACCTCCTATTCTATTTTGGTTCGGATCTGCCGCTTGCCGTGGCAAAACTCAGGAATTCCTAATTCAAGAAATATTAATTCCTAACTCCCAAATTCTTCCCCACCCTCTTGTCCACGAAGTATCTGGGACGGCGTTTCACTTCGGTGTATATCTTGCCGATATAGATGCCGGTGATGCCTACGCCGGTGGTGACGACACCGCCGATGAACCAGAGGGACACCATGATGGAGGTCCACCCCTCGATGGTCTTGCCGCAGAAATGCTCCCAAAGACCGTAAAGGATGGTGAGCAGGGCGACGAGCGTCATCAGGAGTCCGGCGACGGTGATGAACTTCAACGGTGCTGTCGAGAACGATGTTATGCCGTCGATGGAGAAGGAAATCATCTTGCGCAACGGGTACTTTGACTCGCCTGCCGTGCGTGCCGTGCGGTCGTAATGGACAAAGCCTTCGCGGAAACCGAGCTGCCTGACCATCCCGCGCAGAAACATATTGCGCTCGGGATACTGCATGAGGGCTTCGGCGGCACGTGCACTCATAAGGCGGAAGTCGGCATGGTTGTAAATTATTTCCTTATCGACGGCACGCATGACGCGGTAAAAGCCGAGTGCCGAGACGCGCTTGAACCATGTGTCGCCCTTGCGTTCACGGCGCACTCCATAGACAATGTCCTTGCCCTCGGCGAACTGCCGCGCCATATCGACGATGGCGAACGGGTCGTCCTGCAGGTCGGCGTCGATGGACACCACGGCGTCGCACTGCCCCATGCTCTCGCTGATGCCTGCCCAGAGTGCGTTCTGGTGCCCCACGTTGTGCGCAAGTTTCAGTCCTTCGACATTGCCGTACTTCTGCACCGACTGCTCTATGAGCGGCCAAGTGCCGTCGCGGCTGCCGTCATCGACAAGCAGCAGGCGTGCGGCGATGTGCAGTTCGCTTTCTGTCCGCGCCACCACCTGTTGCAGGCGTTCCACAGCCCAGGTCAGCACTTCCTGCTCATTGTAGCAGGGGACAATGATATTTATGGTCATAACTGTTTGCTGTCAATAATTCATAATGCGCCGCGTTCCCTACACCTTGCTCACGATATGCACGTCGCGCTGCGGGAACGGTATTTCGATATTGTGCTCGTTGAGGGTGTTGTAGATGGCCTCCTTTATACGCCCGATTATCACGAACTTCTCCTCGACAAGCACCCAGAAGCTGACATAGAGGTTCACGGAGTTGTCGCCGAAGTCGTCGAACACGACGCTGATTTCCCTTTTCTCCGAGATTATGTCGCGGCCGTCGGGAGTTTTGGCGCAGAGGCGTTTCACCGTTGCGAGCAGCATCTGCCGCACCTCCTCCACATTCACGCCGTACGCCACGCCCACGGGCACCTTAACGAGCTCGTAGGAATGGTTCTTGGTGATGTTCTTGAAGTTCTTGCTGAACAGCGAACTGTTGAGGAAGGCGATGACACAGCCGTCGCCGGTGAGCACCTGCGTGCTCTGGTAGGTGATGCTGTCCACCTTGCCGCGTATGCCGTCGCACTCTATGTAGTCGCCCACACGGACGCGTCCCGTCATCAGCGAGATGCCGTAGAAGAAGTTTTCGAGCATGTCCTTCATGGCGAAGCCGACACCGGTGGCGAGTCCTGCCGAGATGACCGACACTGCCGTGGAAGGAATCTTGAGCATCTTCACCGAGATTATGGCATACAGTCCCCATGTGACGATGGCTATCACGTTGTTGGCGAGGGTGAAGTTCGGCCTCCCGTTCACAACGATTTTCGTCTTATGGTACTTGTGGTAGAGCGACTTTGCCAGATAGTTGATGTAGCGGAAGACGAAGAACATCCCTGTCACCATGACGAGCTTCATTATCGACAGCTGCACCACGCCGGGCACATTGAGGAAGTCGAACATAAAGATGCCGAACACCGTGGCCGTGAGGTCGAACACATCGGCAGCCCACCAGATGGACAGCAGCACGGAGCCTACGCACAGCACGGGCACGAACGCCATGTAGATGAAGTCGTAGAACCATGTCACGTTGATGTGCTTGCCGTGGCTCACGGTTATGACGCTGAGGATGCTGCCCTTCTTTGCCTTCTCTGCCTCTTTCCCGCTGCGTATCCTGTGCGCGAGGTGGCGGCGTTCATACACCCCGAGCAGGTCGTAGATGCAGGTGAAGGTCTGTATGCAGCTGAGCTGGAACATCCACCAGATGAGCAGCTGCACCGACAGCAGCACATAGCCGTACCATGCCGACAGCGTGGAGAACACCATGATAACGAGCGAAACCCACGTGTAGAAGATGTCGGAGCGGGGGATGTTCTCGTTGTGCCGTGTTATCACGTTCCACTGCCACAGGGTGAAGAGCAGCAGTATGGGCGGGAAGATGAGCGTCACGAGGTTGTTGGGGATGAAGATGATGCGGAAGGTGATGACGACGAACGACATCAGCATCACCGGCGTGTAGATGCGGAAGCCGCTCTTTATCTGGTCGCCGGTGAGGCGCACGAGCAGTGAGAAGAAGATGACGCACAGCAGCCAGGCATACTCTATGAGCAGCCTCGACGCCATGAGGAAGAAGTTGTGGTACATGAACGTGCGCGCCACCATCACCGACACGGCGAAGATGAACATCGCCACGAAGAGGATGAGGCATACTTTTTTCTTCATGAACTCCTCCGTGCGGAACCGCTTCGGCACCAGCCAGCGCACGAGCGCGTTGCTCAGCAGGGCGGCGATGACGATGTAGAAGAGCACGAACAGCGTGAGACCCATCACTATCGGCCCGCGCCACTGCGAATGCACGGTGCGCATGGTGCCGTTCTGCCCCTTCACCTTCTCCGTGACATACTTCTCGCTCACGTCGGCCTTGGCGTTGCGGTAGTACATCGGCATCATGGCGAGCACCTCAAAATAGTTCTGGTCACCATTGATGAAGATGTTGTTCTGTATCATGTTGTAGCGGGCTATGGCATAGTCGTTCACCTTCTTCAGCTTCTCAGCCATGTGCTTATAGTGCTGCGCGTCCTTCTCCACGCTTGTCCTCATGTTCACGATGTTGCGGCAGAGGGCCGTGGCGTAGTCGAGGCACGCCTTGCGGTCGTGCAGCCCCTGCCCGTCGAGCATGAAGGGAAGATCGCGCTGCTTGCCTTTGCTGTCGAGCACATACTTCGGCGGCGCGCCCTTCTTCCCGCCCTTGTCTTTTGCTGCATGCAGCGACGGCGGTATGTTCGAGAGCGTCTCTATTAGATACCGGTAACGCTGCACCTCGGTGTCCATGCGCTGCATGATGCGCGTGTAGGGCATGCGCCGCTTGTTGAAGTCGCGGTACATCTCCGTTGCCTCATGGCAGGCGTATGTCATGTCGAAGGTGAAGTCCTGCTTCTGCGAATAGAGCATGAGCGCCACCTGGTCGCTACGCTGCATGAGCTGTATCATCTGCTTGTGCTGCTGCCTGTTGTTCAGGGTGTAGCGCGCCATGTTTTGCTGTTGTTCGTTGAACGCGGTCTCCAGCTCGGCACGCAGCACCGAGAGTGTGGAGACGAGGTTTTTTTCCTTGAGCACCGCTCCCGAGGGCATGCATACGAGCAGTGTTGCCACGAGAAGGACGAAGCGTCTGAGTGTTGTCATACAGGTCATAATGTCTTTTTGTTCAGGTTTTGCAAATCCGGTATTTGCAGTGGTTATATCTGCAAAGATATTTATTTTTTCCGTGTCATGCAAGACAATGCGTAACGAAAAAGAGGATGCGCCAAAATTGGCACATCCTCTGCTTTTTTGTATTGTCCTGCCTTTTATTCCACTATCTCCTTGGCGCCTATTGCGCCGAAGATGGTGGTGGCAATGGCGATGATCACCTTGAGGATGACCTGCCAGTCGTTACGGTTGAGTTTGCTCATGGTATAAGGTTTTTAAGGTTATCGTTACGGACGGGTGTGTGTTCTCACTCCGTCACCTCCTCTTCGTCAATAGCATACTCGCTTGCTTCCTGCACACGCACGCCTTCGAGGAGCGTCTTCCCGCGCTTGCCCTGCGCGTCGCTGGTCACCTCGGGCATGAACACGAGGTGTATGCGCTTGATGTTCTTCTGCGCGGTGAACTCCTTTGCCGACTTCGCCGGCGAAGTGTTGATGCCCACCTTGAACGTGCCCAGACCGTCAATCTTCACGCGGTTGCCCTGGTTGAGTTCGTTGCGCATGGTCGTGGAGAGTTCGGAAAGGACGGCGAGGATGTCGCTGCGCTTTACGGTGCTGTTGGCTTCCATGGCTTTGGCAAGGTCGTTCACGGTGGCGGTGCCTCGGTGTGAGGCGCGTGCATAATACATTCCGTTGCCGAGACCCTTGCGGTTGCTCTTGTAGATTTTGTAGTTTACTGCCATAATCGTTTTTCTTTTAAATGTGTTTTTAATGGTTGTTGATTATTTATAATATGTGTACAGCGGAAGTTTCTGTCACCATGGGCGTGCCGGCAAGAATTCGCCCGTCGAGGCAAAAGGCCTCCCTGCTGTCCCGTCAGGGCGGAGAGCGTCGCCGGTCTCCTTCCTGATTGCGTTTGCAAAGGTAGCACCTGGCGCAAGCGTTGTCAAGGGGCGATATGTATAGAAATGCAGCAGTATTCCGTTTTACCGTTACTTAACAAAGAATTTCCTGAAAGGAAGCGTTGTTTCCACAGCGACTTTTACCTTTGCAGCACGCTACTGCGACAAGTTACATTTACACCTTAATAATTAATTCATCATCCACTTAAAAGCAATAACATGGATTTTACACACAGCAACAGCGGAAATGCCCAAGGCGGCAACCCGTACAACCTCACAAACGAACAACTCATGGCAGGACGGCAGCATCTGGTGAAATCGTTCATACACCTGATGTCTTGCGGCGACCGTGACTCGCTCTACTGGCTCGGCACACAGACCGATCTCATCGAAATCATCTATCTCATCTACACACTCCGCATAATGCGCAACGCCGCAGGGCAGCCCTGCTCCTTCCGCTACCTCGTGCGGCGCGCCTGCGCCGTGCTCCACACGCCCGAACCGTACAACCCCTCCACCGTGGCGCAGAGAGCCATCGCGCGCAAAGGCATCAAGCAGGCGACAATGGTGGAACGCTACGCATGGCAGAAGTGCGTGGCAGGGATAGAAAACCCCTTGAAGGAAGAAATAAGGGGGAAAGAGGAACTGTAAACCGGACAGCAACAATCCAAAAACAAAAAACACAAAACCGTTATGGAAAACACACAACAGAACCAACAGCACACCGCCATGCAACCTTCCGCCCCACTCCGCCTCTCCCCTCATTTCACCCTTGCCGAGTTCACCGCCTCAGGCATAGCCTTCAAGCACGGCATCGACAACGCCCCGCAGCCCGGGCACATAGAGAACATGCGTGCCCTCTGCCGCAACGTGCTCGAACCCCTGCGCCGCCGCTTCGGCGTGCTGCGCGTCACCAGCGGCTACCGTTGCCCGGAAGTGAACGCCCTCGCCGGAGGCGCGCCCCACTCGCAGCACCTCCGCGGCGAGGCAGCCGACATACACACGGGAAGCAGGGAGGTGAGCGAGAAAATCTACGAGTACGCCCGAAAGCACCTCACCTACGACCAGCTCCTGCTCGAACACGCCAAAAAGACAGGCACACGTTGGCTGCATGTGAGCTACCGGCGGGACGGGCAGCAAAGAATGGAAGCACGGATAATGGAAGTGTAGAAGGTCGGGCGTCCCCGCCCGACAACAACAATCAAAGCGCCACAAGCAAAGAACACATATCTCTCACGCGGTGTTGTCGGGCGTCCCGCCCGACCTCCTAATACCAGACAACAAAAAAAACAGCGGGAACTGCCGTCGGCAGTCACCGCTGTTTTTTTTGTTGTTTCGTCTGTGTGGTTACTTCACCTGCACCTTCTTCACCTTGTCGCCGGTCTTTACGATGAGCACGCCCTTAGGCATTGCAGGCATGTTGCCCACTGTGCCGCGCGCCACGACAGAGCCGGAGAGGTTGTAAACGGTAACGGGGGTTGTGGCATCCACCACGTCCGTTTCAGGAGCTGTGACGCCTGTCGCGTCGCCAACGGACATCATGTTGGAGGGATAGCTGATGCCTTCGAGGTTGTAGGCGTGTGCCGTGTAGGCCAAGCCCTCGCCTTCGTAAAGGTCGCCGGTAGAGAAGTAGAGGCTGCTGCCTTCGACATCGTCCTTCAGGAATTTGTCGGCGTATGTTACATAGGCCACCTCGCCTTCGTTCAGTTCAGTCCATATCTGCAGGTCGTCGATGAAGAGGAACATTTTGCTGAGGTTGCCCGTGTCCTCTCCGTAAATGATGATGTCGCCCTGCTCCGGACCGTTGTTAAGCGTGAATTCCACATCTTTCCATTCCGTGGTGATGTCTTCCACTACATAACTGTCAACATCCTCGTTGGGGAACTTGGTTATGTCGCGCATGTGCACGCCCAGACTCTTGGCCTTGCCGTCGCCGCGCACCTTGAAACGGAAGTGCACCTTGCCGTTGCCCATGGAAAGGTTGGTGTAGTTGAGGACGAGTGTGCCGTTGCATACAGCCTTGTTCAGCTTGCAGTCGAGTGTGAGCACGCCGTCGGCCTGTCCGCCATTGATGACATTCCATGCTCCGGGACGGTAGGGCTCGTTAAGGCTGGCCTGCAGGAATGTGTTGTTGGTGGCATCAACAGGAGTGTAGGGGTTGTCCACGGTGTATTCGCTCTTGATGAAAGAGAAGTCGGTGTTGATGTAATAGAACTTGTCGCCGGCAACCTTTCCCTGCTTTGCGACATACACCTTGACATAATAGCCTAACACCTTGGCTTCCGACGTGAGCTGGTCGTCGGTGAGGGGCTTCCAGTTGGCATAGAATCCATAGTCGTCCACGTCAGTGGCCTCCGTTACCTCGACGATGGGGAGTTCGTCCCTGTAAACATACTGTGCGCTTGCTGTGAGCGATGTCACTGCCATTACAGCTGTAAGAAGTAGAGTTTTCTTTTTCATAACATTTTTTGTTTTAGAAATTCTTTTTTATTTAAGCTTATTGTTAAGGGAGCCGGGGCCACAGCCTTTCTATCAAGGTAAAGCACCGGGCCCTGACTCCCCCTTTTCTTCAATTTATACTTGTTTGCGCAGCTTACTTCACTGCCACTGTTCCGCTGAACGTTGTACCGTCGTCGAGCACGGCCTTCACTGCATACACGCCGTACTGCAATGCGCTTGCGTCGATGGCGTTGGTGTCGAAGTTCATGGCTATCTGGCGGCCGTCAATCGTGAAGAGAGCCATGTAGCTCACGTGCTTGCCGGTGTTCACTGTGATGCGGCGGTCGGCGGTTATGCTGAAGTTGTTCTTCGAAGCGTCGGTGTCGATGAATTCCATGCCGTTCACCGTGCCGTCGTAGTTGTCGAGATAAACGGGTATCTTGGCACCCTTGGCAAGCGGGTCGTTGGATGTGATGCGTATCATGCCGTCATACACTGCGTTCTCCACGAGCCACGGGTTGGCGGTGACGGTGAGGGTGGTCTCCTCGCCCGGTGCCACGGTGTCGGAAGTCTTGTCGAGCTTTATCCAATCGACTGCCGGGGTGCGTGCGCCGGTGACATTGGCGCGGATGAGCAGGTTGGCGTCGGCACCGAGGTCGGCGAGCGACCACCATGTGCGGCTGTCGCCGTAGCTCAAAAGGTCGCCGTAGCCGAGGTTGGCGGGGTTGTTGTCGAGACCTATCTCCCACTGGAGCTCGTCGCAGCCTGTGAGGCGCACGCCGATGTAGAGGTCATCCTCGCCGTTGATGACGAACGGTTCGTCGAACTGTATATGGTTCCATCCGTTGGCAACGGGAGTGAACTCCTTGCTGTAAAGCACCCCGTCGGTGGTGTACTGCTGGTTGCCGTAGCCCTTCCAGATGCACACTTCCGACTTGTCCTTCGCCGTGTCGATGAGATAGACATCGATGCTCGAAATCTTCATGCCCTTGATGGCGGCGAGAGCCGTGGCGGGATAGTAGTGCGAGAAGCTCACGATGTTGTAGGCGGCACCGGTGGATGCGTTGTAGTCGCCGGCGTAGGTGAGCACGAACGGGTCGTCGTTGTCGGCGAGCGAAGCGCGGCTCTTGTCCTGCTTGAGCGGGGCCACCGAGAGCTTCTCGGGACGCTCCATCTTCGGCGCACGGTAGATGGGAGTGGTGTTGGGCAGGAACGGCAGGCTGTAAACCACCTGATAGTTGAGGTCGAGCTCGCCGCTGCCTTCGTTCTTTATCTTGATTGTCTTTACGGGGTCGTCGTTGATGTCGCTGTTGAACACTATCTCGTCGGTGTCGATAGAGGAAACGGGAGAGCCTGCGGGGCGCACCACGTTGATGGTGTAGTCCTCGGTCTCGCCGTACTGGTATTCGTTGCAGGGCGACTGATTGACATCCGGGCTGATGATGATGCGCATCACGTGGGCACCCGGCTGCACGACGGTGTTTTTGGGAATTTCGATGTCGAGGGTCTGGCTTGAAGCATAGCCTATGAGTTCATCCTCGCCGTCGAACGAGCCGTCGTTGTTCCAGTCCACCCACACCTTGATGTAGTCGCCCGACTGTGCGCGTCCCTTCACTTCGAGCTGCACCGTCTCGCCGGGGGCAAGGTCGGTGGACATGCTGCGGAAGTCGGAGTACTTCGACCAGTTGCTTTCGTTGTTGATGCTTCCGCACTTCACGCTCGTGATGTACTTGTATGCAGCGTTGTAGGCACTGTTCGACGTGCAGAGCGAACCCTTTGTGTTGTTTGTGGTGAAGCTGATGGTCTTCGAGGCGTAGTACTCGTCGTCGGGAGTGTCGTTGCGCACGGTGAAGGTGTGTGTGCCTTCCTCTGAGCAGTCGATGCGCTTCTTGAACGTGTATTGGTAGTTGGAGCCGTTGGGTATGGTGGTGTCTATTTCCTCTGTGGCAAGCTCCGTCTCGCCCTGAAGGAGTGTGAGCTTGGCGTCGCTGATGGAGGTTTTGCCGTAGTTCCAGAGCTCCACCTGCACCTTGGCGTACCTGCCCTTCTCGTCGGAGTCGGGACCGAGCACGCGCATGAACTTCAAGCCTTTCTGTGCGATGGTCTCTGTCTTGTCGCCGGTGAAGCAGAAGTTGAAGGCACCGTTGGTGTAAACGAACTCATTTTCCTCACCCTCCTGCAAACTGTAAATGTAGCCTGCATCCTTTGATGTGGCGTCGCTTACCAGCGCGAAAGCTGTCTCCTGCTTCTCTTCGGTATCTGTGGCATATACGGTGAACCATGCCGACTCCAGGCGCTGTTTCTCCTTCAGCTTGATGTCGAAGCAGTATATCGGCTCCTGAATTTCGCCGTGGTCGGGGTCGCCTGCCAGTCCTTGCGACTTTGTTCCATACACATCCACAGTCTCCTCGTAGATGACATCGCCCGGATAGCCGAACCTGTTCTCGTAGAAGGCGACGGTGAGTTTTAAGGGGCTCTGCATTTCGCCGTTCGCATTGAGGTTCAAACGCTTTGTGAGGGCATCAAGATCGCTGAATGAATAGTCGCTGTTCACAAAGAAGGCGTATATGCGCACGCCGTCAATGGGGCAGGTGTTGTTGGAGAAGTGCGTGATAGCCCTTGAGCGGTAGTATGTGCCGCGGAAATTGCAGAGGCTTCTGTCGGACTTCACGAAACCCTTGTTGCCACTAACAGTAAGGTCGATGCCTTGGCTGTAAATAGTGTTTGCATAGTCGCAAGGCATGCTGCCTTCGAAGAACGCGCCCTTTGTGGGAGCAGCCTGTCCGTTGCTGCCGGCCGAGATGCCGATTCTGCCGGAAACGGGATTGTCGCTGTCGGCGAAAGCGCCGATAGGCATTGCCGTCAAGGCAGCCGCAACGATGAAGTGTAGAAACTTTTTCATAAGTGTCAAAATAATTAATTTTATGTGTGATTGTCTTTTATTTATGTATCAGCAATACAGCCGATTACCTGCATTTTGCAAATTTATGTATTTTTCGCAACACCACCAACAAAATCACGAAAGAATTGCGTTTTTTTATTGACGCGGCACAATGGAAAAAACACTTTGCAGGGCAATCAAGAGGGATTGCATCAATTTTTTTCCAAGATGTCAATATGACAGCGCCATGCGTCTGGGAAAGCCCGGCGAATATATTGGTTAATAAGCTTCGTTAGGTAAAGCTTTTATTTGGTGGAGGCAGGTGGGCTTGGGGAAGTGGTCTGCCTGCCTTTTATGTGCAGGGGCTCATTTTCTCCTACTGTCCCCCGAGGGGGTCCACCCCCATCTTGTGATGTTTCAGATATTTTGTCCAGAACTTGCGGCGGCATTCCAGAGTCATTGCCACGCATCTGTCGGCATCCATGCCGCGGGCGGCGGCGTAGCTGCGTGCGAGTGCCTCGAAGAAAGGTGCGGGTCCCCAAAGGCGCGCGAAGTTGGCGCAGCCCCTTTCGGGCGTCACCTCGCCGAAGTACATGCGGTTTATATCGACGACGGAGAAGCGGTAGCTGCCGCCGACGGTGTCCCAAAGGATGTTGCCCGGGGAGAAGTCGCGGTGCAGCAGGCGCGCGTCGTGCATACGTGCCGTCATGCGTCCGAGGGCTTCGGCGAGGGGCGTGTATTGCTCCGGCGTGAGGTCGAGCATTTCGTAGAAACGGTGGCGGTAGGGGCACTGTATGCTTATGAAATAGGAAAGGCCGATGAGTCCGCAGTGCCGCTCCTCGATGTATGCCACAGCCTCGGGCGTCTCTATGCCGGCAGCCTCGAGCAGCGGGGGATAGGCAAAGGCGCGCCTGCCCTTGGCCATGCGCAGTCCTGTGGAATAGACGATGGCGTTTGGCAACGAAGGGCGGTGGTAGCGTTTCACGTTGAGGAGCGTGCCGTCGGGCGCGCGCAGCACCTTTATAAGGTTGCGGGCGGCATATACGGTCTCGCCCCCGGTGAGCATGAGCCGGGGTATGCTGGCGATGTAGTCGCGCAGGTGTGAATATTTGGGGGAGAGAAGCATCTGTGTCACGCTTTTTTCAATGTCTTTTCATATATCTCCATTACCTTATGTGCGGCGGCAGTGTTCTCGAAGCGGGCGACATAGTCGTGGCTGCGGGCGATGCGTGCCTCGCGGAATTCGGCACCGCGGAGCATCTGTCCGACGGCGGCGGCGAGTTCGGCGGGGCGGTCGGCGTCGATATACAGGCTGTCAGGACCACCCGCTTCCTCAAGGCACGACCCTTTCGCCGCCACTACGGGCAAACCGCTCTGTATGGCCTCGATGATGGGGATGCCGAAGCCCTCGTAACGGGAGGGATAGACAAAAACCTCTGCCATCTGATAGACGGCGGGCAGGTCATCGTTGCCAAGGTCGGTAATGATGTGCAGGCGAGGGGTAA
The DNA here is from genome assembly GCA_963599085.1 of bacterium. Taxonomy (GTDB): domain Bacteria; phylum Bacteroidota; class Bacteroidia; order Bacteroidales; family Bacteroidaceae; genus Prevotella. The sequence goes on along the minus strand of CAVBVK010000007.1, from coordinate 25,041 downwards.
GCGAGCGGCTGCGGGCGTAATCGGCAATGACACGGGTGTAAGGCGTGGAGCGTCCCACGAGCACAAGGTGGATGTCGGCAGGCAGATGCTCGAGGGCTTGCAGCGCGAGGAGGGCGTTCTTGCGCTTCTCTATTGTGCCCACGCACAGGATGTAGCGCGGCGGAAGGCCGTGGCGGCGGCGTATGGCGGCACGCTGCCCGTCACTGGCGGGCTCTCTGAAACGTGTGCCGCAACTCTGATACACCACGTCAATGCGCTCCCCGGGCACGCCGCCAAGCTCCATTATGTCGAGCTTCGTGCACTCGCTTATGGCTATGAAACGTGTGGCCTCACGGCAAGTGCGGCGGAACTTCCACTTGTACAGCATCACGTCGAAGGGGTTGTAGAACTCGGGGTGCCGCCAGAAAATGACATCGTGCACGGTGACGACGGACGGAATGCCCGCCTTGGATATGCCGACGGGGAGTTCGCCGGAGAGTCCGTGGAAGATATCCACGCCATCGGCACGCAGGTCGGCAATGATACCGTGCGACCGCCAGAGAGCCTTTGTCAAGGCGTTGGCGGCGTGACGCGGATAGACAAATGACACGTTCTCACGCCGCAGCACCTGCGCATGGAGGTCGTCGCGCCCCCGGTCGGGAGCGTAGAGACGCAAGCGTGTGGCGGCGTCGCAGAGCGGTGCGAGGTCGTTGATGAGGGTGCGGGCGTAGCTGCCCAACCCGGTGGCGTTGCGTACAACGCGTTTGGCATCGAAACCTATTGTCGTCATATCGGTGGGTTTTATTGTCTCCGCGGCAGCACCTTGTCGTCCACCACAATGAAATTGCGGTCGAATTCTTCGCGGGTGCGCTTCCAGCGGTTGTGGCTCCACAGGTAGAAGCGGGGGTCGCGGCGTATGGACTCCTCAAGGAGCTGGAAGAAACGGCGTGTTATGGCGTGCTCGGGGAGTTCCCGCGGCGTGCGTGTGATGAGACGGAAGCGGCAGGTGTAGTAGCCGCGTCGCGGACGGGTCATCTCTACATAGAACACGGCGTCGTCCATCTTGCGCATTATCCGCTCGGCACCGGTGAAGACGGGCGTGTCGTGGTTGAGGAAAGGAAGCCACAGGTGTATGTTTGTCCACTTCGGCCCTTGGTCGGAGATGTAGCCGAATATGCTGCGTGTGCCTTCGCGCCGTAGTGTCAGCAGGCTGCGCAGGATGCCGTTCTTGGGCACCACCATGCTCGACGGCTGCGACGAGCGGATGCGCTGGAAGAGGATGTCGAAGGCTTGCGAACGCAGCGGATGATAGACAAGTCCGCACTTGCAACCGGGCTTCAAGGCTATGCCCACGCAGGAAAGCCACTCCCAGTTGCAGTAATGCCCGAGTATGGCGGCGGCATCCTGCCCTTCGCTGAAACACCGTTCCACCTCGTCGGCACCCTCAACGGTGAAACGGCGGCGCAACTGGCGGTCGCTGATGGTGAGAAGCTTCACCGCCTCCATGAAGTAGTCGCAGAACCAGCGGTAGAAGCCCCGCTCTGTCCCCGCCACCCATTTGCCGTCCTTTTCGGGGAAAGCCGAGCATATATTCTGCCTCACTATGCGGCGGCGGTAACGCACCACATGGTACATCAGCACGAAACCTATGTCGCTGATGCCGTAAAGCAGGCGCAGGGGCAGCAACGAAAGGAGGCTGAAGGCAGCTACAAGGAACCGTGAGGCGAGTGTCATTATATGTATGTTTTTTTTATTTTAAAACCAACTTCCGCCTTCGCCGTCACGCCTGCATGTCATGCAGCTTGCGGTAGTAGCCGTTGAGGGAGAGCAGGCTGTCGTGCGTGCCGCGCTCCACGATACGCCCTTCGTGCAGCACGCATATCTCGTCGGCGTTCTTGATGGTGGATAGACGGTGGGCTATGGCGACGGTGGTGCGGGTCTTCATAAGCCGTTCGAGGGCGTCCTGCACGAGGCGTTCGCTCTCGGTGTCGAGTGCCGAGGTGGCCTCGTCGAGTATGAGTATGGGCGGATTCTTGAGTATCGCGCGTGCAATGCTCACACGCTGGCGCTGTCCTCCGGAGAGTTTGCCGCCACGGTCGCCGATGTTGGTGTCGTAGCCGTGTTCCGACTGCATTATGAAGTCGTGCGCATTGGCTATTCGCGCCGCCTGCTCCACCTGCTCCTGCGTCGCGCTTTCCACGCCGAAGGTGATGTTGCCGCGGAACGAATCATTAAAGAGTATCGCCTCCTGGTTCACGTTGCCTATGAGCTGGCGCAGGTCATGTATGCCGAGACGGCGCACGTCGATGCCGTCGATGAGCACCTCGCCTTCCTGCACGTCATAGTAGCGGGGTATAAGATCGACGAGTGTCGATTTGCCGCTGCCGCTCTGCCCCACGAGGGCTATGGTCTTTCCCTTCTCTATTTTCAGGCATATATCGCGCAGCACCCATTGTTCGCCGTAGCGGAAGGACACATGACGGAACTCTATCTCATGGCTGAACGCCTCTATATGCACGGGGTTCTCCGCCTCACATATGGGGTTTTCGGCTTTCAGCACCTTATCTACACGCTCCATCGACGCCAGACCCTTGGGGATGTTGTATGCCGCCTTCGACACATCCTTCAGCGGATTGATGATGCTGTACAGCATGACGAGATAATATATGAAGGTGGGACCCGAGAGTATCCCGCTGTTAAGGACGAGTATGCCACCCACCCACAGCACGATGACAATCATCAGGGTGCCCAGAAACTCGCTCATGGGATGCGCCATCTGCTGCCGTATGGTGACGCGCTGCACGGCGGAACGGTAGGCGGAGTTGATGGTGTCGAACTTTTTGTTCATCTTCCCCTCGGCGCAGAAAGCCTTGATTATGCGCAGGCCGCCGAGTGTCTCCTCAACAATGCTCATGGTGTCGCTCCACAATGTCTGTGCATAGACGGAGTTGCGCTTGAGCTTACGCCCCACCTGCCCCATCAGCCAACCGAACAGCGGTACGAACAAGAGGGTGAAGAGCGTGAGCTGCCACGATATGACGATGAGCGCGATGAAGTAGGAAACGATGAGTATTGGGTTCTTGAAGAGCATGTCAAGTGATGCCATGATGCTGTTCTCCACCTCCTGCACATCGCCCGTCATGCGTGCTATGATGTCGCCCTTGCGCTCTTCGGAGAAGAACCCGAGGGGCAGGGATGTTATCTTGCGGTAGAGCTGGTTGCGGATGTCGCGCACGATGCCGGTGCGGATAGGCGTGAGTGCCGCCGAGGACACGAAGTTGGCACCCGTCTTCAACAGCGTCATAAAAGCGAGGAATAGCCCTATGACGAGCAGCGTTGTGGCAGGATTGAGCGTGTCGATAAGCTGGCGCACATAGTAGTCGGAGTTGTTCGACACCACCTCCTTCATGTTGTCCCAATCCCACGGCATCAGTGTTGTCGCCGTTGCCGTGCCCTGTGTACGGAAGAGTATTTGCAGAATGGGAATTATTGCCGCGAAAGAGAACACGTTGAGCAGTGCCGCCAGGAGGTTGAACACCACGGCGAGCACTATATAACGCTTGTAGGGCGGTACGAAACGGCGGAAAATAAGGAGAAATTCTTTCATGCTTGTTCTTGTTCCACACATTCTCCGAGCAGCGTTGCGCTTGTGCTGCCCGTAATTTTCACATTCACAAGCTCGCCTATGTGGTGGCCGTTTTTCAGGAACACCACAGCCTTGTTCTGTCCGGTGCGCCCCATGAGCTGCTCGCGCGAACGTTTGGAGAATCCCTCCACGAGCACCTCGAAAGTCTTGCCCTCGTCGAGCCGGTTCTGCGCGGCGGAAACTTCCGTTTGCAAGTGTATGAGTTCATTGAGGCGTTCAATCTTCACCTCTTCGGGCACATTGTCGGGCAGGTGCTTGGCGGCGTAGGTGCCGGGACGCTCGCTGTACTTGAACATGAACGCCGAGTCGAAGCGGCACTCTCGCACGAGCGAGAGTGTGAGGGCGTGGTCTTCGGGCGTCTCGTCATGGTAGCCCACAAAGATGTCGGTGGTGAGTCCGCATCCGGGAATGATGCGGCGTATGGCATCCACCTTGTTCAGGTACTCCTCGCGCGTGTATTTGCGGTTCATCAGTTTCAGAATTTTATCGCTCCCGCTCTGCGCCGGGAAGTGTATGTGCTTGCAGAGGTTGGGCTCTTCCGCCACGGCATGCAGGATGTCCTCGGTCATGTCCTCGGGGTTCGACGTGGTGAAGCGCACGCGCATCTCGGGCACGCTCTGCGCCACCGTTCTGAGCAGTTGGGCAAACGACACTCCGCCTTCCATGCGTTGTCCCGACGGGGTGAGTCCGTAGCTGTTCACGTTCTGCCCGAGCAGCGTCACCTCCTTGAACCCCCGGTTGCGCAGGTCGGTCACCTCGCGCAGGATGCTCTCCATGTCGCGCGAGCGTTCGCGGCCCCTGGTGTAGGGCACTATGCAGTAGTGACAGAAGTTGTTGCAGCCGCGCATGATGCTGACAAAGCCGCTCACACGCGCCGTGCCGAGCCGTTGCGGAACAATGTCCCGGTAAGTCTCAGTGGTGCTGAGTTCTATGTTTATGGCGTTGTTGCCGTTCTCGCACTGCGCTATCATGTCGGGCAGGTTGAGGTAGGAGTCGGGCCCGCACACGAGGTTGGCGTGGTGGTTCTGTATGAGGTCGTCCTTCACGCGCTCCGCCATGCAGCCGAGCACACCGAGGATGAGCCGTCGGCCCTTCTTCTGTTCGGCGTGCAGCGTGTCAAGGCGGTGGTATATCTTGTTCTCGGCGTTCTCCCGCACGGAACAGGTATTTAGGAAAATGGCGTCGGCATCAGCCTCATTTCCGCACATTTCGTAGCCCGCCATCTGCATCACCGACGCCACCACTTCCGAGTCGGCCACGTTCATCTGGCATCCGTATGTCTCTATGAACAGTTTTTTCATTCCAATATTTTTTTCAGAACAAACGCCATGCATGCCTGTGGAGATCATCAACATTCGAGTGCACCATGACTTATGCAAAGGTAGTTCATTTCGGACGAATTACAAAGCAATGCAAAGCGATATTTAAAAATTGCACTTTTTTTTCCTCAATATTAAAAAAACAGTGTTTTTGTGGCAATATAACAATAAAAAAAAGTATTTTTGTGGCAGTATAACACTAAAAAACAAACGTTTATGAAAAAAAACATTTACACGGCAATCCTTTTTTCCGTTTTATCCACTGCCGTAATGGCACAGAACGGCAACAGCAATAAGGAAACATGGCTTTACGACCATTCACACAAGTATTTCAAGTCAGCCAGTGAAGAACAGGCAAAGGAAAGTGACTCCTACTACACTTACAACGACGAGGGCATCTTGCGGCTTACACACGAAGTGTCGGTGAACAGCAAAAAACAGTACGAACACACTTATACATGGTGGATGATGGTGTTCGACGAGATGTGGCCTGCACGCTACCTCACCGCCACCAACAGCTACGAAGACTACTTCATGGCAGGCGTAACCTATGAGACCCGCCTTGAAAGCAACCGCACCAGCGAGAACTACACCATCACGGAGAAACGCTTTAAAGACGGAAACCAGTCGCCCTACCAGAAGTCGATAAAGGAATACAACTACAACGGCCTCGGACAAGCCATATCATACAGGAACATTATCCAAAACTTAGACACCAACGGCGAGGTGACGGAGGAGTGGACAGAAACGGAAAAGACATTCGAATACGATGACCAGCGACGAATTTCAGGCTACAAGACAAGCCGTCTTTACTATTACTCAAAAGACTCTGAATTAAACACGCTTGCCACAGAAACCTATTCCGACTTCAACTACGGCAGTGCCGCCCTCGCGGAAGCCCCGCAGAATGTGGCATCGGACGAATGGGAGACTTGGCTGAGGAAGAATTCAAGCGACAAGGTTTCCTACACCGTCACAGAAACCATTGACAACGGTGCCGACGGAACCATCGACAGCAAAAGGACATTCACCGAGACGAACACCTATACAACCGAAGGCGGCGCGAAAGAATACAAGAGGACAAAAGACGTGCGCGAGGACGGCAACGTTTACGTGGTGTATGAAATGAACATCACCGACCAGTTGGGAAGCTACACCGAACAATTACGCACATACAGCCTTAATGCCGGTGAGGAGCCCACTGACGAAAAGATAACGAACGGTTACATGAGAACCCGCACCTGCACGACGGAATATGACTACGAAGAGGATATAAAAGAATATACCGGCGGCAAACTCGACGAAAACCCAAGCCAGAAAAGCAGCCAGAAGGGCGAACTGCATCCCGAATACGGCTTCCTCACACGCCTTTCCTATGACTCTACAGTTTACAATGACAATGAAGAATACACCAGCAACACCGTTATCACATACGACACTTACCACCGTCCCGGCGAAGCCGCTGCCATCAGCACGGTAAATGCCGACACCTGTGCGCCGACATTCATATACAACACCCAGGGCGTCTGCCTCGGCTCACAGCTCAACACCCTGCCGCAGGGACTGTATATAGTGAAGCAGGGCGGAAAGACCACAAAGGTAAGGAAGTAAGACTTCTTGGAAGTAAATAATTTCTACCCCTTGATATTATACCCTAACGCATACGCCTTGATGCGCTTCACCATTGCGAGCAGACCGTTGGCGCGTGTGGGCGACAGGTGGTCGCCAAGACCTATGGCGGCGATGAAGTAGAGGTCGGCGTCGAGGATTTCCTTTGGCGTGTGGTTGCTGAGAACCTGTATCAGCAGGGCGATGATGCCCTTCACTATGAGCGCGTCACTGTCGGCAGTGAACACGAGACGGCCGTCGGCAGTGACATCGCACTGTATCCATACACGGCTCTGACAACCGTCTATGAGGTTCTGCTCCGTCTTGTACTTGTCGTCAAGGGGTTCAAGGTCGGAACCCAGGTCGATGAGCAACTGGTACTTGTCCATCCAGTCGGTGAAGTCCTGGAACTGCGCTATCACTTCGTCTTGCGATTCTTTTATTGTCATTTTTTCCCTTTTTTATTCCATCATAATATGACTTGTGAAGCAGTCTTCACTGCTTCACTATCTTGAATAGCTTGTCGCTTGGCCTTACCTTTGCGGGCACGGCGAACGATATGTGCTGCCCTTTGTGTGCCGTCGGCACGGGCTTGAGGTCGTAGCGTATCTCCTGCACATCGACGTACATCACGCCCGTCGTGGGTCCCGTTATGAGCATGCGGTCGCCCACGCTGAACTCGGCGGCTTCGCAGGTGAACTCCGCCACGCCTATCTTCTGGAAATACTTCACGCCGCGTCCTACATAAACCTTGCGTTCGGTGGCGTTGGAGCCGTAGTTGCTGTTCCACTCGCCGAGGGTCTGCCCCTGGTAATAGCCGTCCCAGAAGCCGCGGTTGAACACGGCGGCGAGGCGGCTGTCCCATTCGTCCTTGCGGGCGTCGGTGAACGTGCCGTCGAGCACGGCCTGTATGGCCTCGCGGTAGCACTTCACCACATTATACACATACTCCGGCCCTCGCGCGCGCCCCTCTATCTTGAACACACGCACACCTGCCTGCATCATGCGGTCGATGAAGCGCACGGTCTTCAAGTCCTTTGGACTCATTATGTATTTGTTGTCAATCTCCAGCTGGCAGCCCGTCTCGTTGTCGGTGACGGTGTACGACCGGCGGCACAGCTGCATGCACTCGCCGCGGTTGGCGGAGCGTCCGGTGTTCATCAGGCTCATGTAGCACTTGCCGCTCACGGCCATGCAGAGTGCGCCGTGGCAGAACATTTCTATGCGCACGGGCTTGCCCGAGGGGCCGAGTATGGGGCGGCTCTCTATCTGGCGGTGCATGTGTGCCACCTGCTCCATGTTGAGTTCGCGGGCAAGCACAGCCACATCGGCAAACTGCGCGTAGAACTCCAGTGCCTCCACATTGCTTATGTTGAGTTGCGTTGAGAGGTGCACCTCCACGCCGCGCTTGCGGCAATACTGCATCACCGCCACATCGCTGGCTATCACAGCAGACACGCCTGCGTCGGCAGCGGCATCGACAATACGGCACATCATGTCAAGGTCGGAGTCGTATATTATGGTGTTCACCGTGAGGTAGCTCTTCATGCCGTGCGCCGAGCACTCGGCGGCTATCTCGCGCAGGTCGTCAACGGTGAAGTGGTTGGCGGAGTGCGAGCGCATGTTGAGCTGCTCCACGCCGAAATACACCGAGTCGGCACCTGCCTGTATTGCCGCCGCAAGACTCTCGCGGGAGCCGACAGGTGCCATTATTTCGTATTCTTCAATCATTTTTTTATTGTTTCAACTCAGTTCCAGCATCCGCTCTATGGGCTTCACCGCCTTCGCCGCCACATCCTCGGGCACTGTCACCTCAGGCCATTCGTGCTTCAAGGTGTTGTATATCTTCGCAAGGGTGTTTTTCTTCATGTACTCGCACTCGTTGCAGGAGCAGCCTGCCGAGCCCTCGGTCACTTCCGGCGGCACGGGATAGAACTCCACGCCGGGGCAGGAGCGTTGCAGCTCGTGCAGGATGCCCGCCTCGGTGGCTATTATATATTCCTTCGTTTCGGGATGCTGCTGTGCATAGTGCAGCATGGTGGCTGTCGAGCCCTTTATGTCGGCGGCGGCGAGCACGGGAGCCTTGCATTCCAGATGCGCCATGACGACGGCTTCGGGATGCTCCTGCTTGAGTTTCATTATGCCCTGCACGGAGAATTTCTCATGCACATGGCATCCGCCGTTCCATAGCAGCATGCCGCGTCCGGTGACGCTGTTGATGTAGTTGCCGAGGTTGTAGTCGGGACCGAATATTATCTTCTCGTCCTTGGGAAACGACGCCATCACCTTCTCGGCGTTGCCCGATGTCACCACCACATCGGTGAGAGCCTTCACAGCAGCCGTGGTGTTCACGTAGCTCACCACCTTGTAGCCCGGATGCGCGGCCTTGAACCGGGCAAGGTCGTCGGCACGGCACGAGTCGGCGAGCGAGCAGCCTGCCGTGAGGTCGGGGCACAGCACCTTCTTCTGCGGCGACAGCAGCTTGCATGTCTCCGCCATGAAGTGCACGCCGCACATCACTATCATGTCGGCGTCGGTGGAGGCAGCCTTGCGTGCCAGCGCGAGCGAGTCGCCTATGAAGTCGGCCACCTCCTGCACCTCGCCCACGGTGTAGTAGTGGGCAAGAAGCACGGCGTTCTTCTGTCGGCAGAGTTCGCGTATTTCCTTTTTCAGATCCACACCTTCCGCCACGGGCTCGTCGATGTATCCCTTTTCAGTCCACTCTTTTTTCATAGCGTCATTGTATTTCATTTTTCCATTCTCTCCCAAAAATCGTCATCCCTCACATTGTTGCCAACACCAGTTATTCATTATATTTTTTATTCCTTTAAAGAAAAGAAAAAAAGTAATATGATGATGTAGCGTTAGTAAGTGGAAAACTTTTTGCCTGTTTTTTTGCTTTTTACGTTGTTCACATTAGAGCGGTGCGTTATGAACAGCTGTTCATAATATCTTCTCGCTGATATTGAGTGCGTAATGCTGGTTATGACTTTATTTCGTTAAACAACTGCAAAGTTAATAAGTTTCCGATAATTTTTTAAACCGAAGCGTGGAAAACTTCTTCACAACCCGTCTAATAACCTACGGGTTATCAGCATTTTCTTTTTTCACAGGGTCAGAGTGTTGGTAACCCGGGAGTTATTGTTTTTTATCAACACATTTTCCACACGGTTATCAAAGAAAGGTTTTATCCGATTATGTATTCCATTGATTTTCAATACAATAAAAATTGTTTGTAAAGAAGCCTTATTTGTGTTGCAAACAAGCCTTAATCGGAGTGTAAAGAAGGCTTCTTTGCACTTCAATTAAGCCTTCTTTCAATGGTAAAGAAGCCTTCTTTTTAAAAGTTGCGCAATGTGTTGAAAATAAGGTAGATATGCAGGTTTATAAAAAGAGGAAAAGCTTATATAGGTAAAGGTACGTATACATTTTATTTAATAACAAGTATTTGCAGCGGTGTTACAATTACGTTACCTGGTTAAAAAAATATAAAAATAATTTTACATTACTTCTTTTTTTTATTATTTTGCACGTTGAAACAAATTTTGTGCATAATGAAAACAAAGAGTCACTACACCGGACTTACAGACAAACAAGTTATTGAGAGTCGTAGCAGCAATGGCGCAAACGTGCTCACACCACCTAAGAAAGAACCTCTTTGGCGGCAGTTCCTCAAAAAGTTCCACGACCCACTGATCGTCATACTCCTCATCGCCGGCGTACTGTCGGTGCTCATAGCGTGCTACGAATACTTCGGTCTGCACGAGGGGTCTGTCGTATTTTTCGAGCCCGTGGGCATCTTTGTGGCAATAATGCTTGCCACGGGTCTGGCATTCTATTTTGAAAAGCAGGCCGACCGTGAGTTCACCGTCCTCAACCGCGTGAACGACGATGAGGCAGTGGAGGTTATACGCTCGGGCAACACCACCCGCGTGCCGCGCCGCGACATAGTCGTGGGCGACATTATTATTATAAACACCGGCGACGAAGTGCCTGCCGACGCCGTGCTTCTGGAGTCGGCACACCTGCACATCGATGAATCGACACTCACTGGCGAACCCATCTGCTACAAGACAACAAACAGGGAGGAGTTCGACAAGGCAGCCACCTACCCCACCGACCACCTGCTGAAAGGCACCAAGGTGATGGAGGGGCACGGCGTGGCGCAGGTGACCGCCGTGGGCGACAGCACCGAGCAGGGCAAGGTGTTCAAGGCCGTGCAGATAGACAACAGCGTGAAGACGCCGCTTGACGAACAGCTTGCACGCCTCGGGCACAAAATAACCATAATGAGCTACACCGTGGCGGCACTCATCATTGTGGGCAGGATAATAATGTACTTCGTGGAACGTGGCGACGGTATGTTCGACGACATGGAGCACATAACGGCGTTCGTGGCTTACCTCTTGCAGACATTAATGATAGCCGTCACACTGATTGTGGTGTCCGTGCCCGAGGGCTTGCCCATGGCCGTGACACTGAGTCTGGCGTACAGCATGCGCCGCATGTTGAAGACCAACAACCTCGTGCGCCGCATGCACGCCTGCGAGACGATGGGGGCAGCCACTGTCATCTGCACCGACAAGACGGGAACGCTCACGCAGAACCTCATGTCGGTGGAGGAAATGGTGACCTTCGGCGACAATGCGGAGGCACTGCTCAATGAGGCCATTGCCGTGAACTCCACGGCGGCACTCGACTTCTCCACACCCTCCCACCCCACTGTCCTTGGCAACCCAACGGAGGGTGCGCTGCTTCTGTGGCTCAACGCTGCGGGCACCGATTACCGTCCCTTGCGCGAGGGTGCGGAGACGCTGGGCGAAGTGCCCTTCTCCACCGAACGGAAATATATGGCGACACTCGTGCGCTCGGCTGCGGCAGGTGGCAAACGGATGCTCTATGTGAAAGGTGCGCCCGAAATATTGCTCGACCTTTGCAGTGGCGAAGGCTTTTCACGCGAGGAGGTGCAGCGGCGGCTCACGGCCTTCCAGAACCGCGCCATGCGCACGCTTGCCTTCGCTTGCCAAAGCGTTGAGGATGGCGAGGAGGTGCTGGCTGCCGACCACATAACCCCTACCCTACTCCGCCTCATGGCCATCGCCGCCATCGCCGACCCCGTACGCAGCGATGTGCCTGATGCCGTGCGTGAGTGCATGGACGCAGGAATAAAGGTGAAGATAGTAACGGGTGACACGTCGGGGACGGCGCGCGAGATAGCACGGCAGATAGGGCTGTGGGACGATGCGCACGATAATGACGACAACATGATAACAGGCCCGGACCTCGCCGCACTCAGCGAGGAAGAGCTGCGCCACCGCATAGGAGGGATAAAGATAATCTCTCGCGCACGCCCCATGGACAAGAAACGCCTCGTGGAGGCACTCCAGGCCAACGGCGAGGTGGTGGCGGTGACGGGCGACGGCACCAACGACGCACCTGCCCTGCGCGCCGCACACGTGGGACTCTCAATGGGCGACGGCACGAGCGTGGCGAAGGAAGCCTCGGACATCACCATCATCGACAACTCGTTCACGAGCATCTGCAAGGCAGTGATGTGGGGACGCTCGCTCTACCGCAACATACAACGCTTCCTGCTCTTCCAGCTCACCGTGAACGTGACGGCTTGCCTGCTCGTGCTCTCGGGCGCGTTCATGGGCACCGACTCGCCGCTCACTGTGACGCAGATGCTGTGGATAAACCTCATCATGGACACCTTCGCCGCCACGGCACTCGCTTCGCTGCCGCCGTCGGAGAGCGTCATGCGCGACCGTCCGCGCAAGCGCACGGCATTCATCATAACGCGTGACATGGCAAAGGAGATAATAGGCGTGGGCATACTGTTCTACCTCATCCTCGTGGCACTGCTCTATGTTTTCAAGAACGCCGACATAACGCAGCTCACCGACCTGCTGCATGTGCACCGCTGCGCGCCGCACCACCTAACCCTCTACGAGCTGACGCTGCTCTTCACCACGTTCGTTATGACGCACTTCTTCTATCTCTTCAATGCACGCGCCTACGCCACACACCAGAGTGCACTGCATTTCCGTGGCTGCAAGGGTCTGCTCACCGTGGCACTCATAATATTCGCGGGACAGGTGGCTATGGTGGAGCTGCCCGGAATACAGCAGTTCTTCAACGTTACCGGACTGAAACTCGCCGACTGGCTCATAATCATTGCCGCCTCGTCGCTGGTGCTCTGGGTGAGGGAGGCATGGAGAAAGGCAACGGATTTGCTGCATTGCAGGAAGTAGGCGGAAAACTTTTGCCACAGGAAGCGGTCTTGCACGTTTAAGCCTTGACTTCCTGTGGCTTCCGTAATTTTTACAAATGGCATTTTATCATACATTTCTCTCACAAAATAATAAAATGTGAGGAAAATGTAATTTTTTCCGAAAAAAAGGTAACAAATATTTGGAAGTAAAAAATAAAAAGTATATTTTTGCAATTGTAAAGACCTAAAATAAGAGCAGGAGGCTCTGAAATTTTAACTTAGTAATATAAAGGCCAATAACAATTATAAATATATACTTTTTCATTTTGATAGCCTGTTCAGGCAAATCAATAGCTTTAATGTGTGAATATAAGTCTTAAAAAAGATTGTCATTGGTACTATCCTTCTTAAACTGTAAGGTAAAAAGGATATGTTGACAGGACCAATAACGCGAACAGCGATTTCTATTTTTATTTAAGCGAAGCCTCGCTCCCTGTGTAGGGCGCGAGGTTTTTTTGTTGAAAACAAATCATTTGAAATTATTGCTGTCCGCTAAAACTTTTAGGATTGCTGCCATTTGCTTCCAAGCCAAAGACTGAGGAATTAAAAACAATTGTAGGGGCTTACTTTATAACGCACAGGAGGTCGGGCGTCCCGCCCGACGACATCAAGCGAAAGGCTCGCAAGCAAGAACGCAATAAAAGCCCTCTCCCTCTGTGTTGTCGGGCGGGACGCCCGACCTCCTGCATTTTACAATTTTAGCCACAAGACGACAACAAATCACTTTACCGGACAGCAATAATTTGAAATATTCTGCCAGTATTGTTGCGCTGTTGGCAAGGCGGTCGGGCTCCTCATCGTGAAACTGTTGCCAAACGTTGCGGCAGGCTTCGCTGAGCCTGCTGTCGGGGGCTATGGGGCAGAAGTTGGCGGCGAAGTCATCGACAGTGCTTACACCGTCGTAGAACGTGCTCTCTGCACCGAAGTCGCCAAGCTGTTGCAGTCGGCGCACGTCACGGTTCAGTCGGCGCGTGTTTCCGGCATAGGTGTCCCAGAGTCGTTTAGGGTGGAAATTTCACTCTTGCCTTGAGGCTGCCGTGCGCTCCTCCTCCACCAAATACACGGGGCGGTGCTTTGTCTCGTGGAACACACGGCCGAGGTATTCGCCGAGGATGCCGAGGGAGAGCAGCTGTAACCCGCCGAGGAAGAGTATCACGATGATGAGCGTGGGATAGCCCTGCACGGGGTCGCCCACGACGAGGGTCTTCACAAGCACGTAGAGCATGTAGAGCAATGCCGCAGCCGAGACGATCACTCCCATCACCGTGCTTATGCGCAGCGGGGCTGTGGTGTAGGAGGTGATGCCCTCGATGGCGAGGTCGAGCAGGCGCATGTAGCTGAACGACGAGCGTCCGGCCGTGCGCCCTTGCTGGCAGAACTCTATGCTCTTCTTGCGAAATCCTATCCAGCAGTATAGTCCCTTCGTGTAGCGTTGTGTCTCGCGCAGCATACGCATGGAGTGTATGCATTTGGCGTCGAGGAGGCGGAAGTCGCCCACATCGGGCAGCACGTCGATGCGTGCCATGCGTTGCAGCAGGCGGTAGTAGGCCATCGACAGGCGGCGGCGCAGCCACGGTTCCCTACCCCGTGTGGCGCGCTTGGCATACACGTCGTCATAGCCCTGTTTCCATACAGCCACCATCTCGGGGATGAGCGTGGGAGGATGCTGAAGGTCGGCATCCATGATCACGGCGCAGTCGGTGTCGGCACGGTCGAAACCGGCGAGCATGGCGTTCTCCTTTCCGAAGTTGCGCGACAGGCTCACATAGCCGAAGCGGGCGTCGGCATCGGCAGCACGGCGCAGCTCATGCAGTGTGCCGTCGGTGCTGCCGTCGTCGATGAGAATCACTTTCCAGCTGTATTGTGCGTTCATGTCGAACATGTTGCTCAACTCCCGGCACAGGCTCTCAATGTTGTCCTGCTCGTTGTGGCAGGGGATGATGATGCTTATGGAGTTCATGCTTCTTTAATTTTCCCTTTCCATTACCTTCACTTTTCCGTTCTCCACCACCCATGCATACCGGAAGCCGCCCTTCTCCACGGCTTCACGGGCAAGGTGCAGGGCCTTGCCGCGTTCGCCGCTCTCTACATATTCCTCATGTATGCGCATGGGCCAGCGGTAGTTGTTGAGCCAAAGCACGGCCTGGCCGTTGCTGAAGGCATCGACGGGCAGGACATGGAATGACGAGTATTTGCGCTCCGTCGGCTTCACGCTCACGCAGAACACCTCGTCATACGGCTGCCGTTCGCGGCAGATGCCGTTCACTGTCCGTGCCATGGCGATGCCGTACTGCGATGTCCGCTGCGCCTCCCTTATGTGGTGCCAGTCCACGGCAGTGGCGGCGAGGATATAGCACAGTACCGCCGTGCGCAGCCGTGCGGCAGAGGCTCCGCTCTTCTCCACGGGCATGGCAATGAGCATTGCGGCGAAGCAGAGACCGGCGTAGGCGTTCATCATGCTCAGCGTTATGAGCAGGTTGGGCGACAGCACTATTATGAACGCCGCTGCCAGCACCCATGTGCGGCGGTCGGCGAGTGCGGCCTTTGCGCCTGGAAGAAGTGTGTAAAAGAGGCTTGCGGTGAGGCACAGGCTGAAAACAAGCGTGGCGTACTGCCTTGCATTGGCGCAGAGAATGCTCATCCAGTCGATGGGGACGAAGCTGTATCCCGTGAGCATCGCCACCTCGCGCAGCTTTTTCAATGCCGAGAAGGTGGAGTATTCGGGATTGGGAATGACGGTGTAGGGCAGCGACACGCGCACTGCGGCATACACAATGGCGACGGCAACGCCGAGAGCCAGACGCCGTGCCACGGTGCGTTGCGGGGCTTTTTCGGTGAGAATGGCAAGCAGCGGGGGCACAACAGCCCATGCTATGCCGTTGTCCTTGGCAAGTGCCGACAGCCAGACGAGCAGCGGCCAGAGCAGGTAGCGCACCTTGTGTCGCATGCTGACGAATGCCAGCGAGGCCGCCATGCCGAACATAAGGCTCAGCGACTGGTTGATGGCGTCGCACGCAAACACCGTGGCAAGCATGCAGGGCGAGACGCAGAACACAGCTGTCGCCATGTTCACGGCAGCGTCTTTTCTGAACAGGCGGCGTGCCAAGGAGAACACCATGAGCGTGCTCAGCAGGTGGGCGGTGACGGTGATGATATGGTTGTAGAGCGGGAAGGTGTGTGCATCCTGCGCCACATAACCCATGAGGGCGTCGATGGGACGCCACACGCTGCCGTATGGCAGGAAGAACTTGAGCCGGTCGGGGTCGCGGTTGGGCGACGATAGGGTGTACCAGTCGTCGTAGGTGGGCATCACATCGAGCGACAAGATGAAGAACAGCACGCACGCTATCACGCTGAAAGGCACTGCCCAGTAGCGCAATGGCCATGCGGTGAGGGGTTGGCGGACTGTTGTTGAAGCTGTATTCATATTCCGTTACTGTTTCGTTTTGGGTGCAAGGCCTTGTATTTTGCTTCCATGACATTCCTTGTTCCCTCCGCTCCTGCGGCGGCAAGTATGGTGAGAAGGGGCATGTATGGGGCTTTGAAGCGGGTTTCGCCCTGCACCATGAGTACCGTGGCGAGGGTGACGAACACCACGGTGAATGCCGTGAGGAAGAGAGCTTTCCACTCCTTCCGCCGTGCCAGTGCCGTGCCGCCTGCAATGGCGAGCAGCACGAGTAGGTAGTAGGCTGTGGTGCAGGCGAACGCCATGCGCTGTGCAAGCGACATGCCCTGCCATCCGGCGAGCACCGAACGGTAGGGCACGGTGAGCGGCGCGGCACCGTCGGGGCGTTGTTTCAGTTCCTTGGCAATGAACGCCGTGGCGTTGTCATTGTCGTTGTTGAGCATGTACCAGAGCCGCCACGGCACTTTCTTCAGGTACTCCCATTTGTGGGTGGTGAGCCATGCCATGCACCGTTCGCGCCATATATCGCTGCATTCAAAGCAGTTTTTACTGTCCATGTCCTCAATGTAGCGTGGTGTTCCTTTCTTGAAGAGCGGTTCGCCGAAGTGTGCGTCGGGTGTGGCGCCGTCATAAGCGTCATCCGCCATGTTGTACCAGAACGAGTCGCACTGGTAGATGAAGTGCCCCGTACGGCTCCATGTCTCCGTGCCTATGATGCAGACGGTGACGGCGTAGCCCGCGGCGAGCATCAGGATGCGGCGCAGGGCGTCGCGGCGGAAGAATATAATGTAATAGGCGGCGAGGCTTATGGCGAAGAGAATGGCAACGGGGCGGAACCAGTTGGCTATGCACAGCAGCACGCCTGCGGCTGCTGTGCAGGCTGCCGACGGCTTGCTCACTGCCAGATACACTGCCGCCATGGTGAAGAACACCATGGGGAGTTCGCTGAGCAGCGTCGTGCTCTGTCCCCAGTTGTTCGGGTAGAGCATGTAGATGAGCATTGTCGCCACCGCCGTGCGGTCGCCGACGAGAGTCTGTGCCGTCTTCGCCGTGAGCAGTGCCGTTGCCGCCTTCATAAAGCAGAACACCACAAGCAGCGGCGTTATGCTGCCCGTGAGGGCGAGTGAAGCCTCGATGAGGTTGATGCTGCCGATGTTCCAGAGGAAGGGCGTGCCCTCGATGGTGGCGGTGCAGGGATAGGGCTGCCCCTCGGCGAGGCATTTCCGCGCCATGGCAATGTAGCCGTCGGTGTCGGGTCCCGGTGTGTAGCCGAAGACGGCGAGCACCGTCAGCAGCCACACGAGATAGATCAGTGTGAGTGAAAGGAGCCAGGTGCGGGTCTTTTTCATGCGCTGTCGTTATGTTGTCGTGGGGAGAGTGGCTCTGCGCCGTGTCATCTTACGATGCCTATCTTGCAGACGGTGCCCTTCTTTCCGTCGGCCGTCGCCGTCTGCACCATGTATATTCCGCTTGCCACGGGGTTGCCGTGGATGTCGGTGCCGTCCCATGTGAATGTGCCGCCGTTGCTGCGTCCGCTCTTGACGAGTGTCCCGGCGGGCCCCACAATCTTTATGTCGGCGTTGAGGGTGAGCCCCACGACGGTTATCTGTCCCGTGTAGCCCGGATCCACAGGGTTGGGGTAGGCATACACGTTTTCCTTTGTCATCTTGTCGGCGGGCTCCGTTGCGTCGCCGATGTATGAGCAGAGTCCGTTGTCAGTGCCGAAGAACACCTCGCCGGTTGTGCCGTTGATGCTTATCGACTCGATGATGTCCGAGAGCAGCGGACTGTTGCTTGTGGTGAAATGCTCTATCTGTTGCAGATTGTCGGCACTGATGAGATAGACGCCGTTGCCCGATGTGCCGAACCATTTTCGGCCAGCGCCGTCGATGCATATTGCCGTGATGTAAACGTTGCTGAGCAGGTAGTCGGCGAGGTTGGTGCCGTCGTTGCGAGGCACCTTCACCTGCACGAAGGTGTCGCTGCCGCTTGCTATGGCTTCGGCGGTGAGCATGAGGGGGCCGCCGTCGGTGCCTATCCAGAGGTTTCCGCTGCCGTCCTCCACCACGCACGACACTTGTCCGGCGTTCACCGTTGTGGCGTCCTCATTGACGAAGGTGCTGTATATGCGGCTTTCGTCCGTCTCCGTGTTGTAGCACACGAGTGCCGGGAGCCGCCATTCGTCGTTTACGAACCACAGGAGTCCGCGGCTGTCGGTCATCATGCTGCGTGCATACCGCATGGACGCGCCTTTGCTATCGACGAAAGCCGTGTTGTGGTGGCTTGTCCACTGCCCGTCCTTCAGTTGCAGGAGCGATGCCGACCCGTCAATGGCGTTGCTGTTGAAGCACCACAGGCTGCCGTCGCTTGTGGCTTTAAGTGTGGTTATCAGGGTGTAGCTGTAAGGCGTTGTTGAGGTTGCCGCCACGAAGGGGGCGTTGTCGATGGAGTGGTGCTGCGTCATCTTTCCGTTGCGGAACTCGAACAGCCCCGCCTGTGTTCCGGCGTAGAGGTGTGTCGGGTCGGAGGGGTCGAGGTCTATGCAGTAGGTGGAGCGGTAGTTGCCTTTGAGCGAGGCGGCGAAGGAGTCGTCGTAGATGTCCCATCCGTTGCCGTCGAGAATTTGTATGCACGCCTCGCGTTCGGGCGATGACTGTCCGCCGCCGGTGTACAGCTTGCCGTTCATGTAGCGTGTAAACCCGAAGTAGTTGTACTTCGGCCCGTCGGTGGAGATACCGCTGCTTACGGGCGTTGCCGTGCCTTCAATGCCGCTTGTGCGCTCGATCTTCATATTGCAGAGCAGCCCGTCGCTGCCGGGACCCCAGTAGGTGCCGGTCTGGGCGTCGTAGGCGAGTCCGGTGAAGGTGGTGCGCACGAGGGTGTAGTCGGTCGGGGTGTTGTAGATGTAGGTGAGGTTTTGCGCTCCGGTGCACAATATCCTGTCGCCGCTGACGCAGGCGTTTGTGAGCCACACCTTTGTTATGAAGTCGGCGTTGCCGTCCTCCGGGCTGATGTTGTAGAGCTCGCCGTTGTTTATTCCCTCAATGTGTCCGTTGCGCCAGAATATCCATGTGAAGGCCTTTTCAGCCACTGTTGTCCAGCATCCCTTGTCGGTGAGGTTGTCCGTCAGGCAGCCTTTGACGATGCCCTGCGGCGTGGCAGCGTAGATGTTTCCGCCTCCGAGGGTCACGGCGGTGACGGCTTGCCCCAGGTTGTAGGTGTCGGTGATGGTGGCGTTCTGCACGTTTATCACCACGATGCCGAAGTTGGTGGCAAGATATGCGCGGCTGCCGCTCACGCTGAGCCGGTTGATTGTCTTGTCCAAGGTGAGCATCTTGTTGGCGTAGTCGGGCAGGTTGGTGCAGTTCATCTTGTCGTCAAGGATGTCGATGTTGCCGCTTTTGTAGAGCACCACGAGGCGTTTTGCGCCGTCGCACCATTCAATGTCGGCTATGCCGCAGTCGCTGAGCAGGTTGGTGGTGTCGTAGGTGGTGACGCTGTTGTCGGCCGTGTTGTACGTGTAGAGGTCGCCCGAGGCGAGCACATAGAGCACGCCGTCGTGCTTCACCACCTTTGTCACGGTGTGGTAGGACATGTAGGCTTTCCATGTCCCTACGGCCGTCTGTGCCCGCAGTGTGCCCGCAGGCACGGCGGCGAGGAGTGCTGCGGCAAGGAGAGTGGCGGCGATGATGCGTTTCATAGGCGTTGTCGTTTATTTGTTGTCGGTGGAGTGGAGGTGGCGCACGAGCTTCTCCACGGCACGGGCGCGGTGTGAGATGCTGTTCTTGATGTCCGCCCCGAGTTGTGCGAACGATGCGTTGTATCCCTCGGGCACGAATATCGGGTCGTAGCCGAAGCCCTCAGTGCCCTGCTTCTGTGTGGCTATGGTGCCGCGGACGACGCCTTCGAAAAGAGTGAAGTCGGCCTCGTCGGAGCGGCGTGCGAGTGCTATGACGGTGCGGAACTGCGCGCGCCGGTTGGCGTTGCCGTCGAGGCGTTGCAGCAGTTTGCGCATGTTGGCCTCGGAGTCGTGGCCGCTGCCTCCGGCGTAGCGTGCCGAGAGCACGCCGGGTTCGCCGTCGAGGGCTTCCACTTCAAGGCCGGTGTCGTCGGCGAAACAGTCGGTGGAGTAACGCTCCGCAATGTAGCGGGCTTTCTGTATGGCGTTGCCCTCGAGCGTGTTGGCCGTCTCCGGGATGTCGGCGTGGCAGCCGATGTCGGCTAAGGAGAGCACGGTGTAGCGCGCGCCGAGGATGGAACGGATCTCGTCGAGCTTGTGGGCGTTGTTGGTGGCGAATACTATGGACGGCATGTCGGTTACGGTTTACGGTTCATTCTTTTTGGTCTTGTTTTATGTCGGGAACGTTCATGTGTCCCGTTTCCTGCTCCTGTGGCAGCATGTCGGCGGCTGCCTGTGCGCCGTGCAGGGCTTTGTCGTTCTTCTTCACCTTCACCTTTATCTGGTCGAAGCCTTCGCCATAGACGCCGATGACGCTGCTCTGCGAGACGAAGGCGCGCGGGTCGATCATCTTGATGAGGCGGAATATCTGCACGCTCTCGCGCTTCTTGGCGAGGAGGCAGAGCACCTTCATGTCGCGTCCCGAGTACCAGCCGTGGCCGTCGAGTATGGTGAGGGTGTGGTCGGTGTGCGAGGTTATGGCTTCGGCAATCTCGCGGTGCTTGTGCGAGAAGATGAGAAACTGCACCGATTCGCGCCTTACGTTCATCACATAGTCGAGCATGAAGCATTCGATGCCCATCGTGCAGAGGCCGAACACCACCTTGTGGCAGCGGTGCAGCTCGTCGCCGAACTGCGGGATGAATAGGCACGAACCTATGATGCAGAGGTCAATCATGATCAGGACGGTGCCGAGCGAGAAGTCGTGAAACTTGTTCACCACTGCCGCCACGATGTCGGTGCCGCCCGTAGAGCCGTTGTTGAGGAACACCACGGCGAGCGATGTGCCCGTGAGCAGGCATCCCACGACGAGCGACATGAACTCCTGCCCGGGACCGAGCACCTGCAGGAACTGTCCGTCGGGACCCATCATCACCTTCTGTGCCGCCCACAGCATGACGGAGAGGGCGCAGATGGCGTAGATGGTCTTCATCATAAACTTCAGTCCGAGCACCTTGAGTGCCACGGCAAGCAGGGCGGCGTTGATGAAGAAGTAGCTGTATTCAATGGGGAGTCCGGTGGCGTAGAAGATGATGGCGGAGATGCCTGTCACGCCGCCCGTGACTATCTGGTAGGGCAGCAGGAACACTGTCCAGCCGAAGGTGTAGAGCATCAGTCCGAGGGTGATGAAGATATAGTCCTTCGTTTCGTTCCAGATGAGTTTGTGGTCTATGGTCATAATTGTCTTTTGTACGTTGGTTTGGTGAGGGAAGTGAAGGAAGCCTGCGCCACCGTCACTTCACCACTATGTTCACGATGCGTTTCGGCACCACTATCACCTTCACCACCTGCTTGCCGTCGAGATACTTCCGGCTCTGCCCGTCAGCAAGTGTTGCGGCCTGTATCTCGTCGTTGGTGGCGTTGGCAGGAAACTTCTTCTGGAAGCGTGCCTTGCCGTTGAAGGAGACGGTGAGCTGCATCTCGTCCTCCACGAGATACCTGTCGTCGCACACGGGCCATGGCGCGTCGCACACGGTGGTGTCGTGGCCGAGCGTGTGCCACAGTTCCTCGGCCATGTGCGGGGCGAACGGCGCGATGAGCGTCACGAGCTGCTCGAGCATCGCCTTTGAGCGGCATTTCTGCTGTTGCAGTTCGCTCACGGCTATCATAAACGCCGAGACGGAGGTGTTGTATGAGAATTTCTCTATGTCGTCGCTCACTTTCCTTATGAGCTTGTGCAGGCTCTTCATGCTCTCTGCCGACGCTTCCGCACCGTCCTGGGGCAGGAACTCACCCGTGCGGTTGTCGTAGAAGAGTGCCCAAAACTTCTTCAGGAAGCGGTGGCAGCCGTCGATGCCGTTGGTGTCCCAGGGCTTGCTTGCCTCGACGGGGCCGAGGAACATCTCGTAGAGGCGCAGTGTGTCGGCACCGTACTTCCCGACAATCATGTCGGGGTTCACCACGTTGAACATCGACTTCGACATCTTTTCCACCGCCCATCCGCACACGTACTTGCCGTCCTCGAGTATGAATTCGGCATCGGCATATTCGGGACGCCACGCCTTGAAGGCTTCCGTGTCGAGGATGTCGGCGGAGACGATGTTCACATCGACGTGTATCGGGGTGACATCGTAGTCCTTCTTCAGTCCGGCACTCACGAAGACGGGGGCTTTGCCGTGGTCGTCGGAGTTGATGCGATACACGAAATTGCTCCGTCCCTGTATCATGCCTTGGTTGATGAGTTTGCGGAACGGCTCTTCCCTGCACGACACCCCGAGGTCGAAGAGGAACTTGTTCCAGAAGCGCGAGTAGATGAGGTGACCCGTGGCGTGCTCGCATCCGCCCACATACAGGTCCACATCCTGCCAGTAGGCATCAGCCTCTTTCGACACGAGGCACGTGTCGTTGTGCGGGTCCATGTAGCGCAGGTAGTAGGCCGACGACCCGGCGAAGCCAGGCATGGTGTTGAGTTCAAGGGGGAACACCGTCTTGTTGTCCACAAGGCTCTTGTCCACCACCTTGCGCCCGGCCTCGTCCCACGCCCATTTCCTGGCGCGCCCGAGCGGCGGTTCGCCCGTCTCCGTGGGCTTGTAGGTGTCTATTTCGGGCAGGCACAGGGGCAGGCACTCCTCGGGCACCATCTGCGGCATGCCGTCCTTGTAGTACACGGGGAACGGCTCGCCCCAGTAACGCTGGCGCGAGAAGATGGCGTCGCGCAGGCGGTAGTTCACCTTCACGCGTCCCATTCCCTTTTCGGTGACAAACTTCTTTGTCTTGGCTATTGCCTCCTTCACGGTGAGGCCGTTGAGGGAGAAGCCGTCGAGTGTCTGCTTGCCCGCTGAGGGCGAGTTGCACACGGTGCCTTCCTTGGCGTCGAAGCTCCCTTCCGAGATGTCGGCACCCTCGATGAGCGGCACGACGGGAAGCCCGAAATGCTTGGCGAAGGCGTAGTCGCGCGAGTCGTGCGCAGGCACTGCCATGATGGCTCCCGTGCCGTATCCGGCGAGTACATACTCCGAAATCCACACGGGAATATTGTCGCCCGTGAAGGGATTGACGGCATACGAGCCGGTGAAGACACCCGTGACGGTGTGGTTGGCCATGCGGTCGAGCTCGGTGCGCTTCTTCACGTAGGCGAGGTACTCATCGACGGCAGCCTTCTGTTCGGATTGTGTCAATTTTTCCACCAACTCGCTCTCGGGAGCCAATACCATGAATGTAACGCCGAAAATAGTGTCTGCACGAGTCGTGAAGATGGTGAATTTGATGTCGCTGTCTTTGACGGAGAACTGCATTTCCGTTCCTTCGGAGCGTCCTATCCAGTTGCGCTGTGTCTCCTTTATGCTGTCGCTCCACTCCACGGTGTCGAGTCCGTCGAGCAGACGCTGCGAGTATGCCGATGTGCGCAGGCACCACTGCTGCATCTTCTTCTGCACCACGGGGTAGCCGCCGCGTTCGCTCACGCCGTTCACCACCTCGTCGTTGGCGAGCACCGTGCCCAGTCCGGCGCACCAGTTCACCATCGTCTCGCCGAGATAGGCTATGCGGTAGTTCATCAGCACTTGCTGTTTCTTTATGTCGTCGTAGGCGTTCCACTCGTCGGCGGTGAACTCGAGGTGCTCGCTTTCAGCCACGTCGATGCCGCAGGTGCCTTTCTTTTCGAAGTGCTCCACGAGCTTTTCTATGGGCTGTGCCTTTTGGCAAGCGTTGCAGAAGAACGACCGGAACATCTTTTCAAAAGCCCACTGTGTCCAGTGGTAGTATTTGGGGTCGCAGGTGCGCACCTCACGGTCCCAGTCAAAGGAAAAGCCTATGTTGTCGAGCTGCTGCCGGTAGCGCGCTATGTTGGCCTCTGTTGTCACCTCGGGGTGCTGTCCTGTCTGTATGGCATACTGCTCGGCGGGCAGGCCGTAGGCGTCGTAGCCCATGGGGTTGAGCACGTTGTAGCCGTTCTGCCGCTTGTAGCGCGCGTAGATGTCGCTGGCTATATAGCCTAAGGGATGCCCCACATGAAGCCCTGCCCCCGACGGGTAAGGGAACATGTTGAGCACATAGAACTTCTTTTTTGCTGCGTCCTCGTCGGTGTGGTAGGTCTTGTCCTCCACCCACCGGCTCTGCCATTTTTTCTCGATTTCTCTGAAATTGTATTCCATTGTCGTATTTTTGTTTTGTAGGACAGCTCCTGCTGCGGTGCACGTAGTGCATTATATGCAAAGTTACGCTTTTTAGTTCATAACTTGAAGAAAACCTCCTGCAAAAAGGCAAAAACAGTGTGTGCGTAACCGGTTTTTGTGTTGCACGTCTGTGTTTTCATCACTTTTAGGTATTGCGGCGTGCGGGCAAACCGCCTAACTTTGCAGGCGTAAACTCTTAGGCGGTTACAGCCGCGCAAGGCTGTGACTCCGGTTGCAGGTAACGGCAACGACAGGCACAGATGTTTGACACTCAATCAGTCAAAGCCAGAAAAATTTTATTCATAATGTTATTGTATAAGAGCAGAAGAGTCGGCTGTGAAGTCGGCTCTTTTTCCGTATGTGCGGCTCTGCACGGCGTGGGCGCGGCGCACGGCGGAGGGCTGAAACATGCCGTTTTTCCGTTTTTTTTATTGCTGTCCGGTAAAGTGGATTTGTTGTCGTCTTGTGGCTAAAATTGCAAAATGCAGGAGGTCGGGCGTCCCGCCCGACAACACAG
>CAVBVK010000006.1:0-53682 GCA_963599085.1 bacterium | reverse complement strand
AGAGTCACCAACTGTGGTTGCCGATCTCTCAGGGTTTCCCAATGGAGTGCATGTCGTTTCTCTTATTGTTGATGAAAAAGTTGTGGATTCAAAAAATATAATATAATACTAAAACGCTTTTTGTGGGGCGGTGTGTCACATTGTGCCCTCCTCGTTTCGGGAATTGAAGAAATTGTTGTAGTTTTGCAGATGCTTTATTTATGAGACAAAAACATACTGCAACAAATATGGAAGAAGCACAGACTTACTCTTTCGATGAGGCTTATCAGGCTTCATTGGAATACTTCGCAGGCGATGAACTTGCCGCACGCGTATGGGTGAACAAGTACGCGATGAAGGACAGCTTCGGCAATATCTACGAGAAGTCGCCTGAGGACATGCATTGGCGCATCGCCCGTGAGGTAGCGATGATAGAGCGGAAATATCCAAATCCTATGTCGGCCGACGAGGTGTTCGCCCTGCTTGACCACTTCCGCTACATCATTCCGGCAGGCAGCCCCATGACGGGCATTGGCAACAACTGCCAGGTGGCGTCGCTGAGCAACTGCTTCGTGATAGGACTTGACGGCGATGCCGACTCATACGGAGCCGTCATGCGCATTGATGAGGAGCAGGTGCAGCTTATGAAACGGCGCGGCGGAGTGGGGCATGACCTCTCGCAGCTGCGCCCGAAAGGTACGCCCGTGAACAATTCGGCACTCACATCCACAGGTCTTGTGCCGTTTATGGAGCGTTACAGCAACTCCACACGCGAGGTGGCGCAGGACGGACGCCGCGGCGCACTCATGCTCTCCGTAAGCATAAAGCACCCCGACAGCGAGGCTTTTATTGATGCCAAGATGACAGAAGGCAAGGTGACGGGTGCCAATGTGAGCGTGAAGCTTGACGACGAATTCATGCAGGCTGCCATTGATGACAAGCCATACACACAGCAGTTCCCCATCGACTCCGATGCGCCAATAGTGAAAACGGAAGTTTCCGCCCGCAAGTTGTGGGAGAAGATAGTGCACAACGCATGGAAAAGCGCAGAGCCGGGAGTGCTGTTCTGGGACACTATCCTGCGCGAAAGCATACCCGACTGCTATGCCGACCTCGGTTTCCGCACGGTCAGCACCAACCCCTGCGGCGAGATACCGCTCTGCCCCTACGACTCATGCCGCTTGCTCGCCATCAACCTTTATGCATATGTTGAGCACCCTTTCACACCGGAAGCGAAGTTCAACTACGACAAGTTTGCCAAACATGTGGACATGGCGCAGCGCATAATGGACGACATAGTGGACCTGGAACTGGAGAAAATCGACCTCATTCTCGATAAAATCGCCAACGACCCGCAAAGCGATGAGGTGAAAGAGACGGAACGCCACCTCTGGGAAAAGATAAGGGACAAGAGCGGCAAAGGCCGCCGTACGGGTGTGGGCATCACTGCCGAGGGCGACATGATAGCCGCGCTCGGCTTGCGTTACGGCACACAGGAAGCCACCGACCTCAGTGTAAGCGTACACCGCACACTTGCATTGAGTGCCTACCGCAGTTCCGTGACAATGGCAAGGGAGCGCGGAGCATTCGCCGTGTTCAGTGCCGATCGCGAGCGGAACAACCCGTTTCTGCTGCGCATAAAGGATGCCGACGGGCAGCTCTACGACGACATTATGGCCTACGGCCGCCGCAACATAGCCTGTCTGACAATTGCGCCCACGGGTACAACGAGCCTTATGACACAGACGACAAGCGGCATAGAGCCTGTTTTCATGCCCGTCTATAAACGCCGCCGCAAGGTAAATCCCAACGACACCAACGTGCATGTCGATTTCGTTGATGAGGTGGGCGACTCGTTCGAGGAGTATATTGTCTATCACAAGAAGTTCCTTGAATGGATGAGGATAA
Source organism: bacterium (assembly GCA_963599085.1). Classification (GTDB taxonomy): domain Bacteria; phylum Bacteroidota; class Bacteroidia; order Bacteroidales; family Bacteroidaceae; genus Prevotella. The sequence goes on along the minus strand of CAVBVK010000006.1, from coordinate 51,795 downwards.
ACGGTATCGACACAGAAAAGAAATACACCCAGGAAGAGATTGATGCCCTTGTGGAACGTTCACCTTATTATAAAGCCACGGCAAACGATGTGGACTGGCTTATGAAGGTGAAGATGCAGGGCGAGATACAGAAATGGGTCGATCATTCGATAAGCGTCACCGTGAACCTTCCCCACGATGTGGACGAGGCTCTTGTGAACCGTCTTTATGTCGAGGCCTGGCGTTCAGGATGCAAGGGCTGCACCATTTACCGTGACGGAAGCAGGTCGGGCGTGATGATTTCTGTGTCGAAAAAGGACAGGAAACAGAAAAAGGAGGATGCTCATGCAGCAGAGAGCTCTGTCATGCCGACTGTCCCCACGGTGACAGAGGTGCGCCCGAAAGAGTTGGAGTGCGATGTCGTGCGTTTCCAGAACAACAAGGAAAAGTGGGTGGCTTTCGTGGGATTGCTCAACGGTTATCCTTACGAAATATTCACAGGACTGCAGGACGACGAGGAAGGCATAGTGCTGCCGAAGACAGTCACAAAGGGGAAAATCTTAAAACAGACCAATGAGGACGGGTCGCACCGCTACGATTTCCAGTTCGAGAACAAGCGCGGTTACAAGACAACGGTTGAAGGGCTTTCTGAAAAGTTCAACCCGGAGTACTGGAACTACGCCAAGCTCATTTCCGGAGTGTTGCGCTACCGTATGCCGATAGAGCATGTGATAAAGCTCGTAGGGTCGTTGCAGCTCAAGAGCGAGAACATAAACACATGGAAGATAGGCGTGGAGCGCGCCCTGAAAAAGTATGTTGCCGACGGCACGCAGGCCAGAGGCAAGGTGTGCCCGGTATGCGGACAGGAGACACTTGTTTATCAAGAGGGATGCCTTATCTGCACCAGTTGCGGTGCATCACGCTGCGGATGAACGCCGGCAGGACAGCATAAAGCGTATGGCAACACTTGAAAGCAGCATATACATCAACTCCTTGCGGCTGCACGCCCGCCACGGTGTGCTGCCGCAGGAGCGCATTGTGGGCAACGACTATGCCGTGACACTGAAAGTGGACTATGACATAAGCCGTGCAATGGCGACTGATGATGTGTCCGACACCATGGACTATGCCCAGCTGTGCAACATCATCAGGGAGGAGATGGCAGTGCCGTCAAGGCTGATAGAGCATGTGGCAGGACGCATTTCAAGGCACATCCTCAGCCGCTTCGACGGCATCACTGCCCTGCATCTGAGCATCACCAAGACAAACCCGCCGATGGGTGCCGACTGCGACGGAGCCGGCGTTGAAATACATTTAACAAATAATAAAAACTAACCCGTTGCTGCGGTTTTTACGAGATAATGTTTAACTTTGCACGGTCTGAAACATATTGACATTGCAATGAAAGGATGCACGGGAAGTGTCGGCCTACAAACAAAAGACTGTCGCATGCCGGGACATTTTACCGGTTTCATAAGAAAAACAATCACAGTTGTTTTGCTTTTTGTCATGTTTGCACCGTTGTCGGCAGGGGCAAACAAGAATTTCACGCTCGTTATAGATGCCGGACACGGCGGAAGGGACATCGGCGCGCCGGGCACCTACTCGAAGGAGAAGGACATAAACCTGCGCGTCGCACTCGCTTTCGGGCGGTATGTGGAGCAGAACTGCCCCGATGTGAAAGTGGTATATACGCGCAGGACGGATGTCTTCGTGCCCCTTTACGAGCGTGCCGAGATTGCGAACCGTGCGAAGGCCGACCTCTTCGTCTCCGTGCACACCAATGCCGTGAAGGGCTCCAGTGCCGTCCGCGGGTTTGAGACATACACTCTCGGCGACGGAAGTTCGCATGCCACGAAGACAAACCTCGAAGTGGCGAAGCGCGAGAATTCCGTGATTCTTCTTGAAAAGGACTATCAGCAGCATTATGCCGGCTTCGACCCCAACTCGCCGGAAAGCAACATCATGTTCGAATTCATACAGGACCGCAACCTGACAAAGAGCATTGACTTTGCAAAGATGCTTCAAAAGAACGTGTGCAGGATGGCAAGCCGCCCCGACAAGGGTGTGCATCAGCAGAATTTGGCGGTGCTAAGGCTCGCTTCCATGCCTGCCTGCCTGATAGAACTCGGCTTTATCACCACTCCCGACGAGGAGCGCATGCTCAACGATGCCGCACAGTCCGACCTTATGGCAAAGGGCATCTTCAACGCATTCGCCGAGTACAAGAACAAGTACGACAAGGGCTTTGTCGTGCCGTTCAAGGCCGATCCAAAGCCGATGGATGGCAGTCCGGAGACGGATGGTGCCTCCACGGCAGCCGAGACACCGTCTGCCGCCATTGAGAAGGAAGTGTCCGATACTGGTCAGAAAGCCGCTGTTGCCGTACAGATTCCCGCCGCTGCGCCTGCCAAGGCCACGGCAGTGCAGCCGGAAGCGGCGCGGAAAAATCCGCAGGTATCTGTTCCCAAGAGTGCCGACCCTTCGAAACCCGTGTTCAAAATACAGATACTCGTGAGCCGCCGTGCCCTGACTGCCGGTGACGCAGCATTCAAAGGCCTCGCAGACTGCGGCATGTACGAAGAGGACGGGCTTATGAAGTACACCTATGGAGCGTCCAACAACTACAACGAAATATACCGTTTGCGCAATGAAGTGACCGAGAAGTTCCCCGGTGCATTCATCGTCGCCTTCAAGGACGGGAAGAAAATGGATGTCAATCAGGGAATACGCGAATTCAAGCAAAGCAGAAACAAATAAAACATTTATATGAAAGCTCTCACGAAAGAAGTTAAGATTGCCCTCGTGGCAATCGTAGGAGTGGTAATTTTGTTCTTCGGAATGAATTTCCTCAAAGGGCTCGACCTGTTCTCCTCAACCGACGACTACTTCATCGAATTCAAGGACATAAGCGGCCTTTCGTCGTCAAGTCCCATCTATGCAGACGGTTTTCAGGTGGGAACGGTGAAGGATGTCATCTACGACTACACCAACACCTCACCCACAAAGGTGGTTGTTGCCATCGACAAGGCCATGCGCATTCCAGAGGGAAGCTCGGCTGAAATCGTGAGCGACATGATGGGAAATGTCAAGGTGAACCTCCTGCTCGCCACCAACCCGCGTTCCCGTGTCATGCCGGGGCAGACCATACGCGGCGATGTGAACGGCGGAGCCATGCGGCAACTGTCCGCCATGATACCCGCTGTGGAGGCCATGCTGCCCAAGCTCGACAGCATTCTTGCAAGCCTGAACACGCTCCTTGCCGACCCGGCGTTGGCCCATACGCTGCACAATGTGGAAACCGTAACGCAAAACCTGACCGCTTCAAGCGCCGAGCTCAATAAACTAATGGTTGCCATGAACCATGGTGTCCCGACGATGATGACAAAGGCAAACCGCGTGCTTGACAATGCCGATGTGCTTACTACAAACCTCGCCTCGCTCGATCTGGCATCCACAAAGCAACAGGTGGACAACACCATCGCGGGCGTGCAGCAGCTCACCGACAGGCTTAACAGCACCGACGGCACCCTCGGCCTGCTTATGAACGATGCGTCGCTCTACAACAATCTCACATCAACAATGCGCGATGCTGACTCGCTTCTCGTCAATCTGCGCCAACACCCGAAACGTTATGTCCATTTCTCCCTGTTCGGAAAGAAAGGTGACTGACAAATTGCCAGGTTAAAAAATGACAGCAAAAAGGCTTATATAGAATAAGTATAAATAAGTAAAATGGTTGTTTCACGGGTTCGGAATTGCTCCGAACCCGTTCTTTTAATTGTATTTGAATATTTGCAAAACGGATGTTTCACCACTTCACCGCCTATTTTCTACACACATAAATAACGTGCTGATATACAGCTTGTTATACATATTTCTACACGTAAGGTGTCGTGCTTTCTTTAGAAAACAGTTAAGTTTCTGCATATAAGTATGTTACGGAATCTGACAAAAAAGGATTGCCTTGAAGGTATTTGTCAGGTTGGGAAAAAAGTGGTAATTTTGCATCAATCTCAAATCACATAGGGTTTAGATGTTCCTAACAAGCATTATTGTTAAAATATGAAAGGAAATCCAGGCGCGCTTTGGAAAGAGTGTCTTGCACTTATACGCGAGAACGTTTCCGGGCAGCAATATGACACATGGTTCAAGCGGATCGTCTTCGAGTCCTTTACGGAGGAAACGAAGGTGCTGCTCGTCCGTGTACCCAGTCCTTTTGTATATGAATATCTTGAAGAAAACTATATCGACCTTCTCAAAAAGGTGCTTTGCCGCGTCTTTGGCGACAACGTAAACCTCAACTACCGTGTCGTGACAGACAGCGAGCACAAGCAGACCCAGCTCTACGAAGGTGCGGAACCCACCGATCTCTCAATGAAGCCGCGTGTCAGAGTGCATGTCAACGAAGTGCCTGCACTGCCAGAATGCGCTGTGCCGCCGCAGCTCGATCCCCAGCTTAACCCACACCTTACATTCAAGAACTATATCGAGGGCACCAGCAACAAACTTCCCCGTGCCATAGGCATATCGATTGCGGAGCATCCGCAGACCATGCAGTTCAACCCGTTCTTTGTGTTCGGACCGTCGGGATGCGGCAAGACCCATCTCATCAACGCCATTGGCGTGCACATCAAGAAGACATATCCCGAGAAACGCGTGCTTTACATAAGCGCAAGGCTGTTCGAGGTGCAGTACACCAATGCCATACGGCGCAATACAATCAACGATTTCATCCTGTTCTACCAGACCATCGATGTGCTCATCGTAGATGATGTGCAGGAGTGGGAGGAGAAGCCCGGAACGCAAAACACGTTCTTCCACATATTCAACCACCTCTTCCGCAACGGCAAGCGCATCATCCTTGCGAGCGACCGCCCGCCCGTGGCGTTGAAGAAGATGAACGAACGCCTGCTCACACGCTTCTCGTGCGGACTCATCGCCGAGCTTGAAAAGCCCAACGTGCAGCTCTGCGCCGACATTCTCCGAAGCAAGATACGCCATGACGGGCTCGATATCCCAGAGGATGTGATACAGTACATCGCATCAACAGCCAACGGAAGCGTGCGCGACCTGCAAGGTGTCATCAACTCGCTCATGGCTTACAGCGTGGTGTATGACTGCGACATCGACATGAACCTTGCCGAGCGCGTGCTCAAACGCTCCGTGAAAGTGGAGCGGGAACCGCTCACTGTCAATGACATTATCGAAAGCGTCTGCACACATTACAATGTCACTCCGGTGAACATCAACTGCCGGAGCCGCAAGAAGGACTATGTCACTGCGCGGCAGGTGACGATTTACCTCGCGCAGAAATACACCAAGATGCCCGCCACGCGTATCGGGGAGATGGTGGGAGGAAGAGACCACAGCACTGTGATATACAGTTGTAATCAGGTGGAGCAACGCATAAAATACGACAATAAGTTCCTCAACGAACTCACAAGTATAGAGAACTCATTTAAGAACAGAATCTGACAATCACCGTGATTGTCATTTTTTTTGTCTTCATTCCCCAAAACTCAGTCTCAGTATTGCTGATAGCTGCCAGAAATTCAGGCAGCGTGTCACTGATGAACGCAAAGGTTTGTTTTCGCGACAACACCAGGACTGGCTGTGGTATTTCTTGCTTGCGTTTGTTCGCGTTTTGTTGTCGGGCGGGACGCCCGACCTCCTGCTCATTGTCCGACCTTTTGTTCTTTACCTGCCTGTGTATCTCATTGAATTTTAATTAGTTATATGTGGTGTAAAAAGAAGCCTTGTTTGCATTGAAAAGAAGCCTTGTTTATGATGCAAAGAAGACTTGTTTACAATGCAAAGAAGCCTTCTTTGAAAACCGCCTGAAACTTCCTTTATTTAATGTCCGCATAAATGTGTTCTGAAGGGCGTTCCCGTGCGTGTTCCGCGAATGTTGCCGTGGCGGAAAATTAACAGCCGGTTTTCTTTGTGAAACAAATTATTATTCGTATTTTAGCAACGTTAAAAACGAAAAATCATGCAGACAATAGATACACGACGGAGCATACGCAAGTATTCCGACAAACCCATCGGCGATGCCCTGCTGCGCCGTCTGCTCTCGCAGGCTGCGCGCACACAGACCATGGGCAACCTGCAACTGTACAGCGTTGTGGTGACGCGCGACGACGAAATGAAACGCCGCCTGGCTCCGGCACACTTCAACCAGCCCATGGTGACGGGTGCCCCCGTGGTGCTTACGTTCTGTGCCGACACGCGCCGCACCACTCTCTGGGCCGAGAACCGGCAGGCGTCGCCAGGTTACGGCAACCTGCTGTCCTACCAGAATGCCGCCACCGACGCGCTGCTTTTCTGCCAGACATTCTGCAACCTTGCCGAAGAGGAGGGGCTCGGGTGCTGCTTCCTCGGCACGACGGTGTATATGCCGCAGCTGATAATCGACACGCTGAAGCTGCCGCGCCTTGTCATGCCCGTGGCGACGATAACCCTCGGCTGGCCAGACGAACTTCCCCCGCTCACCAACCGCCTGCCTGTAGATGCCGTGATGCACGCCGAGACATATTGCGACTATACCCCCGAACGCATCGACCGCTTCTATGAGGCAAAGGAAAACCTGCCCGAAAACATGGAGTTCGTAAGGGTGAACGGAAAGCAGACTCTTGCACAGGTGTTCACCGACTGCCGCTACACGAAGAGCGACAACGAGGCCATGTCGGCCACGCTCGTGGAGGCTTTGAAACAACAGGGATTTGTCTGACCACAGTACGGCATGGCGGAGAATGACAGGACATACTTATTGAAACGGGTCTCTTCCGTTTCCCTTCTGGTGTTCGTGGTGATGCTGTTCATCTCGAAGGACTCCTACATGCATGATTTGTCCAACCACAACGACTCTGCGTGGTTCTTCATGTGCGGCAAGGCGTGGATGAACGGCATGCTGCCATACATCGATTTCGCCGACAGCAAGGGTCCGCTGCTGTGGCTTGTCTATGGCGCGGGCTATCTGCTTGCGCCGCATTCGTATGTGGGTGTGTTCTGGTTGTCCTGCGTGGCGTGGACCGTTACCCTGTCGTTGGCATGGAGCGGTGCCGCACTGCTGTTGAAGAAGGAGGCTGCCTCCTTCACCGCCATGCTGACGGTGATGCTTGCCGGACTCTGTTTCATCGTGCACAACGAGACGCGCTGTGAGGACTTCGCCATGCCGTTCGTGGCATTCGTCGTCTATGCGTTGTGCCGTGCCATGCGCGAACTGCGCTGGAAATGGTGGGTGGACTTGCTTCTTGGCGTGAGCGTTATGGGCACGCTGCTTATGAAGTACAACATCACGGTGATGCTCCTGCCCTTTGTACTGCTTGTGTGGGCAGTGGCACAGCGCCGCAGCAAGGCGCAGGTGGCACGCTCGGCAGTGCTTTTCGCCTTTGGGTCGGCGGCTGTGGCAGTACCCATTGTGGCGTGGCTTGCGCGGAAAGGCTGCCTTACCGGTTTCGTAAACGAGTATTTCCTGGTCGCGTTGCGTACCGCAAACGGATTGGGATTGTTGACCGACACTCTGCATTCCATAACCTCGCCTTCCGGCATTTATGCCATGGCGGTGTTTGCTTTGTCGGCACTTGCCCTTACCTGGCTGTTGCCTTGCTGCCGCAAGATGGCGTTGGCGTGCAACGCATGGTTCTTCATTGTGTGTGCCCTCAACTCGCGTCCCTATTATTTCGACATCTATTCGCCGTTCGTGTTGTTCCTTGGCGTTGCCGTGACCGATCACTGCAAGGCTCTCCATTGCAAGCGCACCGCCGTGCTTGCGGGTGTACTTGCGGCCGTGTTTCTGATAGTCTCCAACCTTTGTGTGCACGACTTGCGGCACGCACGCTACGGCGATTTCTTCATGCAGGACAATGAGGCGCGGCACGAATACTACGCCATAGAGTGCATGATGGCACAGGTACCGTCTGCCAGGGCGGTATATGCCACGGGCGTCGGCTTTGGAGTCGTGGCGGGCGTGCTGCCTGCCTGCAAGTACTGGGCATTGCAGTGGAACTTCAATTACGGCATGCTCCGTCAGCAGATTGACGCCTGTCTCACAGGGAAAGCCGACTTCGCCGTCGTGCCGCCGGAGCTTGGCGGGGTTGTCCGTAAGCTGGAACAGGCAGGCTGGCATGCCTACGACTTCACCGACGGGCCGTATGAAGTGATACTTATGAGCCGCCGACGCCTTGACGTGCGGCACGGATGTTGCCGCGTGACAAACATGGATGTGCTGCTGAAACGCCGGCCTGCATTCTGCAATAATGCCATAACTGGACAACAGAAACGATGATACGACGACAATACGACAGCCCTGCCGACCTGTGGGGCGACGATGAAAGCCTGTGGGACGACAGTGCAAACCGCTTCAGTCTGTACGAGCTTAACAACCTCGTGGCGCAAACTCTGGCCGCGGGCATGCCGGACGAGTACTGGGTGGAAGCCGAACTCTCCGAGGTGCGCGAAGTGCGCGGGCATTGCTACATGGAACTTGTGCAGAAGGACGGGGAGCAGAATGTGCCCGTGGCACGGGCTTCCGCAAAGTGTTGGCGCAGCAGTTGGGCAATGGTCAAGCCTGCATTCGAGCGCGCCACGGGGCAGACCCTGCATGCAGGTATTAAGGTGTTGCTGCGCGTGTATGCCGACTTCCACGAGGCTTACGGCTTCTCATGGATAGTCACCGACATCAATCCCGAATACACCTTGGGCGACCTTGTGCGCCGTCGGCAGCAGATAATAAGGCAGTTGAAGGCCGAAGGCGTGTTCGACTTGCAGCACGGACTGTCGCTGCCCGTGTTCGCCCAGCGCATAGCGGTGGTGTCGAGCGGCGGTGCGGCAGGCTACGGCGACTTCATAAACCATCTTGCCGACAATGCGCACGGCTATGCTTTCAGTACCACTCTCTTTCCGGCGGTGATGCAGGGCGACGGTGTTGAGGCGAGTGTCATAGCTGCTCTTGACGCCATTTACAACCGCATCGCCGACTTCGATGCCGTGGTGATCATCCGTGGCGGCGGCGCGACGAGTGACCTTTCCGGCTTCGACACACTGCTTTTGGCAGAGAATGTGGCCAATTTCCCGTTGCCCGTAATCACGGGAATAGGCCACGACCGCGACGAGAGCGTGCTCGACATGGTGGCGCACACGCATGTAAAAACCCCCACGGCGGCTGCCGTGCTGTTCATTGACCATCTTGCCGCAGTGGATTCTCGCCTTGACGGCATCGCCGCCACGGTGGCGCAGGAAGCCGGGCGCATGATGGAGCGTGGGCGGGTACGCCTTGAACGCATGGCACAGAAAGTGCCCATGCTCTTCTCCTTGGTGAAGACCCGTGAGCAGTCGCGCCTTGAACGCGCCGCCGATACGATGGCTTCGGCATTGCGGCACCGCATCGCCATCGAACAGCACCGCATGGACATGCTGCAACAACGTGTCGCCGCCCTCAACCCTGCCCTCATCCTACACCGCGGTTACAGCATAACCCTGCACAATGGGCGTGCCGTGCGCTCGCCCGGGGAGTTGCCGAAAGGCAGCACGGTGGAGACAAGAGTGGAGCAGGGCACATTCAAGTCGGTAGTGGAATAAACGTAACAACAACATAAAACAGAGGATTATGCCAAAAGAATTCAATTATGAAGCTGCAATGGCACAGCTCGAAGGGATAGTTAAAAAGATGGAAGACGGTGACCTTGATGTCGATTCCCTGTGCGAGCAACTTAAAGTCGCACAGAAACTTCTAAAACAATGCAAGGACAAGCTCACCAAAACCGATGGGGAAATCAGGAAGATCCTTGACGCGGAGTGAATGCCTGCCTGTGGTATCGGGGGCTGATAATTTCGTGTAAAATAGTTGCATCACATGTTTTTTATTCGTACTTTTGCCTTTGATTACTACATAGAACTTAAATAATAAACGATACACTCTGTATGAAAGAAATCGCATGGTCAGAACTGTCGTTCGGATATATGCCGACCGACTACAATCTCCGTTGCTGTTACCGCGACGGGAAATGGGGCGAGATAGAGGTCTGCTCCGATGAATACTTGAAAATACACATGGCTGCCACATGCCTGCACTACGGTCAGGAAGCCTTCGAAGGGCTTAAGGCCTACCGTTGTCCCGACGGCAAGGTGCGCGTGTTCCGCATGGACGAGAACGCAAAGCGTCTGCAAAGCACCTGCCGCGGCATTATGATGCCCGAACTTCCCACAGCGCTTTTCGAGGAAATGGTGAAGAAAGTGGTGCGCCTAAACCAGGAATACATACCCACCTACGAGAGCGGCGCAAGCCTTTACATACGCCCGCTGCTCATAGGCGTATCGCCACGCGTGGGAGTGCATCCCTCGACGGAGTACATGTTCGTCATCTTCGTGAGTCCCGTAGGCCCGTACTTCAAGGGCGGATTCTCCACAAACCCGTACGTTATCATCCGCGAATACGACCGCTCGGCACCGCTCGGCACCGGCATCTACAAGGTGGGCGGCAACTATGCGGCGTCGTTGAAGGCCAATTCCATTGCCCACGACAAAGGGTACGCCTGCGAGTTCTATCTCGACGCAAAGGAAAAGAAGTACATGGACGAGTGCGGAGCTGCCAACTTCTTCGGCATAAAGGACAACACCTATGTTACGCCCAAATCCACTTCCATCCTTCCGTCAATCACCAACAAGAGCCTCATGCAGCTTGCCGAGGACTTCGGCATGAAGGTGGAGCGTCGCCCTATACCCGAGGAAGAGCTCGCGACATTCGAGGAAGCGGGAGCATGCGGTACCGCTGCCGTCATCAGTCCCATCTCGTATATCGATGACCTCGACACCGGCGAGCGTTTCGTGTTCAGCAAAGACGGCAAGCCGGGTCCTGTCTCCACACGCCTTTACAACCATCTGCGCGGAATACAGTACGGCACAGAGGAAGACAAGCACGGCTGGACCACTGTCGTGATTGAATGAAATTTCGCCGCGGACACTTCAGTCCGTTCCGGGCTTGAATGCTTTATTCGAAAATATAATAAAAATCAGTATGAGAACAAATTCTGAATTGAGAAAAGCATCCCTTGCGTCGCTCGACGGGAAATGGGGTGAATCCGTCATCTTGGTGCTCATCTATTATTTGGTTTCTGGCGGTCTTTACGTTGCGTTGGGACATAACGGGAGCGGCTCCGGCTTCACCCTGTTGTTCTATTTCCTTCTCTATCCCATGCTGTGGGGACTGACAGTGACCTTCCTTGAAGTGTCGCGCGGCATGAGAGTGGATTACGGCAGGCTTCTGGAAGGTTACAAGGACTTCACACGCATCGCCTTGACGGGACTGCTGCGATACGTTTACATCTTTCTTTGGACGCTGCTTCTCATCATCCCCGGCATCGTGAAGAGCTACTCATACAGCATGACACCGTATATTCTGAAGGACGACCCTACGATAAAGTACAACGCAGCCATCGAGAAAAGCATGCAGATGATGAGCGGCAACAAGATGAAGCTCTTTCTCCTCGACCTCAGTTTCATAGGTTGGGGCATCCTCTGCATCTTCACCCTCGGCATCGGCTTTCTCTTCCTCACCCCATATATGGAGACGGCGCATGCCCATTTCTACAACGATCTGAAGGACGACGACATGGCGTTTACATGCTGACACCGTTTGCCACGTAATTTCCCCCGTTTTTAAGGGAGTGTGTCAAAACTGGCACATTCCCTTTTATATTTCGTACGTGCATATCTTCCTTGCAAGCGGGTGCTGTTTTTATGTTTTTATTTCGTAACTTTGCATGAGTGCAGGTACAGCAACATGCGTTGAAAGCACTAAACCACACTACCGCAAGATATGAGCAAAGGAAAATTGGCGAAGTTCGCCGACATGGAGAGATACAGTAACGTTTTCCAGTACCCCTATTCCGTCATTGACAATGTACCGTTCGGAATGAAAGGGCATTGGCGTGAGCAATACTTCAAGAACGGCAATCCCGTCGTGCTTGAACTGGGTTGCGGACGCGGCGAATACACCGTTGGTCTGGCCCGGATGTTCCCCGATGTCAATTTCATAGGCGTCGATATCAAGGGTGCACGCATGTGGACCGGGGCGACAGAGGCACTCCACGGGGGGCTTGGCAACGTGGCTTTCCTGCGCACGAACATCGAGATTATCGACCGCTTCTTCGCCGAAGACGAGGTGCAGGAGATATGGCTCACTTTCAGTGACCCGCAGATGAAGAACCCGCGCAAGCGTCTTTCGAGCACGTTCTTCATGCAACGCTACCGCCGTTTCCTCACCGATGGCGGCACGGTACACCTGAAGACCGACTCAAACTTCCTCTTCACCTACACCACCTGCATGGTGGAACGCAACCGCCTGCCCGTGCTCTTCCGCACCGAGGACCTCTACCACACCGGCGGACTCGATGCGCAGACAAGCGCAATACTCGGCATCCGCACCTATTACGAGAGCCAATGGATAGAGCGCGGACTTGACATAAAGTACATGAAGTTCTCGCTTCCGCGCGAAGGGGAGCTTGCCGAGCCCGACATAGAGATACCGCTCGACGACTACCGCAGCTACAAACGCCCCAAACGCAGCGGTCTGGAAACAAGCAAATGATTAAAAACACACCATAATGACATTATATCCGAAACTCATCACCGACGCTCTCGCGACGGTGACATACGCAGGCACTAAGAAGAACCTCATAGAGAGCAACATGCTTGCCGACGACATACGCATAGACGGAATGAAGGTGAAGTTCACGCTCATATTCCCGCGTGACACCGACCCCTTCCTCAAATCTACGCTGAAAGCAGCCGAAGCCGCCATACACTATCATGTGTCGAAGGATGTGGAAGTGACAATCAGTACGGAATATGTTTCGAAACCGCGTCCCGAAGCCGGCAAAATGCTGCCCGGAGTGAAGAACGTGATAGCCGTAAGTTCAGGCAAGGGCGGAGTGGGCAAGAGTACGGTGGCGGCCAATCTCGCCATAGCCCTGGCACGGCTGGGATACAAGGTGGGACTGTTGGATTGCGACATATTCGGCCCTTCTGTACCGAAGATGTTCGGTGTGGAGGACGCACGCCCCTTCTCCGTGAGGAAAGACGGGCGTGACCTCATCGAACCCGTTGAAAAGTATGGCATAAAACTCCTCAGCATAGGCTTCTTCGTCAATCCCGCCACGGCCACGCTGTGGCGCGGCGGCATGGCCTCCAACGCCCTGAAGCAGCTCATTGCCGATGCCGACTGGGGCGAACTCGACTATTTTGTGCTTGACACTCCTCCCGGGACAAGCGACATTCACCTCACGCTCTTGCAGACCCTCGCCATCACGGGAGCCGTGATCGTGAGCACTCCGCAGAATGTTGCACTCGCCGATGCCCGCAAAGGCATCGACATGTACAGCAACGACAAGGTGAACGTACCCATCCTTGGACTTGTGGAAAACATGGCGTGGTTTACGCCGGCAGAACTTCCCGAAAATAAATACTACATATTCGGCAGGGAAGGATGCAAGAACCTCGCCAAGGAGATGAACGTGCCGCTCCTCGCGCAGATACCGCTCGTGCAGGGTATCTGCGAGAACGGCGACAAAGGCACGCCTCCCGCCCTTGACACCGACAGCATCACGGGTCTTGCCTTCATAAACCTTGCCCAGGCGGTCGTCACCGTTGTGAACCGCCGCAACAAGGAGAAAGCCCCCACACGGATTGTGCCTGTGGAGAAAAATCATGCTGGCGACATTTGATTTTATGGGGCAATAGCCGTCATTTGTGTGAAAGGCGGCTTTGCCTACACCGTAATCTCCAGTCCCAACGACTTGCAGAAGTTGCGTGCCTCATTGTTTTTCAGCAGTTCGGTGTAAGCCTCTTTCGGTGTGAGTGGCCTTACTATCTCGTCCATTTCCGCCAGACGCAGGCTTATTGTGATGCTTCCGTTGTGCAAGTCCTGTGCGAGAGTGCGGCATATTTTCGCTTTTATTTGCGCTATCTGTTCAAGCAGATCCTGGTTGTCGGCCATGAGTTCCACATTGGGGAAGTCGGTGATCCGCGGCCTTATGTTCTTCATTCTCGACGCCAGACCTACCATTTTGTGCGGCATACGGTTGCACATGGCATACCAATGTTCCTCGAGCGAGCTCTGCGTGAAAATCTTGTCTTCCTCCTTGTTGGTGATTTCCGTGTCCTCCTTTTTGGCGGTTTCGTCCTTGCTGTTGAGCCCGGCAAAGGTTATTCCGACATTCGCGAGCTTCAGTTTCGGACGCACGGGAGCGGTATCCTGCTTCTGTTCAAAGGCGGCTGTCTCTGCGGGGGCGTCTGCCTGCGGCTGCGGTGTAGTGCTTTCGGGTGCGCTGTGGCGCGTTGTCTTCTCAGCAGCGGCTACCTGCATGGCCGCTTTTGGCTGAGACATCATGATTTTCTTAAACAGGGATTTCAGTCGTTTGGGGCTACGCCCCGCGCCAGGCTCATCGTCGGGCTGTGTGAGTTGGGCCACCTGTATGAGCGTTATTTCCACCAACAGACGCTTGTTGTTGCTCTGTCGGTAGTTAATATCGCACTGATTCAGTATTTTCAGGCTCTTGTACAGGAACTTTGTGGGGCACCTCTTGGCCTGCTCGGCATACTTCTGCCGTTGCTGCTCGCTTGCTTCGAGCAGCGTTACGGTCTTCTCGTCCTTCGCCATGAGCACGTTGCGCACATGTGCGGCAAGCCCGAGTATGAGGTTGCCTCCGTCAAACCCTTTCCCTATAATGCTGTTGAGCAGGAGCATAATGTCGCACACACGGTTCTCCATTGCCATGTCGATGAACTTGAAGTAGTTGCCGGCATCAAGTTCGTTGAGGTCTTCTATCACCTTGGCGTACGTGATGTGGCCTTGGCAGAAGCTCGCGGCCTGGTCGAAAATGGAGAGCGCGTCGCGCATTCCGCCGTCGGCTTTCTCGGCAATCATGGCCAAAGCCTCTTCCTCATAGGTGATGCCTTCCTTCTCTGCCACGCGTTTCAGGTGTGCCACGGTATTCTGAACGGTCATCCGCTCGAAATCGTATATCTGGCAACGCGACAGGATTGTGGGCAAAATCTTGTTTTTCTCGGTGGTGGCGAGGATGAACACGACATGCGACGGCGGCTCTTCAAGGGTTTTGAGAAAGGCGTTGAAGGCGGCGGTGGAGAGCATGTGCACCTCGTCGATGATGAAAACCTTGTAGCGTCCCACTTGCGGCGGTATGCGGGTCTGTTCCATCAGCGACTTGATGTTCTCCACAGAGTTGTTGCTTGCGGCGTCAAGTTCGAATATGTTGTAAGAGCGTTGCCCGTTGAATGCCTTGCAACTCTCGCACTCGTTGCATGCCTCGCCGTCGGCGGTGGGGTTCAGGCAGTTGATGGCCTTGGCGAATATGCGCGCGCAAGTGGTCTTCCCCACGCCGCGGGGGCCACAGAAGAGGTAGGCATGGGCAAGCTTGCCGCTCTTCACGGCGTTTTTCAGCGTGGTGGTGAGAGCTGTCTGTCCCACGACAGAGTCGAATGTCGCCGGGCGGTATTTGCGTGCGGAAACGATGTATTCTCCCATTGTTGTTTTCTGTTTTCCGTTTAATTATATCTGCAAACTTACTATAAAAAAATTACTTTTCGTGTGCAAAACCGGAAAAAATATAGTAAGTTTGTACGCAGAATGAGTAAAGCAAGTCGTCTTTCACCCCTTTTGGCTCTTCTGGGTCATTATAAATATGTTATCACTGTCATTGTCGGCGTGATCCTTGTGGGCTTTGTCGATGACAACAGCTTCATGCACCGGGTAAAGCTCGAAATGCAAATAAGCGACCTCGAAGCTGAAATTGAACGCTACAACGAGCAAAACGAGGCCGACATGAAGCAGCTGAAAGACATGAAGCGCAGCCCCAAGGCGTTCGAGAGGATAGCCCGTGAACGTTATTTTATGAAGGCTGACGATGAGGATATATTTGTGCTCAGCGACGATGTGTCACCCAAAACACTTGAAAATGAAACAACTGAATAAACTGCAAAGCACGCTTTTTGTCATCGGCGGAGTGCTGATGGTTGTGGGTGCAGGCTGCTATGCCTTCATGTTCATGCAGGAAGTGGCATGCTGGATTTATCTCGTCGGGGCGGTGTTGTTCGCCTTTATGCAGGTGAGCCAGACCTACGAGGGCAACAACTTCACCGTGAAACGCCTCAAAAGGATAATGAGTCTCGCTGACTTCTTCTTCATTCTCTCCGGCATGCTCATGGTCGATAGTGCCTACCAGTTGCTACGCGACGCTTTCACCGACTACACTTCCTATCTCAGTCTCATTTACAACAAGTGGGTGCTTTTGCTTCTTGTGGCCGCATTCCTCGAAATGTACACAATGCACCGCATCGCCTCCGAACTGAAGAAGGAAGATCGATGATGTCCTAAAAAAATACTAAAACATGGCGGTTTTCCTTTAAATAGCATAAAAAATCGCCCGTACTTCAATAATAGATATTATCTTTGCTCATCGTGAGAAAAAGAGGCAACCGCTTATGAATAAAATCCTTTACGCAATATTATCTGTCATGGCATTTGCATCGTGTGCCAATTCGTACAACATAAAAGGCTCGTCCAACGTGTCGAACCTTGACGGGCAGATGCTGTACTTAAAGATTTTCAAGAACAATGACTTCAAGACCATCGACTCGTGCGATGTGGTGCACGGGCAGTTCCAGTTCGCCGGCACATTTGACACTGTCCGCCTTGCCAACATTTTCATGGACGACGAGAGCGTGCTCCCGCTCGTTCTGGAGAAAGGCGACATCACAATCAAGATCGACAATACGCAGCAGAATGTCAGCGGTACACCTCTGAACGACGAGCTTTTCAAGTTCTTCAACAAATACAACCAACTCAAAAGCCAGGAAGCCGAGCTTCTGCACACCCACGACCGCGCCATTATGGACGGCAGCAACATGGAGGTTGTCAATGCAAGGCTTAATGCCGAGGCACAGAAACTGTCAGAGATGGAGGACAAACTTGTCACCACTTTCGTCACCGACAACTTCGACAATGTATTGGGGCCTGGCGTCTTCTTTATGCTGACAGCCGGAAACCGCTTCCCCGAACTCACCCCTTGGGTAGAGGACATTATGAGCAAGGCCACTGACAAGTTCAAGAACGATGCGTATGTCAAGGATTATTACCAGAAAGCGCAGGAGAACCAGGCCATAATGAACGGCATGAAGGAGGCGCATCCGGCTCCCGCTCCACAGTCGGGGCAGCCGGTTGCCCCGGCACCCACGCCCAATGAGTTGGCACAACCCCCACACCAACAATGAAAACCCTGATACATGGCGGCATCGTCGTGACAGAAGGGCGTGCCTTTCAAGGCTCCATTGTCATGGAGAACGATGTTATCGCTGAAATAAAGGAAGACTCAGACATTCCCCGTGGCACCTGCGACAGTGTCGTAGATGCCACGGGGTCGTTTGTCCTGCCGGGCGTTATCGACACCCATGTGCACTTCCGCGACCCCGGACTCACGCAGAAGGGCGACATGGAGAGCGAGAGCCGGGCTGCCGCTTACGGCGGCGTCACCACTTATTTCGACATGCCCAACACCGTGCCGCAGACCACAACGCCCGACGCTCTCGACGCAAAATTTGCGGAGGCAGAGCGTAAATCGCATGTGAACTACTCCTTCTTCTTTGGTGCAACCAACGACAATATCGGCGCGATACAGGCTCTTGACCCTCACCGCGTGCCAGGGGTAAAGCTCTTCATGGGCTCCAGTACGGGTAACATGCTTGTTGATAAGGAGCAGTCGCTGCGCCGCCTGTTCGGCGGGACTGCCCTGCCCATCGTGGCACACTGTGAGGACACGGCTACAATCAATGCCAATATGGCTGCTGCCAAAGCACGGTATGGCGACGACCCCGATGTGAAACACCATCCGGCGATACGCAGTGCCGAGGCCTGCTACGCCTCCACAGCCCTTGCGGTGAGCCTTGCCTCCGAGTATGGGGCACGCCTGCATGTCGCCCATCTCACTACCGCACGTGAGTTGGAACTGTTCGGCAGCAACCCTGACATCACTGCCGAAGCGGTGGTGGCACACCTTTTCTTCACCGACCGCGACTACGCCACGCTCGGCACACGCATCAAATGCAACCCATCGATAAAGACTTATGCCGACCGCGAAGCCTTGCGCCGTGGTCTCACCGACGGGCGCATCACCACCGTAGGCACCGACCACGCCCCCCATCTGCTCTCCGACAAGGAGGGAGGGTGCTGCCGCGCGGCGTCGGGAATGCCCATGTTGCAGTTCTCCCTGCCCACAATGCTCGAGCTTGTCGATGCCCGTGTGCTTGGAATAGAGCGTATGGTACAACTCATGTCGCACAACCCTGCGATGCTTTTCGGCGTGCGCCGCCGCGGATTTCTGCGCCCGGGCTACAAGGCCGACATCGCCGTCGTGCGCCGTGGCGAACCGTGGCGCGTCACGAAAAACACTGTACAGAGCAAGTGCAAATGGAGTCCCATGGAAGGGCACGAGTATCTTTGGCGTGTGGAGCTCACCGTGTGTAACGGCAACATAGTCTTCGGTCATGGACGGTTCAGTGCCGACAGCCATGGCGAGGCGGTGGCGTTCAGATGAAACGATGCCACGCCCGCGAAACAAACGATAATATACAGACAACGTGATAGCGCGCATTTTCATTTTCATCCTGTTGTTCGTCGTCTTGCCAGATGTGTACATCTATGCACGTTATGTGCGCCGCCGCACGGGCATCAAGCGGTGGCAACGGCTCTTGTGGTGGCTGCCCGCTGCCGTCCTTGTAGCCTACGCCGTCGTCTTGTCGCTCGTTCCCGGCTTTGCACCCGTCGAACTTGTCTGGCTCAATGTCTATCTTTTCCTGCTCGGGCTCATTGCTGTGCCCAAGCTTCTTTTTGCATTCTGCTCGTCGGCAGGACTTCTTCTGCGCCGCTTCCTGCACTTGCGCCGCAACTGGGGCAACTATGCGGGAGTGGCGCTGTCGCTCTGTTCGCTCTATATCCTTGTTTACGGTTCCACCGCCGGTGTCGATGAACTGCACACGCGCCGTGTCAGCCTCACTTTCAAAAACCTTCCTCCGGCTTTCGACGGCTACCGCATCGTGCAGTTCAGCGATGTCCATGTGGGTTCGATGAGGCATGAGACGGTGCAGCGCATGGTCACCGCCATCAACCGCCTGAAGCCTGATGCCGTGGTGTTCACGGGCGATTTGCAGAACATGCAGCCCCGCGAAACCGACGGCCTTGCACATCTCCTTGGGCAGATAAGGGCCAAGGACGGCGTGTTCTCCGTGCTCGGCAACCACGATTACAGCATGTACGTGGAAGCCACGGAGAGCCGTAAACGCAGCAATGAAACCCTTTTGCAGAACCGTGAGCGCAGCTACGGGTGGCAGTTGCTGATGAACGAGAGTAGGGTGGTGCGCCGCGGTGGGGACAGTATAGTGATAGCCGGTGCCGAAAACGACGGTCTTCCGCCTTTCCCGAGCCGTGCCGACATGAAGCGTATGCTTGCAGGCGTGACCGACAGTGCCTTCGTCATAGTGCTTCAGCACGACCCTTCGTCGTGGCGGCGCACTGTCTTGCCGCAGAGCAATGCCATGCTCACCCTCAGCGGGCACACACATGGAGGGCAGCTCAGCCTCTTCGGCTTCCGCCCCACGCAGCTGACGGGGCATGAGGATTGTGGCGTTTACCGTGAGGGCAGCCGTGTACTCAATGTCTCGACGGGTGTGGGCGGTTTCGTCCCGTTCCGCTTCGGCATGCCGCCCGAGGTGGTGGAACTGACACTCCGTTCCACATCGGGGTCTAAATGACGGCGGCAGCGTCCTCGCCGCACGTTTGGCGGAAACAGACATACAAAGAAACAACCAACAAAGGAAACAATATGAAATATCTTGTAACGGCACTTTATCGCATCTATCAGTTGTGCATTGCCCTTCCGGTATTCGTCGTCAGCACTCTGGTTACGGCTCTGACAGTGATTGTAGGCTGCACCCTTGGCAACGGTCACTTCTGGGGTTACTATCCCGGCAAGTGTTGGGCGTGGATTGTCGTGCGCGTGTTTCTGCTGCCGGTGAAGGTGGAGGGGCGCGAAAACCTCTCCAAAGGGCAGTCGTATGTGTTCGTCGCCAACCATCAGGGGGCGTTCGATATCTTCCTCATCTACGGTTTCCTCGGCCGCAACTTCAAGTGGATGATGAAACGCCAGTTGCGCAATATTCCCTTTGTGGGCAAGGCCTGCGAGGCTGCCCACCACATATTTGTCGATAAGCGCGGCCCGAGCAAAATACGCGAGACCTACGACCGTGCCCGTGCCACACTGCGCGACGGCATGTCGCTCGTGGTGTTTCCCGAGGGCGCGCGTTCGTTCACAGGCCACATGGGCACTTTCAAGCGTGGAGCGTTCATGCTCGCCGACGAGCTGCAACTGCCGGTCGTACCTCTCACCATCAACGGCTCGTTCAATGTAATGCCCCGTATGCGCGACATGAAGTGGGTGCTTTGGCATCCGCTTACGCTTACCATACACAAGCCGATAGCCCCGACAGGTACGGGAGCCGACAACATAAAGCACGCCGAGGAGGAGAGTTACAAGGCGGTGATGAGTGCTTTGGCAACGGAATATCAGGGGTTTATGGAGAATCCTGACCAATAGTTCTTTTAAGAAAAAAGGCGGGAAGGTAAACTCTCTGGTTTTCACCATGTTGTTGAAGCTTTTTAGCAGGTTTCAATGGTTTTTTGCTTTTTTTTGTTTTCGCGCATACACAAAAAATCGTACTTTTGCAAAAGATGAGCTGTATTCCGGCTTTCCCCAAACATATCGGGCACTGAGAAATGAATAAAAGCGACAGTATTGTAATAATCCCCACTTACAACGAGAAGGAGAACATTGAGAAAATCATCAGGGCTGTCTTTGCCCTTGACAAGTGTTTCCACATTCTTGTGATTGACGACGGAAGTCCCGACGGTACTGCCGCCATTGTGAAATGCCTCATTGCCGATGAGTTTGCCGACCGTCTGTTCCTCATTGAACGTCCGGGCAAGCTCGGGCTTGGCACTGCCTACATCGCAGGATTTAAGTGGGCACTGGCACGCGACTATGAATATGTGTTTGAGATGGATGCAGACTTCAGTCACGACCCTGCCGACCTGCCGCGCCTTTACGCCGCCTGCCATGACGAAGGGTATGACCTCTCCATAGGATCACGCTACATCAGCGGTGTGAATGTGGTGAACTGGCCTATGGGGCGTGTGCTGATGAGTTATTTTGCATCCAAGTTCGTGCGCTTTGTCACGGGTTTCCATGTACACGACACCACTGCCGGCTTCAAGTGCTACAAACGCCGTGTGCTTGCGTCGATACCTCTTGACGAGGTGCGCTTCAAGGGCTACGGCTTCCAGATAGAGATGAAATACACTGCCTACAAGATGGGCTTCCGCTTAAAGGAAGTGCCCGTGGTGTTTGTGAACCGCCGTGAAGGGGTGAGCAAGATGAGCGGAGGCATTTTCGGCGAGGCTCTCTTCGGGGTGCTGCGCCTTAGTTGGGACGGACACTTCCGCAAATACCCCAAACCCAAGGAGTAGGGAAAACTGTTTGCTTGCAGCACCTTGCAGGCTAAGCTCCGGCTTTTGCCAAGTTCTCCCGCTACTTCCATAGACTCCCTTTCACCTTTTCCCGGGAGTATGCTTTATGAAGTGATGAAGATACAGGAAATCAACGATATTTATGCCACGCTGCCGCAGTGCGGCGCATTTATAAAGGTCATGACCGACGACACGGTGCAGACTGTCTTCCTTGACGGACTGCTTGCGTCGTCGGCTTCGCTGTTCTTTGCGGCAGTGTCACGGCGCAGTGCCATGACGGCAGTGTTCGTGTTGCAGGACAACGACGAGGCGGGCTACTTCTATCACGACCTCACGCAGGTACTCGGCACGGACAATGTGCTTTTCTTCCCATCGTCATACAGACGTGCGGTGAAGTACGGTCAGCGGGATGCCGCCAACGAGATTTTACGCACCGAAGTGCTCAGTCGCCTGTCGCGGCAGGACAGTGGTGGCACAGGTGCACCGCTCTATGTCGTGACCTGCCCCGAAGCCATGAGCGAACTTGTGGTGTCGAAGAAGCGGCTCGACGAGCGCACGCTGCCGTTGGCGACGGGACAGACCGTGAACCTCGTGGAGATACAGCGCATACTGCGCGGATTTGGCTTCGAGGAAGTGGACTATGTCTATGAGCCGGGACAGTTTGCCGTGCGCGGAAGCATCCTCGATGTCTATTCGTTCAGTTCAGAACTGCCGTTCCGCATCGATTTCTTCGGCGACGAGATAGACACCATACGCACTTTTGAGGTGCAGGACCAGCTTTCCAAGGACCGCCGCGACAGTGTCAGTATCGTGCCCGAATTGGGCGGAACTTCTGAGGAGAAGATGCCGTTCACGGATTTCCTGCCCTCCCGTACGGTGCTTGTGGTTAAGGATTTGCTGTTTGCGTGCAGCACTGTGGAGCAGGTCTATGCCGACGGGTTTTCCTCACAGGCCATGACGGAACGCCTTGAAGACGCGACGGAGATGGAACGGCAGCAGATCATGCATGACATGATGAAGGACAACCAGCTTGTCAGCGGCAGGCAGTTCCGTGAAGGCCTGAAACGCTTCCGCATCGTGGAGTTCGGGCATTCGCCTTCACTCACGCCCGATGCCACGCTGCGCTTCGACATAAGTGGACAACCGCTTTTCCACAAGAACTTTGAGTTGCTTGCCGATTCGCTTGAAGACTTCATCCTCAGGGGCTACCGCCTCTACATCCTTGCTGACAGCGAGAAGCAGACACGTCGTCTCCGCGACATCTTCGACAGCGACGAACTGCGTCTTGCCCGCAGCAGGAAAACGCCCCACGACGCTCTCGGTGAAAACGTGGCGACACCCGATGCGTTGCCGTTCATGCCCGTGGACAGGACCCTGCACGAGGGCTTTGCCGACAACACGCTGAAAGTATGCTTCTTCACCGACCACCAGATATTCGACCGCTTCCACAAGTACAGCTTGCGGAGCGATGTCGCGCGTACGGGAAAGATGGCTCTCACCATGAAAGAACTGCAGGAGATGGAACCCGGCGACTATATAGTGCATGTGGATTTCGGAATAGGAAAGTTCGGCGGACTCGTGCGCGTGCCGGTGGGAAACTCCTTTCAGGAGGCCATACGCATTATCTATCAGCGCGGCGACATTGTGGATGTGTCGATACATTCGCTCTATAAAATATCGAAATACAGGCGCAGCGACACGGGCGAGCCGCCACGCCTGAGCACACTCGGGACAGGTGCGTGGGAGCGCATGAAGGAGCGCACGAAGAAGAAGATAAAGGACATTGCGCGCGACTTGATAAAGCTCTACTCCAAACGCAAGCACGAAAAGGGCTTCGCTTTCAGTCACGACTCGTTCATGCAGCATGCGCTTGAAGCCGGTTTCCTGTACGAGGACACACCCGACCAGATGAGAGCCACGCAGGAAGTGAAGGCCGACATGGAGAGTCCCAAGCCCATGGACCGCCTCGTCTGTGGCGATGTGGGCTTCGGAAAGACCGAGGTGGCAATAAGGGCGGCGTTCAAGGCGGCCTCCGACTCAAAGCAGGTGGCGGTGCTTGTGCCCACAACGGTGCTCGCTTTCCAGCATTTCCAGACTTTCAAAGAGCGTCTGAAAGGGATGCCCGTACGTGTGGACTATCTCTCGCGGGCACGGAGCGCGAAGCAGACAAAGCAGGTGCTCGCCGATTTGAAGGAGGGAAAGGTGGACATTCTCATAGGCACCCACAAGCTGATAGGCAAACAAGTGGAATGGAAGGACCTCGGGCTGCTCATCATCGATGAGGAACAGAAGTTCGGAGTGGCAACAAAAGAGCGTCTGCGCAAGCTCAAGACCAATGTCGATACGCTCACGATGTCGGCGACACCTATACCACGCACGTTGCAGTTCTCGCTTATGGGGGCACGCGACATGAGCATCATCCGCACGCCGCCGCCCAACCGTTATCCCATACAGACGGTGCTGTCGTCGTTCGGGCATGAGGTGATTGCCGACGCGATAGGCTTTGAAATGAGCAGGAACGGACAGGTGTATTTCGTGAATGACCGTGTCTCAAACCTTCAGGAGATTGCCAAAATAATAAAAAAACACGTGCCCGACGCACGGGTGGCAATCGGACACGGGCAGATGAACCCCGATGAGCTGGAAAAGATACTCATGGGATTTATGAATTACGACTATGATGTGCTGCTTTCCACAACGATAGTGGAGAACGGTATCGACATACCCAACGCCAACACCATAATCATTAACGACGCGCACCGCTTCGGTCTGAGCGACCTGCACCAGATGCGCGGACGGGTGGGACGCTCCAACCGCAAGGCGTTCTGCTATCTGTTGGCGCCGCCCAAGAGCGTGCTCACCGCCGAGGCACGGCGCCGTCTGGAGGCTCTGGAGA
The DNA here is from genome assembly GCA_963599085.1 of bacterium. Classification (GTDB taxonomy): domain Bacteria; phylum Bacteroidota; class Bacteroidia; order Bacteroidales; family Bacteroidaceae; genus Prevotella. The sequence goes on along the minus strand of CAVBVK010000006.1, from coordinate 27,328 downwards.
ACTTCTCGGAACTGGGTAGCGGCTTCAATCTCGCCATGCAGGACCTCGACATCCGCGGTGCTGGCAACCTTCTGGGAGCCGAGCAGAGCGGATTTATGGAGGATCTGGGATACGAGACTTATCAGAAGATACTGAATCAGGCTGTCACCGAACTCAAGAACGACGAGTTTGCCGACCTCTATGCAGGGGAAATGGCGGCGGGAAAAACTTTCACCGGCGACGACTTCGTGGAGGACTGTGCCGTGGAAAGCGACCTGGAGATGTTCTTCCCCGACACTTATGTCCCAGGAAGCAGCGAGCGCATGCTGCTCTACCGCGAGTTGGACAGCATCGGCGACGACAACGCTCTCGATGCCTACCGCAAGCGGCTGGAGGACCGTTTCGGGAAAATCCCGCACGAGGGCGAGGAACTTCTTCAAGTGGTGGCGTTGCGGCGCATAGGCAAACGCCTCGGATGCGAGAAGCTTATGCTGAAGCAGGGGCGCATGCAGATGCAGTTTGTAAGCAATCCCGACAGCGCATACTACAAGAGTCCGCTTTTCGACAAGGTGCTGCGCTACATCTCGGCAAACACGCGCCGCTGCACATTGAAGGAAGTAAGTGGGAAGCGTTCGATGGTGGTTGGCAACGTGACAACCGTTGGGGAGGCGGTGGCGGTGCTGCGGACAATTGACGGCACGGCTCTTTGACGGCTGTCGGACACTTCAAGTCAGTAACAGGCAAAAGGCATATGGCAATGACAGAACTCTATCTTGTGCGTCACGGCGAGACCTTTGACAATGTGAATAAGATAATGCAGGGTCAGACGCAAGGCAGGCTTACGCCCGAGGGGGAGCGTCAGGCACGGCTTTTGGCGCAGGAACTGGCGGACATACACTTCGACATCTTCGTGTCAAGCGACCTGAAACGTGCCATCGACACCTGCCGCATCATTGCCGGAGAGCGTGCTGTGGAGGTGCTGACAACGCCTCTCCTGCGCGAACGCGACTGGGGCGGCTTCACAGGGAAGTACATTCCCGATCTGAAGGATGCCGTATGGCCTGCCGACATAGAGACACTTGACAGTCTGAAACGGCGTGCGGCGGCGTTTCTCGACAATATAAAAACGGAGTGTTGCGGTGCAAGGGTGCTTGCCGTAGGGCACGGGATAATAAACAAGGCCATACAGAGCGTCTATACAGGCAAGCCAATGAACGAAATACTGAAGATGGAAAACGCAGAGGTGCGAATCCTGAAATTGCAGGATCCGCACCTTGACGAATAACTGTTAAAGCCTTTTATCTGCGACTTCCGAATCCCCCGCCTGATGACGAGCGGCTCGGGCTGTTGCTGCGTGAGCCTCCGCCGAACGAGCTGCCTGAACTGCGTGAGCTGCCGAATGAGCCTCGGCTGCTGCCGAACGAACTGCCCGAATTGCGGCTGCTGCCTATTGACTGGCTGCTGTTCGTGTTGGAAGTGCTTGTGGTGGAACGCTGCGTTTGCCAACTGCTGCGTCCGCTTCCGGACGAAGATCTGCCACTCCCGTTGGAATTGCTGTTTGTCTTGGGAGTGAAAGTGGAACTCGGACGGTTGCCGAATGAGCTGCTTGTGCTGCCCGAAGGTTTCCCCACAGTGGTGCGCGTGCTACTCTGTCGCGAGCCGAAACTTGAGTTGCTGCGGCTGTTCTGCGGCGTTCTTGAACCGTTGCCGAAGCTGTTGTTTGGAACGTTGGAAGGACGGCGTGAACCGAAGCTGACACGTTTCCCCTGCCCGAAGTCGCCGCGGTTGAAACCGTCTCGCAAACCGGTGAAGCGTGCGCCGTTACGGTGTCCGAAGTCACGGCCGTGATACCAGGAGCGTCCGCCGTTCATCCTCCATGAGTGGCCTCCGCGATATTCCACAAACACGCGGGGACGGTCGTAGAAGAAGAAATAGTCGCGGTGCGGGTAACGGGCGTATATTCCGAAGTGCCAGTAGCCAGCCTTCCAGTAGAGTGGGCGGTAGAAATAGCTTGCGGCAATATAAGAGCGGTACTGCCAGTCGAGCAAAATGTAGCTCAGGTCAAGGTTGCGCTGCTCCCAGTAAGATCCGTATAGATCGTCATATGTATTGACACCCATGAGGTAATCGAGGTTGATCTCGTAGGCAGCCTCATATTGTGCATCGCTGAGATTGAGTTCATACGCCATCTTGTCGGTGAGGAACAGGGCCTGTTGGCGTGCCTGTTCGTAACTCATGGCTTTCGCTGTAACTGCCATTACAAGCAGCAATGCGAGGACAGACATAAACTTTTTCATAGTAGTATGTTTTTTTAGCGTTCTACATCTTGTTCCGTTATTACATTTGCAAATGTACTGATGAAAGGGTGACAAACAAAGGGATTTTCCCTAAACCCGTGTGGGAAATTCCCTATTCAAGTAAGTTTTGGCGGTTTTATGTCACTTCTTTATTTCTTGGCATTATCCTTTTGCCGTTACGCGATAAAGCCTTAATTTTGCTGGCTGTAAGAACAAACGTTCCAAGACAATGACAATACTTCTCACGGTGGCTGCATATTTCGCAGTGCTCATGCTGCTGAGCCATTTCACTGTAAGGCATTCCGACAACAGCACATTTTTCCGTGCCAACCGCCGTTCGCCTTGGTATATGGTGGCTTTCGGTATGGTGGGTGCGAGCATATCGGGCGTTACGTTCGTGAGCGTGCCCGGTATGGTGGAGCGTACGGGCATGACTTATATGCAGACATGCCTTGGTTTCATCCTCGGCTATCTCGCCATAGCATTTATCCTGTTGCCCGTGTATTACAGACTGAACCTTACCACCATCTATTCCTATCTGAAAGGGAGGCTGGGGAAGAGGTCGTACAAGACGGGTGCAGCGTTCTTTCTCGTGTCGAAGATGACCGGTGCCGCCGTTCGTTTCTATGTTGTCTGCATCATTCTGCAACGCTTTGTACTCGATGCGATGGGCATCCCCTTTCCCGTTACGGTGGTGGTGATGGTGGCATTGATATGGGTTTACACGCGGCGCGGCGGAATAAAGACACTGGTGTGGACCGATGCGTTCCAGACACTGTGCATGTTCACGGCACTGCTGCTTATTATATATAATGTGATACAGCAGTTGGACATGAGCGTCGCCGATGCGGTGAAGGCGGTGTGGAGCGACAGCCGCAGCCGGATGTTCGTGTGGGACGACTTCGTTTCCACGCAGAATTTCTGGAAACAGTTGCTCAGCGGCGCGTTCATAGCTGTCGTTATGACCGGGCTCGACCAGGACATGATGCAGAAAAACCTTACCTGCAAGACCCTGCGCGAGGCTCAGAAAGATATGTGCAGCTACGGTTTCGCCTTTGTCCCCGCCAACTTCCTGTTCCTTTCGCTTGGTGTCCTGCTCACAGTCCTTGCCAGGCGGCAGGGCGTTGCGCTTCCGCAGCAGGGCGACGAGCTTCTGCCCATGTTCGCGGCGACGGAAGAGTTGGGGCAGACGGTTGTTGTGCTGTTCACCATAGGCATTGTGGCGGCGTCGTTTTCAAGTGCCGACTCGGCTCTGACGGCACTCACCACGAGTTTCTGTGTGGACTTGTGCGGACGGCAGGAGGACGAGGCGCTGCGCCGTCGGGTGCATGTCGGCATGGCTATGGTGTTCGTACTGTTCATCATCCTGTTCCGCGTTGTGAACAGCACGAGTGTCATCGACGCCATTTATGTGATGTGCTCATACACCTACGGTCCGCTGCTCGGGCTCTTTGCTTACGGACTTTTCACACGGCGCAGCGTGTCTGACCGCACTGTCCCGTACATCGCTGTCGCGTCGCCGTTGCTTTGTTATGCCATTTCGGAGGCGGCAAACGCCCTTTGGGGCTACCGTTTCGGCTACGAACTGCTGATGCTCAATGGGGCATTCACATTTTTGGGACTGTGGCTTGGGAGTGTAAGGAAGTGACTGTGCAGACTGGAAACAGTAACGGTAAAACGAGAGAAAGTGTGTTTTTGCGTATATGCAACTACGCAAAAACACACTTTCTGTGTGAGTATCTTTTCGTAAAAAGTATCTATCGGATTACTTGCGGACCTTTCCGTAACGGCTCATGAACTTATCAACGCGTCCGGCTGTATCGACAAGCTTGCTCTTACCTGTGTAGAACGGGTGGGAAGTGCTTGAGATTTCAATCTTTACCACTGGGTAAGTTTCGCCTTCAAATTCTACTGTCTCTGTAGTCTTGCATGTAGATTTTGTAAGGAACATATCGCCGTTGGACATATCCTTGAATACGACGGGGCGATAGTTTTCTGGATGAATACCTTTTTTCATTTCTTTAAAATATTGTTTGTGAATAAATTTGCGTACTTATCAACGAGGTGCAAAGGTACGCGTTTTTTCGCATACCGCCAAACATTTCACCTTGTTTTTATTGTTTCCCGAATGCATGTTTGTCAAAAATATGCCGCAGACATTCGGGAATTAAATGAAAAAGCATTACTTTTGCAGTTGCCCATGCAGCTGTCGTGTGGCAGCAGGTGATGTAAGGGCAACCGACAATAATCTACCGACATTATGGAAATTGAACCGATAGCATTCTTCAAGTCGCCGTTTGCATCGAAATTCGGCATCCCCAAGCAGAGTGGGCTGGCAGGACAGTTGCGCGGAACTGTTGTGTTCGCGCCGAAATTCCGTAATGCCGACGCTCTGCGCGGGTTGGAGGAATTCGACTATGTGTGGCTCATTTGGGAGTTTTCCGCCAATCCCCACACGGCAAACAGTCCGGTGGTGCGCCCTCCTTTGCTTGGCGGCAACACGCGGATGGGCGTGTTTGCCACCCGTTCGCCGTTCCGTCCCAATCCCATAGGTCTTTCATGCGTGCGTCTTGACCGTATAGAGTGGGCTACGGCGCAAGGGCCTGTGATACACGTTCTCGGCGCCGACCTTATGGACGGAACGCCCGTTTACGACATAAAGCCATACATCGCCTACGCCGACGCTCATCCCGATGCACGCTGCGGGTTTGTCGATAACCACACAAGGCGCGAGTTGAAGGTTGTCATCCCAGACACTGTTGCGGTGCAGTTCAGTGCCGATGAGCTCGCTGCCTTGCGCCGTGTACTCGCCCTCGACCCCCGCCCACAGTACCATTCCGGTGACAGGAAAACTTACGGCATGCTTTATGCCGGACGCGATGTACACTTCAAGGTGTCAGGCGATACGCTTGAAGTGGTGCCTGACGATGCGTGAAAGGCCTTCTGACAAGGCTTCCTTTGCCTTGAACCGGAAATGTTTATCCCACTGACACGCCGGTAATCTCAAGCACATACACATCATGGTAACCGCCGTTTGCGCCGCCATACCATTGTGCGATGCTCTTGTCGATGAAAGCCTCTGGCTTGATGTTGTCCTTGTAGAGCTTGCGGCATTCTATAGTGAGGCGTGCCTGAGTGAAGGTGACGCCTCCGTTTTCGGTGGCTTCCACCGTGAGTCCCGTCTCCTTCACCTTGTCGTGGTCGCGTCCCGACTTTGAGCCGCAGAAGGCATAAGCCTTGCGTGCTTCGTCGCTGTTGCCGAGAAACACGAGGTTCACGCTGTCGTTCTGCTCTATGAAGGCATGCGTATGGCGTTCGGGGCGGATGAATATCACTGCCACGGGTCTGTTCCACAGCCATCCCATACAGCCCCACGAGGCGGTCATCATGTTGAAACTGTCCGTGCTGCCGGCGGTGACGAGCATCCATTCCTTGCCTATCGTGTCGAAGAAATTGTCCTTCAACTCTGAAACTCCAATCTTTTTCATAATTCCGTCCTTTCCTGTTAAAACAGTTTTCGTCGTTTCCGCAAATTCCGGAAACTTGCGGAGATCCGTTGTTACAAAAGCAAAAAACGAGACAAAAACCTAAGTTCCGTCTCGCATTCACCGTTTCTTGAGCCTCTTGTCGGATTCGAACCAACGACCCCGAGATTACAAATCACGTGCTCTGGCCAACTGAGCTAAAGAGGCGGGTGGGTAAGCTACTTGCATCGCGCCGCTACAACCAACTACCTTTGCTACGTTCCCGTCCTGGAGGATTCGAAGGGAGCTGGCCGTGCAAGACTTACCCATGTCTTTTAATAAGCGAATGCAAAGGTAATGATTTTTTCCAAGACACAAGCATAAAAGCAGGGAAATGAAGGGATTTAACTTTTTTTGAGCTTCCCGTACAGTAATTGTAAGTCAGGTGTAAAAGCATTGACAGTCAGAAAGTTCCAGCCCGTTTCCTTACATCGAAAACAAGGCTTCTTTTTGTTGCAAGTAAGCTTTGTATGGAAACTATTGCTGTCCGCTAAAACTTTTTATTGCTGTCCGCTAAAGCTTTTAGGATTGCTGCCGTTTGCTTCCAAGCCAAAGACTGAGGAATTAAAAACAATTGTAGGGGCTTACTTTATAACGCACAGGAGGTCGGGCGTCCCGCCCGACGACATCAAGCGAAAGGCTCGCAAGCAAGAACGCAATAAAAGCCCTCTCCCTCTGTGTTGTCGGGCGGGACGCCCGACCTCCTACATTTTACAATTTTAGCCACAAAACGACAACAAATCACTTTACCGGACAGCAATATTTGGAAACCTGCTTTTGCTTCCCCTGAAAAAACCTTGAAAATGGCCTGCTTGTGCGGAAATGTGAATTTATATTTACAAGCCATCCGAAATCGGGAAAAAATGCGTAAGTTTGCATAAGTTTTGAAAACGCCACATATTATTAATGATAAGAATTGAAGATTTCATGCAGCTCAAGGCCTTTGCCCGTCAGGACGGAATGGCGCTGGCTGCGCTCTGGATAGCGAGTTTTGCGTGCATGACAGTGCTGCCTGCCGGAGTTCTTGGTAACCTGCTTGCGCTTGCCACGCCGTTTCTTGTGGCCTGGCGTCTCATACACTTCCGCGACGCGGTTCTGGACGGCAAGGTCTCGTTCCGCCGTTCTTTTGCGTTCGCTTTCTATACATTCGTCTATGCGTCGCTCGTGTTCGCCCTTGTGCAGTACGCTTATTTCCGTTTCCTTGACCAAGGGGCTTTCGCCTCGGCGATAGTCGATAGCCTGCGCCGTCTCGCCCCCGTCTATCTGCAAAGCGGCATCAGTCAGGCGCAGATTGACGACAGCATCAACGTCGTGTCAATGCTTACTCCCGTGCAGTGGGCATTCATGTTCCTCATGCAGAACCTTGCCATAGGCGCAATCGTGAGCGTGCCCATAGCCGCAGTGTGCAGGCGCAGCAGGCAGAAGCATTCCGCACGGTGAGGCAAAAACACTTACAGACATCCTGAAAACAGCATTACAATATGGACATAACAGTGATAGTGCCATTGTACAACGAGGAAGAGTCGTTGCCCGAGCTTTACGCGTGGATAGAACGCGTGATGCAGGCCAACGGCTTCAGCTATGAAGTGATATTCGTGAACGACGGTTCCACCGACCGTTCATGGCAGGTGATAGAAGAACTCGGGCACAAGTCGGAACAGGTGAAAGGCATAAAGTTCCGCCGCAACTACGGCAAGAGTCCCGCACTCTACTGCGGGTTTAAGGCCGCCGTTGGCGATGTGGTGATAACTATGGATGCCGACCTGCAGGATTCGCCCGACGAAATACCTGCCCTCTACCACATGATAAAGGACGAGGGCTACGACCTTGTGAGCGGCTACAAGCAAAACCGCAAGCAGGGCGACCCCCTCTCCAAAACCATCCCGACAAAGCTCTTCAATGCCACGGCACGCAAGGTGAGCGGCATACACAACCTGCACGACTTCAATTGCGGACTCAAAGCCTACCGCCGGGAAGTGGTGAAGAACATAGAAGTGTATGGCGAAATGCACCGCTACATACCTTACCTCGCCAAAAACGCAGGTTTCGACAAGATCGGCGAAAAGCCCGTGCACCATCAGGCGCGCAAGTTCGGCAAGTCGAAGTTCATGGGCTGGAACCGCTTTTTCAACGGTTATCTCGACCTCATCACACTGTGGTTCCTCAGCAGTTTCGGCCGCAAACCCATGCATGTGTTCGGCTTTCTCGGCACGTTCGTGTTCTTCATAGGCTTCATTTCGGCATTCGCGCTGGGTGTTGATAAGCTTTGGTGCCTTTCGCAGGGCATACCGCAACGGCTCGTCACCGACTCGCCCTACTTTTACATAGCACTCACGATGATGGTGATAGGCACGCAACTGTTCCTCACAGGCTTCATTGCCGACCTTGTGAGCCGCTCCTCGCAAAACCGTAATGACTATCAGATAGAAACCACCCTGCGATGCGAAGACTGACATTCATGGCACTGGCTTGCATCACGGCGGCACTGGCGGCAGTGTCGTGCTCGTCGATAGACTGTCCGCTGAACAACAGCGTATGCGTCAAGGTGCGGCTCTCCGGTGATGAAAGCGTGACGCGTGACACTCTCACCATATCTTCGCCGCGCACCGTCGGCGACGACAACGACACCGTGCTCATCAACCGTCTGACGGCGGCCGACAGTCTGCAGGTACCGATGAGCTACCGTCGCAACCAGGACATATACTTTCTCACACTCGTGCAGGAGGGAACTTCGGCCGTAACCACCGACACCCTGTGGGTGGACAAGACCAACATTCCGCACTTCGAGTCGGTGGACTGTGCCCCCAATATGTTCCACGACATCACGGCAGTAAACTCAACGCACCACAGCATCGACTCGATAGCTGTCAATAACGACAAGGTAACATACAATGACGCAAAGGCGCATCTCATCATTTATTTCAAGGACAATCGCCGTTAGCATGCTCCTCGCGGCCGTGGCGGCACCGTCGGCGGCGCAGGGAAGGAATGGCTTTGCGGAGCAGGACGCCGATACCGTGGCTCTGTTCCGCGGCGTTGCCGTGTCGGCCGATGTGGTGGGGCTGGTGCAACTGGCCGTGAGCGACTACGGACAGTACGAGGCTGCCTTGCGCATAAACCTCAGGGACAAATACTTCCCTGTGGTGGAGCTGGGCTATGGCAAGGCCGACGCCAGCGACATCACCACCTCCATGGCATTCAGGACCAAGGCACCATACGGTCGTGTCGGGCTTGACTTCAACCTGCTGCGCAACAAGCACGACATCTACCGTGCCTACGCCGGATTTCGCTACGGATGCACCTTCTACAAGTTCGATGTCGAAGGTGACGGCATAAAGGATCCTGTCTGGGGCGACGATGTGCCTTTCAGTGTCACGGGCGTGAATGCCAGTTACCACTGGATAGAGGCGGTGTTCGGTGTGGATGCCAAGATAGCAGGGCCGCTGAGGCTGGGGTGGAGCGTGAGATACCGCAGCCGCGTGGCACACGACGACGGCAGTGTGGGCAACACATGGTATGTGCCGGGCTACGGCAGGCAGGGCGGCACACGCCTTGGAGGCACGTTCAACATAATATTCGAAATATAACCCATACAAAATGACACGCAGAAAGAAATTGATATGGCAACTGCCGTTCCTCGTATTCCTGCTCGTAGGCACGGTGGCAATAATCTACAGGCAGCAGAGCACACCCTATCAGCACGATGAGGGAATGGTGTTCAGCACGTCCTACCAAATCACTTACCAGAGCGATTCGAACGTGCACAGCAGCATTCGCGCAGAATTGAAGAAGGTGGACGATGCCCTGTCGATGTTCAACAGGGAGTCGGTGATATCGCGCATCAACCGCAATGAAAGCATGCTGACCAACGAAATGTTCGACGAAGTGTTCACTCTTGCCCGGAAAGTGTCCGCCAACACGGAAGGAGCATTCGACATAACGGTGGCACCTCTGGTGAATGCGTGGGGCTTCGGCTTCAAGACGGGCAGCCGTCCCGATGCGCACTCGGTGGACAGCCTGCTCCGCTTCGTGGGCTACCGCAACGTGACTCTCGCCAATGGGCGCATCATCAAGAAAAATCCTGGCATCATGCTCGATTGCAGCGCAATAGCCAAAGGTTACGGCTGCGATGTCGTGGCACGTCTGCTTGAACGGAAAGGCATCAGCAACTATATGGTGGAAATAGGCGGCGAAGTGGTGGCTCACGGCATAAGCGATAAGCGTCTGCCATGGAAGATAGGGGTGACCAAGCCCACTGCCGACTCGCTCGACGCGGGACAAGAGTTGCAGACCGTGCTCAACGTGAAGGACATGGCCATGGCTACAAGCGGCAACTACCGTAACTTCTACTACTCGGGCGGCCGAAAATACGCCCACACCATCGACCCGCATACGGGTTATCCCGTGCAGCACAGCCTGCTCTCGGCGACAGTGCTTGCCAAAACATGCGCCGAAGCCGATGCCTACGCCACATCGTTTATGGTGATGGGTCTGGAAAAGGCAAAGGCTCTGCTTGAAAAGCATCCCGAACTCATGGCCTACTTGATATACTCCGACAGTAAAGGGACACTGCAAGTGTGGTTCTCGCCGTCATTGCAGGACAAGATAGTAAAATAAAAGGGACAATGGAACTAAGTCTTCACAAATGCTTTTTGCTTACTCCGCTGTTCCAGGGTATGAGCAGGGCTGAACTGACACAGTTGATGGGGCAGACGAAAATGAATTTCCATAAGTTCGCCAAAGGCAGGGCCATAAGGCAGGAGAACGATACTTGCGACCTGCTCATGTTCCTTATCTACGGCGAAATGGATGCCATAACCTACGCCGACGACCATTCCTACTCCGTAGAGGAACACTTACGTGCACCCTATACATTGCAGCTGGAGCATTTTTTCGGCCTTACCCAGCGTTACACACGCACGTTTGTGGCACATACGCCATGCCAATTCGTGTCGATGACCAAGAACGAAGTGCTCAGACTCACCGACGACTTCATCATCCTGCGCCTCAATCTGATCAATATTCTCGCCGCCGCCGCACAGAAAGCGCAACGCCTGCCGTGGCGGCACAAGCCCGATGGGCTGCGCGGGCAGATTGTGAGGTTCTTTGAGGAAAGGTGCACACACCCCACAGGGGCAAAGACAGTGAGGATAAAAATAACGCAGCTCGCCACCGAACTGCGTGAAAGCCGCCTCCAAGTGTCGCATGAACTCAACCGTATGCAGGATGAAGGTCTCCTCAGTTTCACACGCGGCATCATCACCATTCCAAGTCTTGAACGGCTCAGAGGCTGACGCTTTGTCTTTTGACGGGCACAGTTTTCCCCATAATTATATTAATGTGTGTCTGGCAACTGTGGCTTGTTCGTGTTGTCCTGCAACAGCCGCGACAACTTCAATAATATTAGTTAAAAAAGCGTTGTCAAGGAAAACCGTGTGTGATAAAATTGCTAATTTTGCATCTCAGGCAGGCTTTCGGGCAACGAAAGCCTTACGCCCATAACAAGTCAGATAAGGTATGTTAGACAATAAAGCCGGTGCGGCAAAGCGCATCAATCCGTTTTTTGAGCCGTACAACACCCCGCACGACACTGTTCCGTTCGACCGTATAAGGATTTCCGACTACGAAGAGGCCTTCCTTGAAGGCATAAGGCGCGACGACGAGGAGATTTACAAGATAACAAACGATGAGGCGGAACCCACATTTGAAAACACGATAATACGCGTGGACAACGAGAATGGCGCACATTATTACGACCTTCTCGACCGTGTGTCGAACGCATTCTCGTGTATGCTCAGTGCCGAAACCAACGACGAACTCGATGCTTTGGCACAGAAACTGAGTCCCGTTCTCACCAAACACGCCAACGATGTGCGCCTGAACGGAAAGCTCTTCGAACGCATAAAGTATGTATATGAGCACCACCGCACGCTCACTGCCGAGGAGACAATGCTGCTCGAAAACTGCTATGACAGTTTCGTGAGAAGCGGAGCGTTGCTCGACGATGGGGGTAAGGAGCGGCTGAGGCAGCTCACAGAGGAAGCAAGCGTGCTGTCGTTGCAGTTCTCGCAGAATCTGCTCAAGGAGAACAAGGCCTACCAATTGCACATAACCGACAAGGATGACCTCGACGGACTGCCCGAAACGGCATGCGAGGCGGCAGCCCTCGCTGCCCGGGAGAAAGGCCTGGAAGGATGGGTGTTCACCCTCGATTTCCCCAGCTTTTCGCCGTTTATGACATATTCCACAAAGCGTCAGTTGCGCAAGGAAATGTATATGGCACGCAACACCGAAGGCATCCACGACAACACGGAGAACAATCTGGAAATATGCCAACGCCTCATCAATCTGCGGAGAGAGATTGCCCAGCTTCTGGGCTTTGACACGTATGCTGACTATGTGCTCAAACACCGCATGGCAACAAATGTGGAAAATGTCCATAAACTGCTTGGCGACCTCATCAGCGCATACAAGCCCACAGCCATAGCTGAGGTGAAGGCACTGGAAAAGGAGGCGAAGGCCATCGAGGGCGATGGCTTTACCGTAGAGCCTTGGGATTTCAGCTATTATTCGCACAAGCTCAAAATGAAGGAATACAACCTTGACGCTGAGATGCTGCGCCCATACCTCGAACTCTCAAAGGTAATCGGCGGCGTATTCGGTCTCGCCACACGGCTCTATGGGATAACGTTCAAGGAAAACACGGCGATACCCGTTTATCACCCCGATGTGAAGGCTTATGAGGTGTTCGACAAGGACGGCAGCTATCTGGCGGTGCTCTATGCCGACTTCTTCCCGCGCAAGGGCAAGCAGGGCGGGGCTTGGATGACGGAGTTCCAGGGACAGTGGATCGACTCGAAAGGCAACAACGTGCGCCCTCATGTGAGTGTCGTGATGAACCTTACAAAACCCACAGCAGAGAAACCCGCACTGCTGACATTGGGCGAGGTGGAGACCTTCCTGCACGAGTTCGGCCATGCCCTGCACGGTATGTTCGCCAATTCGCGCTTCGAAAGTCTTAGCGGCACCAACGTATGGTGGGATTTCGTGGAACTGCCCTCGCAGTTTATGGAGAACTATGCGGTGGAGAAGGACTTTCTCCGCACTTTCGCTTTTCATTATCAGACGGGCGAACCCATGCCCGACGAACTCATAGAACGCATTGTGAAAAGCCGCAACTTCATGGCGGCATACAGTTGTCTGCGTCAAGTGAGCTTCGGTTTGCTCGACATGGCATACTACACCATGAAGCAACCGTTTGCCGATGACATAATAAAGTTTGAGAAAGAGGCGTGGAAGGAAGCCGTCGTCACGCGCCAGTTGCCCGACACCTGCATGACAACGCAGTTCTCGCACATCATGGCAGGAGGCTACGCCGCAGGCTATTACAGCTATAAATGGGCGGAAGTGCTCGACGCCGACGCTTTCAGCGTGTTCAAGGAAAACGGCATCTTCGACCGTGATACGGCGCAACGCTTCCGCGACTGCATCCTCTCAAAAGGCGGAACGGAGCATCCTATGACCCTATATAAGAATTTCCGTGGGCAAGAACCGTCAATCAACGCATTACTGAAACGCAATGGAATCAAATAACAAGCAACACCTGCTCGACAGCCGTTACCTGCGTATGGCACGCATCTGGGCGGAAAACAGCTACTGCCAACGCCGCAAGGTGGGGGCTCTTGTCGTCAAGGACCAGATGATAATAAGCGACGGATACAACGGAACGCCAAGCGGTTTCGAGAATATCTGCGAGGAAGGTGACAATGTCACGAAACCGTACGTGCTTCATGCCGAAGCCAATGCCATTACAAAACTGGCACGAAGCGACAACAACAGCCAGGGAGCCACACTCTATATCACGGCGTCTCCATGTATAGAATGTGCCAAACTGATAATCCAGGCTGGCATAAAGCGTGTGGTCTATGGCGAGAAATACCGTCTTGACGACGGGCTGCAACTGCTGCGTAAGGCCAATATAGAGACCCTTTATTTAACCCCCGACGACAATGAAAATGAATAAATACAATAGGTTTATGCCGCTGATGATGGCAGTGTGCGTCGTCATCGGTATCCTTATAGGCACATTCTATGCCAACCATTTTTCGGGAAACAGGCTGAATATAATCAATTCGGGAAGTAACCGCCTCTCCAATCTCCTGCATATCATCGACGACCAGTATGTAGATAAGGTGAATATCGACTCGCTTGTCGATAAGGCTATACCTCAGATACTCGCCGATCTTGACCCGCACTCCGTCTATATCAATGCCAAGGATGTGCAGACTGCCACCGACGACCTGCGGGGCTCATTCTCCGGCGTGGGCATCGAGTTCACAATCCGCAAGGACACGATACATGTGCAGAACGTGGTAAAGAACGGTCCGGCGCAGAAGGCGGGCTTGCTCGCCGGTGACAAGATTGTGAGTGTTGATGGAAAGCCCTTTGTCGGCAAGGAAGTGACAAACGAAGAGGCGATGCACCGGCTGAAAGGCCCGAAGGACACAAAGGTGAAAATCGGAGTGGTGCGCTACGGACAGAAAGCCGTAAAGCACTTCACTGTGACACGGGGCGACATTCCCCAAAAGAGCATCACCGCCACTTACATGCTTGACGACAATACGGGTTACATCAAAATAAAGAACTTCGGCGAGACGACCTACCCCGAACTCCTTATCGCCCTTGCCAGCCTTTCGCAGGAAGGGTTCTCCAATCTCGTCATCGACTTGCGCGACAATACGGGCGGCTACCTCAATTCCGCCGTGCAGATGGCAAATGAATTCCTGCCGAAGAACAAGCTTATTGTCTATACGCAGGGCCGCAAATCGCCGCGGCAGGACTACCGTTCCGACGGACATGGAAGCTATCAGCGCATTCCGCTCGTCGTTCTCATCAACGAAGGGTCGGCGTCAGCATCCGAAATATTTGCCGGAGCCATGCAGGACAATGACCGTGCCACCATCATAGGACGCCGCTCTTTCGGCAAAGGACTTGTGCAACAGCAGATAGGATTTCCCGACGGGAGCATGATCCGTCTCACTATCGCACGCTATTACACGCCGTCCGGACGTTGCATACAGAAACCATACGCTCCCGGTGACGGTAAGGATTACGAGCAAGACCTGCTCGCCCGCTACCAACATGGCGAGTTCTTCTCGCAGGACAGCATCAAGCATCACGGCCCGGCTTACCATACCGGCATCGGACGCACCGTGTATGGCGGCGGCGGAATCACTCCCGACATCTTCATTCCGGAGGACACTTTGGGTGTGACCTCATATTATAAGGAAGCCACAATGAGCGGACTCATCCTGCAGTTTGCATTCACCTATACCGACGACAACCGTCAGAAACTAAATGATTTCACCGAGATGACGGAGCTGTCGACGTATCTTGTGAGACAGAACACCGTGGACAAGTTCGCCACTTACGCTGACAAGAACGGGCTGAAACGCCGCAACCTTATGATAAAGAAATCGCACAAGCTGCTCGAACGCTTCATCAACAGCCGCATTATCTACAATATGCTTGATGAAGAGGCATGGAACAAGTACATCAACATTGACGACCCGACTGTCGGATCGGCCCTGCGTGTGTTCCATAACGGCACCGCTTTCCCCAAGAAACCCGTTCCGGCGACTGAAAAGAAAGGCAAGCGGACGGCCTTGGCAAAGCCTGTCGGTTTCCATGCCCTGCATCTTTGCGAACCCAATATCATAGCCCACAATGCTTAAAAAGGAGCCGTGCAAAGGGGAAGAAATCCCAAAGCGGCGGTTCACCGGGGCTGAACCCGGCGGAACTTCGCACGGGGTAGTGTCTTCACCGCTTTCGCATCAGTGTGTGAAAACGGTTGGGACGGAAGTGGAGCGGCATCCCTTTGAGCCGTTTCTGCCTGATGGCTGCCGTCTTTTGATGCTTGGAAGTTTTCCTCCTGCCCCCAAACGTTGGGCGATGAAGTTCTATTATCCCAACTTCACCAACGACATGTGGCGTATCTTCGGCCTGTGTTTCTTTGCCGACAAGATGCACTTTGTGGATGCAGCGAACCGCACTTTCCGCCTTGACGAAATCGTGCCGTTCCTTGCGGCTAATGGCATCGGCATGTACGACACGGCCTGTGCCGTGCGCCGACTGAAGAACACCGCGTCCGACAAAGACCTTGAAGTGGTGGAGGCTACCGACCTTAGGGTGATGGTGCGACGCCTGCCCGGGCTTACGGACATTGTCACCACGGGTCAGAAGGCCACCGATGTGCTATGTTCTTGCTTCCGGACAGTGCGGCAACCAAGTGTGGGGGCAAGCGTGGAGTTTGCTTTCGAGGGGCGCACACTGCGGCTCTGGCGCATGCCAAGCAGCTCGCGTGCCTATCCGATGAAGGTGGAACGCAAGGCCGAATATTACAATGTGATGTTCAGGACAGTGCTTCAAAAAGGCACAGGCATGCAGGCTTGACAATCCCGGCTGTCCGGCTCCCGCATCCGTCCGTCGCTCCTTGGCCTTTTTGGGGCATGGATTTACATTTCCTCCACAGGCTCCCGCTGCGCCATCTGCGACGCCTTTTCAAACTGTTTGCGCAATTTATGTATCTTTACCGTGTTTACACATTCCACCACGCCGTACAGCATCAGGCACAAGCCTATGACGAACAGGGGCGCACTGGCAATGCTTTGGGGATAGACCACGGCGATGATGCCGACGAGAAGTGTCAGCGACGGCATTATCCAGAAGTAGAATCCTATGCGTGCTATGCGCGAGATTGCGGCGAGATTGACAAACTGGCTCACTGCGCCGAGAATGAGTATGGCGGCAAGGATGTACATCAGGAAATCGACAAACACTGTGGGCATGAGTGCGAGAATGAGTCCGAGGATGAGGCTCCCTATTCCAACAAGCGGGAACTGCGGTTTGAACCCCGTGAGTTGCTTGCCGTCGGCATCGAACACCTGGGGCATGTCGCTGTTGCGGCGGGCGGCGAAATATGTTGCGCACGACACCACTCCCGACAGGAAGAACAGCACGCCAATGGCTATTGTCATCCATGTCACTGTCTGCTCGCGGTATTTCACGAGCAATGCTCCAACTATAACGGCGCACAAAGAGCGCACCAACGGGCTCCGCATTGTCTTCATGTTCTTTTCCTTTTTAATATTGTTCTTTGCAGGTTTCCTTTACTTTGTTATAAACCTGCGTGTTGCAAAAATATACATTTTCTTCCAGTCAGCCAAGCATAATTGCGAGTATGTGAAGCATCGCTGCGTTTCTCCTTTCCCGACACAGACATTTCCTTTCGGTATTTCAGCACTCCCAAATCGGGCTCTCCGGCTCATTCTCCCCTTGAAGATGCGTGCAGTTAGGAAAAAATGCAGTAATTTTGCATCGGTATGAACGAAACATTGGACGACAAGCGGATAGCTGTCCTGCTCTCGGGAGGTGTGGACAGCTCGGTGGTGGTGTACGAACTGGCGCGCCAGGGACTGCATCCCGACTGTTTCTATATAAAGATTGGCCCCGAGGAGACAGAGGAATGGGACTGTACGAGCGAGGAGGACATTGAAATGGCCACTGCCGTTGCACGCCGTTTCGGTTGCACGCTCGATGTGGTGGACTGCCATCGCGAGTACTGGGACACCGTGACGCGCTACACAATGGACAAGGTGCGTGCCGGATACACGCCCAATCCCGATGTCATGTGCAACAGGCTCATCAAGTTCGGGGCTTTCCACGAGAAGCGCGGACATGACTACGACCTCATCGCCACGGGGCATTATGCCCAGACCGAGACGGACGATGAGGGGCACAAATGGCTTGTCACGAGTCCCGACCCAGTGAAGGACCAGACCGATTTCCTTGCGCAGATTTACGGTTGGCAGTTGCGCAAGGCCCTTTTCCCAATAGGGCATTACAGGAAAGGAGAGGTGCGTGAGATAGCGGAACGCGAACGTCTCATCAACGCCAAGCGCAAGGACTCACAGGGAATATGCTTCCTCGGCAAGATAAACTACAACGACTACATACGCCGCTACCTTGGCGAACAGCCCGGCGAGGTGATAGAACTCGAGACGGGCAACCGCATAGGGCAGCATCGCGGACTGTGGTTCCACACCATCGGGCAGCGTCACGGGCTCGGTTTCGGCGGCGGTCCGTGGTATGTGGTTAAGAAAGACATTGCGGCCAATGTGCTTTATGTGAGCAAGGGCTTCGAGCCGCTGACGGCTTACAGGAAGAATTTCCCCATACGCGACTTCCATTTCCTCACACTCGACCCTTGGGGTGCACCCGGGACATCGGCCCGTGTGCGTTTCAAGATACGCCATACGCCCGAATATCATCCCGCCGTGCTCGAGCGGACAGGGCAGGGCAGCTTCGTGGTGCATGCCGAAGAGATGATACAGGGCGTTGCCCCGGGACAGTTCTGCGTGGTGTATGACGAGCGGCACCACCGTTGCTACGGCTCGGGCGAGATTGCTTTATGAGGGTGCTCAGGCCAGCAATCTGTCTTCATTTTTTCAGTATTATGGATGTTTGTTGCAATATTATGGAATAATGCTGACACGGCAAGGTTTTTCTTTTTTTTTCTTGTTAATTTTGCGAACGGTAAAGTTTCCGGGATAAAGCAATTTGCAAAAACAACTTGACAACACATACTGAAATGAAATCAATATTTACACTACTGGCAGTCATGCCGTTTGTTGCAGCCGGTGCACAGTCGGCCGAAAGCCTTTCCGCACCGGCCGACACAATAGCCACCATCGAAGGGGCACACCTTGAAGGCGTGGAGATAACAAGCCGCAGGAAAGGCATCACACGGATGAAAGGCGCAGTGAACGGGCAACTCATCCACAAGGAGGAACTCTTCAAGGCGGCATGCTGCAATCTTGGGGAAAGCTTCGTCACCAACCCGTCGGTGGATGTGCATTACAGCGACGCAGCCACCGGGGCGCAGCAGATAAGACTGCTCGGGCTCAGCGGCAAGTACGTGCAGATGCTTACAGAAAACCTGCCCGATTTCCGCGGAGCCTCCATTCCTTACTCGCTCGATTATGTGCCGGGACCGTGGATGCAGAGCATCCAGGTGTCGAAAGGAAACGCCTCGGTGCGCAACGGTTACGAGGCGATGACGGGGCAGATAAACGTGGAATACCTGAAGCCTGATGCCGACGAGGGAGTCACAGTAAATCTGTATGGGTCGAGCGAAGGTGCAGTCGAGACCAATGCCGATGCCAATGTGCACCTCAACGGGCGGCTGAGTACGGAACTGCTCGGCCACTTCCAGAACATATGGAACCGCCATGACGACGACGGGGACGGCTTTCAGCAAATGGTGAAAGTAAAGCAATACAACTTCCAGAACCGTTGGGCGTATCTCGGCGAGAAGTACATTTTCCATGGAGGTGTCCAAGTCCTCGACGAGGAACGTGCAAGCGGGCAGGTGACACACACACACAACGACACGCAGAAGCCGCTGTTCCGCATCGGGATAAAGACCGGCCGCTACTCGGCATACATGAAGCATGCGCTGGTGTTCAACCGCGAACGCAACACGAGCATGGCGTTCATGGCATCGGGGGCAATGCACGAAACCGACGCTTGCTATGGCAGGAAAACCTATAGGGTGAACGAGAAGAACGTGTATGCACAGCTGATGTTTGAGACCGACTTCACCAGTATGCACAACTTGTCGGTCGGGGCGAGCCTCAACCACGACTTCCTTGACCAACACTTCCGCCTGACACACGACATGACGGCAGCAACGGAGCGGCTCGCCGAAAAGGAGACGACACCGGGTGCCTATGCGCAATACACTTTCAATTACAACAATGTGCTTACGGCAATGGCAGGACTTCGCATCGACAACAGTTCGCGCTATGGCACGTTTGTCACTCCACGGCTTCATCTGAAATGGCAGCCCAACGACATAGTGGGTTTTCGTGCGTCGGCAGGGAAAGGCTACCGTACGGCTCACGCATTCGCCGAATACAACTATCTCATGTCGTCAGGGCGGCAGTTCACTGTCAGCGGCGACCTGAAACAGGAGAGCGCGTGGAACTACGGCATAAGTGCCGCACTGAACATACCGCTCGGGCAACGCACGATGACAGTGAACGCCGAATACTTCTACACGCATTTCGGCAATCAGGTGGATGTGGATTACGATGCCGATCCGGCACGTCTCATCATCGGCAACCTCAAGGGCAAGAGCTATTCGCACACCTTTCAGGCGGATGCCACATACGAGGTGCTTCGCGGCATGAGCGTCACTGCCGCTTTCCGCCGCAGCATTGTGAAGGCGATGTATGGTGGCGAGATGGTGGAGAAACCGTTGCAGAGCCGCTACAAGGGGCTGCTCACGGCATCATACAAGACCCCGCTCGGACTCTGGCAGTTTGATGCCACGCTCCAACTGAACGGTGGCGGGCGCATGCCCAGGCCATACACCCTTGCCGACGGCACACCGTCGTGGGACGCTACGTTCAAGGCCTACGAACAAGTCACGGCACAGGTGACACGCTGGTTCCGCCGCTTCTCGGTGTATGCGGGCAGCGAGAACATCACGGGCTTCATGCAGAAGACACCCGTATATGATGCCGCTAACCCTTGGGGCGGCACCTTCGACCCCACACTTGTATGGGCACCGACGGACGGGCGGATGTTTTATGCCGGCATAAGGATAAACTTCGGAAGGTTTTAAGACTATAAAAAATGTAAAAGTCTTGACTGTAACATGACAAATGCCTATTTTTGTAAAAATAACAATTTAAACAGTATTGAATATGAAGAAAACATTATTGGTGACGGCTATGATGCTCACCGCACTGGTGGCAACGGCAAAGGACATAAAAACAGTGGTGCTCACCACCACTCCGCAGATGCATTGCGAAAGCTGCGAGAACAAGATCAAGGGCAACCTTAAGTTTGAAAAGGGCGTAAAGGGCATCGAAACCAACGTGAAGGAACAGAAGGTGACGGTGAAATACGATGCCGACAAAACCACCCCCTGCAACATTGTGGCGGCATTCAGCAAGTTCGGCTACACGGCACAGCCTGTGGAAATGGTGCAAAAGGGCGGCTGTGAGGAAGGCAAGCCGGAATGCTGCAAGGCGCAGAAAGAAGCCTGCACCGCAAAGCAGGATGCTTGCACCGCTAAGAAAACCGATTGCTCCGCAGACGGAGAATGCAGGCAGGCGTGTCCGGAAGATGCGAAGAAATGCCCTAAGGCAAAGCCTGATTGCGCTGCAAAGAAACAGGGTGGATGTTGCAACGGCAAGTAGTTTCCCTGCACAAAAGGGCGGCAATCTCCATTCTCCTCCCATATTCTTGCTTGCAGCATCGTATTCGGATTTCAGGCGGCGGTTCATTCTTGTCTTCACCGAGAACATGCTGCCTTCACGTACGTATGACTCCAGATTGTACGGGTCTTCGGTGTTAAGGGAACCGTAACCTGTGAAGTTGTAGCGGCTGTGCTTTCCCCACTTTCCGCTGTACCTAAAACTGGTATCTGTGCCGATTTTTGTTTTCAAATGCTGCAAAGTGTCGGAGAAAATGTATAACTTTGCAGCAATAAGGCAGTTTGCCGCACCCCGTCCACGCTGCAAGACAGCGACGCTAATCTTAAACAAAATACGGAAGAAACAAATGGAACTTGCCGAAACCCGTCAGTGCAGCCCCGTCTCGTGGGTGCCTACTCTCTATTTTGCCATGGGCATGCCCTTCGTGGTGCTCAATATGGTGTGTACTCTCATGTTCAAGGGTCTTGATGTGTCGGACACGCAGATTGCCTTCTGGACATCGATAATAATGTTTCCGTGGACGCTGAAGCCGCTTTGGAGCCCGCTTCTTGAGATTTACAAGACCAAGAAGTTCTTTGTCATCTTCACGCAGATGGCCACAGGGTGTGTGTTCGGACTCGTTGCCATCGCGTTGCACCTTGACCATTTCTTCGCGGTGTGCATAGCCCTGCTCGCCGTGATAGCCTTCAGCGGTGCCACACACGACGTGGCTGCCGACGGCGTTTACATGGCTTCGCTGTCGAAGGACGACCAGGCCCGCTATATAGGTTGGCAGGGAGCCTTCTACAACATAGCCAAAATTGCCGCGACAGGAGGCCTTGTCTATCTTGCGGGAATGCTCATCGACCACTACACGGGCGATGTCTCGGCTCTCGATGCCACCGCCGCTGCCGCCGCAAGGCGTCATGGTACGGTCATGGCATGGACGATAATAATGGCGGTGATAGGCGCGGTGATGGTGCTTCTCGCACTCTACAACGCAAAGTTTGTGCCGTCGGAGGAAAAGAAGATCACCGCCAGTAAGCCGGGATTTAAGGAGACGATGATTGAATTGGGCAACGTGTTTGTTGATCTTTTCCGCAAACGCCACATTATATATTATATCTGTTTCATCGTGCTCTACCGCTTTGCCGAGGGCTTTGTGATGAAGATCGTGCCGCTTTTCCTCAAGGCCAGCCGTGCCGACCAGGGATTGGGACTGTCTGAAAAGGAGATAGGCCTGTGCTACGGCACGTTCGGCGCGGCGGCATTCGTCGTGGGAAGCATCCTTGCCGGTTACTATGTGGCTCACCGCGGACTGCAAAAGTCGCTCTTCTCGCTGTGCTGCGTGTTCAACCTTCCCTTTGTGGCTTATACGCTTTTGGCCTATTATCAGCCTGAAAGCCTGTGGCTCATCGGCGGCGGTATAGTGCTCGAGTACTTCGGCTATGGCTTCGGTTTCGTGGGGCTCACGCTCTTTATGATGCAGCAGATAGCTCCCGGCAAGCACCAGATGGCCCACTATGCGTTCGCGTCAGGCATTATGAACCTCGGCGTGATGTTGCCGGGGATGCTCAGCGGATACGTGAGCGACATGCTGGGCTACCGCCGTTTCTTCGTGTTCGTGCTTTTCTGCACCATCCCTGCGTTCCTCATCACATGGTTCGTGCCCTTTACCTATCCCGACAAAAGAACTGAAGAAAACCGGGAATACACATATTAACAATAAGGCACGCCGCACCGCACGCCCGCAGCAGGGCGACACGCGGCGGGCTTAAATCATTTACAATTATGAGCAAACTGACAATCACTGGCAAACCGTTGCCAAACATGCCTTGGGAGGACCGCCCCGAAGGTTCGAATGCCGTAATGTGGCGTTGTTCAAAGAACCCCATCATCCCGCGCGACCTGCTGCCTACGAGCAACAGCATATTCAACAGTGCCGTCGTTCCGTTCGGCGACGGCTTTGCGGGAGTGTTCCGCTGCGACGACACCAACCGCCGCATGGTGCTCCATGTGGGCTTCTCGAAGGACGGCGTGAACTGGAACATCAATGAGGAGCCGCTCCGCTTCGAGTGCGGCAACGAGGAGATAGGGCAGTGGGTGTATGGTTACGACCCGCGCGTGTGCTTCATTGACGACCGTTACTATGTCACATGGTGCAACGGTTATCACGGTCCTACAATCGGAGTGGCATGGACAAAGGACTTCAAGACATTCCACCAGCTCGAGAATGCGTTTCTTCCCTACAACCGCAACGGTGTGCTCTTCCCGAAGAAGATCAACGGCAATTTCGCCATGCTGAGCCGTCCGAGCGACACGGGGCACACCCCGTTCGGCGACATCTTTTATAGCGAATCGCCCGATATGGAGTTCTGGGGACGCCACCGTCATGTCATGGCTCCCGCCCCGTTCGAACTCAGTGCATGGCAGTGCATGAAGATAGGGGCAGGCCCCATACCCATAGAGACATCGGAGGGATGGCTTCTTTTCTATCACGGCGTGTTGCGTTCGTGCAACGGTTATGTCTATGCCTTCGGCTCGGCACTGCTCGATCTGGAGCAGCCCTGGAAGGCAACCCACCGCTCGGGGCCTTACCTTATCTCGCCGCAGACACCTTACGAGTGCATGGGCGACGTGCCGAACGTGTGCTTCCCGTGCGCCGAACTGCACGACCCTGCGACGGGCAAGGTGGCAGTCTATTACGGTTGCGCCGACACGGTCACCGGCCTTGCATTCGGATACATTCCTGAAATTGTGGAATGGACAAAGAAAAACAGCATCATCTGAACGCTGCACGGGGAGCGCATGGCGTTTCCCCGCAATGCGGAAACATAAAAAAGGGAGAAGAGCCGTCATGGCGCTTCTCCCTTTTTTGGATTTTTTAATTCCGTATCTCGGATAAAGTCATTACCTTTGTAACGTGAAAGGAAAAGATAATGCCGGCGTAAAGCACACTCAGACGGACAATGCCCGCAAGCGGGTTAAGGCGTGTCCCTGAGTGTGCTTTGCGCCGGATTGTTTTCAGACAAAACGTTTACGACACATTATAAGTTATGACAGACATCGAAATAGCACGCAGCATCAAGCTGAAGAACATTGAGGAAGTGGCGGCAGAATACGGCATTCCCACAGCAGAACTCGAACATTACGGGCACTATATAGCCAAAGTGCCGGCGAAACTCATCGACGAAGGGCGCGTGAAGAAGAGCAACCTCATCCTCGTCACGGCCATCACTCCCACAAAAGCGGGCATCGGCAAGACAACCGTGACAATAGGACTGGCTCTCGGGCTCGCCCATATCGGGCGGAAAGCGGTATGCGCCTTGCGCGAACCTTCGCTCGGCCCGTGCTTCGGGCTCAAGGGCGGTGCCTGTGGAGGAGGGCGCACACAGGTGCTCCCTATGGACAAAATCAACCTGCATTTCACCGGTGATTTCCATGCCGTGACATCGGCGCACAACATGATTACGGCCTTGCTCGACAACTATATTTACCAGAACCGCGACAACGGTTTCGCCCTGCGCGAGGTGCTTTGGAACCGCGTGCTCGATGTGAACGACCGCGGGTTGCGCGACATCGTGACCGGAATGGGCGGGAAAGCCAACGGCATCGTGCGCGAGTCGGGCTTCGACATCACTCCCGCCTCGGAGATAATGGCCATACTTTGCCTCGCCACCGGTGAGGAAGACCTGCGCCGCCGCATCGAGAACATACTCCTTGGCTACACCGTCGGGGGCAAGCCTTTCACCGTAAAGGACCTCGGCGTGGCAGGAGCGATAACCGTATTGCTGCGCGACGCGCTCTCGCCCAACCTCGTGCAGACCACCGAACATACCGCGGCCTTCGTGCATGGAGGCCCGTTTGCCAACATTGCCCACGGCTGCAACTCAATACTTGCCACCAAGATGGCAATGACTTTCGGCGAATATGTCATCACCGAAGCGGGCTTCGGGGCTGATCTCGGAGCCGAGAAGTTCTACGACATAAAGTGCCGCAAGAGCGGGCTTCAGCCCAAGCTCACTGTCATCGTGGCCACAGCCCAGGGCTTGAAGATGCACGGAGGGGTGCCTGTCGAGGACATAAAGAAGCCCAACGGCGACGGACTCACGAAGGGGTTGGCCAACCTCGACAAGCATATAAGCAACCTGCAATCGTTCGGGCAGACCGTAATCGTGGCTTTCAACCGTTACGACGGCGACGTGCCGGAGGAGATAGCAATAGTGGAACGCTACTGCAAGGAGCATTCCCTCGGCTTCGCCGTGAACGATGCCTACGCCGAAGGGGGCAAGGGCGCAACCGGTTTGGCACGCCTTGTGGTGGAGACCATAGAGCGGAACCCCTCAGGAGCGTTGCGCTTCGCATACGAGGATACCGACTCTTTGGAGACAAAGATAGAGAAGGTGGCGACGAAAATCTATGGCGCAGCTTCCGTAAGCTTCTCAGCCCAGGCTAAGAAGAAGTTGCAGTTGGCTGCCGAATCGGGCTACGCCCGTTTCCCGGTGTGTATCGCCAAGACACAATACTCCTTCTCCACCGACCCGAAACTCTATTGCGTGGCATCGGGCTTCGATGTGAACGTGCGCGACATAGTGGTCAATGCCGGTGCCGAGATGATAGTGGCCGTGGCAGGAAGCATCATGCGTATGCCGGGCTTGCCGAAGGTTCCGCAAGCCAATGTCATCGACATTGTGAACGGAGAAATTGAAGGACTGTCATAAGCTGTCGGCTCCGACGCTCCAAATCCCTCCTCTTGAAATGAAGAAATACAGGATAAGGAAGAAGTACCGCACGCCCGTGCGCCTCTCATGCCTCGGTTGTTTAGGCACGGTCATGCTTGTCGTGTTCGCTGTCTGCCGCTGCGCTTGTGGCGGATGCAGCGGCAATAAGGAAGCCATGCCGGACAGGCAGTGCACCGTACGCCTCAACGACACGCTCACCAATGCGCTTGTCGATGTACCGGCACTGCACGGTATGGACAGCGTAATGGAACGTTATATGAAGCGTTGGGAACTCAACGGGGCGCAACTTGCCGTCACGCGCAACGACTCGCTGCTCTATGTGAAGGGCTACGGATGGGCCGACAAGGAGCGCGGCGTGCTTATGGAGCCCGGCCACATCATGCGTGTGGCATCGGTGTCGAAGCTCGTCACCGCCGTGGGAATAATGAAACTGCAGGAAATGGGGCGGCTGAAACTGGGCGACAAGGTGTTCGGGCCGCAGGGAATACTCAACGACACCGCCTACACCAACTCCATACGCGACCGGCGCTACTACGACATCACCGTCGAACAGTTGCTCCGCCACAAGGCAGGGTTCAACAACTATGCAGGCGACCCCATGTCATCCACACGCTACATTATGATGCAAAACCGCCTGACCACGCCGCCCACGCACCGTGAGCTGTTGCGCATCCTGCTGCGCCGCCGCCTCGGCTATACGCCGGGCACGGGGAGTTGCTACTCCAACCTCGGCTACACCATCCTCTCGATGATAATAGAAAAGCGGTCGGGCATGAGCTACGAACACTTCATGCAGGACAAGGTGCTGCATCCGGCAGGATGTTTCGACTTCCACATTGCGGGCATTTACTATCGCGACCGCCGTCACAACGAGGTGCGCTACTATATGCACGGCGGCTCCGAACCCGTGTATGAGTACAACAACAGCGGAAGAAAGGTGGACAAATGCTATGGCGACACCGACATACCGAGCCTTGCAGGGGCGGGAGCGTGGGCGGCGTCGGCAGCCGAACTGAGCCGCTTCATTGCCTCGATAGACGGTTGCAGCGTACTGCCCGATGTCATTTCGCCGCAGTCGGTGAAGGCAATGACGCGGCAAATGCCCGACGGCGGCTATTCGTTGGGATGGAACTACACGCCCGTGGGGCGTCCGTGGACACGCACCGGGTCGCTGTCGGGTACGAGTGCGCTTGTGATGCGCTACCCCGACGGCCAATGTTGGATTCTTCTTACCAATACAAGCACATGGAAAGGCCACGGTTTGTCTATTGACACAATAAGCCTTTTCGAGAAGCTGCGCAAGCAGTACATGAAGCTTATGCCCAAGCGCAACCTCTTTTGCATGCAGGACGCAAAGCAATGAAAACCGTTCCGTATCTCTGCCTGTAATCCATTTGTTCCCAATTGTTGCTGTCCGCCAAGACTCTCAGGATGGCTGCCATCTGCTTATAAATTATTGCTGTCAGGTAAAGTGATTTGTTGTCGTCTTGTGGCTAAAATTGCAAAATGCAGGAGGTCGG
>CAVBVK010000005.1:0-64966 GCA_963599085.1 bacterium | reverse complement strand
CATCAGGAGGGATATTTTACATACTAAAACATTGCACTTCTATCTTGAATGTTTAGGCTCCTGCCTCGGCGAGGCTCTCGCGCGAGCCGTTGCCGTAGGTCACTCCCACGGTCTCGCAGCCCGCGTTGCGCCCCATGAGAATGTCGAAGCGGGTGTCGCCCACCACGACAGCGTCAGCAGGTGTAAGGCGGAAGTGCTTGAGTGTCTTTGTCACGGGTTCGGCATCGGGCTTGGCATGGCGTACATCCTCGGCGGCGATGATGAATGTTATGATGCTGTCGAGGGCAAAGGAGCGTATGAATTCGGCCGCCGACCTGTAGCTGCGGCTGGTGGCTATGGTGAGGGTGCAGCCTTTGGCGTGCAGCTGTCGAAGCGTCTCGGCGACATGGGGGAACATGGGAACGCCTATCTCGCTGTTCACTTTGTCGAAGATGCGGCGGTAGGTGGCTGTGCATTGCGCCGCACTCTCGGCATCCATGGGATGAAGCACGGGGAAGGCCTCAATGAGAGGTATTCCTATTGTGGAGGCTATCTCTTCGTCGGTGTGCGGCGGAAGGTGCATGGCTTCGAACGTGCGGCGGAACGTATTGATGATGACGGGGTGTGTGTCGGCTATCGTCCCGTCGAAGTCGAGGATTATTGTCTTTTTCATTTCTCTTGCATATCTTTCTTTGTTTGTCTCCCCTGTTTCTTTTGTTCAGCGTATCCCGGTCTTCATCACCACGGCGACGGTCTTCATCCGCACATAGTCGGCGGAGAGATACATCAGTCCGCCGTAGGGGTTGGCGGTGCCCCATGAGTTCTTGGCGATGAAGTAGGGGCGTCCCTTGCCGTCGCGGGCAATGCCAATGAGTGCCATGCAGTGGTCGTCGGTGGTGCGCCGGGTGTCGAACTCCCGCTGGCGCTGCTCCTGTGTGCACGGCTTCGGTGATGCGAGGGTGGCGGTGCCGCGGCTGAACGAAAAGCCCTCCTCGCTGATGTCGCCCTCCCAGCAGACGGGGTGTCCGGCGCGGAGCGAGCGGTATATGCGTTGCATGAGGTCGTCGATGGGTATGTTGTGGAAGAGTTCGCCGCTGCGGTTGTCGGGCACTTCGAGGGCGAATGCCTCGCCGAAAGGATGGTGCGTGAAGCTCGTCAGTGCGGTGTATTCGTCCCTCATGCATACGCTGTGGGCGAATTCCTTGAAAGTGTATTCTGCGCCGAGCATATAGACACGCTTGGGCAGGAAGCCGATGTAGGTGTCGAGGAGTCGCCGCGCCCTGTCGTCCGCCTCATTGAGCGAGTGGCTCTGTGCCGCCGCGAGGGCTATGCGGCGTGCGAGGGTGTTGCCGTTCATGCCGTGGGCGTTGTATGTGTCGTAGGGCATGGTGCCGTAGTCGTGCAGCAGACGCAGCAGTTTCGGTGCCGTTGCGCGCAGCGACACCGCCGTGCCTTTGTTGCCGGCGAGGAAGCTGCGGCGTGCCTCTTCGGCGAGCAGGCAGCGTGCGGCGTAGTGGGGCGAGAGGTTTACGGAGTCGCCCGCCATTATGTGTTCGGTCTCGATGGTGGCGAGCATGGCGTAAGCCCAGCAGAGCTGGCTGTGCCCCTGGTCCTTCACCGGGGTGTGGCGCAGGCACACTTCGTGCGTGAACCGTTCCGCCGTGTGCCTCTTTTCAGGCACTGTCCTGCCGCAGCTGGCGGCGAGGAGGGCGGCGGTGAGAATGAAAACGGGTTTGCGGTAAGCCATAATTCATAATGTGTGTGGCGGCAGCAAGGCTAATTCCTCACTCCTTTCATTCCCGTGAGGAACGCCTTTGCCGAGCCGAATTTGAGCGACATGTCAAGGCGTACGGGCACATGGTTGGCGTCGTCGGTGACGAAGAAGCGCACTATTTCCCTGTATTTCCCCTTTTCGAGTTCCATGTACGAGAGTTGCAGACAGCGGTATTTCCTGCCGTTGTCGGCCTTGACCGTGCTCTTTCCCTTGTATTCAATCAGGGCGGGAGTGATGCCTGTGCCGTCGGTGATGGGGAACTTCACGCGCTGTCCTTTCTTCCACCCCTCGGGATTGAACGACCGTGCGCGCATGAAAATGCTGAGCATGTCGAAGACGCACTCGTCGGCGGTGTTCGTCTTCCACTGGTGTTCGCCGTTGTGGCGCAGCCGGTGCTGCCGTGTCTGCACCTTGCCCGCGGGGTAGGAGTAATGCACCTCGTCCACGGTGTAGCGTTTCCCCTCGCGTGCCCCCTTGCGGAAATAGAGCGGTTCGAGGTCGGTGGTGTTGTAGCAGAGCAGTGTGTCGCGCATGACGAAGAAGGCGTCGGCGCGCTCGCTGCTCCGTGTTATGAGCGATGTGCGCCATGCCTGCTTGCCGTTGTAGTGGCTCTGGACGGTGCTCATGGTGGCGTTGCCCACCTTCACCCACACGAATTGCCAGTTGAAGTAGAGGTTGTAGGAGAGGTATTCGCCCGACTTGAATGCCGTGTTGCGGTATGTGCATTGGGCGGATACGGCACTGGCGAGGAGCAGCAATGCCGCAAGGATGATGGTCTTGGGTGAGGGCTTCATGTCAGGTGTGTCGTTTTTCTTGTCGGCGGATGGATTACATCGTCTTCACATATTCTATACCCAGCTTACGGGCGCGCTCCATGTTGCGCTGCATGATGCGCCGTTGTTTGTCGGCTTTCTGCTTGGTTATGGCCTCGGGCTTCTGCCGGTGGAGCGGGCGTGAGGCGGGCTCCCAGTTGAGGCTGATGTCCCATTTCGCCTTGCATTCTATCTTGTCGGGATAGTAATACACAGCCTCGGGCTGCCTGTTGGCGGCATATTCGCCGGTGTCCCACACGCCGTTGCCGTTGTCGTCGGCGAAGAGGCGGGCGTAGTAGGTGCCGGGCACGATGTAGTAGAACTGTGCCGTGCCGTCAGTGAGCCGTGCCGTCTTCACCACGGCGTCCTGGGCGTCGAGCAGCTGCACCACGACGGGCGCGTCGGTGAAGTGGGGGATGGTGAACATCAGGCTGCCGTACTCGTCGAGCGAGCGCACCTTGAAGCCGCGCTTCATCTTCGGCGACACCATGCCGTAGATGTCGGTGAATGCCATGGAGTCTATTTCAAGGCTGTATTCCATGTCGGGCCGCCACTCGCCGCGCAGGGTGTACTTGCGGCGCGAGCGCGGGGTGTCGCTGCCAACGGTGTCGCCCGGCGCGACGACGGGGCGCGCCTCGATGCGGAACGGGGCTTTGTACCACAGCGTGTCGTGCTTGGCGTAGAGGTGTATGAGTGCGGTGTCGATGCGTTCCAGCGGCGACTCGAACTCGATGCTGATGTTGCGGTCGGGGTCAAGGTTCGATGCCGTGCGCAGGTCGGGCTTTGTCGTCTGGCGCGGCATGATGCTGTCGTAAGGCTCGCCGCGCTTCTTTTTCTTCTCTTGCTGCCTTGTCCATTCCTCGGCTTCCTTCTGCTGCTTCTTGATGCGCCGTGCGTAGGTGTCCTTGGAGAGTATCTGCAAGGTGTCGGTCTGCGGCGCGAGGCGGCCGAGGGTGTCGGTGGCGAGGTAGGAAATCTCCACGTTGAGCGTGTCGCGGTTGACGAGTGCCGTGTCGGTGAGCCAGTAGGTGATGGTGTCGCGGCGTGCCGACGGCTCTACGAACAGGCTTCCCGCCGCGTCGAAGTCGAGTCCGCGGAGTGTGGGCAGGGTGTCGCTGCCGTAGCTGAACGTGAGTGTGAAGTGTGTGGCTTTCTGCCGTTCGGCCTTGAGGAAGAAGCGGTCGGTGAGGGGTTGGGTGAATGTGCGCAGCGTGATGTCGTCGGGTGTGAAGCGCGTGTAGCCCACGCGTGCTATGCTCTTTATGTGCAGCGAGTCAATCCATGTGGTGTCCTGCCGGAACGCTTCGGCTGTGCCCGGCGAGAAGGTGTCGTGCGAGAAGGCCAACTGCTCGGAGCGTTGCGACAGCATGTAGTTGCCGTCCATGTCGGCGAGGGCATATGCGCGGTAGTTGCCGGGGGCTACACCGCGGATGACGAAGTGCCCGCGCGAGTCGGTGCGCGCCACGCGCAGCATGGGTTTTGTGGTGAATGCGGAGTCGGCGAGGTCGGCGTAGAGGCCCACGAGTATTCCCTTCACGGGTTCAAGGTTGTCGGCCTGAAGCACGTGTCCCGACACCTGGAGCGTGTCGATGCGGTCGCCTGTGGAGAAGCTGTAAGTGTAGTTGCCCAAGGGGTTGCCCTCGTTGTTGTCGGAGATGGCGTCGCTGAAATCCACGGTATAGGTGGTGTTGGGCTTTAACGAGTCCTTTATCTCCACATCTATGCGCTTGCCGAGGGCTTTTATGTCGGGCTGCTCCATCTGCGGGGGCGACACGACGACATTCTCCGACGCGTTCTCCAGCTTGATGTACTCGTTGAAGAGGATGCGTATCCTGCGCGTGTTCACCTGCGTCTCGCCGTCCTTGGGCACGGAGGCGACAACGTATGGCGGCGTCTCGTCGTACCACCCGCCGTCGGGGCGTCCCATGCGGGCGCATGAGCTGAACAGGAGCACCGTCAGCAGGAGGCACCATGCCATGGCTTTGCTGCGGTGGCGGGTGTGCGGTGCGCCAAGGTGCGGCGTGCGGTGACGGGTGTTGTCCCTTGTGGGCATGGTCATTGTCGTGTCGGGTTTTGCGTGTTGCCGTTCATGCTGAGCAGTTCCTCTATGTTCGTGCGGCTGTTGCCGAGGCGCGGAATCTTGTGCTGCCCGCCGAGCTTGCCCTTCGAGCGTAGCCAGTCGTCGAAGAGCCCGGGGCGTGCCTTCACCACTTCGAGGGGTTGCAGGGTGATGTTGTGGAAGCGTTTGGCCTCGTAGTCGGAGTTGATTTCCTGCAGGCGGCGGTCGAGTGCCGCGCTGAACTCGCCGAGCGACGGCGGCTCCTTGGCGAACTCTATGAGCCACTGGTGTCGGCACTGCGCCTGACTGTCCATGAAGACAGGGGCGGCGGTGTATTCCTTCACCTCTGCGCCGGTGTGGCGGCAGGCGTAGTCGATGCCTTTTTCGGCGTTGTCCTGTATGAGTTCCTCGCCGAAGGCGTTGATGAAACACTTGGTGCGCCCGGTGATGACGAACTTGTAGGGGCGGCGCGAGGTGAACTTCACGGTGTCGCCTATCATGTACCGCCACAGCCCGCACGATGTGCTTATGAGCATGGCGTAGTTGCGGTCGGTCTGCACGCCTTCAAGGGGGACTATGGACGGGTTGTCGCTGCCGAACTCGTCCATAGGCAGGAATTCGTAGAACACGCCGTAGTCGGACATCAACAGCATCGACTTGTCCGCCGGGTCGTCCTGTATCCCGAAGAAGCCTTCCGAGGCGTTGTAGGTCTCCATGTAGTGCATTCCGGGCGAAGTGATGATGCGCCCGTACTGCGGGCGGTAGGGCGTGAACGCTATTCCGCCGTGGAAGAACACCTCGAGGTTGGGCCACACTTCCTCGATGTGCTCCTTGCCCGAGAGTTCAAGCACGCGCACGAGCACGCTCATCATCCATGACGGCACGCCGGAGAGGTTGGTGATGTTCTTGTCCAGCGTTTCGCGCGCAATTCGGTCGCGCTTCACCTCGAAGTCGCTGAGCAGTGCTGTCTGCTTCTTCGGCACGCGCACGATATTGACGAGGGGGTTGATGTTCTCGATGAGTATCGCGCTGAGGTCGCCCACCAGGCTGTCCGTCAGGTTGTAGTTGGGTGCGTGAGAGCCCCCGAGGATGAGTCCCTTGCCGTCGAACATCCGGCTCCTGGGGTTGTTGCGCAGGTAGAGTGCCACGACGTCGGTGCCGCCCCGGTAGTGTATGTGTTTCAGTCCGTTGTCAGAGACGGGTATGAACTTGCTCTTGTCGTTGGTCGTCCCCGACGACTTGGCGTACCACCTCACCTGTCCCGGCCACAGGATGTTCGGCTCGCCGTGGCGCATGCGGTCTATGTCGGCCTTGAGTTCCTCGTAGGTGTTTACGGGGACATTGCGTGCAAAGTCGGCGTAGCATGTCGTGGAGGTGAAGAGGTGGCGCCGTCCGTATTCCGTGTTGGCGGCGGCGTGGAGAAGGTGCTTCAGCACTTCCGCCTGCATTCCCTCGGCTTCCGTCGCCTGCCTTTCTATCGCGTGCTGGCGCGGCAGGAACGCTTTGCCTATTATGCTTGTAATGCTCATTTACATGTTCTTTTTCGTCCTTGGCCGTTTCAAGCCATGATAACTTGCAAAGTTAAGCCAAAGTTTTGTAAGAAATACGGTTTTTACTAATTTTAATTATTGCTGTCCGCTAAAACTTTTAGGATTGCTGCCATTTGCTTCCAAACCAAAGACTGAGGAATTAAAAACAATTGTAGGGGCTTACTTTATAAAATGCAGGAGGTCGGGCGTCCCGCCCGACAACATCAAGCGAAAGACTCGCAAGCAAGAAATATCACAGGCTTTCCCTGTGTTGTCGGGCGGGATGCCCGACCTCCAGTCTATAAAAAAACAAGGCTTACTTCAATTGCGAAGAAGCCTTGTTTGCATTCAAAAGAAGCCTTGTTTGCCTTGCAAGTAAGCCTTCTTTCACTTGTAAAGAAGGCTTCTTTTCAGTGTGGTGGTTATGCGCTGACACACAGTGTGTTACAAATATTCGAAAAGGGTGCGTCGCGAGGGTTACTTTATCACCCGAGTCCAGCCCTCCTTGCGTGGTTTCGGGGCTGCGGCAGGGGCTGCGGCGTGGCCGAGGGCAATGGCACCGATGCCTTGGAGACCGTCGGGCAAGCCGAGCTCGCGCATGAGGCGGCGTCCCTCGTCGGTGGCGAACATCTCGTGCTCACGGTTTATCCAGCATGAGGCGAGGCCTGTGGCATGGGCGGCGAGCATCATGTTCTGCAACACGCACGAACCGTCCTGGAAGGCGTTGGCATTGCTTTCCGAGGCAAACACGAGCAGCACCGTGGGCGCGTCGTAGTAGGGGTTGCCGTCGGCGCCGCGCACTTCGGCGTTGAGCTTGACGATACGCTGCATGATGTCAGGCCGCTGTACCGCCACTATTATCGGGTCCTGCGCGCCGTATGCTGTGGGGGCGTAGGTGCCTGCTTCCATCACTGCTGCCAGTTCTTCGTCGCTCACCTGCTCCTGGGTGTATTTGCGGCAGGCCCGGCGGGTCTTTATGAGTTCTATGAATTCGTTGTGCATGACTGTTGTTCTTGTCTTTTTTGTTATTACACCTTATTATATATATGTCACACGTTCACTTCTCGTTGAGCGCGTTCTCCACCTTTTCCACAATCGCCTGCGGCTCTATCGAGGCGAGGCAGGCATAGTCGCCGCGCATGCAGGGCTTTGCGCCGTAGATGCTGCACGGGCGGCACGGCAGGTCGGCCTGCACGGTGTCGCTCTCGCGCTGTCGCCATCCTGTGAATCCGGCAAAGGGGTGCGTGGCTCCCCAGACGCTCACCACGCGCGTGCCGCAGATGGAGGCGAGGTGCATGTTGGCGCTGTCCATGCTCACCATCACGTCGAGATGGCTCATCAGGATGAGTTCCTGCCTCATGTTGCCGAGCAGTGCCGAGGCGTTGATGGCGTGGGGGTAGCGTTCCGCCCATGCGTCGAGCACGCGGTGCTCGGTGTCGCCTCCGCCGAAGAGGAATATGCGGCACGAGGGGTGGCGGCGTGTTGTCTCGGCCAGCACCTGCTCCATCTTCTCCACGGGATAGATCTTGCTCTTGTGCGCCGCGAACGGGGCTATGCCCACCCATTGCTGAAACGCTTTCTTTTCGCCTATTGTTTCGGGCAACAGGCGCAGGTTGCCTCCCGACAGGGGGAACAGCGACGTGAAGTCAACCTGCACGGGGTAGCCTAACCGGGCGAGCATGTCGGCGTAGTTCCGGAACGCTGTGGGCATCCGGTGCAGCCGTTTCCCCGTCGCGGCCGTGAGTTGCCGCCGCTCTTGGCGGTGCTTGTCGATATGCTCCACACGGTAGCGTGCCAGGTTGAAGCGCATGCGCAGGTAGCCCGAACGCAGTATGTTGTGCATGTCGGCAATGGCGGTGAAGTTCTTCGCCGCAAGTCGCCGGTAGAGCGCGTTGAGTCCCTTCATGCCGCTGTATTCGCCTTTGAGGTCGGCCTCCATGAACCCCACGTTGGGCGCGAGATCCTCGAAAAGGGCGCGTGCGAAGGGGCGGCTCAGCACGGTGATGCGCAGGTGGGGGTACTGCCGGGCGAGCGAACTCACCACGGGCACCAGCATCGCCACGTCGCCAAGGGCCGAAAAGCGCATGATGAGGATATGTTCGGTTTTCATCTACGGTGCGTCGTTGTCCTTTCCGTCCTTTTATTTCTTGTAAAGCACGGGGTTAGTCGAGGGGTCGTTGTACATCTTCATCTGCCTGTACACCTTCATGTATTTGCGCCCGGCAGCGATGTCGTCGAGCAGTTGGCCGATGGCTTCCGATAGGTCGCGCTGTTGCTGCTCGAGCACGGCGAGCTTGTCGGCGCACTTCTGCCGGTGTTCCGCGGTGGCGTCGGCGCGCTCCGCCTGTTCGCGCATGTGGTAGATTTTGAGCGCGAGGATGCTGAGGCGGTCGATGGCCCAAGCCGGGCTCTCGGTGTTGAGGCGCGCCTCCGGCAACGGCTGCACGTCGCTGTAATGCTGGCGGAACCATGAGTCAATCTGTTCCACGATGTCGGTGCGGTCCTGGTTGGAGCGGTCGATGCGCCGTTTCAGCGACAGTGCGTCGATGGGGTCGATGTGCGGGTCGCGTATGATGTCCTCGAAATGCCACTGCACGGTGTCTATCCAGCATTTCGTGTAGAGCAGGTTGTCTATCCCGTCGCGCCCGTAAGGGTTGCTTATGGGTGTCTCGATGTCGTCCTTGATGTGGTAGTCGCGGATTGCCTGGTTGAAGATGGTGTTGCAGTGTTGTGTGAAAGTCATATGAATGTCGTTTTGCCGTTTAGGGGTGCTGCTGTCGTAAACAAGCCCTTGACGGGCAATTAAAGTCCTGCAAAAATAGGGGAAAACCGCCAAACACGCAAATATTTGCCCTAAAACTTGCATTCCCGTCGTTCGGGTGACAACTCCCCGGTGCCAAGGTTCCGGCGTTTTCGGGTACGGGAAAGGGTGTTTTTTATTGCACAACCATATACCGAGTGTGCAAAAACGAGCGTTTTTTGCATCAAAAATTTGCTAAATCAAATAAAAAGTCGTTACTTTGCAGCGATTTATTCAAACAGAAAATTAGTTATAAACATTTTAAACATTTAAAATTATGTCAGATATCGAATCTAAAGTAAAGGCTATCATCGTTGATAAACTCGGTGTAGATGAGGCAGAAGTAAATCCCGCAGCAAGCTTTACAAACGACCTCGGTGCAGACTCGCTTGACACTGTGGAGCTCATCATGGAATTTGAAAAGGAGTTCAATATCTCCATCCCGGACGACCAGGCCGAGAAGATCGGCACCGTAGGCGACGCCATCGCTTACATCGAGAACAACCAGAAATAAATAGTGTACAGTGGATTATAGTTTATGGTGCACATTTTTTCTGATGGCAGGCACTAAGGGGAATTCCCCGGCCTGAGCCATAAACCATAAGCCATAAACATCGCAGATGCTCAAAATTAAACCGTGTGTGGCAGTCGCCCGCACCTTTAATTTTGAACATCTACACAACAACAATTTTTCTTTTAGATGGAATTAAAAAGAGTAGTAGTAACAGGACTCGGTGCTGTCACGCCTTTGGGCAATACTCCCGAAGAGACATGGAGAAACCTTTGCAACGGTGTCAGCGGCGCAGCCCCTATTACATTATTTGACGCTTCCAGCTTCAAGACACAGTTTGCATGCGAGGTGAAGGACTTCAATCCCGCCGAATACATCGACCGCAAGGAACTGCGCAAGATGGACCGCTATGCACAGCTCGCCATGGTGTCGGCCATACAGGCCGTGAACGACAGCGGCATTGATGTGGAAGCAGAGGACAGAAAGCGTATCGGGGTGATCTTCGGCGTGGGCATCGGCGGAATAAAGACTTTCGAAGAGGAAGTGGGCTACTACGCCGCACACAAGGAAAACGGCCCGAAGTTCAATCCCTTCTTCATCCCGAAGATGATTGCCGACATCGCGGCAGGCCAGATATCTATCCATTACGGGTTCCACGGCCCCAACTTCGCCACCACATCCGCATGCGCATCCTCCACTAATGCACTTGCCGACGCATTCAACCTCATACGCCTCGGCAAGGCGAACATCATCGTGAGCGGCGGTGCCGAGGCAGCCATCACGGAAGGCGGTGTGGGCGGCTTTAACGCCATGCACGCACTCTCCACCCGCAATGATGACCCGGAGCACGCGTCACGCCCGTTCAGCGCAAGCCGCGACGGGTTCATAATGGGCGAAGGTGCAGGCTGCCTCATACTTGAGGAGCTGGAGCACGCCAAGGCACGCGGAGCCAAGATATACGCCGAAATGGTGGGAGAGGGCATGAGTGCCGACGCCTACCACATCACCGCCTCGCACCCCGAAGGACTCGGCGCGTGCCTCGTGATGCAGAACGCGCTTGAAGATGCAGGCATGAAGCCGGAGGACATCGACTATATCAACGTGCACGGCACATCCACTCCCGTGGGCGACATATCCGAAGCCAAAGCCATAAAGCAGGTGTTCGGCAGCGC
The DNA here is from genome assembly GCA_963599085.1 of bacterium. GTDB lineage: Bacteria > Bacteroidota > Bacteroidia > Bacteroidales > Bacteroidaceae > Prevotella. The sequence continues at coordinate 54,330 of CAVBVK010000005.1, read as the reverse complement.
GGCCTACAAGCTGAACATCAGCTCGACGAAGTCGATGACAGGCCATCTGCTCGGCGCAGCCGGAGCGGTGGAGGCCATGGCGTCGGTGCTTGCGGTGAAGAACGACATCGTTCCGCCCACCATCAACCACGATGATGCCGACCGCGACCCGGAAATCGACTACGACCTGAACTACACGTTCAACACCGCGCAGAAGCGTGAGGTGCGTGCCGCGCTGAGCAACACGTTCGGCTTCGGCGGCCACAATGCCTGCGTAATATTCAAGAAGTATGCTGAGTAACGTCATAGACAGGATAAGGCTCCCTTTCCGTAAGGATAAGGAGCTTTATTCGTCTCTATACCGCATCATCGGCTTCTATCCTCACGACATCAGTTTCTACAAGCTCGCGCTGATGCACAAGAGCATGTTCCGCCGCAACGCCAAGGGCAAGCCCGTGAACAACGAACGCCTCGAGTTCCTCGGCGACGCCATCCTCGACGCCGCGGTGGGCGACATTGTCTATCGGCACTTCCCCGGAAAGCGCGAGGGCTTTCTCACCAACACACGCTCGAAGCTCGTGCAGCGCGAGACGCTCAACCGCCTGGCGCAGGAGATGGGCATCTGCAACCTCCTGCTTTCAAGCGGCCGTTCGGCAACGCACAACTCGTATGTGGGCGGCAACGCCTTCGAGGCTCTCGTCGGGGCTATATACCTCGACCGCGGGTACAATGCCTGCATGAAGTTCATGCGCAACCGCATTCTGGCGCAAATGATAAACATCGACAAGGTGGCATACAAGGAAGTGAACTTCAAGAGCCGCCTCATTGAATGGAGCCAGAAGAACCGTGTGCGCCTCGAGTTCGACATAGAAAAGCAGGAAAAGGACAAGGGAGGGAGTCCCGTCTTCAAATACCGCGTTATGCTCGAAGGTGAGGCTGGCTGCTCGGGCGAGGGTTACAGCAAGAAGGAGAGCCAGCAGATAGCGTCGAAACGCACCTTGGAGAAGCTGCGCAAGGAGCCCCAGTTCATCGACGCCGTGTTCGCCGCGAAGACCCGCCGCACCAAGATGGAAGAGGAGCCCGTGGAGAACGTGCCGGACACGGAGCCCCAGGCCGACTTCATAATCACCTCCAACACTGCGGAGCCGACACCCACCGCAGCATCAGAACCAGCAACGGAGAAGCAGCGCAGCACCCGCCGCGCGCCCATGTACCGCGACGGCGACACGCCGCCCGCCGCGCGCCGCCCGGCAAAGACAATGCCGTCAGCCGGCAACGACGGCAACGACGAGTTTGACCTCAGCGACATTTCCGTGCGTGAGATGTCGCGCGAGGAAATAATAGCGGCAGCCGAAGCAGCCGCATTCGAAGGATAAAAATGTTGCAGGCTGTGGTGCCATCACGGACAGCACAGCCCCGCAACAACTTCTGAAATCGTTTTATTCACAACCTTTTATGACACGCCACATCATCCTTACACTTCTTCTTGTGCTGCCGTTCACGGGTCATGCCGCCGACTGGATGGCACGCCTTGCCGACACCACACGCGTCTGCCGCCTCCTCATCCCGGGCACCCACGATGCCGCAACGGGCGACGGCTTCATTCCGGCAGACACGCTCTTGGGCAGAAAGGCAGCACAGACGCAGGACAAGAACATCGCCGAGCAGTGGCAGGCAGGCATCCGTGCCTTCGACCTCCGCCCCGCGGTGCGCACCGGTGCCGACGGCAAGGAGTCGCTGCACCTGTACCACGGCGAGTTTGCCACCACACGCTCGTTCGACAGTGTGATGCGGCAGATAGCCGATTCCGTAGCCGCCCATCCCACGGAATTTGCCATAATCCTCATGCGCCACGAGGTGTCGCCTTCGCGGAATGAAACCAACTGGGCGCCACTCATGCGGCAGTCGCTTGACAGGGTGGGCGGCGTGCTCGCCGCTTTCCGCCCCGGTCTCACCGTGGCCGACCTACGCGGACGCATACTCGTGATAAGCCGCGACACCTACGGCGATGTACCCCGTGGCGGATATGCAGGCGGATGGAGCCATTCCAAACACCTTGCCGACCAGTGCAAGGCGTGGATAAAGGGCGAAAACCCCTCCGACAAGGCACGCCTGATGGTGCAGGACTTCTACGACACGTCGCTTCCTGACGGCATCCGTGACAAGCGCGTGGCCATACGCACCCTGTTCAGCCGGAAAAAGCGCACTGACATGATTACCCCCAATGACTGCGTATGGATGATAAACCACACCTCGGGCTACTCGCTCACCGCCAATGGCCCCGGCGGCGAACCCGTCTCGCTCTCGCACGGCTACCGTGACAACGCCTCGCACACAAATCCCTTGGTGCTCGGCAGCCTGCGTTCCGCCACGGAATTGAGCGGCATCGTGCTCATGGACTTTGCTGCCACCGACAAATCCTGCGGCTACAACGTGATGGGAAAGACGCTGGTGGAGAAGATAATAGAGCGGTGCTGCAATCCTGTCCGTCCTTCTGCAAACCAGCCGCAATGGCAGAAAAGGTGAAAGGATGCGCAAGCTCAGAACCATAGAAATGCAGCGTCTCTCGGTGGAAGAGTTCCGCAAGGCCGAGAAGCTGCCGCTCGTTGTCGTACTCGACGATGTGCGCTCGTTGTATAACGTGGGGTCGGTGTTCCGCTCCTGCGACGCTTTCCGTGTGGAGGCGGTGTATCTCTGCGGCATCACCGCCACCCCTCCGCATCCCGAGATACACAAGACTGCACTTGGCGGTGAGGACTCCGTGGAGTGGCGTCACTTCCCTTCGGCTCTCGAGGCGGTGGAGGAGCTGCACCGTCAGAGTGTGTCCGTCTTTTCCGTGGAGCAGGTTGAAGGCTCGATGAAGCTCCACCGTCTTCACCTCGACCCTTCGCGCCGCTACGCCATAGTGCTCGGCAACGAGGTGAAGGGCGTGCATCAGGAGGTGGTCGATGCCTCCGACGGTTGCATAGAGATACCGCAGTTCGGCACGAAACACTCGCTCAACGTGAGCGTTACGGCGGGCATCGTGGTGTGGGAGGTGGCGAAACAGCTCATGCTGTGAACACTGCGGCAACAATTGTTTGCATCCTTTATTTGCAAGCAACGGAAATATTTGTAACTTTGCACACAGGAGGCCGCACGTTGCCCGTCGGCGCGCTTGCCCTGTATATCCTTATTGTCAGGACTAAAAGCGAAAGAAAAAGAAACCTTGTTTGCACACAGGAAACCTTGTTTGCAAAACAGGGAACAAGCATACTGCAAAACATGTCTCGTATGAGAATAAAAACCTTATTGTCAAACCATTATGCAGCTTTTATCTCCACCCTCTTCTTCGTGGCGATGCTGTTGCTGTGGGGCTTCTGGCTGCCCGAGGTGACCGCCTATCACGAGCAGACCCAGATGTTCCTCCTCACCCCCGATTACTTCACTTCACACCTGTCGCTGCCCGGCGCACTTGCCGACTATTTTTCGGAAGCCCTCGTGCAGTTCTCTTTCTTCGTGCTCTGGGGCGCAGCCGTCAGCGCAGCCCTGCTCACCCTCATGCAGCGTGTGGTGTGGGCGGTGATGCGCCTGTGCGGGGTGCGCGGCTCATGGTACGCTGCAAGCATTGTGCTTCCGGCACTGCTCGCCGCACAGTGCACCGACCCCGACACCATGCCCACGTTCACCCTCGCGCTGCTTGCCGCCCTTTGCCTCTCGTGGCTGCGCCTGCGTCTGCGCCACAGCCGCTGGTCGTGGGTGGTGGATGTGGCGGTGCTGCCATTGTTCTATTGGGCAGCCGGTCCTGTAGTGGCAGTGCCGCTATGCGCTGCCGTGGCGTGCGCCGTGCTGCCCCCGCTGCGCAACGGCGACTCCACTTCCGTGCCCGCGCTCAAGGCTGCCGCCGCCCTTGCCGCCACAGCCCTCACCTTCTGGCTCACGGGCAACGGCCTGCAATACTCGTGGGAGCATCTGCTCAAAGGCATATTCTACTACCGGCAGCCTGACACCCTGCCCCTCACGATGGACATGCTCATGGCTCTCGCCGCGCTGCTGCCCATGATTGCCGTGGCAATGGCTCGCATCCACCGCCGCCGCACCGTAGCCCCGGCCATCTGCCTGACGCTTGCCGCCTGCGCAGCACTTATATGCTGCGGCACGCAGCGGCCTATAATCGAGGTCATAGGCTACGGCTACCTCGTGCGCATGGGGCACTATGCCGACATAATAAGGAAGAGCCAGCGCACAGCCCCACGTTCCGAAGTGGGTGTGGCAGCCACCAACCTCGCCCTCTCCGCCACGGGCGAGATGCCCGACAGGATGTTCCAGTTCCGGCAGCTCGGCACTAACGGGCTCATTCCCGATGCCAACCTCGACGCCAACACCACGATGATGGCAGGCGAAATATTCCTGCACCTGGGCATGGTGAACCAGGCGCAGCGTTACTTCTTCGAGTCGCAGGAGGCCGTGCCGGGCTACAAGCGCAGCAGCCAGTGCTACCGCCGCCTTGCCGAGACCAACCTCGTGAACGCCGACTACGGTGTGGCGGCACGCTATCTGCGCCTGCTCTCGCACACGCTCTTCTACCGCTCCTGGGCGGAGCGGCGTCTCGCTTGGGCCGTCGCCGATCACCGTGCCGTGGGCAGCGACCCCGAGTATGCCCGTCTGAGGAGTCTCCGTCCCGCCACCGACTACCTCTTCGGGATGTCGGAGACCGACCTCACCCTCGGCGCACTCTACATGCACAACAAGCAGAACCATGCCGCACTGGAATACCTCATGGCCTACGAACTGCTCGCGCACAACGCGCAACGCTTCATGCAGTACTTTCCCCTGGTGCTCAAGGCAGGCCCCTCCTACATACCGCGCAGCTATCAGGAAGGCATAGCCATATTCACCATGAACGACCGTGCCAACCCGCTTGCAGCGTGTGTGGACAACACCACGAAGCAGCAACTGGGCGGTTTCCTCGACATCTACACCAAGGACAAGGCCGCCGCGTCACACTACGACCGTCCGCCCTACGCCGACACCTACTGGTTCTACCTCTTCGCCTCGAAGCCGCAGACTGACCCCGACGCTGCCCCCGGCAACGCCACACCAGACAAAAAAACGAAGAAATGAAACTGAAGCACATACTGATAGCCGCAGCAGCCATGCTCGTCACGGCGTGCGGCAATGCCCCCAAGAACGAAAGGAACGACGCTCGTGAGCCCCATATCTTCCCCGACTACTGCGGAGTGACCATCCCCGTGGGCATAGCCCCGATGAACTTCGACATCTACGGCGGCGCCGACCGCATCGACCTCACCGTCACCGGCACGAAAGGCGGCACACTGCACACCAACGCCGCAAGCGTGGACATGGACATTGACGAATGGCACACACTCGTGGAGAAGAACCGCGGGGCAAGGCTCGACTTCTCGCTCGCCGTCAGGCGCAACGGCGAATGGACACGCTACGCCACCTTCCCTATGTATGTCAGCGACGCTCCGCTGGACGACTGGGGACTCACCTACCGCCGCGTAGCACCGAGTTATGTGAACTACAACCAGATGGGCATCTACCAGCGGTGCCTCGCCAACTTCGACGAGACACCCCTGCTCGAGAACACCGCCGACCCCGGCAGCTGCATAAACTGCCACACCGCCAACCGCACCGACCCGCGGCAGTTCACCTTCCATGTGCGCGGCCCGCACGGGGCGACACTCATACAGCAGGACGGCAGGCGCGAATGGCTCAACACCGCCACCGACTCCACGCTCGCGGCGTGCGTCTATCCCTACTGGCACCCTACGGGAAAGTACGTGGCTTTCTCCACCAACATCACCCGCCAGGACTTCCACGCCACACGGGGGGAGCGCATAGAGGTGCTCGACTTGAAGAGCGACCTGCAGGTGTATTGCCCCCAAACGCACGAACTGCTGCTCACGCCGCTGCTCCGCACCGACGACTTCGAGACCTATCCCGCATTCTCGCCCGACGGGAAGTGGCTCTATTTCTGCTCGGCACGATACAAGAAAATCCCGGCAGAATACAAGGAAATACGCTACAACCTGTGCCGCATAGCCTTCAATGCCGCCACCGGCACGTTCGGGAACAAGGTGGATACCGTCTTCAACGCCGCCGCACAGGGACTCAGCGCCACCATGCCCCGCCCCTCCTATGACGGCCGCTACATCATGTTCACCACGGCACGCTACGGCTGCTTCCCCATATGGCATGAGGAAAGCGACCTCTGGCTGCTCAGTCTGGAAACGCTGGCGGCACATTCCATGAAGGCAGTGAACTCGAAGCGCGCCGAGAGTTTCCACAACTGGAGCCGCAACTCACGCTGGTTCGTCTTCACCTCACGCCGCGGCGACGGGCTCTACACCAACCTCTACATAGCCTCCCTCGGGGCGGACGGGAAGGCCACAAAGCCCTTCCTCCTGCCGCAACGCCATCCGTGGAGCTACTATGACAATCTGCGCACCTCCTACAACACGCCTGACTTCACCGCCGCCCCCGTGGAGTTTGAAGCACGCATGGCAGCGAAGGAGATACGCTCGAACAGTAGGACAAGCATAAAGGTGAGAAAATAACAAACATACAAAACCAAATCAAATCAAAGACAACATGAAAAGGATCAGGATATCAATCGTCATCGCACTCCTCTGCCTCTGCGGCACTGGGGCGCACGCACAGGACATCAAGGAGATACTCTCCGAAGTGGTGAAGACCGTCGTCGGCGACAAGGCGACAACAAAATCGTCGGTAGTGGGCACATGGAAATACTCGGGACCGGCATGCGAGTTCGAGAGCGAAAACTTCCTCTCAAAGGCGGGAGGACAGGCCGCCACGACAAAGATAAACAATACGCTGGCGCCGATAATGAAGAAGACGGGCATCAACAATGTCGTCTTCACCATCAACAGCGACGGCACCTACACCTCGTCGTTGAAGAAATACACAGCCAAGGGCACCTACACCTTCGACGAAACGGCAAAGACCATCACGTTCAAGACATCGTCCGGCCACAGCTACACCGCCTATGTCGTGGTGACAGGCAGCACGATGGAAATGCTCTTCAAGGCCGACAAACTCATCGAAGTGCTCAAAGTGATAGGCAACACCGCTTCAAGCTTCAGTTCGTCGGCATCTGTCGTCAGCACCGTGCTGGGAAAATACAACGGCATGAAGGTGGGCTTCGCCTTGAAGAAATAGGCGAGGCATGAAGCAATACGCATCCCTCCGCCGCCGCTTCCTGCGCCATCTCAAGCTCGAGCGTAACTATTCGCCCAACACTTTGGATGCTTACGCGCATGATGTGGACTATCTGCTGCATTATCTCGAAAGACAGGGTGTTGCCGTGGAGGAGGTGCGTCTGGAGCATCTGGAGCACTTTGCGGCAACGGTGCATGAGTTCGGGGTGGGGGCACGCACGCAAGCCCGCATACTGAGCGGTGTGCGCACCTTCTTCCGTTTCCTTGTCATCGACGGGCAAATCGCCGACGACCCCTCGGAGTTGCTCGAGTCGCCCGTCATCGGCGACCACCTGCCCGAAGTGCTTTCCACCGAGGAGGTGGACATGATGGAGCGTGCCATCGACCTCAGCAAGTGGGAGGGGCAGCGCAACAAGGCCATCATCGAGACGCTTTTCTCGTGCGGCCTGCGTGTGTCGGAGCTTGTCACGCTGCGCTTCAACGACATCTTCGCCAAGGAACGCTACTTGCGCATACTCGGAAAGGGCGGAAAGGAGAGGCTCGTGCCTATATCGCAGCAGGCCCTGCACGAGATAGAACTGTGGCTCTACGACCGTAACCAGATGAAAGTAAAGCCCGGCGAGGAGGAATACCTGTTCCTCAACCGCCGCGGGGCACACCTCACCCGCACCATGATTCTCATAATGATAAAGCGCGTCGCAGCCGACGCAGGCATAAAAAAGACCGTCTCCCCGCACACGTTGCGCCACTCCTTCGCCACCGCCCTGCTCAAAGGCGGCGCCGACCTGCGTGCCATTCAGGAGATGCTGGGACATGAGGATATCGGCACCACGCAGATTTACACCCACATTGACATTGCGCAGTTGCGCGAAGAGATACTCCTCCACCATCCCAGAAACATGAAGCCGGGCGGCAGCGGGCAGTGCCTTGCCTCCCCGAAGCCTCTTCCCTCCAAGGAATAGGAGAAGGCATTACTGTGCCTTTTGTTAAAAAACATTTGTTTTTCATGCGTTTTGTCCTTATTCACGGATTATTGCTTAATTTTGCACGGAACGGCTTTTTTCACACACATTACATCACAGAATTCACAACAACAAAACAATAAACCAATGAATCTCAGAAAATTATTTGTTGCAGCAGTCCTGCTCGTTGCAGGGCTGGCACAGGCACAGATGATGCCGCCGATACCCGTCGATCCCGACGTGCGCATCGGAAAGTTGGACAATGGCCTGACCTACTACATCCGTCACAACAACTGGCCGGAGAACCGCGCCAACTTCTACATTGCGCAGAAGGTGGGCTCCATCCAGGAGGAGGAAAGCCAGCGCGGGCTTGCACACTTCCTCGAGCACATGTGCTTCAACGGCACGAAGAACTTCCCGGGCAACGAAGTGATGCGCTATTGCGAGAGCATCGGCGTGCAGTTCGGACGCGACCTCAATGCCTACACAAGCATCGACCAGACCGTTTACAACATATCCAACGTGCCCACAACACGCCAGAGCGCGCTTGACTCATGCCTCCTCATCCTCAGCGACTGGGCCAACCAGCTCACGCTCGACCCCAAAGAGATTGACGAAGAGCGCGGCGTGATACACGAAGAGTGGCGTCTCCGCACCAGCGCGTCAAGCAGGATGTTCGAGCGCAACCTGCCCAAACTCTATCCGGGCTCAAAGTACGGACAGCGTTACCCCATCGGCCTGATGTCGGTAATCGACAATTTCAAGCCGAAGGAACTGCGCGACTACTATGAAAAGTGGTATCATCCCACCAACCAGGGTATTATCGTTGTGGGTAATGTGGATGTGGATTATGTGGAGGCGCAGATCAAGAAGCTCTTCGGAGGCTTCAAGAATCCCGCCAACCCTGCGCCAATTGTGGCGGAAAATGTGCCTGACAACGCCGAGCCCATCGTCGTCATCGACAAGGACAAGGAGCAGCAGCAGAGTTTTGTGGAGCTTTTCATAAAGCACGAGGCATTCCCCGACTCGCTCAAAGGCGACATGAACTACCTCTTTTTCCAATATGCTCTCAACGCAGCGCAGTGGATGCTGAACAACCGCATGAGCGAAGCCGCGCTCAATGCCGACTGCCCCTTTGTGGGGGCAAGTGCCGGATACGGGCAATACATATTCTCAAAGACAAAGGACGCCTTCGAGCTTGATGTCGTTCCCAAGGAGATGAGCCTCACGGCCGACGCTCTCCGGGCAGCATTCATAGAGGCGCGCCGCGCCGCCGAGTTCGGATTTACAGCCACAGAGTTCGAGCGTTTCAAGGAGACCTACCTCAGCGAGCTTGACAAGCAGTACAGCAACAAGGACAAGCGCACCAACGCCTCGCTCTACACACCGCTGAAAGACCACTTCCTCGACAACGAGCCCATGCCTTCCATCGACTTCACCCACGAGACGATGAAGCAGTTCGTGCCCATGATTCCGGTGGATGTCGTGAACGAAATGATGAAACAACTCGTGCCCGCCAACGACTCCAACCTCGTCATCATCAACTTCAACAACGAGAAGGAAGGCAATGTATATCCCACAGAGGAGGGCTTGCTTGCTGCCGTCAAGGCCGCCCGCACAGCCGAGATCAGCGCGTATGTGGACAACGTGAAGAACGAACCGCTCATCACCAAACTCCCCAAACCGGGCAAGATAAAGAGTGAAAAGAAGGACGCCACACTCGGCTACACCACGCTCAAACTCTCCAACGGCGCTACGGTGATACTGAAACAGACCGACTACAAGAAGGACCAGGTGCTGCTCAGCGGCTCGGGCATCGGCGGACAGACGCTCTACGGGGCGAAGGACTATGAGAACATCGCTGCTTTCAACGATGTCATCGGTGTCAGCGGCCTCGGCGCTTTCTCCTCCACGGAGTTGCAGAAGGCTCTCGCAGGCAAGGTGGCCAACGCCGACCTCACGCTCTCCGGCCAGCTCTTCACGACGGCTTCGGGCAGCTCCACTCCCAAGGATGTGGAGACAATGTTGCAGATGCTCTACCTCTACTTCACCAATATAAACAAGGACCAGAAGTCGTTCGATAACCTCATGTCGCAGTATGAGGTGGCACTGAAGAACCGCTCGCTCTCGCCCGATGTTGCCATCAGCGACTCTCTCGCCGCAACCATGTACGGGCACAACCCCCGTGTGGCTCCGCTCACGACCGAACGCCTCAAGAATGTCAGCTACGACCGCATACTGGAGATGGCCAAGGAACGCACGGCCAACGCTTCTGCGTGGACCTTCACCATCGTGGGCAACTTCGACGAAGCCACCATCCGTCCGCTCATTTGCCAGTACATCGCCGCACTCCCGTCAAAGGGCAAGGTGGTGAAGAGCGTGCGCGAGATAAATACAGTGAAGGGTGAGGTGGAAAACGTATTCCGCCGCAAGCAGGAGACGCCGAAAGCCAACTCCTACATGTACTGGCACAACAGCTCGATACCTTACACTGTGCACAACGTTATATGTGCCGACATTGCCGGACAGGTGCTCTCCATGGAGTATCTCGCCAAGATACGCGAGCAGGAGAGCGCTGCCTACTCGGTGGGTGCGTCGGGTTCGGCACAGATAGGGCCTGACGGTTTCCGCCAGTTCGGCATCTTCGCCTACTGTCCGATGAAGCCCGAGAAGAAGGATGTGGCCATCCGCATTATGAACGAAGAGGTGAAGACTCTCGAAAGCACCTGCGACGCCGACAAGCTCGCAAAATGCAAGGAGTTCATGGCAAAGCGTTTCGGCGACCAGGAGAAGAGCAACGGCTTCTGGATGAATGCCATTGACGACCACTACCGCTACGGCTTCGACGGCTACACCGACTACATGAAGACGCTCAATGCCGTCACTCCGGCCGACATCTGCAACTTCATGAAAGACTTTAACAAGGAAGGCAACCACGTAACCGTGATGATGCTGCCGGAAGAATAACGCCTTAAACGGCAGGGCATAAAAAGGCAAGGGAGCGGAAAGGGAAGGAAAACCAACCCGGTGTCCGCTCCCTTGTCTTTTTGTTTTTTTTGCCGCTTAGCCCTGTCTCCCTTTTGTTTTTATTCCTTACCTTTGTATTCTGTTATGACATACGACCAACTCTGGCGCGCCCTTGTGCCCCTCTATGACGCCCGCGAGGCGCAGGCCGTGGTGCGGACGCTGCTCGGCGAACTCTTCGGCATGTCGCTCACCGACATCGTGTGCGGCTCCGTGGAGCGGCTCGGTGATGACGGCATGCAACGTCTGGAAACCGCCATGCGCCGCCTTGAAGCCTCCGAGCCCGTGCAGTATGTGCTCGGCTGCGCCACGTTCTGCCGTCACCGTTTCGCCGTGAAGTCCGGTGTGCTCATCCCCCGGCCCGAGACGGAGTGGCTTGTGGAACGGGCAAGACATGCGGCGGAGCACATGGGGAAGCGGCACACCGATGTGCTCGACATCGGTACGGGCAGCGGTTGCATAGCCGTCAGTGTAGCCCTTGAACTGCCCCATGCCGCAGTGGAGGCGTGGGACATATCGCCGCAGGCTCTCGGCATCGCCCGTGCCAACGCCCATAGTCTCGGCGCAGATGTGGCTTTCACCCTCACCGATGCCCTCAACCCTCCCCGTGAAGAGCGCACGCGCGACATCATTGTGAGCAATCCGCCCTACATCTGCCGCCGCGAGCAGGTTGCCATGTCGCCCAATGTACTGCACTTTGAGCCGCACACAGCCCTTTTCGTGCCCGACAGCGACCCCATGCTCTTCCACCGCGCCATCGCCCTTTACGCCCGCCGTGCCCTCCGCCCCGGCGGAACGCTGCTCTTCGAGTGCAACACCCTCTATGCCGCCGACACCGCCGCCATGCTCAGCGGCATGGGCTTTACCGCCCCCTCCGTGCACGCCGACTGCTTCGGCAAGCCCCGTTTCGTTGAGGCCGTCGCGGCAACCGTCAGTGCGTAGAGCGTGCAAGAAGCCCGGTAAACACCGGCAAATCCTCCAAAACAAAGAGACCGCCATGCCCTTTCAACCCAAAGCCCCCGTCAGCGAGGCACAAGCCTTGCAAAAACTTGCCGCCCTCTGCTCGCGTTCCGAGCACTCGTCGGGCGAAATACTTGAGAAGATGCGCCGCTGGCAGTTCCCTCCCGACGCCCGGGAGCGCGTCCTGCAACGCCTGACCGCCGAGCGTTACATTGACGATTCGCGCTTCGCCCGCCTCTTCGTGAGCGACCGTCTGCGTTTCGCTTCGTGGGGCGAGCGCAAGATTTTGGCAGCACTTCGGCAGAAAGGCATCGGTGAAGCCACCGCCGACGAGGCCATAAGGCAAGTCGGTGACGACGAATGGCTCGCCGTCCTGCGCAAGGTGATAGCCGCCAAACGCCGCACCACAAAGGCATCCTCTGCCCGTGAGCTCAACGCCAAACTTCTCCGCCACGCCCTCAGCCGCGGCTTTACCGTGCGCCTGATAGAAAGGTGCATCGACCCCAATTAGCATCATTTTTACACGGGGATAGGCTTTTATACGGATAAAAAGTAGTAACTTCGCAGATGGAAACGGCGGCGTGCACGACAGTGCCGCAGTGCCGTATGACTTCAATTCAAAACAATAACACGGCAGGGGCGCAGCGTGCCCCGCGGCTCATAAAAATACAAGGAAATGTCACTCAAATGCGGAATTGTAGGACTGCCCAACGTGGGGAAGTCCACCCTTTTCAACTGTCTCTCCAACGCCAAGGCGCAGGCAGCCAACTTCCCCTTTTGCACCATCGACCCTAATGTGGGCGTAATCACCGTCCCCGACGAGCGTCTCACAAAGCTCGCCGAAATAGTGCACCCCGGACGCATCGTGCCCGCAACGTGCGAGATAGTGGATATTGCAGGCCTCGTGAAGGGAGCGAGCAAGGGCGAGGGGCTCGGCAACAAGTTCCTCGGCAACATACGCGAGACCGACGCCATCATACATGTGCTGCGCTGCTTCGACGACGACAACATCGTGCGTGAGGGCGGGGCGGCAGTGAACCCCGTGGAGGACAAGGAAGTGATTGACACCGAACTGCAACTAAAAGACCTCGAGACCGTGGAGGCGCAGCTCCAGAAGCAGTCGAAGGTGGCGGCGATAGGCAACAACAAGGACGCAAAGACCGCCGTGGCGGTGCTCGAGGCCTACAAGGCCGCCCTCGAGCAGGGCAGGAACGCCCGCACCGTGGAGTTTGAGTCGAAGGAGGAACAGCGCGTCGCACACGACCTTTTCCTGCTCACCGCCAAGCCCGTGCTGTATGTATGCAACGTGGACGAAGCCTCGGCGAAGGAAGGCAATGCCTACTCCCGGCAGATAGCCGAAACAGCAAAAAGCGAAGGGGCTGAGATGCTCGTCATCGCGGCAAAGACGGAAGAGGACATAGCCTCGCTCGAAACATACGAGGACAAGCAGATGTTCCTCGAGGAACTCGGGCTTGAGGAGAGCGGCGTGAACCGCCTCATCAAGAAAGCCTACGCCCTGCTCAACCTCGAGACATTCATCACTGCCGGGGAGATGGAGGTGAAGGCTTGGACCTATCACCGCGGGTGGAAGGCACCGCAGTGCGCCGGTGTCATCCACACCGACTTTGAAAAGGGCTTCATCCGCGCCGAAGTAATCAAGTACGACGACTACATGCAGTACGGCTCGGAAGCCGCCGTGCGCGAGGCAGGCAAGCTCGCCATCGAGGGAAAGGAATATGTAGTGCAGGACGGAGACATCATGCACTTCCGCTTCAACGTGTAAAACGACGCCCCTGTAATGCTCTCCCCATAAAAAGAAACAAGCACAATGCCACACCTTTTACATATACTCTGGAACCCCTCCGACACCGCCCTTTCGTTAGGGTCATTTGTCATTCACTGGTATTCGCTGTGCTGGCTCGTCGGTCTTGCGCTCGCCTACGCCATCGTGCAGCGTCTCTACCGCGAGCAGAAGGTGAGGGAAGGGCTCTTCGACCCGCTCTTCGTCTATTGCTTCATTGGCATCCTTGTCGGCGCGCGCTTAGGACATTGCCTCTTTTACCAGCCCGACGTGTTCCTCTCGTCGTGGCGTCATTTCATTGAAATATTCATCCCGATAGAGTTCCTTCCCGACGGCGGATGGCACTTCACGGGCTACCGTGGGCTCGCATCGCACGGCGGGACACTCGGGCTTATGACAGCCCTCTGGCTCTATGTGCGCAAGACCGGCATGAACATCTGGCAGGTGCTGGACAACATCGCCATTGCGACACCCGTCACAGCCTGCTTCATACGCCTCGGCAACCTTATGAACTCCGAAATCATCGGCAAGGCGAGCGATGTGCCGTGGGCGTTCGTCTTCGAGCGCATCGACACCGTGCCGCGCCATCCCGGACAGCTGTATGAGGCTGTGGCCTACGCCATCCTCTTCTTCATAGGGTGGCGGCTCTACCGCAGGATGCCGCAGCGTGTGGGTACAGGATATTACTTCGGGCTATGTCTGGCATATATCTTCACTGCCCGTTTCTTCATAGAGTTTACAAAGGAAGTGCAGGAAGCTTTCGAGGCTTCGCTCCCGCTCGACATGGGACAGATCCTCAGCATTCCCTTCATAGTGCTCGGCGTGGCATGTATGGCAGGCGGGAAATGGATGGACAGGATTGCAAAAAGGACATCAGACAGTCATTAACACCAATAAAAGAACGACTTATGGAAAAGACACTCATCCTTCTCAAACCGTGTACAGTGCAGCGCCGTCTCATCGGCGAAGTTATCAACCGCCTCGAGCGCAAGGGCTTGCGCATCGTCGGCATGAAGATGATGCAGCTCGACGACGCCATCCTCGCCGAACATTACGCCCACCTCACGGAGCGGCCGTTCTATCCCTGGCTCACGGCTTCGATGAAGTCGGCACCAGTAGTGGCAATGTGCGTTGAAGGGAACAGTGCCGTCAGCGTGGTGCGCAACATCGTGGGGGCGACGAACGGGCGCAAGGCGGCACCCGGGACAATCCGCGGCGACTACTCCATGAGCGGTCAGGAGAACATCATCCACGCTTCCGACAGCCCCGAGACCGCCGAGATTGAGATGAAACGCTTTTTCCGTGAAGGCGAGATCTTCGACTATCCCGACCCGCTGCACAGCTATTTCTACGCCCCGGACGGCGATTGACAACATGCAGGGAAAACAACAAAAAAGCAAGATATGAGTAAAGTTATCATCAACAACTACGACGAATTTGCCGCCCTTCTCGGCAAGAACATCGGCATTTCCGACTATGTGCAGCTCCCGCAGGAGCGCATCAGCCAGTTTGCCGACGCCACTCTCGACCACCAGTGGATACATGTCGATACCGAACGTGCCGCTGTCGAGAGTCCGTTCAAGACCACCATCGCCCACGGCTACCTCACGCTCTCAATGCTTCCATACCTCTGGAACCAGATAATCGAGGTGCGCCACCTCAAGATGATGGTGAACTACGGCATGGACAAGATGAAGTTCGGGCAGGCGGTGAAGTCAGGAGAGTCGATCCGTCTCGTTGCCGACCTGCTCTCTCTCGAGAACCTCCGCGGCGTGGCGAAGGCACAGATAAAGTTCAGCATAGAGATAAAGGAGTCGGGTAAGAAAGCCCTCAGCGGCGTGGCGACATTCCTCTACTACTTTGAATGAGGTGTCGCCCCTCGTGAAGACAAAAAGAGAGTGTGCCGCTTTTGGCATACTCTCTTTTTGTTTCTCAAAACACCAGTGCCATGCTCACGCCGCCGCCCTCGCCGCTGTAATAAGGCACTCCGAACGCCGCCACTTTCGGTTTCTTTTTGCCCTTCTTGCAGTTGCTTCCCTCATGGAATATCTTGGGGTAGAGCCAGTAGGCGAACTTGGTGGAGAGCATTCCCACCGCCGCTCCCGCCACGACATCGTTCAGCCAGTGCCGCTCGTTGTGCATGCGCAGATAGCCGGTGACTGCCGCCATGGCGTAGCCCGTGTAGCCGAGCCATGCGTGCGAGGTGCGGTATTCCTGCCAGAGGAACTCCGCTCCCATGAAAGCCGTGGCGGTATGGCCTGACGGGAACGATGTCTTTGCGCCCGAGTCGGGGCGCTGTTCCTTGAAAAGGGGCTTTGCGATGTTCACCACCGCCGTCATCGTCGCTGCCGACATGGCAAGCAGTATCGTGCGGTCAAGGAAGTTGTGCTGCCCCTTCCATCCCGCGAAATAAGTGCCGTATGCCACCACCATGGGCGCATATTGCAGGTAGTTGTCTATCTTTGTGTGCGAGTCCTTTGCGGCACCGAACATCTCGTGCATCTCGTTGCGCACCCGCTTGCCCCATGCCGTGTTCACGCACAGTGCGCCGAGCACTGCCGCCGATCCGGGCACTATCCATTCGGCGGGGCGTATATGGTGTGTCGGGTCGGGCAGGACTTCACCGCACGGCAACGCCTCCACGCTGTCCGTCGCCGCCATGCAGGCTTCCGCCGACAGTTCCGGGGCGTACTCCTTCTCCACGGCGGCAGTGTCCGCCGCAATCAGGATGCCGTCTGTCTGTGCCACGGCGCAGGCTGCCGGGGCGGTGCACAAGGTCAGCGTGACAATGAGATGGGCAAGAAAAGTGTTCATCGTTAATGGTTGTGTGCAGGTGTCTGTGAGTTTCAAAACCGTTATAAAGATAGTGTCAGCGAGCGTAATGAAAGCTTGCTTTCAGAATGCCGACTGCCGCCTGTCTTCTGCAAAGATAATTAAAAAAAGCCAATAAAGCGTCTCCCGCATGTTTTTTAACTACTTCACGCTGTGCCGTTTCCGTTTTTCTGTGTATTTTTGCCGTGCTTATGAGTTTACGTTCCGCAATATCCGCATTTGCCCTTCTCGCGTGCCTTGACGCCGTGGCGCAGTCTGTCTCCACGCCGACGTCACAGCCTGACGACCGCCAGCCTGCCGCCGCCGACCCCACTTTCGTGCCTCTGGTGAAGGTGAGCAAGGCTCTTGTCGGCGGCGACAGCATACAGTATGTGGAGCTGAACCCGCTCTATGTCTATCCGCCCCCGTCGTTCAGGGACGACAAACAGCGCAGGGCGTACAACCGCCTCGTTGCCAACGTGAAGAAGGTGCTGCCCATAGCCAAGGAAGTGAACACCATTGTCATCGAGACATACGAGTACCTCCAGACCCTGCCCACGCAGAAAGCCAGGGCGGAGCACCTTAAATATGTGGAGAAGAGCATACGCCGCGAATACACGCCGCGCATGAAAAGGTTGAGCTACCAGCAGGGCAAGCTCCTCATAAAGCTCGTCTATCGCGAGTGCAACTCGTCGAGCTACCAGCTCATACAGGCCTTCCTCGGACCCATCCGCGCCGGTTTTTACCAGGCTTTCGCCGCTTTCTTCGGTGCCAGTCTCACGAAGAAATACGACGCCGAGGGCATGGACCGTCTCACGGAACGCATCGTAAGGCAGGTGGAGGCAGGGCAGCTATAGGTGCAGCTGCGGATTTGTATCAGGAGGTCGGGCGTCCCGCCCGACAACACGTAGGAGAGAAACACCTTGCCCGGAATGCAAAATTAACACTCGCCGTTTGTCCGTTATGGAAATTATGAGTAACTTTGCATCCGGTTTAGATTTATATACAATTAATAATGTGGAAGAATTTGGCTGCTTGCAACCACACTAAAAAATGCTAAAACTGCGAAATCCAACATAAAGCTTTTCACGGTAAATTGGCATTTTTCCACTTTAACTTAAAATTTGGAAAAATGAGTTATCTATTTTCTTCAGAATCAGTTTCGGAAGGACACCCCGACAAGGTGGCCGACCAGATTTCGGATGCCCTCGTCGACCAGTTCCTCGCTTACGACGACAAGGCACACTGCGCCATCGAGACATTCGTCACGACGGGGCAGGTGGTGATAATGGGCGAGGTGCGCTCGGAGGAGTACATCGACTTGCAGACCATCGCGCGCCGCACCATCAACCGCATCGGCTACAACAAGAGTGAGTATCAGTTCGACGGCAACTCGTGCGGCATCCTCACCGCCATACACGAGCAGAGCGACGACATCAACCGCGGCGTGAGCCGTGAACAGGAGGAAGAGCAGGGTGCAGGCGACCAGGGAATGATGTTCGGCTACGCCACCAACGAGACGGAAAACTACATGCCCGTGTCGCTCGACCTGGCGCAGCTCATCATGCGCGTCCTTGCCGACATACGCCGTGAAGGCAAGGTGATGACCTACCTGCGCCCCGACGCAAAGAGTCAGGTGACGGTGGAGTACAGCGACGGGGGCGTGCCGCAGCGCATCGACACCATCGTCGTGAGCACACAGCACGACGATTTCGACACCGACGACGAGCGCATGCTCGCCAAGATAAGGCACGATGTGATAAATGTCCTAATGCCGCGCGTGCTTGCTGAGGTGCACAGCGAGAAAGTGCTCGCCCTCTTCCACGACGACATAAAATACTATGTGAACCCCACGGGCAAGTTCGTCATCGGCGGCCCCCACGGCGACACCGGCCTGACGGGGCGCAAGATAATCGTCGATACCTACGGCGGCAAGGGCGCACACGGCGGCGGTGCCTTCTCGGGCAAAGACCCCTCTAAGGTGGACCGCTCGGCAGCCTACGCCGCCCGGCACATCGCCAAGAACATGGTGGCGGCGGGTGTGGCCGACGAGATGCTCGTGCAGCTGAGCTACGCCATTGGTGTGGCGGAGCCCGTGAGCGTGTATGTGAACACCTACGGACGCTCGCATGTGGCACTCACCGACGGTGAAATAGCACAACGCATACAGAGACTCTTCTGCCTCAAGCCCAAGGCCATAGAGCGTACACTCAAGCTCCGCCAGCCCATATACCTTGAGACAGCCGCCTACGGGCACATGGGGCGCAGGAACGAAGTGGTAAAAAAGACATTCACCTCACGCTACCATGAGACAAAGACAATGGAAGTGGAGCTCTTCACATGGGAGAAACTCGACCGTGTGGAGGACATACGCAAGGAGTTCGGGATCTGATATATGAGCAATGTGTCCGTTCCGGCAATGCACACCGAGCACGCCGACTCAATCATCACTGAGGAGATATTCCTCGAGGACGATGCCGCGCCGCAGCAACGCCATGTGCCGCTCACGCCCGCCAAGGTGCTGAGCTGGCTTCCTGCCAATGCCACGCCGGCGCAGCAGGACTCCGCCGTCCAGGCTCACATAAAGCCGTCGGAGATACACTGGAGTGAGTGCCCCGACACGCTGCACCTGCCCGGGCACCCCGTGGGGCGCAGCTACCGCGACGTGAGTCTGCCGAAGTACTACCGCGAGAGCTACTTCGAGGGCAAGCCGTGCTTCAACCCCGACCTCTTCGGCGGACGGCAGGGCGTGGCGGGCGACCCCGTGCCGTACAGCATAGCCCGCGACAACGTGATGACAATACTCCTGCTCGCCTGCTTCATGCTTGTACTCGTGGCCTACGCCAAGTCGCGGCGGTTCATCCTGCACCAGCTCAAGGACTTCTTCCGCGCTCCCCGCGGCGGGAAGACGACAGCGGTGACGGAGACATCGGACGAGTTCTGCTTCCATTTCTTCCTCGTGGGGCAGAGTTGCCTGCTCTTTGCCCTCACCTACTTCTTCTATGTCCAGATGCAGGGAATCGACACGTTTGTCGTGAACCAATATCAGGTGATAGGCATCTTCGCCGCGGTCTTTCTCGGCTACACACTGTTCAAGGCCGCGGCATATTCCCTCACAGGCTTCGTATTCTTTGACCCCAAGCGCAACAAGCTGTGGATGAAGTCGTTTCTCTTCCTGCTGTCAATGGAGGGAGTCTTCATCTTCCCCCTCGTGGTACTGCAAACCTATTTCGGCATGTCGGTGGAGACCACGCTCCTTTGCACCGCCGCTGTAACCGTAGTGTTCAAAATGCTGGCCTTTTGGCGCATCTACATCATCTTTTTCAGGCACGGGGGGTTCTCTTTGCAGATTTTTTTGTACTTTTGCACCCTTGAAGTAATGCCTCTCGCCATTTTGCTTGGAGCATTGGCTATAACGAGTGATTATCTGGAAGTAAAGATTTAAAGACACAGAAATGATAAAGAAAATTTTGGTATCACAGCCCGAACCGTCGAGCGAGAAATCTCCTTATTATGACATCGCCAGGGATTTCGGAGTGGATATCGTTTTCCGCCCGTTCATAAAGGTCGAAGGGCTCAGCCCGAAAGAGTTCCGCCAGCAGAAAATAGGATTGCTCGACTACACCGCCGTGGTGTTCACCTCGCGCCATGCCATAGACAACTACTTCAACCTTGCAAGGGAGATGCGCGTCACAGTGCCCGAGACAATGAAGTACTTTTGCGTCACCGAGACCATCGCCCTCTACATCCAGAAGTACGTGCAGTACCGCAAGCGCAAGGTTTTCTTCGGCACCACCGGCAAGATAGACTCGCTCCTCCCCACAATGGTGAAGCACAAGGACGAACGCTATCTCGTGCCCATGAGCAACGTGAACAACGGTTCGGTGGCTGCAACGCTATCGACAAAGAAGCTCAACTTCACCGAGTGCGTCATGTTCCGCACCGTCAGCAATGACTTCACCGACGCGGAAATCAAGTCCTTCGACTACGACATGCTCGTGTTCTTCAGTCCCGCAGGCATCAATTCCCTTACCAAGAATTTCCCCGACCTCAAGCAGGGCGACCTCCGCATAGCCACCTTCGGTCCGTCAACGGCAAAGGCTGTGGGCGACGCCGGGCTGCGCCTCGACCTCGAAGCGCCGTCAAAGGAGTTCCCGTCGATGACAGGAGCGTTGCGCCACTATCTTGAAAAGAACAGATAACAACCCGCCTAAACAGCACCGACATGCCCGCGACACGACATCTGACACTCTGCAAGGCCGAGCGTTTGTGCGGCAAAAAGCAGGTGGACGCCCTCTTCATGGGAGGTGCAGGGCGCGCCATGTCGATTTATCCCATACGCATGGTGTATGTCGCCGGAGAGCGCGATGCCGCAAGCCGGGAGCCGCAGGCAAAGATAATGGTGAGCGTGTCGAAACGCCACTTCAAGCACGCCGTCAAGCGTAACCGCGTGAAACGGCAGCTGCGTGAGGCCTACCGCCGCAACAAGCACCTGCTGCTCGACACCCTCGCACAGCATCCCGGCGTACAGCTGCTCATAGCATTCATCTGGACATCGGCCCAGCTTGCGGAATCGGCCGAAATAGAAAGCCGCATGAAGAAACTGCTCGCACGGCTCGGCGAGAAAACGGCAGTATCGCCATGCACAGGCTCCGACAACTGATGCGCCGCATCCCGCGTGCGGCGGCATGGCTTCTCGTGCTCTCCATACGTTTTTACCAGCGGTTCATAACACCCTACACGCCCCCTTCGTGCCGCTTCACGCCCACCTGCTCCGAATATGCCCGACAGGCCATTCTCAAGCACGGCCCGGTAAAAGGCACGCTCCTCGCCGTATGGCGCATACTACGATGCAACCCGTGGGGTGGCTCGGGCTACGACCCCGTGCCGTAAGTTTCCGGCAAAGGCCGGGCCTCACCAACATACTCAAAAAACATCAAACAAACCAATTCGATGACAAAGAACTTCGTTGAAGAACTGCGCTGGCGCGGCATGCTCGCGCAGATTATGCCTGGAACCGAGGAATACCTCAACACCCACATGGTGTCGGCGTATCTCGGAACCGACCCCACAGCCGACTCCTTGCACATAGGCCATCTCTGCGGCATAATGATGCTGCGCCACCTGCAACGCTGCGGCCACAAGCCCTACCTGCTCGTGGGCGGAGCAACGGGAATGATTGGCGACCCCTCGGGCAAGAGCCAGGAACGCAACCTGCTCGACACCGCCACACTCTACCACAACCAGGAGGCCATAAAGAAACAGGTGGCAAAGTTCCTCGACTTCGACGGCACCGAGCCCAACAAGGCCGAACTCGTGAACAACTACGACTGGATGAAGGACTTCACCTTCCTCGACTTCGCACGCGAGGTGGGCAAGCACATCACCGTGAACTACATGATGGCCAAGGACAGCGTGCAGAAACGGCTCAACGGCGAGGCACGCGACGGACTGTCGTTCACCGAGTTCACCTATCAGCTGCTGCAGGGCTACGACTTCCTCTACCAATACCGGAAATACGGCGTGCGCCTGCAGCTCGGAGGCAACGACCAGTGGGGCAACATGACCACCGGCACCGAACTCATACGCCGCACGCTCGGCAGCGAGGCCGAGGCCTTCTGCCTCACCTGCCCGCTCATAACCAAGAGCGACGGCAAGAAGTTCGGAAAGACCGAGAGCGGCAACATCTGGCTCGACCCGGCACGCACCACGCCCTACGCCTTCTACCAGTTCTGGCTCAACGTGAGCGACGACGACGCAGAGAAATACATCAAGATATTCACCGACCTCGACCGTGAAACCGTTGAGGCTCTCGTGGCAGAGCATAACGAAGACCCGGGACGGCGCATCCTGCAGAAACGCCTGGCCGAGGAAGTGACCGCAATGGTGCACTCGCGCGCCGACCTCGAGACGGCACAGGAAGCCTCGAGCATACTCTTCGGCAAAGGCACGAAGGAAACTCTCCAGAAATTCGACGAAGCCACGCTCCTGAGCATATTCGAGGGCGTGCCCCACTACACGCTCGCTGCCGACCAGCTCGGACAGCCCGCCGTGGAACTCTTCACCCGCGACGACGTGAAGATATTCGCCTCGAAGGGCGAGATGCGCAAGCTCGTGCAGGGCGGCGGCGTGTCGCTCAACAAGGAGAAGCTCGCGGCGTTTGACCGCGTCGTGACTGCCGACGACCTCATCGACGGCAAGTATCTCCTCGTGCAGCGCGGCAAGAAGAACTATTACTTCATCACGGTGAAGTGAAAAAACACGGTGCAGAATTTTGTCCTTTTGAAGAAAAGAAGTAATTTTGCACCGCAAATTGTCCTATGGTGTAATGGTAGCACAACAGGTTTTGGTTCTGTTTGTGGTGGTTCGAATCCGCCTAGGACAACACGAAATAAGGCAACGCCAATGCGGCGTTGCCTTATTTCGTGCTTTTTCTTTTGTTTCCCTTATGCCGTCTCGCACATTTTCTCGTATTCGGATATGCACGGCTCAGCTCCGCTGCTCATCACGGCTTCGATGTCGTGGAGGCTGCCGTCGAAAGGACCGTTGTGCTCCAGCTTCAGCGTGCACATGGCGGCGGCGAAGCGTCCTGCCTCGTCGAAGGAAGCGTTCTGCGCACGGCGGTACAGGTAGCCCGCCGAGTATGTGTCGCCGCAACCCGTGGCATCTACTACATCGTGCGGCTTGTAGGCCGGGATTTCGTGGAAAATGCCGTCGGCATAAATCAGCGAGCCGTAGCTGCCAAGCGTCACCACCACTTCCTTTACTCCCCATTCGGCAATCCGGCGTGCGGCGGCGTGCGGGTTGCGCAGACCTGTTATCACCTCCATCTCGCGCTCGTTCACCTTTATTATGTCGGTACAGGCAAGTATCTCGCGCTTGCCTTCCCAGTCGGTGGCGTGCACGTCGTGCCCCACGACCTCACGCAGATAGCCCTGTGCGTCGATGGAAATGCGCCCCTTGGTGCTGAGATACTTCACCACTTCGGGCGAGAAGTCATCGCTTAGGAGCGACCCGAGATGATAGACGCGGGCGTCGATGCCGCTCATCTCGCCGGTGGTGAACGGCTCGGCGCGTTCCAGCACACGCTGGGCGCGCTCGTTCTGGTTGTCGCCGTACTTGTTCTCGAAGAAAACCGTGTGCTTGCTGGGGTAGGTGAGCACGTCAATGCCTGCGCGGCGCATATCATCCACCGCCTGCATGTCGTCCTTGCCCAACTTTGTCACGAGCCGGAACGACACTTCCTTGGGGAGGCGGCTGAAGGCGTATGCAAAGTAGAACGATGTCCCGCCCGCCATGTAAACGGTGCTGCGCGGGGTGATGATTTTGTCCTTTGTGATGTGGCCTATGCAACAGATGTCTATCATTTCAATGATGTTTTGAACTGCAAAGTTACTCCAAATCGTAGAATTTGCAAAAAAAGAGCAATGTTTTTGTCCCAAACCCACGGCGGGAGTGCCCCTCTGCGCCATATTCTGCGAGTTTTGGGCAAGTGCAGCCCGTGTCCTTAACAAGAATAAACACCAATAAGTTGCGGCTTTCGGCTCTTTGCAGTAACTTTGCATTACAGAAAAAACAAAACCGCAACATCATGGATACATTGAAGAAAGAATTTGCAAAGAAGCTGCTTGAAGTGAAGGCGATAAAGCTTCAGCCCAACGACCCGTTCACCTGGGCGTCGGGATGGAAGTCGCCGTTCTACTGCGACAACCGCAAGACCCTCTCCTTTCCAGGTCTGCGCACGTTCGTGAAGCTGCAACTCGTGCACACCGTCCTCGCTTCTTTCCCCGAGGCTGATGCCGTTGCCGGCGTAGCCACGGGAGCCATTGCGCAGGGCGCGCTCGTTGCCGACACGCTCAACATGCCGTTTGTGTATGTGCGCAGCAAGGCCAAGGACCACGGCATGCAGAACCTTATCGAAGGCGAGCTGCCCAAGGGTGCAAGGGTGGTGGTCGTGGAGGATCTCATCTCCACGGGCGGAAGCTCGCTCAAAGCCGTTGCCGCCCTGCGTGAGGCAGGCTACGAGGTGGTGGGCATGGTGGCTTCCTACACCTACGGCTTCCCCGTGGCGGCACAGGCATTTGCCGATGCCGGGGTGCGCCTGGAGACCCTCACCGACTACGAACATGTGGTGGAGCAGGCTCTCGCGACGGGATATATCGCCGAGAAGGATGTGGAGCTCCTGCACGAATGGCGCAAGGATCCTGCCAACTGGAAGAAGTAAACGCCGCAGGTATGAGTACTTTCGAAAGCAGCATACGCCAGATACCCCATCCGCAGCAGCGCGTCTATGCCATGCTCAGCGACTTGGGCAACCTTGAACGCATACGCCACCGCCTGCCGGAGGACAAGTTCAAAGACTTCAGTTTCGACTCCGACACGCTCTCCGTCAATGTCCCCCCGGTGGGAAGCATACGCCTGCGCATCGTCGATAGGGACGAGCCGAAGTGCATCAAGTTCAGTACGGAGCAGAGCCCCGTGCCCTTCAACTTCTGGATACAGCTCCTCCCCGTCACGGAGGCGGCGTGCAAGATGAGGCTCACCATCAAGGCCGACCTCAACCCGTTCGTCAAAGGGATGGTGAAGAAACCGTTGCAGGAAGGCATTGAGAAGATTGCCGACGCCTTGCAGATGATAGATTACGACTGAAAGGGGCTGCCCGCGGCACGCCCCGCCACATGGAAAGATTATGAAAAAAAGGACAGCCCTCTTTGTTGCAACCCTCGCCATGCTCGCCGTGCCCACCGGGTGCGGCAAGGCCGACTTTGAGTATTGCACGGAGCAGTGTTTCTTCGTGTTCGACAATTCCGTGCATCTCAGCAGCGTCTTGCAGGGCGCGCTCAACAGCGTGTCGCCCGGCACGTTCTGCCGCATCACCTCCCGCACCGACAGGGGGGCTCAGGTGTTCCACTTCGAGGACAACTACGGCAACACGGACGACAAGTATGCCAACGGGGAGGACTTGAAACGGTCCTGCGTTCTCGGCATCTACAACAAGACAGGCATCATCGTGGGTTACGGCAACATGAGCCTGCCGCCGCAACTCTACGCCTACGACAGCCAGTGTCCCAACTGCTATTACTCCACCAACACGCCAAGCTATTGCCTCGGCATGACCTCCGCCGGACACGCCGTTTGCAGCAACTGCAAGCGCGAGTACGACATGAACAGCGGCGGGATAGTGGCAAAAGGCGACGCGGGCAGGAAACTGTTGCGTTTCCGCCGCGTGTCGTGCACGGGGCCGCAGGGCATCCTCAGCGTGCAGAACCCGTAGGGACTGGCGTCCGCCGCAGGCGGCACTGCCCCGTTATAAAAACCGTAATCCGTCTCTTTCGGGCGCGCCCTTATTCCAAGGTGTCGCCCTCCTCTTCCTTTTTCTCCACGGGTGTGAACGCGCCGTCGGCGTCGATCACGCCGCACTTTCCCTCTTTCGTGGCCTCGAAATAGGGCGGCTCGTCGCGCAGGGCGATGTCGTCATACACGAACTCTGCCACCACCGTGTCGTGCCCGTCGGGCAACACGAGCCCCATCTTGCCGCCTTTCTGCGCTATTACGGGCAGCGTGCGCAGGTTGTCCACATATACGTAGGGCGTGCGCAGAAAGTCGTAGGACGCGCTAAGCAGCACCTTGCCGTGGCAGTCCCTTATGCCGAACTTGCCGTCCTGCTCGAACACCTCGTGGTACTGCTCGTACTTGTCGCGCATTCGGTTGAGGTAGAACACCATCTTGCGCTTGTTGTTCACCAATTGCAGCAGGTAGCTGAACGTGTCGCAGTAGTTGGCCATGGCGCGTGCGAGCACAATCTTGAAGTCGAGGCCGCTCAGTACCTTGCGGTTCAGGTCGATGTAGCGCGCTATCGCCGCCTCCTTCTCCGCCACGCTGAGTGTGGCGAGCTGTTCCTCGAACTTTATCATGATGCTCTTGCTGCCCTTCATCGCCTTGATGTAACGGTGTATCTGGCGTGCCATCTCGTCGCACACGAACTTGTCGATGCGTGCCATCTCGATGCTGTCGATATAGGTTTCCTCGAAGTTTTCCTGTGTTATCTTTCTTTTCATAGCGTTTGTTTTTTGTATAGGTTTCCGTTGCAAGCGCAGGGGATGCCCGGCGGGGCAGTCCTTGCGTGTTGCCAAAAGTACGGTTTTTCCGTGAAATGCCAAAGGCAAAGGCATGCTTTTCTTCGCACAGGGGGTCTGTGCGGGTGGAGGCATGCCGTTTTCGGCTTCTGTTTTTGCACGGCAATACGGATTTTCTTTCTTAATTTTGTAAAAAAAAGTCCTACACTATCCAACCACAGAAACAAGCATGACAGATTATTGCTTGTACAGATATTCGCTTGTGGCGGCCATGTCGCTCATGTGCTTTTTCAGTTTCGCCCTCCGTATTGCGCCGCACTCTCGCCAAACAACGGCAATCTCGTGAAGGGAAAGCAAGAGCGAAAATGTCGTGATAAGGCGGCGCAAATGACATTACTGACGGAACATCCTTTTCCCCGTTTTGCCCGGACGGATTATTATTGCTAACTTTGCAGGAAGTTAATCGACAAGGGAGAATGCTCCCTGACAATTTAAAATCATAAAATACTATGAAGAAAATCATCCTTTCTGTTTTCGTGTGCTGCCTTGCCCTGACGGCGGCGGCACAGGTGTCGCGCCCGAAACTCGTCGTGGGTCTGGTGGTGGACCAGATGCGTTGGGACTACCTCTACTACTATTACGACAAGTACGGGGAGGGAGGCGTGAAGCGGCTCCTTGTGGAAGGCTTCTCGTGCGACAACCAGATGCTCAACTATGTGCCCACCATCACCGGCGTGGGGCACACCAGCATCTACACCGGCGCAGTGCCTGCCGCTAGCGGCATCCCGGCAAACGACTTCTACCTTGACGGCAAGCGCGTCTATTGCACCGACGACCCGACGGTTACCGGCGTGGGCACCTCATCGAAGGCGGGCAAGATGTCGCCGCGTAACATGCTGGGGACAACCGTCGGCGACATGCTGCGCACAGCCACAGACTTCAAGGCCAAGGTGATAGGCGTGGCACTGAAAGACCGCGCCTCCATCCTCCCCGCAGGACATTCCGCCAACGCCGCCTATTGGTACGACAGCTCGGTGGGGGGCTTTATCACCAGCTCTTACTATATGGACAAACTCCCCGGATGGGTGACGGACTTCAACCGCCGGGCGGGGATGAAGAAAGGCTACGACCCGAAGAGCCATGCCGACGGCGTGACGCTCACCTTCCGCATGGCTGAGGCTGCCCTCACGAACGAGCAACTGGGCAAGGGCGACGCCACCGACATGCTCTGTGTGAGCATCTCCTCCACCGATGTCATAAGCCACCAGACGGGCACGTGGTTCTCCAAGGGAAAGGAGAACGAGGAGGCGTTCCTCGCCCTCGACCGCGGCATGAAGGAATTCTTCGAGGCTCTCGACGCACAGGTGGGCAAGGACGGCTACCTGCTCTTCCTCACTGCCGACCACGGCGGCTCGCACAACCCCAACACCCTGCATGAGCACAAGCTCCCCGGCGGCGGCGTGGACTACGGTGAGGTGAAACGGACGCTGAACGGACAGCTCCGCAGCGAGTTCGGCATCGACATACAATATGTGAAGGACATCATTGAAGAGGGGATTTACCTCGACCACGAGGCCATTGCCGGTGCCAAGCTGTGTCTTGGCAAAGTGACCGACACCGCCGTGCGCCTGCTCAAGGGCGACGCCCGCTTCCAGTTTGTCACCGCCTATGAGAAGGCCGGCACGGCTGCCATTCCGCAGTGGATACGCGAGCGCGTCATCAACGGCTACTACCAGGGACGCTCGGGCGACATCATTGCGATGAGCAAGGTGAACCACTTTTACGGCGGCGTAGGGCCGGAATATTACGGTTCAAGCCACGGCAAATGGGGTCCCGCCGACACCCACATCCCGCTCGTGTTTATGGGTTGGAACATCAAGCCGGGGCACACCACGCGCCAGACACACATGGACGACACCGCCCCGACAGTGTGCTCGCTGCTCCACATACAGATGCCCGACGCCTGCACAGGCAATCCCATCACCGAGATTACCGACTGCCGCAAGTAAAGGGCACATACCCATTCACAGTGTTGTCGGGCGGGACGCCCGACCTCCCAATTGTCCTGAAATAAGAATCCCTGCATCACAGCCGATTGGTTGCGGTGCAGGGATTTAAGATTTTAAGATTTATCGGGTTCAGGCACGCATGCCTGAACACCGGTGCTTAGATGTCGCTGTTGTGGTCGAGCGAGTCGTTAAAGTCCTTCGGCTCGCGGTTCTCGCGGAACTCGCGGCGGCTGTCACGACGCTCGCCTCCGTCACGGCGCGGACGGCGCTCGCCACGCGGACGGCGTTCACGCTCCTGATAGCCTTCGGGCTTTTCGAGGAGAACGCGGCGTGAGAGCTTGTACTTGCCGGTCTTCGGATCGATTTCCATGAGCTTCACTTTTATCGTGTCGCCCTCTTTAATTCCTGCCTCTTCCACTGTTTCCAGACGCTTCCAGTCAATCTCCGAGATGTGGAGCAGACCGTCCTTGCCCGGCATTATCTCGACGAAGCAGCCGTAAGGCATTATTGAGCGCACGGTGCCTTCGTAGATCTCGCCCACCTCGGGTATTGCCACGATGGCTTTGATCTTGGCGAGTGCGGCGTCGATGGAGTCCTTGTTGGGGGCTGACACCTGCACCTTGCCCACGCCGTCAATCTCGTCGATGGTGATGGTCGTACCGGTGTCCTCCTGCATCTGCTGTATGATCTTTCCGCCGGGGCCTATCACGGCACCGATGAACTCCTTGGGAATTTCAATCTGTACGATGCGCGGAACCTGCGGCTTCATTTCGGCACGCGGCTCGGAGATGGTTGACGTCATGCAGTCGAGGATGTGCTCGCGTCCTGCCTTTGCCTGCATGAGAGCCTTTTCGAGTATCTCGAAGCTCAGACCGTCGCACTTGATGTCCATCTGGGTGGCAGTGAGTCCGTCCTTTGTTCCAGTTGTCTTGAAGTCCATGTCGCCGAGGTGGTCCTCGTCGCCGAGGATGTCGCTAAGCACTGCATACTTCTCCTCGCCCGGGTTCTTGATGAGACCCATTGCGATGCCGCTCACGGGCTTCTTCATCGGGACACCGGCGTCCATGAGTGCCAGTGTGCCGGCGCATACGGTAGCCATGGAAGATGAACCGTTCGACTCGAGAATCTGGCTCACGAGGCGCACAGTGTAGGGGAAGTCCTCAGGTATCTGCCCTTTCAGTCCGCGCCATGCCAGGTGGCCGTGGCCTATCTCGCGGCGTCCCACGCCACGCTGCGCCTTGGCTTCGCCCGTGCAGAACGGCGGGAAGTTGTAGTGGAGGAGGAAACGCTGATAGCCGCGCTCGAGCACGTCATCGACGAGTTTCTCGTCCATCTTTGTGCCGAGTGTGCACGTGGAGAGGCTCTGTGTCTCGCCGCGTGTGAATATTGCGCTTCCGTGGGGCATGGGCAGCGGCGACACCTCGCACCATATCGGGCGTATGTCGGTGGTCTTGCGGCCGTCGAGACGCTTGCCCTCGTCGAGGATGCAGCGGCGCATGGAGTCGCGCATCACGTCGGCGTAGTAGCGCACCATCTCTGCGTGCTTCTCGTCGAGTTCTTCGGCGGTGAGGTCGCTGTGGGCTGCGTCGTAGGCTTCCTGGAAGTCGGCGAGAATCTTGTCGAAGGCCTCTTCACGAGATTTCTTGTCGTGGTCGCCTGCCTCGGCTATGGCGTAGCACTTGTCGTAGGTCTCCTTGCGGAGCTGCTCGCGCAGTTCCTCGTCGTTCACCTCGTGGCAGTACTCGCGCTTCACGTCGGTGCCGAGTTCCTTGGAGAGTTCGGTCTGGAGCTCGCACATGGGCTTGATGGCTGCCATGGCTGCCTTCAATGCGCCTATCATGTCCTGCTCCGACACTTCCTTCATCTCGCCTTCCACCATCATGATGTTCTCGGCAGATGCGCCCACCATGATGTCCATGTCGGCTTCCTTCATCTGCTCGAAGGTGGGGTTGATTACATATTCGCCGTTGATGCGTGCCACACGCACTTCCGAAATGGGGCATTCGAACGGGATATCTGAACAAGCCATTGCGGCTGAAGCTGCAAAACCTGCGAGTGCGTCAGGCTGGTCCACGCCGTCGGCGCTGAGAAGCATGATCTGCACATACACCTCTGCATGGTAGTTCGAAGGGAAGAGCGGGCGCAACACGCGGTCAACGAGGCGTGATGTGAGGATTTCGTTGTCGCCCGACTTGCCTTCACGCTTGGTGAATCCGCCCGGGAAACGTCCTGCTGCTGAATACTGCTCTTTGTAGTCCACCTGCAAAGGCATGAAATCTGTTCCGGGAACTGCATCTTTTGCGGCACAAACAGTGGCGAGAAGTACGGTGTTGCCCATACGCAGGACAACACTTCCGTCGGTCTGCTTTGCCACTTTCCCGGTCTCAATGCTGATGGTTCTTCCATCAGGCAATGATACTGTCTTTGTAATTACGTTCATCTAAATTATAACATCAATAAATTAAAGTTTCGCAAAGTTAGTCATTTTCAACGGAATAAACTAACAAAACCGTGACAAACGGCGCGATATTTTCTTTTTTTTGCAAATATGCCGCGGCAAAACGCTTCCGCCACGGCAACAGCCACACACGAATGTGCGTTCTTTCCTCAAGAAAGGCTTTGTGTGATAGTGGTTTGTGTGCAAAAATCATTACCTTTGCATATACCTTTGCATATACCTTTGCATATCAAGGACGGACTTTAAAATAATTTATATGATCATGAAAAAGAGAAACATCATGCTGGCAGCCTTGCTGTCGGCGACGCTTGCATGGAACGCAAGCGCACAGAACCTGGAATTTGACAAGGCTCGGTTCCAAACGGGTGACAATCCGGAATGGAAGTCGCTTTCCTTCGACGACAGCTCATGGCAGACCCTCGACCTGGGCAGGACATGGGACAGTCAGGGCATACACAACGACGAGGCTTTCGCCTGGTACCGCCTGAAGTTCGTCATACCCGAATCGGCTCTTGAAGCGTCGGACATGAAGAGCATCGTGAACTTCCGCCTCGGCTGCATCGACGATGTGGACGAGACCTACCTCAACGGCGTGCTCATAGGCAAGACCGGCCGTCTGCACACCGACAGCGGCGGATACGCTACGGCATGGAACGTGGAACGCGAATATACCGTCGATGCCAAGCGCGGCCCCATACGCTGGGGCAAGGAGAACGTGCTCGCCGTGCGCGTGTATAACGGAGGCACCCCGGGCGGAATGTTCAAGGGCACGGTGCGCATCGTCGTGCCCGACCGCACCGACGGTCTCCGCATGTCGTTCGTGCAGAAGCAGGGCGGCGCGAAGCCCGTCTGCTCCGTCAGGCTCGGCAACATTTTCAGCGAGACGCAGCGCGGCACGCTCCAAGTGAAGGTGTGCGACCCCGAGACGGGCAAGCTGTTCTCGCAGAAGACGTACAAGACAGCACTCCGGCACAATGCCGAAAAGACGATAGACGTGCCCTACGCGCGCGGCGAGATGGTGGGCATCAGTGCCGTATATACCGACGGCAAGAGCGGCAAGAAGGTGGAGCGGCAGTACATACCGCCCTACATCCTCACCCCGCCGGCCCCCAAGGCTCCGCGCTACAACGGCCCGCTGGTATATGGCGTGCGCCCCGGCTCGCCCGTGATATTCCGCATCCCCATGTCGGGTGTGCGCCCCATGAAGTTCAGTGTCACCGGCCTTCCCGAGGGTCTTGCGCTCGACGCAGCGCAGGGGGTCATCTCCGGCAGCCTGAAACGCCGTGGCGAGTATGTCATGGTGATTGAAGCCGACAACGCCGAAGGCCATGCCGAGCAGACATTCACCGTCAAGGTGGGCGACAAGATAGCCCTCACGCCGCCGATGGGATGGAACAGCTGGAACTGCTGGGGGCTCAGTGTGTCGCAGGAGAAGGTGATGTCGTCGGCACAGGCGATAATCGACAAGGGGCTCGCCGACTACGGTTACAGCTACATCAACGTGGACGACGCATGGGAAGCACCCGAGCGCAATGCCGACGGCACAATAGCCGTGAACGGGAAATTCCCCGACATGAAGGGACTGGGTGACTGGCTCCACGCCCACGGCCTGCGTTTCGGCATCTACTCCTCGCCAGGCGATTACACCTGCGGGCAGTATCTCGGCTCGCTCGGCCACGAGGAACAGGACGCCAAGACCTACAACGACTGGGGCATAGACTATCTGAAATACGACTGGTGCGGCTACTCGCGCGAGTTCGACAAACTCTCCGACCACACCGTGGCGGCATACATTTATCCCTACATGAAGATGGAGCGCTACCTGCGCGAACAGCCGCGCGACATCTTCTACAGCCTCTGCCAGTACGGAATGGCGGATGTGTGGGAATGGGGCAAGTATGTCAGCGCCAACTCATGGCGCACCACCGGCGACATTGAGGACACATGGGAGTCGCTCCACGACATAGGCTTCGTGCGCCAGGCAAAGCTCTATCCCTACGCCGGACCGGGACACTGGAACGACCCCGACATGCTCTGTGTGGGCAAGGTGGGATGGAGTGCCAACCTGCGCGACACACGCCTCACACCCGACGAGCAATACACCCACATCTCGCTGTGGAGCCTTCTTGCCGCCAACATGCTCATAGGATGCGACGTGGCACAGATGGACGACTTCACGTTCTCGCTGCTTTGCAACAACGAGGTGAACGCTGTCAATCAGGACGTGCTCGGCAAACAGGCCCGGCGGCTTTATGCCGAGGGCGACGTGGAGGTATGGGTGCGCGAGCTTGCCGACGGCGGCAGGGCCGTGGGGATATTCAATCTCGGCGACAGGCACGTGACCCTCAACTACGGGCGCATACTCAACAGCTGCGGGATGCAGCGCCGCACATCCGTGCGCGACCTGTGGCGGCAGACATACATTGCCCGCGAGGGCGACTGCTTCATACCCACCCACGGCGTGAAGCTCCTGAAGGTCAGGTAAAGGCACACCTCCATGGAGCAAAAACAACGGCGGAATGCCGGAATAAACGAAAATTTTTATTAAGTTTGCAGGCACAAACCGTAAAACGAAGAAGAAATGAAAATAAAAATCCTGACCAAGTGTGCCCTCATGGCGGCATTGGCTTTCGCTACCGTGGGCTTCACCTCCTGCAACGGGCGCAAGTTCCATGTGGAAGGCACCATCACCGGAGCCAAGGACTCCACTCTCTATTTCGAGAACATGAGCCTTAACGGTGCCGTGGCAACCGACTCGGTGAAGCTCGGCAGCGACGGCTCCTTCAGCTTCAGCGGCAAGGCTGCCGAAGCCCCGGAATTCTACCGTCTGCGCATAGCCGGACAGATAATCAACATCGCCATCGACTCCACCGAGACCGTGGCCATAAAGGCTTCCTACCCCGCAATGGCGTCATCCTACGAGGTGAACGGCTCCGAGGAGTGTGCGACGATAAGGCAGCTCGCCCTCATGCAGATGAAGCTGCAGGCACAGGTGAATGCCGTCGCCGCCGACCCGACACTCGGTGCCGATGCCGCGGCCGACAGCGTGTCACGCATGATAGATGACTACAAGACGGAAGTGAAGACCAACTACATCTTCCGCGAACCCATGCGCGCCTACTCCTACTTCGCCCTCTTCCAGACAATAAGCCTCGGACGGCAGGCAACGCTGCTGTTCAATCCGCGCAGCAGTGAGGAGGACATAAAGGTGTTCGCCGCCGTCGCCACCAGCTGGGACACTTTCTACCCCGAGGCGGAGCGTGGAAAGAACCTCCACAACATTGCCATCGAGGGCATGAAGAATGTGCGTATAGTGCGCAACAGACAGTCTGCCGCACAGATTGACGCCGGCAGGGTGAACATGACGGGCATCATCGACATCACACTGCCCGACAACCGCGGCAACATGCGCACCCTGTCGCAGCTCAAAGGCAAGGCGGTGATGCTCGACTTCCATTCCTTTGCCGACGAAAACTCCATGAAGCGCATCATGGTTCTGCGCGACCTTTACCGCAAATACCACGCCGCCGGATTTGAAATCTATCAGGTGTCCGTGGATGCCGACGAGCACTTCTGGAAGACACAGACGGCTGCATTGCCCTGGATAAGCGTGCGTGCTGGCGAGGACGACGGCAGCGTCATCACCAATTACAACGTGCAGGGCGTGCCCACGTTCTTCCTTCTCGACAAGAACTGCAACGTGTATAAGCGCGACGCACAGATAAAGGATCTCGACGCTGAGATAAAGTCGCTGCTGAAATAAGGCAGTCTCCATAAAAACAAGGCTTCTTTGCCTTCCAAACAAGCGTTACTTGCATAGTAAAGAAGCCTTGTTTGGAGTGTAAAGAAGCCTTGTTTGTATCGCAAGTAAGCCTTGTTTGCATCGCAAGTAAGCCTTGTTTGCATTGCAAACAACATGAAAAGAGGATATGCCGATCTGACACATCCTCTTGCACTTCATTGTGACGCCGTTGCCGCGCCATGCGGCGGGCAACAGCGCCGCACATTATCTCTTCACAACCTTCACGGTCTTGCCGTCGGCAGTGCGCACGATGTTCACACCGCGCTGAAGGGCATTCATGCGCGCGCCGTTCACATTGTAAATCTGTACGGGCTTGGCACTGATTTCGCCATTTACTGCATCAATGCCGGTGGGGGTGAACTCCTCGCCGAAGATGAGGGTGTGTCCGCAGTAGGGGTAGCTGGCTGCGAACCCGCCACGGTCGATGCTGAACACACCGTAGAACTTGTCGCCCTGGCTTCTGGCTTCCACAATGTCGATGTAGGCGTCATAGCCTTCCCATCCGCTTGCGGTAAGCGGAGCCGTGGCCTGTTCGGCCGTGTAGGTGATGAGGCCGTTGTCGCCTTCCACTCCGGTAGCCTCGAAGGAGAGGGTCCGTTCGTCTGCCACGTTGGAGAGGACGATGGTGTATTTGCCTTCGCCTGCTGGACGCACGGAGATCACCCCTTCATCGGTTTCGTCAGTAGAGTCGCTGTTGTAAACAGCCTGCTTGCCTGTATAGACAGTGTAGGGAACTATGGGGTCGCCGAACACGATGTCCGCTGTCATGCCGGTGACTGTGGCCGACACGGTGAAGTAGGCTTCGCTGCCGGAGAGCTTGCCGTTGATTGTCACGCCGGAAACGCTCTTCATGGCATCAAACGGGCAGTTCTCGAGTGTTGCGGTGATGCCTTCGGCCTTGAATTCCTGTTCGCCCGAGAGGTTGTAGGTGTAGGGCACTTCCTTTATCACGAGGTTGCCGAGGTTCATTTCGCCAAAGCTTTCAAACTGGATGTTGTTGAGGGTGATGTCGGCAAACCCGTCGCCATAGTCGCTCACGAGCATGACACGGTTTTCGTAAGAGCATTCGCTGCCGTTGAGCGTGGTTTTGAGCGTGCTTGTGAGGGTGGTCTGTATCGGGTCGTCCACCAGGTAAGTGTAAACCAGTTCTTTGTCACCGATGGTGAAGTTAATGTAGAGAGAGAGATACACACCGTATATATAGCCCTCAAAATCGCTTATTGTCAGTTCCTGGCCTTCTGTCAGCCCGAGTTGTGTACCGAATTCCCCGAGGTTGCTTACGGTTGTGGTTTCGTTTTCAATACTGAAATAAATGACACCGGGATTGTCGTTGCCGCTGTATTCCATGTCCTTGTATTCAATGCCGCTGATGGTGATGTCACCCAGCACCTTGCCGCCGACGCTGACCTGCGGCAGGGTGATTGTACACTCGCTGAAGCTTGTTGTGGCGTAGCTTGCCTTTGCTTCGCTGAAGCGTGAGTAAACGCCGTCGTAGAGAACTTTGGCCGGCCAGTTGTAGATTGCGGCTTCCGTCTGCTCGAATTCTGTCGCCACGACGCGTGCCTGCTTGTAGGTCGCGTTGCTGCGGGTGGTGCCTTCAAGGCTGCCGAAGTGCAGTGCGGTGCGCGCAAGGAGTTTGGAGAGCTGTGCAGGGTTGAACACCTGCTCGCCGTTGAGGCGCAGGCCGTACTGCTTTGAGAGGTCGATAGTTATCTCGCCCTCGACATCTGTCTTGGGAGTGATGTACTTCCACGCCCCGTAACTCTCGTTGGACGAGATGTATTGGCACGAAAGTGTCTTTGTTGAAGGTGTGTAGTAGAAGTGGATGTTGCCCGCATTCTGCAAGTTGGAGAAGTAGGCGTTGATGTCAGTTCCCACCGAAAGCACGTTCTCGTTGGTGTTGTCGGCGGAGCAGGTGGAGAGGTCCACGGTGGCGGTGAACTTTTGCGTGGTGAAGTCAATGTCGAAACTCCAGTCGAAAGTGGAACCCGCAGGAGCGTAGTTGTCCTCGCCCACGACGGTTTCCGTTGCCGCGTCGGCTTTCGTCATGTCGTTGGCAGCATTAGCTGTTACCGTCAATGCCATTGCCGGAAGTAGCAATGCCAGAAGAGTAAAGATTTTTTTCATAACGGTTTAAGTTAAAGGTTTGTTAAAAATGACAGTTGCGGTTCGTCAAGGTAAAAGTCAAGGCGGGATTAAGGCTGTCTTTGCCGCCGCGCGCCTTTCGCGGCGGGTGGGGTTGTTGTAGTGTGGCCATGCGGCAGGGTCAGAAGCTGCGCAGCCAGGCTTTCAGGTCGAGCAACATCTCGATGTGGTATCTGAACGAGGTGTTCATCCCGTAGCCGTGGCCGCCCGACGGATAGACATGGAGCGTGGCGGGTATGTCGTGGCGGTAGCACTCTATGTAGTAGTTCACACCGTTGGTGGGCTGCACGAC
Source organism: bacterium (assembly GCA_963599085.1). GTDB lineage: Bacteria > Bacteroidota > Bacteroidia > Bacteroidales > Bacteroidaceae > Prevotella. The sequence goes on along the minus strand of CAVBVK010000005.1, from coordinate 16,827 downwards.
GGTGTCGTCGTCGGAAAGCAGGATGCACGCCCGCGGGGTGGAACGCGTCACCTGCATGTCGTTGCTGTATTCGCGTTCCAGCTTTTTCCTGTTGCCCTTGCCCAGCAGGTTGTCGTGCGAACCCTGATGGGTGAAGCCCGGTATCATCGTTATCACGGGGTAGAATAGTATCTGAAAATTGGGCGCGGCGTCGCCTTTGGAGCGTGTCGCCACGGTGGAGGCGAGGTGTCCGCCCGCCGAGAAGCCCATTATCCCCACATCGGCGGGGTTTATGTGCCACTCCTTTGCATTGCGCCGCACGAGCCTCATCGCCTCTTCGGCGTCGCTGAACGGCACCTCGCGCTTGCCGTGCGGCATGCGGTAGGTGAGCACCACGGCGGCGATGCCCATGTCGTTGAAGAATGGTGCCCAGTCGTAACCCTCGTGGTTGATGGACAGGTTTTTGTAGCCTCCGCCCGGGCATATCACCACTGCGCGCTCTGTGGCGTGCCGTGCGTCGGGCAGGAACACGCGCACCCGTGCCGTGTCGTTCTTTATGCCGTTGCTGTTGGGGGCTTTCTTGGGCCAGAGGTTTATGTCGAACGGCTCGGCAGCGAGAGCCGTCGCCGTGGCAAGGAGCATTACGAAGAGGGAAAGGCAAGCTTTTGTTTTTGTCATGGTGGTAGAGATTTATTGTCCTTTATTTTGCAAAGATAATGATTTTTTAGTAATATTGCAGCTGAAAAAGGACGAAGTCCGCGCTTGTAACTATTTTTAAACAATGTGAAAATGGATGCCGCATGCGTTGGGCTTAATGTCAAAAAAAGAAAAGTAAAAGATGCATCTGTTAGAGAAATTCGCGTACTGCCCCGTGTGCGGCAGTCACCATTTCAGGAAAGAGGGAGCGAGGTGCCGCAAGTGCGAGAACTGCGGTTTCGAGTTGTTTGTGAACGCCAGTGCCTCCAATGCGGCGTTCATCGTGAACGAAGAGGGCGCACTCCTCGTGGAGAGACGCAAGTGCGAGCCCGCCAAGGGCACGCTCGATCTGCCCGGAGGGTTCGCCGAACCCGGCGAGACGGCTGAGGAAGGTGTGGTGCGTGAGGTGCTGGAGGAGACGGGGCTTGAGGTGGTCTCGGCAACCTATATGTTCAGCCTGCCCAATGTCTATCGCTACCGCGGCATCGACATTCCCACGCTCGACTTTTTCTTCGAGTGCAAGGTGCGCGACATTTCGGCGTTGAAAGCCGGTGACGATGCCGCCGAATGTATGTGGGTGAAGCCCGCGGACATACACACCGAACAGTTCGGCCTGCGCTCGGTGCGCTGGGGATTGACACAGTATCTTGAAGTGTTGCAGAAGAAAGGCCAATGAAGCCTGTGATGTCCACTCCGTCACTGTCCGCCGAGCCGTGAGAAATATATTGTTATCTCATCCCATGTCTTGAAATCGTTGCTGCCCCATTCTATCACTGTCCCCAGGAAGTCGTCGCACGGTGAGGGCGCGATGAGGTAGTCGCCGTAGAGCAGCGCGCGCCGGTTGGCGAACACGAGGCGGTCGTATGCCGGGGCACTGAGGTGCTTCTCCACCCACGCCTGGTCGGCGGCAAGTTGTCCGGGACGGTTTGTCGGGGCGTCGGCGACGACATACACCGAGTAGTTTTCAATCAGCGTCTCGTAGGCTTTGTGCATGCTCGCCGTGGCGTTGCCGTAGCTGTCGCGCATGGCGTTGATGTCGATATAGACGACGGGACGCTGGCGGCGGTTCTGGCGGTCGTCGATATAGCGGATGACGGGGACGAGATAGTGCATAGCCACCTTGTCCGACAGGCGGTGTTCGCCATGGAAGCGTATGGCTGTGGGGTAGTGCTCGGCAAAGACGGGGAACGTGTGCACGAGCGGATCGGCATCGCCGAAGAGCCCCACGACACGCTCACGGTCGGTATCGTCGATACCCTTGAAGCACTGTTGCGTGGCCTCGGCATACTCCTTCACGAGCGACTTTGTGACGATGAAGTCCTGCACGCCGTCGGCTCTCGGGTTCTGGAAGGTCTGTTTGCCCGTCATCCCGTGTTTGCCCATGGTGTCGCCCATCTCGAAGGCGGGGTTCACCAGTATGCGGTCGAAACCCCGCAATTGCTCGGCGTACATTCCTCCCATTGACGTGCCGATGATGAGGTCGGGCTGTTCCTCGCTGCACATACGGCGCAGCATGTCCATTGCCTCGGCAGGATGCAGCGGTATGTCGCGCGCCACGACGGTGGCTCCGGGCATGAGCGTGCGCAGCATCTCTACCGTACCCGACTGCGCTGACGAGCCGAAGCCGTGCACATACATCAGTTTCTTGCCCTCCATGAGGGCGGGGTATTGCTTTGTGTAAGAGTTTTCCATTTTCTTTCTGTCAGGTGTCGTGTTACCGGGTCTTCGCCATTTAAAAGGATACGGTCTTGGTCACTTTCCCGTTGTAGGTGTTGATCTCAATGGAGACAGCGTCGGCGGGAAAGTCCTGGGTGTCAATGCTCACGTAATGGCGTGAGGTGTAGTATTCGGGCACGCCACCCCGCGAATGGTACAGGCGTGTCATGGCGCAGCGTGTACCGTCGGACGCAGTGTCTATGCCGTCGAGCACGAGCCCTATGCTCTGCCCCTCGGCACCGCTGTCGGGTGTCCCCGTCTTCACGAGCAGGGCGAGATTGACATAGCGTCCGTTCTCCGAGAGCCACACGCTCTCCACTGTAAGCGGGTCGGTGGCAACCGCTTCCAGCATGAATGCCGTCACGGGGCGCAGCACGGGCACTTGCATTGCGGCGACAGCTTCTACCGTTTGGCTCGACGAAGCCGTCTTTGGCGCGTTGTAATAGAGCAGGGCACGGTAGGCGGTGTCGGCCTTTTCCGCCCATTCCATATGGTAGGACGGCGAGAGGAAGAGCTTTTCGCCGCTGTCGCACACAACATAGTCCACGGTCTTGCTGGCGGCAGTATGCGCCACAACGAACCCGGCGGTGAGGTAGGAGTACTTGCCGTCGCCGCTGTCGTAAGTCTCGGTGGTGCACCCGCAAAGTGCCGTTGCTGCCGAAAGGAGTAATGCTGCCGCCTTGTGTTTCATGCCGTTGTTTTGGGGAACTGGGTCTTTATGCGTTCTGGAGTACGCTTGCCTGGTTGATGGCGGGGTTGGCGTACATGGTGAGAATGCGCTCGCGGAGGAACGGGATGTCGGCGTCAGTCAGGTCAATCTTGGCTATACGGCTGTCGATGTAACGCTTGAAGGCATCGCTTTCCGCTTCGGTGTAGTGGCCGGAGAAGCGCGAGCCGCCCTCCAGAAGGTCGGCGGCCACATAGTTGCCGGCATACAGGCGGTAGTTGCGGAATATCTCGCTGTCGATGTGTGCCGCCACCTTGGAGTAGAATTCGGTCTTGGGCATGTCGGGATCGAGGCTTTTCAGCCACCCGTCAATGCACGGCGCGCAGTGGTAGTGTATCTTGCCCTTGTAGCCCATGATGCCGGTCTGCATGCTCACGATGTCGTCCGTCGCCGACTTCTCCCATCCCTCCACATCGCGGCGGAGCTGGAACTCGCGTGCCTTGAGGAAGTCGCACGGGTCGTATTCGTAGGATATCGCGAGCGGGACGATGTGCAGGCTGAGCAGACGCTCGATGTGCGTACCCTCGCCGCCCATTGCCATCATCTTCAGAATTGCCTCCTGCGTGCGGTCGTCGGAGTCCTTGGCGCGCCCCTCACGCTGCGCTATCCAGATGTTGTCGCGCTTCACCGACATGACGAAGTGCATGTATTCGGAGAGCCGTTTGCTTGCCATGAGCATCTGGCGCATCTGGAGCTTGCGCTCCACAATGAACGATTTGTTGATGCGCACCAGGTCCTTCACCCACGGGAGGGTGAGCAGGTTGTCGCCGATGGCTATCTCGCAGGTGGTGGAGCAGTGTGCATCGACGAGCAGGACATCGAGCAATGCCGAGTCGAGCACTATGTCGCGGTGGTTGCTGATAAACGTGTAGCGGCTGTCGATGTCGATGGAGCGTGTGTCGATGTCGCATCCCGTGCTTGCCTTTTCCAGCAGTTTCTTGATGAAACCGTAACAGAACTCCTTTTGGAATTCGAGGCTTGTGCTGCACCGGCGCATTCTGGCAGCAATGGTTTCCAAGGGCACTCCGGGGTAAAGAAAGCCCAGCACCTTGACGAACTGCGTGTCGGCGAGCAGGCGGTCATACGCCTCCGGCAACTCTTCGGGTTCGAAAGGGCGTATGTTGTCGAATTGTTTTAACGCTTTGGTAATCATTGTCTATGGCGGTTTGGTGTGTTGCCCGGAAGCCTGTCAGGGCACGGGCGGTGGCGGAAAGGCTTAAAACTGGTTCTCCACGATCTCTGAAAGTACCTCCTTTATGTCGAGCCCTGCGGCGCGCACCTGCTGTGGTATGAAGCTTGTGGCGGTCATTCCGGGTGTGGTGTTTATCTCGAGCATGTTCACCTTGTCATTGCCCTGGCTGTCCTTGGTGATGATGTAGTCGATACGGATGATGCCGTTGCAGTGCAGGATGTCGTAGATGCGGCTCGTCTCCTCTGCCACGCGCTTCGCCGTTTCGGGAGCTATCCGTGCCGGGGTGATTTCCTGCACCTGCCCGTTGTATTTGGCGTCGTAGTCGAAGAACTCGTTGCTTGTCACCACTTCGGTTGCCGGGAACACCACCGACTTGTGCCTTGTCTTGTAGCAGCCGATGGATATTTCCGTGCCTTCCATGTAGCTTTCTATCATCACCTCGTCGCTTTCCATGAACGCAACGCGCAGTGCCGGGGCCAACTGGTCGGCATTCTTCACCTTCGACACGCCGAAGCTGCTGCCGTCTGCCGCTGGCTTCACGAAGCAGGGCATGCCTATCTCGCGCTCAATCTCGCTTTCACTGTAACGGTTCTCCTCGCCGCGGCGCAGCAGGATGCTCTTGGCCACGTTCACGCCGAAGCCGCGAAGGTAGTTGTTGAGCACATACTTGTCGAATGTCATCGCCTCCACGAGCACGCCGCTTGTGCTGTACGGGATGTGGAGCAACTCGAAATATCCCTGCATCACGCCGTTCTCTCCCGGCGTGCCGTGAATTGTTATGTAGGCATAATCGAACATGACCACCTTGCCGTCGATGATGCACGAGAAGTCGCTACGGTCTATCTGGACGGTGCGTCCGTCCTTCAGATTGACATGCCAGTCCTGCCATTTCACATCGACGATATAGACATTGTAACGCTCTTTGTCGAAGAACGAGTACAGACCTTGCGCCGAACGCATCGACACGTCGTGCTCCGACGAGTCGCCGCCGCACACGATGGCTATGTTCCTTTTTGTCGTATCCATATATTATATAATGTGTTTGTCGTTTTCTTGTCGTTACGGTGGGGATGTAGTCTGTCACCGCTCCTCGAATGTGTCGTTGGTGGTGCCGTTTATATAGACGCGCCACTTGGCAATGAGCTGCTCGAGGTCGGGGGGAAGGCTGGAGGTGAAGTCCATCTGCTTGCCTGTCGTGGGGTGTACGAAGCCGAGCGTGCGTGCATGCAGTGCCTGGCGGCCGCATATCTTGAAGCAGTTTTGTATGAAAGCCTTGTAGGTGGTGCTGCGGTTGCCCCGTAAAATCTCGCAGCCGCCATAGCGTCCGTCGCCGAAGAGAGGGTGCCCGATGTGCTTCAGGTGCGCCCTTATCTGGTGTGTGCGCCCTGTTTCGAGGACGCACTCGATGAGTGTGACATAGCCGAAACGCTCCAGCACACGCCAGTGTGTCACCGCTTCCTTGCCGATGCCCGACTCCGGCGAATACACTGTCATGCGCAGCCGGTCCTTGGGGTCGCGTGCTATGTTGCCTTCTATGCGCCCCTCGTCCTCGGTGAAGTTGCCCCACACAAGGGCGTTGTAGCTGCGGTGTGTCGTCTTGTTGAAGAACTGCACGCCTAACGAGGTCTTGGCTTGCGGTGTCTTTGCCACCACGAGCAGTCCGCTCGTGTCCTTGTCGATGCGGTGGACGAGTCCCACTTCGGGGTCGTTGGGGTCGTATGACGCCAGGTCGCGCAGATGCCACGCCACTGCGTTCACCAGAGTGCCGTGGAAATTGCCTGCCCCCGGATGCACGACGAGTCCTGCCGGCTTGTTCACCACCATGAGTTCGGTGTCCTCATACACCACGTCGAGCGGGATGTCCTCCGCCTCTATCGTGGAGTCATGGCGCGGGCGGTCGAGCATGAGTGTCACCACATCGCCCGGACGCACCTTGCAGTTGCTCTTCACGGGATGCCCGTTCACATGCACGAAGCCTGCGTCGGCAGCCTTCTGTATGCGGTTGCGGCTGGAGTGCTGCATTTTCTCGAACATGAACTTATCCACACGCACGGGCGCCTGTCCCGGGTCGGCTTCAAAGCGGAAGTGCTCGTAGAGCTGGCCGTTCTCGTCGTCGAACTCCTCTGCCGTCTCCACAGCGGCTGTGTTGTATTCGTCTGTCATGTCGTTCTTTTTCTTGTCGTTGCGGGGTGTTGCGCGCTTTGTGGCGCAGGGGGTGTCATTACTCGTCTTGGGGTGGCGCGGTCACTTCCTGAAAATCGTCGGTGAGGCTCTCTTCCTCCATGTCTGTCACCGGCGTATCCACATAGTCCATGCCGTCTTCGTCGCCCACCTGGCCGTCGCCCACCTGCACTGTCAGGGCATCGTTCACCGAAACCTTGTCGCCGGCGGTGACATGGCGCGCGCCCACTCTTATGCCATACACCCAGTCTTTCTCGCCCGGCACATACTCGGGCTGCGTGAGCTTGAAGCCCATGGCCGAGAGCTTTGCCATGGCTTCACGCAGCGAACTGTTGTCCACTATGTCAGGGACGGTGATGGTGGGCGTGTGCGATGCGTTCACTATCACGTATATTACATGTCCCGTTTTTACCTTCTCGCCTGCTGCGGGGTTTTGCTCGAGGATGCAGTCGGGCGGCAGGCTGCGCACATAACCGGTGTCGGAGACCTGCACCTGCAGCCCGGCCTGTGTGAGTAGATACGCCGCATCTCCGTAAAGCTTGTGCTTCACGTTGGGGATGGTTATCTCCTCGCCGTGGTGGGTGTATCTGTCTATGCCGTATTTCACGCCACCGCACACTGCCGCCACCACCAAAGCCATGGCAAGAAGGTTGCCTATGAGGTAGCGGCTCATCAGTTTGCGTATGAAGTCGGATGGTTTCATTTTGTCTGCCGTTGTTTTTCCTTCGTGTAGGCGGGCGTAATGAAAGCCTGTTTTCACATTGCCGGAAGCCGCCTATCCTTTGCAAAGGTAACACTAAGCGGCAAAACGCCCAAATAAAATGTGGCGTAAATGAAGAAAAACAGGAAAAACAACAAAGAGCCGCTCTGCCGAGCGACTCTTCCCAAAAGTGGTACCACCAGGAATCGAACCGGGGACACAAGGATTTTCAGTCCTTTGCTCTACCAACTGAGCTATGGCACCAAGTTTTGTTTTGCACATTCGTTATTTCCGAATTGCGAGTGCAAAAGTAGGCGTTTTTTTAATACCAAGCAAATTTTTCAGTAAAAAAGTTTGCCCTCATTCGAATATTCTCGATTTTTTCGTAACTTTGCACACGCAAAACGGAAAGTAGCGCAGTTGGTAGCGCACTACGTTCGGGACGTAGGGGTCGGGCGTTCGAGTCGCCTCATCCCGACAAACGGCAGCAAGACGCAAGTTTTGCTGCCGTTTTTCATGCCAACAGTTGAATGGAAAAGAGGGTGAAACTGCATTGGAAACCAGTGGGATACGCATGTTTCCGCTAATGTGTAAATGATTTCTCGATGAGGAGCAGCGTCATAAAGCCGAGAAGCAGGGCGTAGGTGGCCTGTTTCTGGTAGCCGTGCGCATGGGTCTCGGGTATCATCTCGTCGCTCGTGACATAGAGCATGGCACCGCCTGCAAAGCCGAGCATGACGGGCAGCAACGACTGCGACACGCTGCCGAGGGCGAAGCCGAGCCACACACCGACGACTTCGAGCAGTCCGATGGCGATGGATATGGCGAAGGTGCGCCAGGGCTTCACTCCTGCCAGCAGCAGCGGGGCTATGACGACCATGCCTTCGGGCACGTTCTGCACGGCGATGCCGAGGCTCACCGTCCAGTTTGCCGATGCCGTGCCGCACACGCTCACTCCCGCCGCCATGCCCTCCGGCAACTTGTGCAGGGCAATGGCCATCACGAAGAGCATTACACGGTTGAGCGAGGCGTTGTTGCGGTGCTGCTCGGCATCGAGCCCCGTGATGTGGTGGAGGTGCGGCGTGACATGGTCAAGCACGTTGAGGAAGAACGCTCCGCACATCACTCCCGCCGCCACAAGCCACCACTGCTCCGCCGTCTCGAAGGCAGGGACAATCAGTCCCAGCGTGGATGCCGCCAGCATTATGCCTGCGCAGTAGCCGAGCGTGGTGTCGTTCCATTTGTGCGGCAGCTCCTTCACAAGAAATCCGAGAATGCTGCCTATCACCGTTGCGCCGCAGAGTCCGGCGGCGCTGATCCATACCTGTGTCATAGTCCTGTAGCCTTTATGTTATGAGAGAGCTCCGTCGGCGGCCTTCCCTGCCGGTGCTTATTCCAGATTCATGTCGAACCGGTCGATATTGCCGGTGCGGTGGGCAAACTGTCTGGTGGTGGCGGAGATGCCGAAGAGCGGTGAGTAGGTGCGCACCTTGACTGTCTTGCCGTCGGGCATGAACTCGAGGATGCGCAGCCAGCCGTCGCCGCCGTTGCCTTCCCATCCTCCGCCGAGTGTCTGCACGTTGAACATCATCTGGTGAACGTCCTTGCCTGCGGCGTTCTTGTCACAACGGTAGGCCACGGCATCGGCAAACTCGCCCGGCTTGCCGGTGTGTCCGCATATCACGAGGCGTATGTTGGGAGTGTCATTCACGAGTTTGTCCCAGACGTCCTGCCCGTAGTTGGCGGGCTGTATGGCATAGTTCTCGTTGGCAGTGCGCTTGGCGGTGCGTTCTTTCAGAAAGGAATGGGTGATGAAGATGACGCGGTGGGAGGCGTATTTCTCGCTCGTACACAGCTTTTTTGCCCATTCCAGCACCTCGGTGCGCGGTGCCCACTCGGCAGCAACGACGAGAATTTTGCCCCAGGTGGGCTCGTCGAATTCGTAGGCGGCATTCTCCAAAGAGTTCACCCCCATGCGGTTGGGGAAGGTGGCAACGACGCATCCGCCCCATTTGCTGTTGCGCTCCACAGGGAAGTATTCGGGGAAATGCGTGAAACTCTCGTCGCCCCGCACATAGCCGTACTCGTGGTTTCCGGTGGCAATGATATAGGGCACGCGGTTGTCGAGGCGTTCCATGCAGTGCGACGCCCACTGCCACATCTGGCGGCTGGTCTGGTCGGTCATGGCACGGTTGGGCACGAGGTTGTCGTTCTGCTCCACAAGGTCGCCCGTGAGGAGTACGGCACGGATGTTGAGCTGTGCTATGTTGTCGGCACACCACGCTGTGCAGAGTTCGTAGAGAGGCTGGTTGCAGGCATACTTGGTGTAGCCCTGCGGGTCGCCCATGAGAATCATTGAGAACGAGCGCGGGTCGGTGAGCGTCTGTTGGTCGGCACGGTGTTGTGCGGATGCTGCAAACGTGGCAGCGAGCATTAGCATAATTGATACAATTTTCCTTTTCATGTTTTCAGTATTTAAGTTGTAGTTTTATTGTCTCGTCAAATTCTAATTACTGGTTTGGGATAAATGAACAATAAATAAGATGAGGCACGTTTTCTCAGTCGTCGGCAAGTGCGAAGTCGAGCTGTTTCTTCTCGAGGTTGGCGGAAGCCACCCTGATGCGTATCGGGTCGCCGAGCTGGTACTTGTGGCGCCGCCGCCGTCCCACGAGGCAGTAGTTGCGCTCGTCGAAGTCGTAGTAGTCGTCGTCAAGGTCGCGCATGGGCACGAGTCCCTCGCAATGGTTCTCGTCAATTTCGCAGTAGATGCCGTAGCTCTGTATGCCCGAGATGTGGGCGTCGTAGGTGTTGCCCACACGTTCCGACATGAACTCCACGGCCTTGTACTTTATGGAGTCGCGCTCGGCGTTGGCGGCTATCTGCTCCATTTCCGACGAGTGCTCGCACAGTTCTTCGCAGCGTTCCTTGTTGGCGGAGCGGCCTCCCTGCTGGTAGCGTGTGAGGAGACGGTGCACCATCGTGTCGGGGTAGCGGCGGATGGGCGACGTGAAATGCGTGTAATAGTCGAATGCCAGTCCGAAGTGCCCGATGTTGTGCGTGGAGTATTTCGCCTTCATCATAGCGCGCAGGGCGACGGTCTGTATGAGGTTCTGCTCACGCTTGCCCTCGCATGAGGACATGAGCGTGTTGAGCGAACGTGCCAGTGCGCCCTTGGTGCCGGCGGTCTTCATCTTGTAGCCGAACTTCACCACGAACTCGCGCAGCGTCTCCAGCTTCTGCGGGTCGGGGTTGTCGTGCACGCGGTAGGGCAGCGTCTTGGCTTTCTGCCCCTTCTTCACTTTGCCGACACTCTCTGCTACGGTGCGGTTGGCAAGCAGCATGAACTCCTCCACGAGTTTGTTGGCATCCTTGGAACGCTTGAAGTAGCAGCGCACGGGGCGGCCTTTCTCGTCTATGTCGAAGCGCATCTCCTCGCGATCGAACTTCACTGCGCCGTTCTTGAAGCGTGCCGCACGCAGCTTCTTGGCAAGGCGGTCGAGCTGTATGAGCGCATCGGCGTTCTCGCCCCGGTATCCTCCTTTTGGAGCGGCAGGCGCAGGTTCGCCCGTCCCGTCCTTCACGCCGTTGTCCTCGAGCAGTTGCTGCACCTCTTCGTAGGCATAGCGGCGGTCGGACTTTATCACGGTGTGCACGATGCGGTAGGCTTTCACCTTGGCGTCGGCATCAAGGTTGAATATCACTGAAAACGCCAGCTTCTCCTCGTTGGGGCGCAGCGAGCAGATGAAGTTGCACAGGCGTTCGGGCAGCATGGGTATGGTGCGGTCGACGAGATAGACGCTCGTGGCGCGCTTCACGGCTTCCTTGTCGATGACGGAGCCTTCCTTCACGTAATGGCTCACATCGGCTATGTGCACGCCCACCTCCCACAGCCCGTCTTTCAGCGGCTTTATGGAGAGCGCATCGTCGAAGTCCTTGGCGTCACGGGGGTCGATGGTGCAGGTGAAGGTGCTGCGGAAGTCCTCGCGCCCGGCATAGTCGGCAGGCGTAATCTCGCCGGTTATCTTCTCGGCGGCTTCCTCAACGTTTTTCGGATACCTGTAAGGCAGGCCGTATTGTGCCAGTATGGTGTGCATCTCCACATCGTTGTCGCCCGACTTGCCGAGTACGTCCACCACCTCGCCTATCATGTTGCGGTGGTCGGCATCGGGCCACTGCATTATCTTCACCACCGCGTTGTCACCGTCCTTGCCGCCCTTGAGCTTGCGGCGCGGGATGATGATGTTGCTCGGAAGCACGTTTCCGGGCGATATGAGGAACACAAGGTCGTGGTCGAAACTCAGGCGGCCCACGAAAGTGTCCTTCGCGCGGCTGAGTATCTCAATCACCTGCGCCTCCTTTATGTGGTTCTTGCGGCGTGCCATGCAGGCGAAACGCACACGGTCGCCCGTGAGTGCCCACATGGAATTGCGCTCCGCCACGAAGACGGGCTTGTCGCTTCCGTCGGGGGTGACGCTGTTCTTGCCGTTGCTCTTGCGCATGAACACGCCTTCCTGCACCTGTCCTTTGGTGTTGAGCTGGTAGGCATTGTCGGACACTTTGGTGAGGAAGTCGTCCCATGCCATTTCCTCCATTATGTCGATGGCGAGCATTTTAAGCGGGTGGGTGTCGAGTTTCAAGGCACGGAAAGTGTCCTTGAACGACACCGGCTTGCCCGGATTGGAGGCGAAAAACTCTTCAATTCTCCTCACAAGCTGTTTTTTTGACATGCGCTTGCCGCCTTTCTTTTCTTTTCCCATAGTCTTTTCCGTTTACTTTCCGCGTGCGTGCCAATGCCTGCCGCACGCGTGTATAATGCGTTGCAAATAAACAAAAAAAGTTTGAAACGGCGGCATTTTGACTGTGAAAAAAGCATTACATGAGGAGAAAAGGGCGTTATATTCCTTATTTTCATTAACTTTGCACCCTACAAAGTGTTTCAAGACATCAATGGCAAGCAAAATATTGATAACCGGTGCCAGCGGTTTTATCGGCAGCTTCATAGTGGAGGAGGCCTTGGACAGGGGAATGGAAGTGTGGGCAGCAGTGCGCCGCACGAGTTCAAGACGTTATCTGCAAGACTACCGAATTAACTTCATCGAACTTGATTTCGATTCCGAAGAGAGGCTCAGGGAGCAGCTCGGAGGGCACGAGTTCGACTATATAGTGCATGCGGCAGGCGTGACGAAGTGTCTGGACAAGGCCGACTTCCACAGGGTGAACGCCGAAGGCACGCGCCATCTGGTTGAGGCTGTGCTCGCGCTGCGCATGCCCATAAAGCGATTCGTCTATCTCAGTTCGCTCAGCGTGTTCGGCGCGATACATGAAGAGCAGCCCTACGCCGACATAACTGAGCATGACACGCCGCGGCCCAACACCGCCTACGGCAGGAGCAAGCTCGAGGCCGAGCGTTATCTCGACTCCATAGGCAACGAGTTCCCCTACATCATCCTCCGCCCCTCGGGCGTTTACGGGCCGCGAGAGACCGACTATTTCCTCATGGCAAAGAGCATAAGGCGGCACTTCGACTTCGCAGTGGGCTTCAAGCGTCAGGACATCACCTTCGTGTATGTGCTCGATGTGGTGCAGGCGGTGTTCCTCGCGCTCGACAGGGGCATGAGCGGACGCAAGTATTTCCTCACCGACGGCGAGGTGTATCAGTCGGCCGACTTCAGCCGTCTGCTCAAAAACGCCATGCACGTATCGTGGGTGCTGCGCGTGACGGCACCTATATGGGTGCTCAGGCTGGTGACATTCCTCGGCGAACACATAAGCCGTGCCACACGCAGGCCGATAGCCCTGAACAACGACAAGTACCACATCCTGCGGCAGCGCAACTGGCGTTGCGACATAGAGCCTGCCATGGACGAACTGGGCTACCACCCGCATTACAGCCTTGCAAGGGGCGTGGAACTCAGCGTGAAATGGTACAAGGAGAACAAATGGCTCTGAAACGCCCCGCACATTATATCCGACAACACATAAAATGCCGCGCGGAACGGCTCTGTTCCGGCACGGCACCATAATAAAATGAAATTCTTAAAACAACTGTTTGCAATAGAGAAGAAGCCCAAACGCGGGCTTCTCGCCCTTGAATGGATTGTGCTCGCCTACATGGTGCTGACGCTTGTCGTCATCATGTTCACCTTCACCAAACTGGAAAACCCTGACGCCATGATATGGGGCAGGGCGCGCATTGCCGCCATCACCGCCGCCCTGTGGGTGGTTTACCGCCTCGTGCCGTGCCGCTTCACGCGCGGGGCACGCATCATGGTGCAGTTGGCGCTGCTGTCGTGGTGGTATCCCGACACCTACGAACTGAACCGTATCTTCCCCAACCTCGACCATGTGTTCGCGCAGATGGAGCAGGACTTCTTCGGGTTCCAGCCGGCACTCACCTTCGCCAAGGACTTCTCTTCACCCGTGACAAGCGAACTCATGAGTCTGGGTTACGCCTTCTACTATCCCATGATAGCCGTAACGGTGTTCTTCTACTTCTTCTGCCGCTACCGGGAGTTTGAGCGTGCGTCGGTGATAATACTCGCCTCGTTCTTTATATATTATCTGGTGTTCGTCTTCGTGCCTGTTGTCGGCCCCACGTTCTACTACAAGGCGGTGGGCATGGACAATGTCGTCGCGGGTGTGTTTCCCAGTCTGCACGACTATTTCAACTTCCACAACGACTGCCTTCCGACGCCGGGCTATACCGACGGGGTGTTCTACGGTATGGTGGAGGATGCCAAGGCTGCCGGCGAACGCCCCACGGCGGCGTTCCCGTCGTCGCATGTGGGCATAGCCACGGTGTGCATGTTACTCGTCTGGCGCAGCCGCAACCGCCGCCTGTTCTTTCTTTTCACGCCGTTGTACATACTGCTGTGCCTCTCCACTGTCTATATCCAGGCGCATTATGTCATCGACGCTTTGGCGGGGCTCGTCAGCGGAGTGGTGCTATATTGTGCCTTGCTCCTTGCCACGGTAAGGATGAAAGGCTGAATCCCCGGTAATGAATGCCTGCGGTTACCCTTCCGGCATATCCCCGTCAGCACGGTCGCGCACGGCGCGGCGCTACATGAAATGCTCCATGACGAGATGCTTCAGTGCTGCCACGGGGTGATGCCATAGCATGCGCGGCCCTGCGTAACGCATTACTTGACGCATGCGTTCGCGCATCGCCGGCTTGTAGCAATGCACGGGGCACTTCCTGCATGTGGTTTTCCTGTTGCCGAACTTGCACCGCTCCAGTCTGCCGTGGGCATAGGCCAACAGGGCGGCGCACTCCTCACAGAGTCCGCTTTCCGTATGCCCGTGCCCGTGGCAGTACAGCTCCACCATCTGCGAAACAGTCTGTTTCTCTTTTTCTATCCTCGTCATTTTCCAATCTTTTTTCGGGAGCTTTATGTTTTTCCGTTGAAATCCCGCAAGCGGAAAGCCTTGTTGCAGTCTTGTCGGCATGCTCCTTTGCCGCCGCAAAGGTATGAAAACTATCCGGGCAGCGCAAACAACACTAACAAAAAACACTGCCGCATGGCGATACTCCCGATTTATGTTGTGCGCTATTGAAAATTTCCATATTTTACGGGCAATGGAAACCAACGGAAAAAGAGATTTATGACAACAGTAAAATTGAAATTCCGGGCATCGTCGGTGCCCGGAGCAAAGGGAACATTGTACTATCAACTGACAAACAGGCGCAAGGTGAAATGTATAAGCACCGACCACCGTCTTTATCCATACGAATGGGATGAGGGGAAGGAGACTGTCGTGATGCCGTCATGCGGTGTGCGAAGGGCAGAACTGGAGCAGGTGCAGCGGTGTATATGGTTGGAAATGAAACAGTGGCAGGCAATAATCGGCTCGACTGAGAACGGCAATGGGGTCTTTTCGATGCAGGAGATGTGCGATGCTTTCGACAAAGTGCGCATGCGCAAGACGGTCTTCACGTTCCTGCAGGAGCAGGCAAGCAGGAAGGAACAGATGCAAAGGCTTGGCACGGCACAGACATATGGAAACGCTTACAGACGCTTCAGGGAGTTCCGCGGGGATGTGGACCTGGCTTTCAACGAGCTCTCGCCCGACATGATGGAGCGTTACGAGGCATGGCTTATAGGGCGGAGGCTACGGCAAAACAGCATCCGTTGTTACCTGCGCACGCTCAGCACCTTATTCTATAAGGCGTCGGAGGAAGGGTTGCTGTCCGACAGGCTTCTGTTCAGCCGGGTGCGTCTGTCGTATGTCAAGACAGCCAAGCGGGCAATCAGTGAGAAGGAACTGAAAGCCATCGCATCTCTGCAGCTGCCGGAGGAAAGCACCATAGCCTTCGCCCGTGACTTGTTCATGTTCAGTTTCTACATGCGTGGGATGCCGTTCGTCGATATGGCATATCTGCGGAAGACCGACTTGAAGAACGGCATGCTTACCTATTGTCGCAGGAAAACCAACCAATGCCTGACGGTGGCGTGGGAAAAGGCGCAACAGGATATAACCGACCGCTATGCCTCCCAAACAAGGGACAGTCCGTACCTGTTGCCGGTCATCAGGAAAGCGGACGGCACGGAGTACCGTCAATACCAGCGCATGCAGACAAACATCAACCGCGCGTTGAAGAAAATCGGTGCCATGACAGGCCTGAAAATGCCGCTCACCACCTATGTCGCACGCCACACATGGGCAAGCATCGCCCGTGACATGAACATCCCGGTGGCCATAATCAGCGAAGGAATGGGACACAGCTCATTGAAGACCACACAAGTGTATCTCAACTCCATCGACACATCCAGGATAAACGAGGCGAACAAAAGGATAATACGGCGGATAAGCAAAGGGTAAGGGGAGTGCATGGCGAGGGAGAATATTTTTTAAACATTCAAGATAGAAGTGCAATGTTTAGTATGTAAAATATCACTCCTGATGAGGAGCAGAGGTTCTTGGAGCGTAGCGGAAAGGTCCTCTGCACCTTATCAGAAGGCAAAACACCAACCAGCAATACAAAATTGTAATTCTGATAGCATCTCTCCAATTCGCCCCATTTGCCCATGGCCGGAAATGTTTCACCAGACTTTACCAAGTTGTCCTATGAATATGGAACTGCCAACTGTTTTTCTTTGACTTATTTCCGTATCAATTGGTTTAGCATGTCCGTCACTTTTTCCCGTTCACCGCTTCCTTTGGTGGAAAGTCTCAACAGGGGCAGACCGTATTTGTTGAGAATACTGTCTTTCATCAGGTCACGTTGATGCTGCTCTGTCTGGTCATTGTGATACGAATAGCCGTCTGTCTCTATGGCGAGGACTGGTTGTTTGCTCACTCGGTTGATGAGGAGAAAATCCAAATGTGTGCTGTAATTGGCTGCATATTTCAGTTCGTCTTCTGTCATAAGCGAAGTGTCTTTTACTACTTGTCTTAAAGGAATGTGGCACAGCACATTCAAACAGTTGAACTGCTGGCTTGAAGTGATAATCTCCCGCAGCAAGGCATATGTCAAGTTCTCTGAAGCATACTGCGAAATCTGAGGATTGGCTTCGAGAAACGCCATGCGTTGCTCCGTATACTGCTCATAGAGATAGTCGAAGATGGAAGCCAGTTTGCTTTCCGTTACCGTACAGTTGTTGTAGGCAATATAGTCGAGCAAGTCCATGATGT
>CAVBVK010000004.1:0-94587 GCA_963599085.1 bacterium | reverse complement strand
TCCCTCTCTATTCCGCAAGTTCGTCGTGTCAAAGATTTTTACCGTAAAAGCGGTGTACTTGTCGGATATTTGCAATCTGTAGGAGGTCGGGCGTCCCCGCCCGACGACATCAAGCGACTAAGCGCAAGCAAGAGATATCACAGGCTTTCTCAGTGTTGTCGGGCGGGACGCCCGACCTCCTAAGTTTTATGCAAAATCCGTCAAAATACTTGGTATATGCGAGCAATTTTCAGAAAATACCGTCAATGAATCTGGCAAGATTAGTGCGCTTACCATTCTGCAATATGCAAACTTCACTGACAACAAGCCCATTGGAAGAATAAAGTATGCACTAAATTAATTCCGCCAACGGTTATTGAAATCTACCGTTTGGTTTTTTTCCAAAGGGAAAACAATTAGGAAAGGGGAGGTCGGGACGCCTGCCAACAACGTCCAAGCGACTATAAGCAAGAATACTTTTTTTTGATGTTGTCGGGTGGAACCCGACCTCCGATGGTTTATTTATTTTTCTGTGTGGCAACACCTCGCGAGCGGTGTTTATTCCACAACGCTGAAGTCCTCTTTTCCCACTCCGCACAGGGGGCATACCCAATCGGACGGGATGTCGTTGAAGTCAGTGCCTGGTTCGATGCCGTTTTCAGGGTCGCCTACTGCGGGGTCGTATTCCCATTCGCATACGTTGCATACATACTTTTTCATAGGAGTCGTGAATTTTTCGGTTGTTTTTAACTAAGTTTTTATGTCTTGCCGGTTGTACAGCCCCTCTTTCGCAAACGCAAGCGGTGTCATGCCAATCGGTTATGCAAATGTACGGATAATACGCTGAAATCCCCAACAAAAATATGTTAAAACATTGAACTTCAAATGTGAAAAAGGGTTATTGGGATATTGTCTTCCAAGGCGTGCCCACCTCTTCGGGGTACTGCATTGTGAGGCAGTGTATGGAGCCGTGCTGGCGGATTATGACACGCGAGTCGATGCCGATGATGTCGTAACCGGGGAAGGCGTCGGCGACACGGCTTAGTGCCAGTGCGTCGTTCTCGGGCTGGTCATAGGTGGGGACAATCACCGCTCCGTTCAGAATGAGGAAGTTGGCATAGGTGGCAGGCAGCCGTTCGCCGTCGAACAGTATCGCATCGGGCATGGGCAGGCGCAACAGACGGAACGGCTTGCCGTCGGCATCGGTGGCTTCACGGAGCTGCCGTTCGAGGGCTTTGAGACCGGAATACTGCGGGTCGGCCTCATTGTCGCACCCCACATAGAGCACAGTGTTGCCGGGGCACAGGCGTGCTATGGTGTCGATGTGCCCGTCGGTGTCGTCGCCAATGAGTTGTCCGTGGTCGAGCCATATTGTCTTCCGTGCGCAGAGCCTTTCTTTCAGCACGGCCTCCACCTCATCCTTCGTCATGGGCTGGTTGCGGTTCGGTGCCATGAGGCACATGCTGGTGGTGAGGACGGTGCCTTGTCCGTCGCTCTCTATCGACCCGCCTTCGAGCACAAAGTCGTCGCAGTCGATGCGTTCGCAGCCGTGGAACACACCTTTATTATATAAGGTGCGGTTGATGGCGTTGTCCTTTCCTGCATTGAACTTCCTGCCCCACCCGTTGAAGCGGAAGTCGAGCAGGCGGCAGGGCATGCCGGGTCCTGTGGGGACGAGCGTGACAAAGGCGTGGTCGCGCGCCCAGGTGTCGTTGCTGTCGCATTCGAATATGCTCACGCGCAGCATCTCTTCTTCGGTCAGGCTCCCCTCTATCTGCCGCCGCACATCGCCGGTGTGCCTGGCGGCGATGATGAGATGCTCGTAGTGTGCCACGGCCTTCGCTATCTGCACGAAGGTGTCCTGTATCCCGTCAAGATACGGCTGCCAGTCGGTGTCGGCGTGCGGCCAGGTGAGTTGCACGCAACTTTGGCGGTGCCACTCGGCAGGGAATATGTAGTTGGGCGTTGTCATGATGTCGTGAAAATGGTTTGATGCAAAATTACGTGTTTTTGTCCATATACATCCTTAAAGCTTTTCTTTTTTGTGCGATGGCGAAGCCAAACGCCCGAAAATTGTAATTCTGCAGGAAGCCAAAGCGGAATATGGGAATAGGATTTGATAACGGGAAGTGTCCCCCTTTTCTACGGCCTCTCCCCGAGTATTTCCTTTATGTTGTCGAGCAGTATGTGGAACGACGGCCCGACCATGGCTCCGTGGTCATGGCCGCCTATTTCGTAGAGCTTTGTCGTGGTGTTGCCTGTGAGCTTCATGTAGCGCATGAGCAGGGCGTTCTCCTCATAGCGTCCGAAGAGCTCGGTCTCGCGGTCGCCCGTGATGAGGATGAGCGGCGGACAGTCCTTACGCACCCAGTAGAGCGGGGCGTACATGTCGATGAGAGGTTGCAGGTTGGAGATACCCTTCATCTGCCTGTATGCGAAGTGGCTTATTGCCTGACCGCTGAACGGCACGAGTCCGCGGATGCTGTCGGCTTCCATGCCATAGCGCGCGAGCCATTTACGGTCGAGCCCGAGCATCATCGTGATGTAGCCTCCTGCCGAATGCCCCGACACGAACATCTTGCCCGTGTCGCCTCCATAACCCCCTATGTGCCTGAACACCCACGCCACGGCCTCGGCACAGTCGTCGAGGCACTTGTCGATGGTCACCTCCGGCAGCAGGCGGTAGTTCACTCCCACCACCACCAAGCCCTTGCCGCGTAGGCGTTGCGGCACTTCCTTGGAGCCGCCGGTGAGTCCGCCGCCATGAAACCACACCACCACGGGGCAGCCGCTCTTGCCCACGGGGTAATGGATGTCGAGTTTCAGCCGCTCTGTGGCATAGCTGTCGGTCTTGCTCGTGTAACTGATGTCGCTCACGGTTTTGTAAGCATCCTGTGCCATCAGCCCTATGCTGCATAGGGGAGACAGGAATGTTGCGATGAAGGTGAACGCTAAAAAAAGAGTTTTTCCCATACCTTATTGTAAATAAACCGGTTTCAGTGAATGTTCAGGGCGCCGGTGTGTTTTGTCTCCCGTACGTTCCGGAATTGTTTGAAGGGGTTTCCCGAAACACAAAGATAGCACAAAAAACCATAAGTAAGGCTTGTTCATAAAAAAATGTCGTAACTTTGCGGTCAATTAGGCGACTGTGTCTCCGTAGGTTCGGATATGCGGAGCATGAAGACAAAATACATATAAGAAGAATGGAAACAGAGAAAAACAAATTCATCTCAGTGTCATACAAGCTGTATGCCATTGACGGTGATAAGAAAGAATTGGTGGAAGAGACTTCCGACGGCCGTCCCTTCCAGTTCATCACCGGTTTCGGCGTGGCTCTCGACGGCTTTGAAATGGCAGTCGGGGTGCTGGAACAGGGCGCAGACTTCAATTTCGAACTGCCCAAGGAACTTGCTTTTGGCGAGTACGACGGGAAGCGGGTGATAAGCCTTGACAAGAGCGTTTTTGAGATAGACGGCAAGTTTGACAGTGAAGCAGTGGTCAAAGGCGCGCGTGTCCCGTTGCAAAACGAGGACGGAAACTATTTCATGGGCATAGTGCTCGACATCACTTCCGACAAGGTCCGCCTCGACCTCAACCCGCCTTTGGCAGGCAAAACGCTCAACTTCGTGGGCAAGGTGCTTGAGAACCGTGCAGCCACCAAGGAGGAAATACAGGCTCTCGTGAGTCAGATGAGCGGTCACGGCTGTGGCGGCGGCTGCGAGGGCTGCGGCGGCGGCTGCGGACATCACCATGACGACGAGTCTTGCGGCTGTGGGCACTGCGGGCATTAATTCTCACAATTAACATTCCTGTTTGTTTTATGCGCAACACATTCGGCACTCTTTTCACGCTCACCACGTTTGGCGAAAGCCACGGACCGTGCATCGGCGGGGTGGTGGACGGCATGCCTCCGGGCATCGGCATCGACATGGATTTCATACAGTCGGAGCTCAACCGCCGCCGCCCGGGACAGAGTGACATCACGACAGGACGTGACGAAGCCGACCGTGTGGAGCTTCTCAGCGGTGTGTTCGAAGGCAAATCGACAGGTTGCCCCATCGGTTTCGTGGTGCATAACGGCAACCATCGCCCTGCTGACTACGACACTCTGCGCAATGTGTTCCGCCCTTCTCATGCCGACTACACCTATTTTGAAAAGTACGGAGTGCGCGACCACCGTGGAGGCGGACGCTCCTCGGCACGCATCACCATAAGCCGTTGTGTGGGAGGCGCACTTGCCAAGCTCGCACTGAAACGCATGGGCGTGGACATTCATGCCTATACGTCGCAGGTGGGGGACATCGCCTTGGAGCACGACTACACGCATTACGACCTGGATGAAGCAGAGCGCAACGCCGTGCGTTGCCCCGATGAGCGGAAGGCGGTGCTTATGGAGCGGCTCATCGCTGATGTGAAGGCTGCGGGCGACACTGTCGGCGGTGTCATAACGTGTGTGATAAAGGGTTGTCCGGCAGGCTTGGGCGAACCCGAATTCGGCAAGCTGCATGCCCAGCTCGGCGCTGCCATGCTCGGCATCAATGCCGCAAAGGGCTTCGAGTATGGCGAGGGCTTCGGTTGTGTGGCGTCGCATGGAAGCCGGCAGAACGATGTCTTCTGCACCGACCGCGGCCATATAGCCACGGCAACAAACCATAGCGGAGGCATACAGGGAGGCATAAGCAATGGCGAAGACATATATTTCCGGGTGGCGTTCAAGCCCGTTGCCACGCTTTTGCGTGAACAGCAGACAGTGGATATGGCAGGGAAAACGGTGCATATACGCCCTCACGGACGGCACGATCCTTGTGTGTTGCCACGCGCCGTACCGATAGTTGAAGCCATGGCAGCTATGATAATATTGGATAATGTTCTTGTAAATTCGAGCATAAAATTGCCGATTTAACGAATATTCTCATCTTTTTCTCCACTTCTTGTAAAATATTTGCAAAAAGTTTTGCTGATATCAGAAATATTATATACATTTGCAAGCAATAATGAAGGGCTTGTGAAAGTCTTTAGTTAGCTTAGTTAAGTCTAGTTTAGTTTTTGTGTTGGTTGAGGGTAGTTTATTGGCTGCCCTCAATTTTTTGTAATTCCATCGCGGCATTTCAGCCTCGCCCATTGTCCGCTTCCCTGGCATTGGACATGCCGGACGGCGTGCAGCAACACAGCCTTTATGCCTTTGTGGCAAGCGGCGAGGCCTGGGTAGATGTAATGCCCGTTTTGTCAGCGAAAGAGTGTCAAGGACATGTTTTTTTTTGATATAATATATGATTTCCGCCTCTTCTTTGCGTAAAAATGAGTAATTTCGCATTTGAAAAATATTGCAGACAAACGCATAAAGCAATAACACCATCAATGAAAAAATACATTCTCGACCTTAAGGTCAATTCAGTGGAAGCTTTGAGCGACAAGCATGTACTCATAAAGCTCACATATTGCGAGCCCTTGCCGGAGATGCTTCCGGGACAGTTTGTGGAAATCCGTGTGGACGGTTCTCCAACAACATTCCTGCGTCGCCCCATTTCCATCAATAATGTAGATTACGAACGTAACGAGCTTTGGCTTCTTGTGGCTGCCGTGGGCGACGGAACCCGCCGTCTGCAACAGTTGCGTTGCGGCGATACGCTCAACTGTGTGCTGCCGCTCGGCAACTCGTTCACACTGCCCGAAAGTCCCGAAACGAAGGCTTTGCTCGTCGGTGGCGGTGTGGGCGTGGCTCCATTGCTCTACCTCGGCAAGAAGATGAGGGAAAGGGGGATGCAGCCTACGTTCCTGTTGGGTGCCCGTACGGCGAAGGATGTGCTTGAAAAGCCGTTGTTTGAAGAGGTGGGGCGTGTGCTCATCACCACTGAGGACGGCTCGGAAGGAGAAAAGGGTTTTGTGACCAACCATTCGGTGTTGGCTTCGGAGGACTTCGGGCTCATCTCCACTTGTGGGCCGAAGCCGATGATGATGGCTGTGGCCCGCTATGCCTACAAGAACGGTATAGAGTGCGAGGCATCGCTGGAGAACAAGATGGCATGCGGCGTCGGTGCCTGCCTGTGCTGTGTCGAAAAGACGGTGGATGGCAACAAGTGCGTGTGCAAAGACGGCCCGGTAATGAACATAAAGAAATTGTCATGGCAGATTTAAGTGTAAAGATAGGTGAGTTGAAGCTCAAGAATCCCGTGATGACCGCTTCGGGAACATTCGGCTACGGTCTGGAGTTTGCTGACTTCGTGCCCCTCGACGGTATAGGCGGCATCATTGTCAAGGGCACTACGCTCAGTCCTCGTGAAGGAAACGACTATCCCCGTATGGCGGAGACGGCTCAGGGAATGCTCAACTGTGTGGGTTTGCAGAACAAGGGTGTGGACTATTTCTGCCGGGATATATATCCCCGGATAAAGGATATAGACACCAACATGATTGTAAACGTGAGCGGTGCTTCACCGGAAGATTATGCCGAGTGTGCGGCACGTATCGATGCGCTTGACAAAATCCCTGCCATCGAGCTCAACATCAGTTGCCCGAATGTGAAGCAGGGCGGTATGGCGTTTGGCGTCACCGCTTCGGGAGCGGCAAGTGTGGTGCGTGCAGTGCGCCAGCGTTACCATAAGCCCATCATCGTGAAACTCTCGCCCAATGTCACCGATGTGGCAGAGATAGCCAAAGCCGTGGAGGCTGAGGGCGCCGACAGCGTGTCGCTCATAAATACCCTTATGGGCATGGCAATCGACATCGAGCGACGCCGTCCGGTGCTGAGCATATCAACGGGAGGACTCAGCGGCCCCGCCGTGAAGCCGGTGGCCCTGCGTATGGTGTGGCAGGTGGCCAAGGCGGTGAAGATTCCCGTTGTGGGCTTGGGCGGTATATGCACTGCCGAGGATGCAATAGAGTTCCTCATGGCCGGCGCAACGGCCATAGAAATAGGTACGGCAAACTTTCTCGACCCCACAGTCACCATCAAGGTGCGCGACGGAATAAACTCCTGGCTTGACCGGCACGGTTGCACTTCGGTGAACGAGATAATCGGGACGTTGGAGGTTTAATCTCTGTCCGTGAATGAACAATGCTGAATTCAAGACAAGGGAGGATGTGTCAAAACCGGCACACCCTCTTTTTTTGTTTCCGTATCAGCGTTGATATAAGCGTCCCGTCCGGCAACATCCCGTTAGTATATGTGTTTTGCTTACTTGCACGTTTGGTCAGTTGCTTGGTTGCCGTTGTCGGGCGGTACGGCCAATCTCCCATGTGTTTTCGGACGATGTCCTGCCTCCTGCATCATCATGCGCGACTTTTCTTTAGCCAAAGCTTGCATGTCCACGGTCACATCGTCTTTAAAGTGTTTTAAGTAAATAATTGTAATCCTTGGCAGTGGCGTGGAGTTGCATCTCCATTTTGCTCCCTGAATTCAGGACTTGCTAAAATCCTATTATCTGTAACTCTTTTCCATAATAGTGTAAAATGCTGATGGAAGAAAAACCGTAACTTTGCTTTCATGGAAAAGAAGACATTACCCGTTTTAGGCATGGCGTGTGCCGGATGCAGTGCCAGTGTGGAGCGTAGGCTGCGCTCCTTGCAAGGTGTGAGGTCGGCATCGGTGTCGCTGCCGGGTCGCTCTGCCGTTGTGGAATATGACGAACGGAAAATAAGTGTGGCCGACATGAAGCGCGAAATAGATGCCATGGGTTATGAACTTGTCACCGATGATGCCAAAAGCGTGGATGCAATGGAGCGGAACAACTACCGTCTGCTGCTCCGGCGCACTCTCCTGTCGTGGTTTTTCGCCTTTGTCGTGATGGCGGTGTCAATGCGTTGGATTGACATGGAGAGCACTTCATCGGCCAATCAGTTCATGCTCATTGCGGCATTGCTCAACATCGCATATTGCGGACGCTCTTTTTACATCAATGCCGTGCGCCGGTTGCTTCACGGCTCTGCCAGTATGGACACGCTTGTAGCCATGAGTACGGGCGTGTCGTTCCTTTTCAGCGCATTCAACACGTTTTGGGGCGACACGTTTTGGGGTGCGCATGACATGGAGTGGCACACATATTACGATGCGTCGGTGATGATTGTCACTTTCGTCCTCACCGGGCGTTGCATCGAAGAACGCGCCCGCAAATCCACTGCTGCGTCGATACGCTCGCTTATGGGACTTGTCCCCAAAGTGGCTCATGTGGTGGATGGCGGTGTGGTGACCGATGTCCCGCTGGCGGCAGTGATTGCCGGCGACACCGTTGAAGTGCGCTGTGGGGAGAAAATTCCCGTTGATGGCACTGTGGCCGATGGCGAAGCTTATGTGGATGAAGCCATGATTTCCGGCGAACCGGTGCCCGTCGTCAAACGGAAAGGGGAGAAACTGCTCGCCGGGACCGTTGTGGACGGGGGCACGCTGCGCTTCCGCGCCGAACAGGTGGGACAGCAGACGGTGCTCTCAGGCATCATACGCATGGTGCAGCAGGCACAGACCTCGAAAGCTCCCGTGCAGCGGTTAGTCGATAAGGTGGCTCTTGTGTTCGTGCCGTGTGTGCTTCTTTTGTCGTTGCTTACGTTTGCAGTGTGGATGATTGCGGGTAGTATGGCGGCACTGCCTGATGCCGCTCTTTCGGCAATCTCTGTATTGGTGATAGCCTGCCCGTGTGCCATGGGACTCGCGACGCCCACCGCCCTCATGGTGGGCATAGGGAAAGCGGCGACAAAAGGCATTCTGGTGAAAGACGCGGCGGCGGTGGAACAACTCTGCCGTGTGACTGCCATTGTGATGGACAAAACGGGCACACTCACCATACCAAACAAAGATGTCGATTTCAAGTCGGCTTCGCAGCTGCCTTTTGAAGACCGCGAAACGCTGAAACCTCATGCTGCCGAGGCCGTGACAATGC
Source organism: bacterium (assembly GCA_963599085.1). Classification (GTDB taxonomy): domain Bacteria; phylum Bacteroidota; class Bacteroidia; order Bacteroidales; family Bacteroidaceae; genus Prevotella. The sequence continues at coordinate 85,738 of CAVBVK010000004.1, read as the reverse complement.
TCAAAGAGCGTGGTATGGAAGTGTGGATGATGAGCGGTGACAATGATGAAGCCACTGCATTCTGGGCCGGAAAAACAGGCATAAAACATTGGAAAAGCCGGTGCCTGCCGCAGGATAAGGAAGAAACCGTGCGCCGCCTGCAACAGGAAGGAAAGACCGTTGCGATGGTAGGCGACGGCATTAACGACTCACAGGCATTGGCTCTTGCCGATGTCAGTGTGGCGATGGGTGGCGGAACGGATGTCGCCATGGATGTGGCGCAGCTCACACTTGTCGGCGACGACCTGCGCCGCGTTCCCGAAGCATGTGACATCTCGCGACGCACGGTGGGCATGATACGCCAAAACCTGTTTTGGGCTTTCGCCTATAATGTAGTTAGCATTCCGTTGGCGGCAGGTGTTTTGCGCATTTTCGGCATCGGCTTCCAGATTACACCTGTGTGGGCAAGTGCACTGATGGCAATGTCGAGCGTAAGCGTTGTGTGCAACAGTCTGCGGCTGAAACCTAATAACGCGGAGTAGGCAACCATCGGTTTTCCACCGACACTTCAATGCTCATGCTGTTGTTGAAGTTGTAGCGCACGGTAGCTCCTATGCGGTCGCCGAAGTTGTTAAGGTCGTAAACGGAGTAGGAGGGCATCCCGTAGAAATTGCGGCTGAAGCCTCCCGTTCCGCCGTAACAGCCGTCGAACATGGAGTGGCGCAGACGGTTGTTTATGTTGTTTGTAATGGTTTTCTGACCGTATAAGTATGCCTCCCAGTGCTCGTTGAAGCGGTAGCCAAGCATGGCCTGCACCCCGGCATCGCGCCAGTTGTCTCCGGCGAAGTTCACATTATTGAGATAACCTCCTACCGCTATTGACAATTTGTCGTTCACAGGCATTGCATACATCAGTGCGATGTTCTGCTGGAAACCAGCCCCGTGGCGTGTTCCCTTGCCGAATTGCGCGAAAACCGAGGCTCCGAGTTGCACGTTCAGCCCTTTGTGCAGTCCCCAACTGTACCATCCGCCGAAAGCCAACGGATAGTGCCCTATTGTCTGCGGCTGTCCGTATTGATTGACAGCAGGCAAATTCAGCGAGTCGGCGTGAGCCTCCTCCCTTATGTGTTTGCGCGAGCGTCCGCCGTAACGGGTGGGCATTATGCGTTGAAGTGCGGAGTCGTCGAAGCGCGCAAGGTTCTCACCGTTGTTGTCGGCAGGCTCTTCCGCCATGCTGCTTATGCCTGTCATGTCCTTTGCATCGGTCACAGTCTTGGCGGGAGTGTTGTCGGTCTGCGCTGTCGCCACTCCTGCCATTGCCGTCATTGCGGCTATTATAGTGATGCATCTTTTCCTTATTTTCATTTGCCTTAAAAGTTGGTCGCATGGCAAATTTACGGATAATGCGTGTAAATGGCAGGTGCTTTCATAAACTTTAACGAAAGTTTCATTGTCGTAATTTTGGCGTTACGTAATAATAGGCTAACTTTACATCGTTGTATAAATAAAGCGATCGATTTGTTATGATAGGATATCTGGCAGAAAACCTTTGGCTCTTCTGGCTCGTTTTGGCAACTGTTTGTCTGACCATGGAGCTTACTTCGGGCGATTTCTACATCACCTGCTTCGGCATTGGTGCCTTGTGCAGCACACTGTCGGCACTTGTCGGCATTCCGTTCTGGGCGCAGGTGCTCGTCTTCGCCGTGCTGTCGGTGCTGTCGGTGCGCCTGTTGCGCCCCCGGCTCGCAGCCTTGCTCAACGCCAAGGGACACCACCGCGTCAGTAATGCCGATGCCCTTCAGGGGCGTATAGGGACAGTGTCGGAGACAATCAAAGCCGGCGATTACGGTCGGGTGAAGATTGACGGCGACGACTGGAAAGCCTGTTCGCACGATGTTGCCGACATAGCCGTGGGCGACAAGGTGCGTGTCGTGGGGCGTGAGAGCATCATCATCGAAGTGGAAAGGGCATAATCTGCTGTGCAGGCAAGAATGATTCATCAACAATAAAATTCAAAACACAACATTATTATGGAAGCTTTAACAATCCTGTTAATCGTCATTGTCGTTTTGGCAGTGATGTTTGTCAAGATGGCGGTAGTCATCATCCCCCAGAGTGAGACACGAATCATTGAGCGGTTGGGCAAGTATTACGCCACGCTCAGCCCCGGCATCAATGTGATAATCCCCTTCATAGACCGTGCCAAAGTCATTGTCACGATGAACCGCGGCCGCTATATGTATTCGAGTGCCATCGACTTGCGCGAGCAGGTGTATGACTTCGACAAGCAGAACGTGATCACCAAGGACAATATACAGATGCAAATCAACGCCCTTCTCTATTTCCAGATTGTCGATCCGTTCAAGGCCGTGTATGAAATCAACAATCTGCCGAACGCCATAGAGAAGCTCACGCAGACCACATTGCGTAACATCATAGGCGAATTGGAACTTGACCAGACCCTTACTTCGCGCGACACCATCAACACCAAGCTGCGCGCCGTGCTCGATGATGCCACAAACAAGTGGGGAATCAAGGTGAACCGTGTGGAGCTGCAGGACATCATTCCGCCGTCGAGTGTGCTTCAGGCCATGGAGAAGCAGATGCAGGCAGAGCGCAACAAGCGTGCCACCATCCTCACATCAGAGGGACAGAAACAGGCTGCCATACTCCAGTCGGAGGGCGAAAAGACAAGTACCATCAACCGTGCCGAGGCTGCAAAGCAGCAGGAAATACTCCATGCCGAAGGTCAGGCACAGGCCCGCATACGCAAGGCCGAGGCCGAAGCCATTGCCATCGGCAAGATAACCGAAGCGGTGGGGAACAGCACCAACCCTGCCAACTACCTTCTTGCACAGAAGTACATACAGATGCTTGCAGAGTTGGCCGACGGCGACAAGACAAAGACAGTGTTCCTCCCGTACGAGGCCACCAATGTGCTTGGAAGTCTGGGGGGCATAAAGGAACTTTTCAAGAACGCGGAATAACAGGCAGAAGACAATATCCGGCGTAGCCGTGCAAGCCACGGTTGCGCCTTTATTATAGGTAAATACATGAACATTTGCATTGTAGCGGGTGCACGCCCGAACTTCATCAAGGTGGCACCCATAATCCGTGCCATCGGCAAAGCCAATGCCGAGGGCAGAGACATAAACCACACTCTGGTGTATGCCGGCAGCGAGACCGACCCGACACTGGAGCCTTCCCTCTTCGAGGACTTGCAGATGCAGCGTCCTGACATATACCTTGGCGTGTACTGTGAGAACCTCAATGAGCTTACGGGGCAGGTGATGTCGGCTTTCGAACATTACTTGCTGCACCACCACACCGATGCCGTCATTGTCGTGGATGACCTCGCTTCCACCATGGCGGCGGCCATTGTCACCAAGAAGCAGGGCATAACGCTGGCACATCTCGTGGCTGGCACACGCTCGTTCGACATAAACATGCCGAAGGAGATAAACCGACTTGTCATCGATGGACTGTCCGACTTGCTTTTCACGGCAGGTCTGGGCGGCAACAGTGCCGCGGCGCGTGAAGGTGCAGAGTCGTCGAAAGTGTATATGGTAGGTAACATCCTGATGGACACGCTGCGCTTCAACCACCGCCGTTTCCGCCGTCCGCCGCTGCTCGACGGGCTTGGCACCGACACCGGCGGCTACATCGTTCTCACCCTCAACCGTAAGGCTTTGCTCTCCGACCGCGATGAGATGCGTGCACTTCTAACGGCGTTGGCAGGGCATGCCCACGGCGTTCCTGTGATAGCTCCGTTGCGCCGGCAGGCAAGTGAAGTGGTGAACGCCGTGGTGGCAGAGCGTCCGGAACTCTTCACGATGCTGCATGTCGTGGAGCCTTTGGGATATCTTGAGTTCGGGTATCTCTCCGCCCATGCCCTCGGTGTGGTGACCGACTCGGGCAATGTGGCTGAAGAAGCCACGTTCAACCATGTCCCCTGCATCACCCTCAACAGCTATACGGAGCACATCGAGACGGTGAAGAAGGGGTCGAACGTGCTTGTCGGCGAAAATCCCGAACTCCTTTCCGCCGAGATGGAGAAGATGGTGCGGAAGCAGTGGAAGCCCTGTGGCGTGCCGGAACGTTGGGACGGACGCTCCGCGGAACGCATAGTCAGCATATTGCAGGAACATAACGGCAGAACCGCCTGTTCCTGAAAGCAGGATAATTGTTTAATTAAAAATCAGTTATTATGAAACATTGTTGTTTTGACAACCGCATTGTCAGTGCGGCATTGCTCGCCGTCAGTATTGTAATTCTCGGCATTTGTGTGAAGTGGGGAATTGACGATTTCGCCAACAAAGACCGTAAGGTGTCGGTGAAGGGACTCTCCGAGCGTGAAGTGGATGCCGACAAGGTGACATGGCCGATACTCTCCAAGGAACTTGGCAACAACCTTCCCGAACTCTACAACCGCATTGCCGTGACACAAGGCAAGATTAAGAAATTCCTTATGCACAACGGTTTGAAGGAGGACGAGATTAGCGTGAACGCTCCGGTAGTGATCGATCTCAATGCCGACCAGTACAACACCAACCGCCGGGCGTTCCGCTACAACATCACGTCAATTGTCACCGTCACCTCGCGCAATGTGAAACTCGTGCGCAGCATCATTGCCCGTCAGGGCGAACTGTTGAAGGATGGCATCGCGATCGTCGATGGCGGGTATGACAATCCCGTGAAATATGAGTTCGTTTCGTTCAACTCCATGAAGCCCAAGATGATGGAAGAGGCTATCGCCAATGCCCGCAAGACTGCCGAACAGTTTGCCAAAAACAGCGAAAGCAACCTCAACAAGATTATCTCTGCCGACCAGGGACAGTTCAGTATCGACGACCGCGACTCCAACACGCCCTATGTAAAGAAGGTGAGAGTGGTCACCACCATCACTTATTCGTTGAAGGACTGAAAGCTGCCTGCCGCACGCTTCCTGCCGGAACGGCTGCGGGAATCGGGCAACCGTGGTTTTGTTGCAAAAAAAATGTCACCATTAAGTGAAAATTTGATTAAAAAAGAAATAAAATCAGTCAAAACGCTTGCAATTTGCAGATAAATGTGTATCTTTGCTTTCTACGGATGATGTCTCGCATCCCGACATACATTAATGATATAAAGGCTAAATGAGACTAAGGCCGAATGGGAGGAATCATTATGAGAACAGTAAAGAAAGTTTACGATTTGGAATCGTATGAGTTGGACAACGTTTACAACGAAACCGATGACCGTGAAACCCGTGTTGATTCTTCTGTTTGGTATAATTGATACGGAAGTTTGAATTAAGGCTGCGTATGCACAGAGGCTCTTCACTCTCAGCATACGCAGTTTTTTTGTTTGGTGTCTTGCCCGGTATTCTGAAAATAATTCGTAACTTAGCCGACCGTAAACCTGTAAACCGAAGAATACGGAACATAAACAGCACACATGAACTTGTTAAAGAAATTGTTTGGTGGCAACGACTCTGTTGCCGATGAAGAACCGAAAGGCGAAAGCAAGGATTTCGATATACTCAAATATGATGGAGTGAGGGCTTTGCGCATGGGGCAGGCGGAATATGCCGCCAAATGCTTCAATCATGCGCTCGGTATGAAGGACGATCTGGAATGCCGCGACTATCTGTCGCAGGCTCTCCTGCATCTTGGCGACCTTGCCGGGGCTTCCGGGCAGCTCGCGCTCATGGCGGACTCATGCCCCGACAACGCCGGTATACTGCTGCGCATGGCTGACATTGCCTATATGCAGGAGGACTATCCTGCGATGCTTGATGTGTGCCGCAAGGCTCTGCTCATCGACGGCACCGACCCCACGGCTTGTTTCATGTACGCCCGTGCCTGCCGTGGCGAGGGCGACAATGCAGCCGCCATTGCCATGCTTGACAAGGCTTTGGACATAAATGCCGGGTATGATGCGGCCCGTCTGCTCCGCGGGCAGGTGTATCTTGCGCAGGAGATGTACGATGAAGCCTCCGCCGATGTGCAGGTTTTGCTCCGGCATGTCGGTAACAACGAGGATGTACTTCTGCTCAAAGCCCGTCTTGATGAGGCTCTGGACAACCTCGGTGAGGCACAGGAGGCTTATACAAAAGTGATAGAACTGAACCCGTTTTGCATCGAGGCGTTCCGCGGACGCGGTCTGATACGCCGCCGGTTGGGCGATGACGAGGGTGCCGCCGCCGACTTGCAGACTGCCGATGAGCTCGACTCCAACATGCAGGCTCCTGCCGAACGTGTGGAACAGAAGGTGAAGGACATATACAAAAATATCGATCCCTACGGCGTTTTCGGCAAGTAAAGCCGGGCTGTGACGCCGTTTTGCAGATAAATTGAAGAGTTTTTTGACATTTGACTGCAATTCATTTGTTGAAATAAAATATTTGTTTTACTTTTGCAGCGATAATATTAAAATAATGGACAAAGCATACGCATTTTTCTTTAGCTCCTTCTTTTTCTTTGCAAGAAATTGTGAAGCGGGAAGTTGCGTGTGAATTTCAACTTAAAGGTTAATCGAATAAAACCACGATATTGCCCCGCTTCACATTAAAAGTGATGCGGGGCTTTTCGTTTTAAACAAGTCTGACGAAAATGAAAAGAATAGCGATACAGGGCTTTCAAGGTTCTTTCCACGACATTGCAGCCCGCCAGTATTTCGGGAGTGAGCAGATTCAGCTCATCTACTGTTCCACTTTCGAACAGGTTTATGAGAATATCCGTCGCGATCCGACGGTCATTGGCATGACAGCAATAGAGAACACCATCGCCGGAAGCCTGTTGCACAACTACGAGTTGTTGCGCAGTTCTGACACGACGGTGGTGGGCGAGCACAAGTTGCACATTGAGCATTGCATCTGTTGTCTGCCCGACGACGACTGGACCGACATCAATGAGGTGCACTCACACCCCGTGGCTTTGGCGCAGTGCAACGCCTTTCTTGCCAATCATCCGCAGATAAAGGCTGTCGAAGCGGAGGACACGGCAGGCTCGGCGGAATATATAAGCAAGTACAAGTGTCACGGCATGGCAGCCATCTGCAACGCCTCGGCGGCGCGCCTGTACGGACTTAAGGTGCTGCAGGACCAGATACAGGACAACAAACACAACTTCACGCGCTTCCTCGTGATGTGCAATCCCAACAAAGCCGACTTCCTCCGGCCTTTGGAGAAGGCCGACAAGGCAAGCCTTGTGTTTCATGTCGCCCACGAGGAAGGAAGCCTTTCAAAAGTGCTTACCATCCTTTCGTTCTATGGCATCAACCTCACCAAGATTCAGTCGTTGCCCGTCATCGGCTGCGAATGGGAGTACCTGTTCTATGTCGATCTCACCTTCGACAGCCTCACACGCTATCGCCAGAGCATTGACGCAATAATTCCGCTCACCCGTTCGCTCAGGGTTTTGGGCGAATACATAGGAAAATGAAAAGTAAAAAATGTTGTATATGGGAACGACACCTACTTCGGACAGCATAAATATTGCTCCTGCCCGCCGCCTTTCGGAAGTGCAGGAATACTATTTCAGCCGCAAGCTCAAGGAAGTGGCGGCACTGAACGCACAGGGACAGGACATAATTTCGCTCGCAATAGGTTCGCCCGACATGCCGCCCTCGCCGCAGACAATAAGCAAACTCTGTGAGGTGGCGGCACGTGACGACGCCCACGGCTATCAGCCCACGGTGGGAACGCCCGAGCTGCGGCGTGCCATGGCGGGCTTTTATGAGCGTTGGTATGGCGTGAAACTCGATGCCTCTAAGGAAATACAGCCTCTCATAGGGTCGAAGGAAGGCATCCTTCATGTCACGCTCGCCTTCGTAAATCCCGGCGAACAGGTGCTCGTGCCCAATCCGGGCTATCCCACTTACACCGCACTCAGCCGCATCCTCGGTGCCGAAGTGGTGAACTACAACTTGCGGGAAGACAACGGTTGGCAACCCGACTTCGACGAGTTGGAGCGTACTGACCTCTCGCGTGTAAAGCTTATGTGGGTGAATTATCCCAATATGCCAACCGGAGGCAATGCCCGTCGCGACACGTTCGAACGCTTGGTGGAGTTTGCCCGTAGGCATGGCATAGTGGTGGTGAACGACAATCCCTACTCGCTCATCCTCAACGAACGCCCCATGTCGCTCATGCAAGTGCCCGGAGCGAAGGACTGCTGCATCGAGTTCAACTCCATGTCGAAAAGTCATAACATGCCGGGATGGCGCATCGGGATGTGCGTAAGCAACCCTGTTTTCATCTCGTGGGTACTTAAAATAAAGAGCAACATCGATTCGGGGACATTCCGCGGGCTCCAACTCGCCGCCGCAGAAGCCTATAACACCAACACCGCGGAGTGGCACCGCGAGGCGAATATAAACACCTATCGCCGCCGCCGTGACATCGCCGAGCGTATAATGCAGGCCCTCGGCTGCACCTACGATGCCTCGCAGGTGGGCATGTTCCTGTGGGGACGGATTTCGGATGAGTATGCCGATGCAGAGCAACTTACAGAGAAAGTGCTCCACAAGGCACGTGTCTTCATCACGCCGGGAATTATTTTCGGTTCGAACGGGGCACGCTACATACGCATAAGCCTGTGTGCAAAGGAGGCGAAGATGCGCGAAGCTCTTGAACGGATAAACAACATGAACAAGGAATAAAGAAACAATATTGTTATGGAACTGAAATTAAAGCCACTGAATCTGCCGAGCGATAAGGAACGGCCGTTTGTCATTGCCGGGCCGTGCTCGGCTGAAACCGAGGAGCAAGTCGTCACAACGGCACGCCAACTGGCATCGCGCGGTTGCAAAATGTACCGCGCGGGAGCATGGAAGCCACGCACCAAGCCCGGCGGATTTGAGGGTAACGGCGAACAGGCGTTGCCGTGGTTGCGGCGCGTTAAGGAGGAGACCGGCATGCTTGTAGCGACAGAAGTGGCGACACCGGAGCATGTGGAGCTGGCTTTGCAATACGGCATTGATATCCTTTGGGTGGGTGCCCGCACATCCGCCAATCCCTTTGCGATGCAGGCTCTTGCCGACAGCCTGTGTGGAACGGACGCTACCGTGCTTGTGAAGAACCCCGTAAATCCCGACCTCGAACTGTGGATTGGTGCCATGGAACGCATCAATCAGGCAGGAATAACACGCATGGCGGCGGTTCACCGCGGCTTCTCGAGCTACGACAACAAGATATACCGCAATGCACCCACATGGCAGATTCCCATCGAGCTGCGCCGCCGCATACCCAATCTTCCCATCGTCTGCGACCCGAGCCACATAGGAGGCCGCCGCGAACTCATCGCCCCTCTGTGCCAGCAGGCAATGGATCTGGGCTTCGACGGCCTCATCATCGAGAGCCATTGTTCGCCCGATGAGGCGTGGAGCGATGCCAAACAACAGGTGACCCCCGATGTCCTCGACTACATTCTGGGCCTCCTCGTTGTCCGCGACGGCTCAGTGACAACCGAAGGCATTTATGAACTGCGCAAACAGATAGACGAGCTCGACAACCAACTAATGGAGCTTCTCTCCAAACGGATGCGTGTCTGCCGCGAAATAGGCCAATACAAGAAGGAACACAACATGACCGTGTTGCAGACTGTGCGCTACAATGAGATACAAAGCAAGCGTGGTGCGCAAGGTGCCTTGTGCGGAATGGATTCCGATTTCGTGCGTAAGGTGTTCGAGGAAGTGCATGAAGAGTCCGTACGGCAGCAGATAGAGATAATGAATACGTGACGCCGCCGTGCTTACAGTAACCGTTTCATATCACAGGCAATGTCGATAGCAATGCTTCTGTTGTCGGTTTTCACGGTCGTGGAACTGAATTGTGAAAACCTTTTCGACTGTCGTCACGACTCGTTGAAGAACGATACCGAGTTTCTTCCTGACGGGGCGTATCACTGGACACGCTCCCGTTACTGGCGGAAATTGAACCGTGTGGGGCAGACTATTGTTTCGTGCGGCGAGAAGAAAGACGGAAATGGAGGCGGGAACCCTTGGCAACTGCCCGACCTCGTGGCTCTGTGCGAAGTGGAGAACGACAGCGTTATGCACGACCTGACACGCCGCAGCCTCTTGCGCAAGGCCCGCTACGAATACGTAATGACCTCGTCGCCTGACGAGCGCGGCATAGATGTAGCACTGATGTATTCGCCGTTCACCTTCACTCTGCTCTCCCACAGGCAGATAGGCATACGCCTTGTGAGGGGAATGCGCCCCACCCGCAACCTGCTTTATGCCGAGGGCAGAGTGCCGTCGGGCGACACCCTCCATGTGATTGTGGCTCATCTGCCGAGCCGTCGTGACGGCGAAGCGCAGTCACGGCCGTTCCGCCGGCAGGTTGCGGCACAGATACGCGAGCTTGTCGATTCCGTTCGGGGCGTGAAACAGAATGCGAGCATAATAGTGGCGGGCGACTTCAACGACTATACGTCCTCTGAAAGCGTGCGCACAGTGTGCTCTGCCGACATGGTGGACATTTCCTCTTCGGCGACAGGCAGCAACGGAGCCAGCGGCACTTACCGTTATCAGGGCGAGTGGGGTAGTCTCGACCATATAATAGTGAGCCGCACTATGCTGCCGAAAGCGACCGCGTGCAGAGTGAACGATGCGCCGTTTCTCCTTGTAGCAGACGAAAAATACGGTGGTGTGCAACCCCGCCGCAATTACCTCGGACCCCGTTATCTTGACGGGTTCAGCGACCATCTGCCGCTTGTGGCAGAGTTCCTTTTCTGAAAAAGAGGGTGTGTCAACACTGGCACACCCGTCTTCTTCACTCCTTGGAGGGTGGCAGTTACACGATGCCCTGAGCCATCATCGCCTTCGCCACTTTAAGGAAACCGGCGACATTTGCGCCGCGCACGTAGTTGATGTAACCGTCGGACTGTGTGCCGTTCTTCACGCAGTTCTCGTGAATTTCATTCATAATCATCTTCAAACGACCGTCCACCTCCTCGCAAGTCCAACGCAGACGCTCGGAGTTCTGGCTCATTTCGAGTCCCGACACTGCCACACCGCCGGCGTTTGCCGCCTTGCCCGGGGCATAGAGCAGTCCTGCTTCCTGGAACACCTTGATGGCTTCGGGTGTGGAAGGCATGTTCGCGCCTTCGCTCACGGCAATTGTCCCGTTGCAGACGAGCGTGCGAGCATCGTCACCGTCTATCTCGTTCTGTGTTGCCGAAGGCATGGCTATCTGCGCTTTCTCGCCCCACGGCCGTGCACCCGGCACATACTTCACGCCGTATTCCTCGGCATACTCGCGTATGCGGCCGCGTTCCACGTTCTTGAGTTCCTTTACAAACGCCAGCTTCTCTGCATCGATGCCGTTGGGATCGTATATGTATCCGTCGGAGTCGGAGAGCGTGACGGGCACTGCTCCCAGTTCGATGAGTTTCTCGACAGTGTATTGTGCCACATTGCCCGAACCGCTTACGAGCACACGCTTGTCTTTGATGTCGATGCCGCGTGTGCGCAGCATGTTCTCAAGAAAATATACATTGCCGTAACCTGTGGCTTCGGGGCGTATGAGCGAGCCTCCGAATTCCAGACCCTTACCCGTGAGTACGCCTACAAACTGGTGCGTGAGCTTCTTGTACTGCCCGAACATGTATCCCACTTCGCGTCCGCCCACGCCTATATCGCCTGCCGGAACATCCTCGTCGGGACCTATATGGCGGTAGAGCTCGCTCATGAATGCCTGGCAGAAGCGCATGACCTCGGCATCGCTCTTGCCTCGTGGCGAGAAGTCGGAACCGCCTTTCGCGCCGCCCATGGGCAGTGTCGTTAGCGCGTTCTTGAATGTCTGCTCAAACGCGAGGAACTTCAATATGGACGGGTTCACCGAAGCGTGGAAGCGTATGCCGCCTTTGTACGGACCAATGGCGTTGTTGTGCTGTATGCGGTAGCCCATGTTTGTCTGCACATTGCCCTTGTCGTCAGTCCATGTCACACGGAAGGAGACGATGCGGTCGGGGATGCACAGACGCTCAATGAGGTTGGCACGGTCGAATTCAGGGTGGCGGTTGTACTCGTCCTCGATTGTGCCGAGGACCTGACTTACGGCCTGTATGTACTCAGGCTCGTTGGGGAAGCGTTGTTTCAGACGCTCCACGGTTTCTGCTGCGTTCATATTTTTGGGATTTATGAATGTTGTTACACATTGAATGCCAATGTGTGTTTTTCTCTTTTTACCTTTGTCGAAGATTTGAACGGGTCTGTATCTTTCGTTCGCAAAATTACGAAAATAAATTGAATAATGTAAGGTTTCGGTGGAAAAATATTGCTAAATGACAACAAATTCGCAAGGAAAGAATAAAACTGCAACCATTTCAGTTTACATTGGTGTTTCCGTTATATCAGCCAGTTTTGTCATGGGGTAGAAAAGAAGCCTCCTTTGCATTGTAAACAAAGCTTCTTTGTGATGCGAAGAAGGCTTCCTTGCAATGTAAAGAAGCCTTCTTTTTAAACCGTCCTGTTTCGCTCTGGTTTTCAGGCGAGTTTTTCGAGAAGTCCGCCGCACGCATCCTCTATGAGGTCGAGGGCGTAGTCGAAGTCGGTTTCGTCGCCGTAATAAGGGTCGGGTACTGCCTTCACATTGTTGTGGCGGGTGAGGAAATCGGTGAGCATCACCACCTTCTCGCGCTCTTGCGGCGATGCCGCCATGCTGCTTACGGCGGTGAAGTTGGAGGAGTCCATGACGAGCAGCAGGTCGAAATCAGCGAAGTCGGAACGGCGTATCTGCCGTGCGCGGCTGTCGAAGTTGTAGCCCCGCAGAGCCCCGCGCCTGCGCATACGGCTGTCGGGCAGCTGACCGGCGTGCCAGTCGCCTATGCCTGCCGAGTCGATGTGGAAGTCGGCACTGCGTCCTGCGGCACTTGCGAGAGCCTTCATCACGCCCTCGGCAGCCGGGCTCCGGCAGATGTTGCCGAGGCAGATGAACAGCAGGCGGTGTTGTCGTGGAGTTTTCTTTTCGTTCATAATATGTGTATTTCTTTGTTGGCAAAATTACAAATAATTCTTCAACAATGTGTAATTCTGTGCAAGTTAAGCATCTGTCGGGCGGAATATCGTGCCCGCCACGCCCTTTTCCAAGCATCCGGACATTGCCGACGGGGCGTGCCAGACTTAGGCAGCGTTACAGATTGTTGCCGGGAAGTGTTAGGGAAAAACGTTTTTTGCAATGTTCGCTTACACTTTTTTAGTATTGTGTGGGAACACAGTACATTTTTTCAAAAAAACTTACTTAAAAGTTTTGCGAACTCCTAAATTTATGATATCTTTGCAACAGTTATCCTGAAAACAATCTTTTTACCTTAAAGAAAGGCTAATACCTATTGAAGATTTGAAGCGGTCGCCTGTGAAGGCTGTCGCTTTTTTTTATTTCTGCGTATTGTGGTGCTGTCGATTGCGTCATGGCGGCATTCCGTAAGAAAGCCGGACAAGGCACCAAGCCGCCTTGCGCAGCCTCTATATAATAAATAATGTGTAATGTATGGAAAAAGAGACAAGGCAACGCATAATAGCATTGGCGGACAAATATGAGACTGCCGACTTCCTGAAAGCCGACCCGAGCTGCTTCATGCACAGTGTCGAAGGGGCTGACAACCGGGAGGCGATGGCCTTCATCGCGTCGTGCCTGAGCTACGGCTCGCGCAGGCAGTTCTTCCCTAAGATACAGAGCCTGCTTAACGCCTCGCACGGTGACGTGCACCGTTGGGTGCAGTCGGGAGCTTGGCGTGCCGCCGTTCCCGACACGGCCAACTGCTTCTACCGCCTCTACACCTTCCATGACATGTGCTGTCTGCTGGCGGCTTACGAGGCGATGCTCTGCGAGTATGGACGCATGAAGGAGTATATCCGGCGCAATGCCGCCACGGGAACGGATGCGGTGGCGGCCATCTGCCGCTACTTCGCCGCACACGACGCAAGCAAGGTGGTGCCAAAAAATGCGGTGTCGGCTTGCAAAAGGGTGTGTATGTTCCTCAGATGGATGGTGCGCAGCGGCTCGCCGGTGGACTTGGGGCTGTGGCAGGACATCATCGACCGCCGCACACTCATAATGCCACTTGACACCCATGTGTTGCAGGAAGCGCGCGCAATGGGGCTGCTCAGCAGCCGTACGGCATCGATGAATGCTGCCCGACGCCTCACGGAGGCGATGCTCGAAGTGTTTCCCGACGACCCGTTGCGTGCCGACTTCGCACTTTTCGGACTCGGGGTGGACAGGTGAAACCCTCTGCCTGCCGCATGTGACATTGCGGCGCGACGGCATGATTATCAACGGCTGTTTTGGTGGAATGAATGAATTTTCGTAAATTTGCCATGGCAAACATAACAGTACGGACATTATAAAACGAGCATAAAGAGGATGGAAACGTTCTCCTTCCACTGATATGAGAATAGACATTATAACCGTTTTGCCCGAAATGCTTGAGGGCTTCATCAACGAGTCGATACTCGCCCGTGCCCAAAAGAAAGGGCTGGCGGAAATTCATCTGCACAACTTGCGCGACTATTCGGCGGACAAATGGAGGCGTGTGGATGACTATCCCTACGGGGGATTTGCGGGTATGGTGATGCAGTGCGAGCCAATCGACCGCTGCATATCGGCATTGAAAGCCGAGCGCGAATACGACGAAGTGATATACACATCTCCCGACGGCGAACGGTTCGACCAGCATCTGGCCAACGACCTGTCGATGAAAGGCAACATAATCATGCTCTGCGGGCACTATAAGGGTATAGACCAGCGTGTGCGCGACCACCTCATAACGCGCGAGATAAGCATCGGCGACTATGTGCTTACGGGTGGTGAACTTGCCGCCGCAGTGATGGCTGATGCCATTGTGCGCATCGTCCCCGGTGTGATCGGCGACGAACAGAGTGCGCTCAGCGACTGCTTTCAGGACGACATGCTTTCCGCTCCCATCTATACGCGCCCTGCCGACTATAAGGGTTGGCGTGTGCCCGACATCCTGCTGAGCGGAAACGAGGCGAAGATAAAGTCGTGGGAAATGGAACAGGCAATGGAGCGCACGCAGCGTCTGCGCCCCGATTTGTTAGACAAATAAAACTTACAGGAAATGAAGAAAAACGTTTTTGCCGCAATGTTCATGGCTTGTGCCGTGTCGCTGTCGGCTCATGCGCAGGACGGACTTCTCAAAAAGTATGCCCGGCAACTGTCCACACCGCGCCATTATGTGTGCTACCGCACCACGGAACGGATGAAAATCGACGGCAAGCTCAACGAAAAAGCATGGGCGAAGGCCGCCCCAACGGAGTCGTTTGTCGATATAAGCGGCGAGGGTTTTCCAAAGCCTCTCTATGACACCAAGGCGCGTCTGCTTTGGGACGATGAATATCTGTATGTGTCGGCAGTGCTTGAAGAGCCTGACATCGTGGCACGCCTCACGCAGCGCGACACCATCATCTATCACGACAACGACTTTGAAGTGTTCCTCGACCCGACGGGTGACGGGCAGAATTACTTTGAGATAGAGAACAATGCACGTGGCGTCGTGTTCGACCTTATGCTCGACCGCGCCTATCGTTCGGGCGGAAATTTCCACATACAATGGGACTGCCCCGGGCTGAAACTCGCCGTGTCGCACGACGGCACGCTCAACAAGTCCACCGACCGCGACCGCTCATGGAGCGTGGAGATGGCCATTCCACACAAGGCTGTGACCAGGAACTTCACCAATCCGTTGCAGGCAGGCAACACATGGCGTCTCAATTTCTCGCGCGTGCAGTGGCTGAAGAAGGGCGGGCCTGAGGAGAACTGGGTATGGACTCCCACGGGACGCATAGATATGCACATGCCAAACCAGTGGGGGTTCCTGCATTTTTCCGCCAAGACAGTGGGCGAGGGCACCGATTCTTTCGTGTATCCGTACAATATGGATGCCTACCGGTTGTTGTGGGCAATGTTCTATGAGCAGCTCGACAGCATGGGGAAATGCGGCAGCTACATCTGTTCGCTTGACGGAATGGGGCTTACCGATGCCGATTTTGCCGTTCTTCCCGCAGGAAGCAATGTGGAAGTGGAGGCCACGCCGCACCAGTTTCGGGTCACGGTAAAGGTGGGCATGACGGGCGAGAAGTATGTCGTCGATCAGAACGGGAAGTTCGTCGTGGAGAAGAAAACCAAGGAATAAACGCCTTTCTGCGGGAAACCGCTTCACGGACGCAACGGGAACATCGTGCCGTTCATTTGTTTCCCATGTGCTCCACGCAGAACCTGTTGCCGAGCATGAACCCTTCTTCATATAGGCGTTCCAGTTTCCCCGTGTCCTTTTCCATGCGCGTCACTTCCATAGGTCGCTCGGGGCGTATGCACACTATCTGCCCTGACGCTTCAAGTTGGTCGATGAGTTCAAGTTGCCTGTTATAAGTCTGGATACGGTGGCTCAGCACCACACGCAGGCGTGGGTAGTTCTTGTATATGAAATGCGGGATTTTGCGGTCGTGCCCCGATGAGCGGTAACCTTTGTTGCGTGTCAGCACGACCACATTCTTGCCGTGCCCCGTTTCCATCGCACGCATCACGGGAACGCTATCTACAATGCCGCCGTCGAGCATGGGGATGCCATCGACAGTCACTATCTTGCTGATGTACGGCAGACTGCTTGACGCGCGCACGGCATCGAGGGCGCGCTGCCGGTCATGCTTCTCATGCAGGTACATGGCGCGTCCCGTGAGGCAATTGGTGGTCACCATTTCGAATGTACCCGGACTGTTGAAAAAGGTGTCGAAATCGAAAGGGATGTATTGGTTGGGGAATTTGTCGTAGAGCAGCTTGGTGTCGAAGATGCATCCCTGCGTTACAAGATGCCGCAATCCGATGTAGTTGTAACGTGCCAGATAATCGATGTTCGACACTCTTGCACGTCTTGGCTGTCTGCTCATGTACGACATGCCGTTGCATGCCCCTGCCGACACAGCCACGACATAATGAAAATACAAGTCGTGTTTCATAAAAGCGTCAAGCACGCCGCTCGTGAACACGCCGCGCATACCACCACCCTCGAGCACAAGCCCGGTATTGTCGTCAATCGTCATATATACATTTCTTTTGTATATGCAAATTTAAGAAAAAACGGGCAAACGGCAACTCGTAAACGGCAAAATAACTTTACGCAAGAAACGCTGATAATCTTTGTCCTTTCTTTTGCCACACTCGGTAAAAAAAAGTAATTTTGCAGAAATTTTTTCAAAAGCAGTTATGTACACATTCATTGTCAGTCTGATATGTCTTGTTTTGGGATATGTCATCTATGGAAAAGTGGTTGAGCGCATCATGCAGCCCGATGCCAAACGCGTCACACCGTGTTATGCCATGCAGGACGGGGTCGATTACACGCCTATGCCTACATGGAAGGTTTTTCTCATACAGTTTCTTAACATTGCAGGCACAGGCCCGATATTTGGGACAATACAGGGCTTGCTGTTCGGTCCGTCGGCCTATTTCTGGATCGTTTTGGGATGTATCTTCGGCGGAGCTGCCCACGACTACATGGCGGCCATGATTTCGTTGAAGCGAGGCGGAGCCTCTCTTCCAGAGATTGTAGGCGACGAGATGGGCAGTTTCGCACGCAACGCGCAACGTTATCTTGCGCTGTTGCTGATGATACTTGTCGTGGCCGTGTTCGTAAAGACCCCGGCAGGACTGCTTGCCAACCTCACCGCCGGTATTGCAGGCAACAGCTATCTGTTCTGGGTGGTGATGATATTCCTTTATTATTTGGTCGCCGCAACACTCCCGATAAATAAGATTATAGGAAAGATATACCCCGTGTTCGGCGTTGTGCTCATATTTATGGCGGTGTGCATCTTTGCCGGCGTGTTCCTGCACAGTGGCACCCCGATACCCGAAATAACCGACGCTTTTGAAAACCACTACCCCGGCGGAAGTCTTCCTGTCTTCCCTTGCATGTGTATCTGCATAGCCTGCGGCGCCGTCAGTGGTTTCCACGCCACACAAAGTCCGCTGATGGCACGCTGCATCAAAAATGAACGCTACGGCAGGCGGGTGTTCTACGGTGCGATGATAACCGAGGGCGTGATAGCATTGATATGGGCGGCAGCTGCCTTGCAGTTTGCCAATGAACTTGATGTGGCAGGCAACACTCCATACGAAAAGATATATAATGCCATGCTCGACGACAGCGGAACCATAAACCCGGCAATTTTTGTCAATCGGATATGCAACAGCTGGCTCGGGTCGTTTGGGGCAGTGCTGGCCATTCTCGGTGTCGTCATCGCGCCTATAACCACCGGTGACACTGCGTTGCGCTGCGCACGCCTGATATTGGCTGACATGCTCAAAATAAAGCAGGACAAAGTTTTGAAGCGCATCTTGATTTGCATGCCGGTGTTTGTCATAAGCATAATCTTACTGTTCGTCAAGTTTGATGTCTTGTGGCGATATTTCGCATGGTTCAACCAAACGTTCTCCATATTCACATTCTTCACGATCGCAATATATCTGGCAAAACGGAACAAGCCATATTATATCGCGCTTCTGCCTGGAATGTTCATGGTTGCCGTATGTGTCTGCTATCTGTGCGTCGATCAATACAGCTTCAATCTTGACTGGAATCTGTCGTATGCCATCAGTTTTGTGTGTGCAATGCTTACCGGCATTTGGTTTATGGCATGGCGGAAAAAGTGTGTGGGGGACGGCAACCGACAGAAACTCTGCCCATAACCACAAACGCAGGGCCAAACGGGCATTTTTCCCAACAAAGCAGGCATCTGTAAGCGAAAAGCTGTTGTTATGTTTTGAGTTGTCCTTTATTTGCATTATCTTTGCAAAGCACAGGCATGAAATTTACTGAACACACCATAAACGACCACCATGTTTGATAAAGCAACCTACGTTAGCCGTCGCGTCAAGCTGAAAGAACTTGTAAAGAACGGCATCATCATACTCTTCGGCAACAACGAGTCGCCGTACAATTATCCCTCAAACGGGTATTACCCGTTCCGTCAGGACTCGTCGTTCCTGTATTATTTCGGGCTTAACCGCGACGGGCTCGTGGGCGTGATCGACATTGACAACAACACCGAGACCCTTGTGGGCAATGACATTGACATCGAGGATATCGTGTGGTATGGCAGTGTCGATAGTGTGCACGACATGGCGGATAGCGTAGGAGTGGCAAACACTGCGCCCATGAAGAGCCTGAAGACAATCTGCAACGACGCCATGAGACAGAAACGGCGCATACATTTCCTGCCTCCTTACCGTCACGACATAAAGCTTCAGATATTCGATTTGCTCGGCATCCATCCTGTGCAGCAGAAGGAATCGGCAAGCATGGAGCTGATAAAGGCTGTCGTGAAAATGCGTTCCACAAAGGAACGGCAGGAGATAGAGGAGCTGGAGCGTGCCGCAACGATAGGCTACCGAATGCACACGACAGCTATGCGCCTTACAAAACCGGGCTTGACAGAGAAGTATATCGGCGGCCAGGTGGACGGTGTGGCACACTCTTACGGTGCTGCGGTGAGCTTCCCCACAATATTCAGCCAGCACGGTGAGATTATGCACGGCAACCCGTCGATGGATGTTCTTGAAAGCGGCAGGCTTGCTTTGTGCGACGCAGGAGCCGAAACCATCGACAACTACTGCTCGGACAACACCCGTACATATCCTGTCAATGGAAAGTTCACGCAGCGTCAGCTCGAGATATACAGTATAGTTGAGGCTTGCCACGACTATGTGCTTGATGTGGCAAAGCCCGGAGTGAAATATATGGATGTTCATTTTGCTGTATGCCGGCTTATGACCGACCGCCTGAAAGAACTTGGCTTGATGAAGGGCGACACCGACGAAGCCGTGGCTGCTGGCGCACACGCCATGTTCCTGCCGCACGGACTGGGACACATGATGGGCATGGATGTGCACGATATGGAGAACCTTGACCAGACAAACGTGGGCTTTGACGAGGAAACCCGTCCGCGCCTTGACCAGTTCGGGACCAACTGTCTGCGCATGGGACGCCGTCTTGAAGAGGGCTTTGTCGTTACCGATGAACCCGGAATATACTTTATTCCTGCCCTTATCGATGACTGGAAGGCTTCGGGACACTGCAAGGAATTCCTCAATTTCGACAGGATTGAGACCTACAAGGACTTCGGAGGCATACGCCTTGAAGACGATGTCCTCATCACAAAGGACGGTTGCCGCTTCATAGGCAAGGAGCGCATACCTTATCATCCTAAGGATGTCGAGGCGTTCATGGCCGGGGATTGAGAATGAAAAAATGGAAAACGGATTGTAAACTTAAATAAGATAATATAGTAAAGAAAAATGAAAAAAATCTTGACTCTTGCGCTTCTCGCTGTTCTCGCGACAGGCGTAAACGCTAAGCCCAAGAAGGCTGTAAAAAGCAACAAACCGGTGTTCACCGTGGTGAAAGAGAACCCTATCACAAGTATCAAGGACCAGAACCGTAGCGGAACATGCTGGGACTACTCGACGCTCTCGTTCTTTGAGGCAGAAATCCTCAAGGCGACAGGCAAGACATACGACCTTTGCGAGTCGTTCGTTGCCAACAAGAACTACATGGAACGCGCCATTCAGGTGGTGCGCCTGCACGGCGACTGCCAGTTCTCGCAGGGCGGTTCGGCTTACGATGTGCTCTCTGTCCTGAAAAACCACGGTATCTGTCCGGAAGACGCCATGCCTTTCCCGGGCTCGCTCTACGGCGACTCCCTTAACAACTTCAATGAGTTTTTCGGACAGCTCGAGCCTTACGTTGCCGGCATCTCCAAGACCAAAGAGAAGAAACTCTCAAACCAATGGAAGGTGGGATTGCAGGGTATCCTCGACGCTTACCTTGGCCAATGCCCCGAGAAGTTCACTTACGAGGGCAAGGAATATACCCCGAAGCAGTTTGCCGCAAGCCTCGGCCTCGACTGGAACGACTATGTTACCGTTACAAGCTACACACACCATCCTTACTACTCACAGTACCCTGTCGAGGTACAGGACAACTGGCGCAACCCGTTGTCATGGAACTTGCCTATGGAAGACATGGCACGCATCATCGACAATGCCGTTATGAACGGCTACACAGTGGCCTGGGGCGGCGATGTCAGCGAACCGGGCTTCACTCGCAAGGGCTTGGCTTACTTTGTGGACACAAAGAAGGCAGAGAGCCTTTCTGGCAGTGACATGGCACATTGGCTTAAACTTACTCCCGCAAAGCGCACAAGCCTCATTGACTCTCTGGGCTGCACCGTTCCCGAACTCGAGCCCACTCCCGTACAGCGTCAGGAGCGTTTCGACAACTGGGAACTCACCGACGACCATGGAATGCTCATCTTCGGCATCGCAAAGGATCAGAACGGCAAGGAGTACTACATGGTGAAGAACTCTTGGGGTGAGACAGGCGACTACAAGGGTATCTGGTACATGACAAAGAACTTCATCGTTGCCAACACCATGGACTATATGGTGAACAAGAACGCCATCCCTGCCGACATCCGGAAGAAGATGGAAGAGGCTGTTGTCAAGAAAGGCATCGGCGACTGACAAACGGCATCTTAAAACACACATATCCGCCGGAAACACGGCGGTTCGACTTAATCCCTGTGAATGCTGCAATACATTTCTTGCACATTCATGGGGATTATTTTGTTATAATTAGCACGCATTTCTTTATTGTTCCGTTTTTATTTTGTAATTTTACAGGCGGTTTGCCCTTTCGCACACCTGCGGCTTACCATGCCAAGAAAGCATCCCCTTGCAGCCGGAGACAACGATTATTCCTACCCCTGATAGGCAAACCACCTTGAATCAAAGAAACAAAAAAGACGAAATAAATGCTATTCAAATGGAATTACACGCCGCCTATGCCGAAAGACAGGCAACTTGCCGAAGAATTGGGGACGAAGCTGGGCATCAGTCCCATTCTTGCACAACTGCTGTTGCAGCGTGGCATTACCACAGAGCCGGCGGCAAAGCGTTTCTTCCATCCACAGCTTGCCGACCTGATAAACCCGTTCCTGATGAAAGACATGGACATGGCGGTGGACAGGCTCAACGATGCCATGGGGCGCAAGGAGCGCATCATGGTCTATGGTGACTATGATGTGGATGGATGTACGGCCGTGGCATTGGTATATAAGTTTATACAGCAGTTCTACTCCAACATTGAATACTACATCCCCGACCGTTACGATGAAGGCTACGGGGTTAGCATGAAGGGAATAGACTATGCCCATGAGGCAGGAGTGAAGCTCATAATAATACTCGACTGCGGCATAAAGGCCGTTGATGAGATAGCTTATGCCAAGAGTCTCGGCATCGATTTCATCATCTGCGACCACCACAAGCCTGACGAAATACTGCCTCCTGCCGTTGCCATTCTCAACCCCAAGCGCAAGGACGACACCTATCCGTTCAAGCATCTGTGCGGTTGCGGCGTAGGTTTCAAGCTTATGCAGGCTTTTGCAAAGAACAACGGCATACCCTTTTCGCGCCTCTCCCCGCTGCTTGACATGTGTGCCGTGAGCATCGCTGCCGATATCGTTCCCGTGACAGACGAGAACCGCATACTTGCATACCACGGTCTGAAAATACTCAACCAAAATCCGAGCATAGGCCTGAAAGCCATTATCGATGTCTGCGGACTCAACGGGCGCGAACTTTCAATGAGCGACATCATCTTCAGAATAGGCCCGCGCATCAATGCGTCGGGGCGTATGGAGAGCGGCAGGGAAAGTGTCGATCTGCTCGTGGAGAAGGATTTTTCGAGCGCGCTCAGCAAGGCAAAGCACATCGACTGCTACAACGAAAAGCGCAAGGACATTGACAAACAGATGACCGAGGAGGCCAACCACATCGTGTCGCGCCTTGAAAGCCAGCGCCACCAGTCGTCCATCGTGCTCTACGATGCCAACTGGAAGAAGGGCGTCATAGGAATTGTCGCCTCCCGGCTGACGGAAATCTACTTCCGCCCGACGGTGGTGCTCACACGCGACGGCGACTTTGCCACTGGCTCGGCACGCAGTGTCACGGGGTTCGATGTGTATTCGGCGATAGAGAGTTGCCGCGACTTACTCGTGAATTTCGGCGGTCACACCTATGCTGCCGGACTCACCCTGCGCTGGGACGACATCCCCGTTTTCCGCAAACGCTTCCAGCAATATGTGGACGAGCACATACTGCCGGAGCAGACGGAGGCCAACCTGCGCATAGATGCCGTAATCGATTTCAAGGACATCACGAAGCGTCTGCATAACGACCTGAAACGTTTTGCCCCGTTCGGGCCATGCAACATGAAGCCGGTGTTCTGCACTGTCGGTGTCTATGACTACGGCACAAGCAAGGTGGTGGGACGCGAACAAGAGCACATCAAGCTCGAACTCGTCGATTCCAAGTCGAGCGATGTGGTGAACGGAATAGCCTTCGGACAGAGCGCGTCAGCCAGATACATCAAGTCGAAGCGCAGTTTCGACATCGCCTATACGCTTGAGGACAATGTGTTCAAGCGCAATCTGGTGCAGCTCCAGATTGAGGACATACGGCCTACGGAAGAGGACGAACTCTGAACGTAATGTGTTGCCGTGGCAGGAAATCATGCGGTTTCGTGTCACGGCAATTCGCGTTTCCGGACAAAGCCATCTTCCCGATTTCTCAAACAAAGCTTGTTAGAGAAGCTGTCAGAATACGACCTTTTCACATATAAAAACAAACATGCCGGGCTACGACGAGAAAGCATATCTGAAAATCCTGCACGACAACTGGGGTTACTCCGGCTTCCGTGGCATCCAGCGCGATATCATACGCAGTATAGCCGATGGCAACGACACTCTGGGACTCATGCCGACAGGCGGCGGCAAGTCGCTCACGTTCCAGGTGCCTGCCCTTGCCAAGGAAGGCGTGTGCATTGTCATAACGCCGCTCATAGCCCTGATGAAGGATCAGGTCATGGCACTGCGCCGACGCGGCATAATTGCGTCGGCCATTTACTCGGGTATGACACGGCGCGAGACGGTTACGGTACTCGACAACTGCATCATGGGCAACACCAAGATACTGTATGTCTCGCCCGAGCGTATAGGCTCGGAATTCTTCAAGGTGAAGCTCCGCCGCATCAACGTGAGTTTCATCACCGTCGATGAGGCTCACTGCATCAGTCAGTGGGGTTACGATTTCCGCCCGTCCTACCTGCACATTGCCGACATACGCCGCCTGAAGCCCGATGCTCCTGTTCTCGCCCTCACTGCCACCGCCACTGCAAGGGTGACTTCCGACATACAGGCACGCCTCGAGTTCCGTAAGGAGTGCGTGTTCCGCATGAGTTTTGAGCGCAAGAACCTGTCGTACATTGTGCGCCAGACCATGAACAAGCCCGATGAGATGATACACATACTCAACTCCATCGAAGGCAGTGCCATTGTCTATGTGCGCAGCCGCGACCGCTCCAAGGAGGTGAGTAAATTCATTGAAGGGCACGGCATAAGCTCCACGTTCTACCATGCCGGACTCGACAATTCCGTGAAGGACGTGCGACAGAAGGACTGGAGCTGCGGGGAGAAACGTGTCATGGTAGCGACAAACGCTTTTGGAATGGGCATTGACAAGCCCGATGTGCGCCTCGTGATACACATCGACTGCCCCGACTCCATTGAAGCCTACTTCCAGGAGGCGGGCCGTGCGGGTAGAGACGGCGGCAGGTCGTATGCCGTACTGCTTTACAATTCGTCCGACCACCGCAAGCTTGAACGGCGCATCGACAACGAATATCCGCCCAAGAAACTCATCGCCGACATCTACGAGCACATCGCCTATTTCTTCCAGATAGGCACAGGCAGTGGGGGAGGGCATGTCTTCGCTTTTGATACCGACAAGTTCTGCCGTGCGTTCCACCATTATCCGCTCACTGTCGATTCGGCGTTGCACATACTGAGCAATGCCGGTTACTTCGACTACGATGCCGACCCCGACCTGAAGGCACGCTTGCGTTTCACGCTCGACCGCGACCTGCTCTACCGTCTCACCGACCTTTCGCCCATGGAGGATGCCGTCATCATGGCACTGTTGAGAAATTACTCGGGGCTCTTCGTGGATTATGTCTTCATCGACGAGGACAACATCGCAAGCAAGGCAGGGTTGACAACGCAGCAGGTGTATCTCGTGCTGAAAGGGCTGAGCATGCGCCGCATAGTGCATTTCATTCCGCAACGCCGTATGCCCACCGTCACTTATCTCACCGACCGTGTGGAAACCGGGATGCTCGTGATACCGCCTTCGGTGTATGAAGAGCGCAAGGTGCAGTTCGAGAAGAATGTAATGGCAGTGGTGAGCTACGCCACCAACAGCGATGTATGCCGCAGTCGCCAGCTCTTGCGCTACTTCGGCGAGGAGAAAACCGCGGATTGCGGACACTGCGACGTGTGCAGCAGCCGGATGAAGAACGCCGCAAAAGAGTCGCGCGCCAACCGCGCCAAGACCGCCATTCTCGCATTCCTTGCCGACAGGCAGCCCCACGCCGCAGCCTCACTGCTTTCGCTCGGCATCCCGCGCGATGTCCTTGGCGAAGCTCTCGAATGTCTCATCGGGGAAGAGACGATTTATGCCGAGGACGGCAATGTGGTGCTGTCATAATGCACATTTTCTTACGCTCTGCCCGCCAGTGAAAGGAAATTTTGTGCGGAAACAGTTTTAAAATACATTAAATAACTTACAATTGTCTTTCCGTTTCGTCAATTATTGCTTACTTTTGCAGTGTGAGGGAGCGGCTTGCACGGTATGAAATGCTCCCCTCCCTATTTGTACAATAACAAATTAAATTCTGAATTATATATGTTCGAAAATTTAAGCGACAGACTGGAACGCAGTTTCAAGATATTGAAAGGTGAAGGCAAG
The DNA here is from genome assembly GCA_963599085.1 of bacterium. Taxonomy (GTDB): domain Bacteria; phylum Bacteroidota; class Bacteroidia; order Bacteroidales; family Bacteroidaceae; genus Prevotella. Next base: position 59,889 of record CAVBVK010000004.1, on the reverse strand, counting down.
ATTACGGAAATAAATGTAGCCGAAACCTTGAAGGATGTAAGACGCGCGTTGCTTGATGCCGACGTAAATTATAAGGTGGCAAAGACATTCACCGACACCGTGAAGAAAAAGGCACTCGGAATGAATGTACTCACGGCGGTGAAGCCCGGTCAGCTTATGGTGAAGATTGTGCATGACGAGCTGGCGGAACTCATGGGAGGCGAAGCGGCAGAGCTTCACCTCAACAGCCGCCCATCAATCGTGCTCATGAGCGGACTCCAAGGCTCGGGTAAGACCACTTTCAGCGGAAAGCTTGCCAACATGCTCAAACAGAAACAGCGCAAGAACCCTCTGCTCGTGGCATGCGATGTCTATCGTCCTGCGGCTATCGACCAGCTCAAGGTGGTGGGAGAACAGGTGGGCGTGCCCGTCTATTCCGAGCCCGACAACAAGAACGTGGTGGAGATAGCAGGCAACGCTATCCGTGAAGCCAAGGCCAAGGGCTACGATGTGGTGATTGTCGATACGGCGGGACGCCTCGCTGTCGATGAGGAGATGATGACCGAGATTTACAATCTCAAGAACGCCGTCAATCCCGATGAGACACTTTTCGTGGTGGATTCTATGACAGGTCAGGACGCGGTGAACACCGCAAAGGAGTTCAACGACCGCCTTGACTTCGACGGAGTGGTGCTCACAAAACTCGACGGCGACACCCGCGGCGGTGCCGCACTCTCCATCCGTACTGTCGTGACAAAGCCCATCAAGTTTGTGGGAACAGGCGAGAAAATGGAGGCGATCGATGTTTTCCATCCTTCACGCATGGCCGACCGAATACTCGGAATGGGTGACATCGTGAGCCTTGTGGAACGTGCACAGGAGCAGTTCGATGAGGAAGAGGCACGCCGTCTGCAAAGGAAGATCCAGAAAAACAAGTTCGATTTCAACGACTTCCTCGGACAGATTGAACAGATAAAGAAGATGGGAAACCTCAAAGATCTTGCCGCCATGATTCCGGGAGTGGGTAAAGCCATAAAGGATGTCGATATAGACGACAACGCCTTCAAGGGAATCGAGGCCATAATCAAGAGCATGACGCTGAAGGAACGTGCCAACCCTGAGATTCTGAACCAAAGCCGCCGTATGCGTATAGCAAAGGGTAGCGGCACAAACATTCAGGATGTGAACCGGCTCATAAAGCAGTTCGACCAGACACGCAAGATGATGAAGATGGTGACGGGTACCAACATGGCGAAAATGGCAGGTATGATGGGCAAGATGAAAGGAATGCCCGGAATGCCGAAATTCTAATTCGGGTATCCGGAATTTATAGAAGTCGGAGGAACATGAAACTGCCACGGTCGTGGAATGAAGTGCCGGTGCACTTGGCTTTCACTTACAGGTAAAATGCCGGCAACTTTAAATTTATTTAATTAAAAGGCAATATGCAACTTATTGACGGTAAAGCTACGGCTGCAGCAATAAAGCAGGAAATCGCAAACGAGGTGGAAACCATCGTGGCAGGAGGCGGGCGTCGTCCGCATCTGGCTGCCGTATTGGTGGGACACGACGGCGGTTCGGAAACCTATGTCAAGAACAAGGTCATGGCATGTGAACAGTGCGGCTTTGAATCGACGCTCATTCGCTATGAGGACGATGTGACGGAAGCGGAACTCCTGGATTGTGTAGGCCGCTTGAACGACGACGCTGCCATTGACGGGTTTATCGTGCAGCTGCCGCTCCCAAAGCATATTGACGGGCAAAAAGTGATAGAGGCAATCGACTACCGCAAGGATGTCGATGGCTTTCATCCCGTCAATGTGGGTCGTCTGGTGATAGGCCTGCCGTGCTTTATCTCTGCCACTCCTCTCGGAATAATGACGCTTTTGCAGCGTTACGGCATACAGACCTCGGGCAAGAAATGCGTGGTGCTCGGCAGAAGTAACATCGTGGGCAATCCGATGGCGCAGTTGATGATGCAGAAACGCTATGGCGACGCCACGGTGACAGTGTGCCATTCTCACTCCGCCAATCTCAAGGAGGAATGCGTCAAGGCCGACATCGTAGTGGCGGCAATAGGCCGCCCCGACTTCGTTACGGCCGACATGGTGAAGGACGGAGCTGTTGTAATTGATGTGGGCACCACCCGTGTGCCCGACGTTACCCGTAAAAGTGGTTACCGCCTCAACGGCGATGTGAAGTACAGTGAAGTCGCTCCGAAATGCTCTTTCATCTCTCCCGTTCCGGGAGGAGTGGGGCCTATGACTATCTGCTCGCTTATGAAGAACACTTTGTCGGCTTATAAAAAGGAATTTTACAAGTGACGGCTGAAGAATTTTACAACCTTGGCAACGAGTATCGGCGCAAAGGCGACTGGAAGCATGCGCTTGACAGCTATCTGGAAGCAATGGCACTCGACCCCGAGTCGCCCGCCGTTGAGGCAAAAAAGATGCTTGATGACATTCTCAGCTTCTATTGCAAGGACTTTTACAACCCTTAAATAAATATAGAGACAGCGTTTGCTCTTGCGCAGCCCATATACTCTTGCAGCATGGGAAAGCACACCTGCCGATGCAGTTTCACTTAAAAACTTACTAACATGGGAAAAATCAAAGGTGCCATAGTGGTCAATACCGACCGCTGCAAAGGCTGCTCGCTATGTGTGGTGGCTTGCCCCAAAGATGTCATTGCCCTCGCCCGGAAGGCCGTCAATGTGCACGGCTATCCGTATGCAGAGGCCGTGCATCCTGAAGAGTGCATTGGTTGTGCTTCGTGCGGAATAGTGTGTCCGGACGGATGCATCACGGTTTACAGGAAAAAAATGGAGGATTAATTGCTATGGCAGAACAGGAAGTAAAACTTATGAAAGGCAACGAGGCTCTTGCTCACGCTGCCATCAGGTGTGGTGCGGACGGTTATTTCGGCTATCCCATCACCCCACAGACAGAAGTTATTGAAACGCTTGCCGAACTGAAGCCATGGGAAACCACAGGCATGGTAGTGTTGCAGGCAGAGAGTGAAGTGGCTGCTATCAACATGATTTACGGTGGCGGCGGCTCAGGCAAAAAGGTGCTCACCTCTTCGTCGAGCCCCGGTGTGTCGCTCATGCAGGAGGGAATTTCCTACATGGCAGGTGCAGAAGTGCCGGGAGTCATCGTCAATGTGCAGCGCGGAGGTCCGGGACTGGGAACGATCCAGCCTTCACAGAGCGACTATTTCCAAGCGACACGGGGCGGAGGCAACGGCGACTATTATATCATCGTGCTTGCTCCAAACTCGGTTCAGGAGATGGCCGACTTCGTGGATCTCTCTTTTGAACTTGCATTCAAGTACCGCACGCCGGTCATGATCCTCAGCGACGGCGTGATAGGACAGATGATGGAAAAGGTGGTGTTGCCGCCGATGAAGCCACGCCGTACCGAAGAACAGATCCTCAAAGAGTGTCCTTGGGCTGCAAACGGTCGCAAGGGAATGCGCAAAATCAATGTCATCACTTCGCTTGAACTCAAGCCTGAGGTGATGGAGCAGCGCAATCTGCATTTGCAGGAGAAGTACCAAACCATCCGTGAGAACGAGGTCCGCTACGAAACCAAGTATATGGACGATGCCGAATACATGATTGTCGCATTCGGAAGTGCAGCGCGTATTGCAGAAAAGGCAATCGAGATGGCGCGTGCCGAAGGCATGAAGGTGGGACTTTTACGCCCTATAACCCTGTGGCCTTTCCCCGAAAAAGAAATCGCTGCCGCTGCAAAGGATGTGAAAGGCATACTTGTAGCCGAAATCAACGCAGGACAGATGGTGGATGATGTGCGTCTTGCCGTAAACGGTGCAACACCTGTTGTACACTACGGCCGACTTGGCGGTATCGTGCCTGAGCCCGAAGAAATGGTTAAAGTATTAAAGGAGAAATTGGTATGAACGACATAATATCACCCGAGAACCTGGTTTACAGCAAGCCGGAACTTCTCAACGACACCCACATGCATTATTGTGCAGGCTGTTCGCACGGTATGGTGCACAAGCTTGTGGCTGAGGTCATTGCCGAAATGGGCATGCAGGAAAAGACAGTCGGCGTGAGTCCTGTGGGCTGCGCAGTCTTCGCCTATAATTACATTGATATAGACTGGCATGAGGCTGCGCACGGACGCGCTCCCGCTCTTGCCACTGCCATCAAGCGTCTGTGGCCCGACCGCCTCGTGTTCACCTATCAGGGCGACGGCGACATGGCGTGCATCGGTACGGCGGAGAGCATACACGCGCTCAACCGTGGCGAGAACATTACGCTCATCTTCATAAACAACGCCATCTACGGCATGACTGGCGGACAGATGGCACCCACAACCCTTATCGGACAGAAGACTTCGACATGTCCCTACGGACGCGACCCGCAGCTGCATGGCTATCCGCTCAACCTTTCGGAAATGGCGGTGACACTGCCGGGCACATGCTTCGTGACACGCCAGAGCGTGGAGAGCGTAGCGTCAATACGCAAGGCCAAGGCCGCCATAAAAAAGGCATTCACTGCCTCTATGGAGGGAAAGGGCTCGTCATTGGTGGAGATTGTCGCCACATGTAACAGTGGATGGAAACTCAGTCCGGTGAAAGCCTACGAGTGGATGGAAGAAAATATGTTCAAACAATACCCTAAGGGCGACTTAAAAGATACGACAAACCTATGAAAGCAGAAATCATTATAGCAGGTTTCGGAGGACAGGGTGTGCTCTCTATGGGCAAGATTCTTGCTTACTCCGGGCTTATGGAAGACAAGGAAGTGACATGGATGCCCGCTTACGGTCCCGAACAGCGTGGCGGAACGGCTAATGTCACCGTCATAGTGAGCGACGAGCGCATCTCGTCGCCCATCCTCAGCCAATACGATGTGGCCATCGTGCTCAACCAGCCTTCGCTCGACAAGTTTGAACCGAAGGTGAAGCCGGGCGGCATTCTCATTTACGACGGCTTCGGAATTATCAATCCGCCTACACGCAAGGACATCAGCGTCTATCGCATCGATGCCATGGACAAGGCGGCAGAAATGAAGAATTCCAAGGTGTTCAACATGATTGTGCTCGGCGGACTGCTTAAAGTTTGCCCCATCGTGAGCACCAAGGGTCTGAACAAGGCTCTTTACAAGACGCTCCCCGAGCGTCATCACGGTCTGATACCTCTCAACATGCAGGCCGTGGAGGAAGGCATGAACATCATGCAGAAGATGGACTGATGTGCCGTCGGCATGACGAGTAGAGACCTTAATCTATAAAGAGCCGAATGGCCAAAAAGCCATTAGTGGCAGATTGATTTTGAAAACTTTGCGGATTTATCGCATAAGTACTGATAACTCTCTAATTCTTGGGGGCTGGGAGCAGTGATGCTTTCAGCCCTTTTGCGTGGGAAACAACGCCATTGTGCGCACGGTTTTGTCGCAAGGAACCGGGAAATGTGCCGGGAAATGATAAAAAAGGACATGAGAACTACTACAAAATACCCATTTTGTGTCCGTTATTTCAAATTAATGGAATATGTTTTTGCCTTTAATCAAAAAATCCTTTACTTTGCAGTCGGATTACAATAAAGATTGACATCATTAAAAGCAATTTTATTTATGAAAAAGATTACATCATTGTTCGCGGCTGCCCTGATGGCAGTGTCTGCATCTGCACAGACAGTGACAGAAAGCAAGACTTTCGACAACTTCTACCTTGGCATTAACGCCGGCGTAGCCACGAAAACCACAGGCCATGCTTCTTGGGCACAGGATCTCACTCCTAACTTCGGCATCCGTCTCGGCCGCAACTTCACGCCGGTGTTCGGTATGGCAGTGGAGAGCAACGCCTATTTCAAGACTACAAACGGCTTCACCACAGGTACATTTGTAAACGCTCTCAACACCTCGCTCCTCGGAACAGTGAACCTCAGCAACTGGTTCGGCACCTACAAGGGCACACCGCGTTGCTTCGAGGTGATCGCACTTTATGGAATGGGTTGGGGACACCGCTTCGGCAGTCCTACAAGCGACTGGAAACAAGACAACCTCACATCCAAGGTGGGCATCGATTTTGCCTTCAACCTCGGCAAGGCAAAGGCCTGGCAGCTTTACATTGAGCCTTCAATCATCTACGCTCTCAACGGCGACGGCTATCAGGATGTGCAGTACAACATCAACCGCTCTGCCGTACAGCTCAATGCCGGATTGGTTTACAAGTTCAGAAACAGCAACGGCACGCACAACTTCACTGTCGCAACACTGCGCGACCAGTCTGAAATCGACGCCCTCAACGCACAGGTGAACAGTCTGCGCGGCGAACTTGACGGCAAAAACTCAGAGATTGCGGGCAAGAACAAGACCATTAGCGACCTTCAGAACGCTCTTGACGAGTGCAACACGAAGAAGAGCCAGCCCGTATATGTGAAGCCTGCAACGGCTACAAACCTGCAGCCCACAGTGCTTTTCCGTCAGGGAAAGACAACCATCGATGCTGCGCAGTATGCCCCGATAGAGCTTATTGCCAACTACATGAAAAACCATAAAGATGCCAAGGTTGAAATCAAGGGCTACGCTTCTCCGGAAGGTTCGAAGGAAATCAACGAGAAGATTTCCACTGCCCGTGCCGAGGCTGTAAAGCAGGCGCTTGTCAAGAAGTACAAGATTTCTGCCGACCGTCTGAAGGCTACCGGTATGGGTGCGACAGACAAGCTCTTTGAACAGGTTGAGTTCAACCGTGTTGCAACGTTCAATGACATAACGAAGTAATAAAGCGCAGGCCGCTATACATAAACCAAAACCTTGTTCCAATCCCTGGCGCAGTGCATACGGCTTGCGTCGGGGATTTTTTTCGTGCTGTCCGTCAGCAATAGTGTCCTAAATATCTTGTGAACCGTTGTTCTTCAACATTATCGCGTACATGTCTTTCAAAGTTAAACATCAGTAATAATACATTGACATTTCAGTAGGGGTCGGGCATCCCGCCCGACCTTAAAGCAAGCCCCTACAAGTTCTTGATTTCTCAATCTTTGGTTTAGAAGCAAATGGCAGCAATTCTAAAAGTTTTAACGGACAGCGATAATTCCTTATAAATCCTTGAATGTCAGCTTTCCCCGACATGCTTCTTTCAGGATGTCGCTGTCGGGTGCCTGCTTCATTGCCTGTATGTTGAATTCACTGTTGCCACAATCCTGTACTATGAAATGCAGGCGGTCGCCGAAGTGCGTTTCGGCGGTGTAGGCAATGTCAAGGCGCGTGAGCCGGTGGCGTCTGTACCATTCGAGCGGCCACAGATCCAGCATGTGTTCTATGTATTTCACGGAGTTTACATGCCCGTTCACGTCAATGTCGCTGTAACGGGTGCCAATGGTGGCGGTGGGCTTGGCATCCTTGTCCACCCTTATACGTTTGAAAGGCTCGATGGGACACGGCTTTTCCGTCTCGATGTAAGCCTTTATGAGTCCGTCGCGTTCAGCGAGGATATCTACGGGTTGGCGTGTGCCGGTGTCTATCATGGCCCAGATGCTGCGCCCGAATCCGCAGGCAGTGCCGTCGGAAGTGCGGACGGCGAAGTTGCGGCTCGTAAAGTATTTCATCACATTCTCCACCCAAGTGTCAACGGTTATGCGGTCGTAGGCGACGGGCATATCCTGCATTTCCATCACGAAGCGTGAGAGTACCCATGTCTTGTGCACGGTGTTGAGATAGTCCATGCCGTAGCCCCGCTCGTTGGAATGGAAGTCGGCGGCATTGAGCAGATGGTTGCCCAGATGCCCGATAAAGATGCGGTGTGAGAAATCGCAGTGGAAAGGTTCTACGAGGAAGTCGTAGCTTCCCACTTTGCTCAGTAGTTCATAATTCATAGCGGTATAATCCAAAATCGGCAAAGCCTGCCGTTCAAAAGTTCAAAACCCGGCATGCGAGCCTCCTGGCTCACTTCCTTCTTACCACAAACATGCCTATCCTGTGGCTCACCCCTTTCTTGCCGAGAGTGCGCAGGGCGTACATTCCTTCGGGCAATCTGCTGACATCAGCCGTGGCTGCCGTCGCGTTTCTGTCGGAACGCAGTGGCATCGTGGTCACAACCGTGCCTTGCAATGTGGTGGCAATTAGGTGTCTGGCGTCGCTAAGCCGTATGGATGCGGGCAGATGCACATGTTTGCCGTCGCACAGGAGGAGTGGGAGAGAGGCATTGTGACATTGTGGTGCCGCCATCGTGTGCGCGGCCGTTCCGTTCGGTTCCTGTAAGGCCTGGCTTTCGTTGCCGTAACGGTCGGTGGCGGTGACGGCGTAATGCAGTGACGGATTGTGTGGGATTATGATGCTGCGGCTTTGCCGACGTGTGGCGATGAGGTTGCGTGCATCGTCGGTGCAGACGGGGTAGGAGGCGGAAGCATAGACATTGAAGAGCATCATTGTAGTGTCTTTCTCCTCGTGGCTCCACGACAGGTGTGTCGCGCCGCCCTCCGTTTTCTGCACAGTGAGGCCTTGTGCACTCTTTGGCGGTGTGCTGTTCTGCCATGTCATCGGCGGGATCAGGGTAGGATACTGGCAGAACTGCTCCTTGGCGAAAGTGTAGATACCCTTTGTGTCGTCGGTGAAAAACTTGGAGCGGAAGTAGGCGTGCCCCATGCCTTCGCCACGCAGCACATTGAGTTCGCGTGTGATGTCGTTGAGTGGCCAGTCCTTTTCCTTGGGCGAAAGGAAATAAATGCCCAGTCCGGGCGCGATGATGCGTCCGTGGCTCTGCTCCTTCCAGTCAAGGGCGAAGGGATAGAAGTTGTCGTTGCGGAAATACATCATGGGGAAAAGCTCGTCCATCAGTCCGTCGCGCAGCCATCCCTGGGCGTCCTGACACACGGTGGTGTAGGCGTTCCAGCCATGACTCCGGTAGCGCGACAGGTCGTCGTGCTTGCCGACGGGCGAACAACTCATCTTCACCCACGGCTTCAATGCCTTCACTCGGTGTGATATGGTTCTTACAATGTTGGTGACATGGCTTCGTCCGCGGTCACGCGACACTTTCAGGTTCCATGTTTCCGGGTAGCGTATGTAGTCGAGGTGTATGCCGTCGATGTCGTAGTTACGTGTCACTTCGGCGCAGATGTCGGCGAGATAGCCGGCAGTCTGCGTGTTCTCGGGGTTCATGTAGCCGTCGGCACCTATTTTCTTGATGTCATGCGGCATCTTCTGGCGCAGCCGCCGGCAGCCCAGTGCGTTCCATTTGCCGACAGGCATTGTCACTATCCAAGCGTGCAGCTCCATGCCGCGGCGGTGGCATTCGTCGATGGCGAACTGCAGGGCGTCGTAGCCCGGGCTTTTGCCCGGCACGCCGGAGAGGCATCCGTCCCACGGTTCGTAAGCCGACGGGTAGATGACAGTGCCCCGTATGCGTGTCTGTAAAAGTATGGTGTTGATGTTTGCGAGTTGCAGGCGGTCGAGGATTTGCCGTAACTCGTTCTTCTGCTTCTCTATGGAAGCGTCGGTCTGGGCGTATGAATGCGGCCAGTCAATGCCGCCTATGGTGGTGAGCCATACAGCCCTTACTTCATGTTTGGGCTGTGCCTGTGTCTGCACCGGTGCAAATAGCAAAAGGAATAATATATATAAATGTCTCATCAAATGTGCAAATATGGCACAAAGGTAGCGATATTTTTCTGTTTCTCAAATATATTATGTACTTTTGCAATGCTGATAGCCAATGTTTTTAACGGCATTCGGAGGCGATAAGACAAACAAAACACATACGACATGAAAAAGAAATTATTTGCAATGGCGGTGGCTTTGCTCACGGCAGTGACTGCAAACGCACAGTTTGAAAAAGGTAAAGTATATATAGGAGGTTCGCTCACCGGGCTTGACATGAATTATTCGGGGGATGGGTTCAACTTCGGCCTTCAGGCAAAGGGCGGCTACATGCTGGCCGACGACTTCATGCTGCTTGGCAGCTTAGGGTATAGCCATTATGGCACGTCCGGTGTGTCCGACGCATATTCGCTTGGCGTGGGCGGCCGTTATTATATCGAGCAGAACGGCATATATCTCGGAGTGAACTGCAAGTATGTCCATGCCGGTGGCTATGACGACTTCATGCCTGGAGTGGAAGTGGGTTATGCTTTCTTCCTCAACGGTACGGTGACTGTGGAACCCGCACTCTACTACGACCAGTCATTCAAAAGCCACGGCGATTACTCCACTTTCGGGCTCAAGGTGGGCGTGGGTATCTATCTGTTCAAGGATTGATGGAGAACACTTATCCGTCGCAGCTCCTCGAAAAGGCTGTGACGGAATTTTCAAAACTGCCCGGCATCGGCCGCAAGACCGCCTTGCGGTTAGTGCTCCATCTGTTGCGCCAGAGCGTGGATGATGTCGAGGGCTTTACCGGCGCGTTGTCGCTGTTGCGCAAGGATGTGAAATACTGCCGTGTGTGTCACAACATAAGTGACACCGATGTGTGCCCCATCTGCTCCAACCCCCGCCGCGATGCTTCGACAATATGTGTTGTGGAGAACATCCGCGATGTAATGGCTGTTGAAAACACGCAGCAGTATCACGGACTGTATCATGTGTTGGGCGGGATTATCTCGCCGATGGACGGTATCGGCCCCAACGATATAGAAGTGGAATCGCTTGTCCGGCGTGTGGCGGAGGGCGGAGTTAAGGAGGTCATACTTGCTCTCAGCTCTACAATGGAGGGTGACACCACCAATTTTTACATCTCGCGCAAGCTCGCAGGCCACAACGTGACGCTGAGCGTAATAGCGCGCGGCATCTCTGTGGGCGACGAACTCGAATATACTGACGAGGTGACGCTTGGCAGGGCAATACTGAACCGAACGGAAATGGCAAAGCAATGAAGGAAACACAGAAAATTCTTATGCGCACATTCTGCGCTTTTGTGGCAGCCGCAGCTGTCATAGCCGCATTGTTCGAAACCCACATCCTTGACGACGGGGCATGGGCCGGGGCTGACGAAAGCAGCGAGTTTGTCGTGCTTTCCGCGATGGAACTGCTCACGCTCTGCGCCATTCCGGTGGCTTTGCGCCTGTTCAAGTTCCGTGCAGTGGCTTGCCGTCTTGCCGCTCCGCAGGGTCTTTTGCGCTACGGTATGCTGCGTATGCTCATGCTTTGCGTGCCGATGCTCATAAACACAGTGCTCTATTACCTGTACATGAGCGTGGCATTTGGCTATATGGGAATAATCCTTTTCCTTTGCCTGGCGTTTGTCGTGCCGACCAAGGGGCGTTGTGAGGCCGAAGCCGACATTGAAGAAAATCAGCAAAAAATACAGGACAAGCCTTGAAGTTATCAGTCATTATAGTAAGCTACAATGTGAAACACTACCTCGAGCAGTGTCTCATTTCTGTACAAAGAGCCGTGGATGGCATGGAAACGGAGATTTTCGTCGTGGACAACCATTCCAAAGACGACTCCGTGGAATATCTTTCCGACCGCTTTCCGGGGGTGACATTCATAGCAAGCAATCATAATCTGGGTTTCTCCCGGGCCAACAATGTGGCAATACGCCAGGCTGTCGGCGAATATGTCTTGCTGTTAAATCCCGACACGATAGTGGGGGAAAATGTCATAAGGCAGACCGTCAGTTTCATGGACAGCCATCCCGATGCAGGCGGGGCAGGCGTGAAGATGTTGAAGACCGACGGCGGCGTGGCGCAGGAATCGCGCCGCGGACTGCCCACGCCTATGGCCTCTTTCTACAAGATGAGCGGTCTTGGGGCACGTTATCCGCACAGTCGGCGGTTCGGGCATTATTACATGAGTTATCTGCCGTGGGACAAGCCCGCCCAGATAGAGGTCATCAGTGGGGCATATTTCATGTTGCGTCATGCGGCACTCGACAAGATAGGGCTTCTCGATGAGGACTTTTTCATGTACGGCGAAGACATCGACCTTTCCTACCGCCTGCTCAAAGGCGGCTACACCAACTGGTATCTGCCATTGCAGATACTGCATTATAAGGGCGAGAGCACGCAGCGTTCGTCGTTCCGTTATGTGCATGTGTTCTACGAGGCCATGCTCATTTTCTTCCGCAAGCACTACGGTCACATGAGCCTGATCATAACCGCCCCCGTGAAGTTCGCTATCTATATAAAGGCGACGGCGGCACTTATGACAATGCAGATGGGCCGGATACGCAAGAGCCTCGGCTTCATACACAATTCACGCAAGTCGTTCCCGCTCTATGTCTTCATCGGTCCGAGAAAGACCGTGGTGCAATGCCGTCAGTTGGCGAAGCGTAAAGGGCTTGATGCACGTTTTGTCGAGGGCGATGCCCGCCGCCTTCCGTATGGCCATATAGGCATGGAACTGCCCAAGACAGTGCCCGTTAATGTGGTGTATGACACGGATGCCTACCGTTTTGAGGATATATTCAGGATTTTTGCAGCTTCTGCCAATCCCAATGTCACAATTGGAACTTACTCGCAGAAGACGCGTATTGTCGTGACAGGTGAAGAGGTCTTGAAATGAGCAGCGCCAGTTTCCCGTTCGTAAATCTGAGGGCTATGGAGCCGGAAGACCTTGACGCGCTCTACCAGATGGAGAACACGCCAGGACTTTGGAGCGTGAGCAACACCAATGTGCCGTATTCGCGCTATGTGCTTCACGACTATATTGCACACGCCGCGAACGACATTTATACCGACCGTCAGGTGCGTCTTGTCATAGAAAATGCCGCCGGTGAGGTGGTGGGCATGCTTGATATAGTGAATTTCGATCCTCAGCACCGTCACGCCGAGGTGAGTATTGTCATAAAGGACAGCCATCACGGTTGTGGATATGCGAGTGCTGCCGTGGCAAAAGCAAAGGATTATGCCTTGCATGTGCTGCATCTGCACCAACTGTATGCCGTTGTCTCGACCGGCAATGAGGCTTCGTTGCGGCTGTTCGCCAGCTTGGGTTTCAGCGAGGGGCACGTCCTTGCAGACTGGCTCTACGATGGCGAGAAATATACCGATGCGCGTTTCATGCAGTGTATCCTTCATGGCTAATGCCGCCTTAACGCCAGAACGGCGAAACTCGAAAAAAAATAAAGGCGCAAAAGTTTGTGTATATAAAAAACATTTTATACCTTTGCACACGCAAAAAAGAGGTGATGCAATCTTAAAGGTGCGTTAGTTCAGTTGGTTAGAATACATGCCTGTCACGCATGGGGTCACGAGTTCGAGTCTCGTACGCACCGCCAACGAAGCCTTGGAAATTCAGTTTTCCAAGGCTTCGTTGTTCCTGTAGGTATGTTTCAGCCGTTATCGTTTCTGCCATGGAGTGGGGAGGTTCGGATTGTGCAGGACTGAAAAAAGAGGATAGGCATCGTCTGACAACACGAGGCGGTCGGGCGGGGACGCCCGATCTCCTACTGAAATGTTATTATTACTGATGTTTGACTTTGAATGTCTTGCCGACTGCTCTTACAATGTATATTTGCCGACGGCACGCTGATGGTCTTGCTGCCTTTGGGAACCCGGATTTTCTGTACAATATTTGCATCGGAATTCGGGTTTCCAATCGCTGAGAGTGGCAGTGTCCGGCAGGAATTCTTATTTGGGTGGTTGTGTCGGCAAAATGGATGATTGGGCATAAATTTTTGACTGTCAGCGATTTCCGCCGTTACACCCATATATTGTGTAAGAAAAGCGGTTCTGACAACATGATAAAGAAGCCTTGTTTGTGGTGTTTTTATGCGTTATTGGCAGTAAAAACAAGCCTTGTTCGGAGTGTAAAGAAGGCTTCTTTGTGGAGTGAACAAGTCTTCTTCGTCTGGAAACGGTGTTTTCCGTTACATTACAACCCGCTTTTCGCCGTGTTTCATTCTCTATTCCGCAAGTTCGTCGTGTCAAAGATTTTTACCGTAAAAGCGGTGAACTTGTCGGATATTTGCAATGTATCGGTTCTGGCATATTCTCTTTTGTCGGGGCGACAGGATTCGAACCTGCGGCCGCCTGGTCCCAAACCAGGAGCGCTACCGGGCTGCGCTACACCCCGTTTGCATCATAGGGTTATACCCTTTTTGCGAGTGCAAAGATAGTGCTTTTTCTTTGCCTGTGCAAACTTTTCCGGCATTTATTTCAATCCTCGTCCGGCTTGTTCCCAGACCTGCGGATGGCTTGCAAATGCGGTGCTTTTGCAGCGATATGGAGAAAAGGAAAAGTCCTTTACGTTGGCCTTGTGGCTTCCGTAAAGGACTTTTTGTATTGATTTTGAAAAATCTACTTGATTATGTCAAGCTGCTGAAACACTTTCTTGAGGATTTGCACACCGCGTTCCACCTGTTCCTCCGTGTGTGTTGCCATGAGGGCGAAGCGTACGAGTGTGTCCTGCGGTGCGCAAGCCGGCGGAATGACGGGATTTATGAACACGCCGTTGTCGAAAGCGAGCTTCGTCACCATGAAAGTCTTGTCCACATCGTGTACATAGAGTGGGATGATGGGACTTTCTGTCTCGCCGATTTCGAAGCCTTCTTCCTTGAAGCGGCGCAGTGCGTAGTGTGTCACCTTCCAGAGTTTCTCTATGCGTTCCGGTTCTTTCTTGATGATGTGCAGTGCTTCGAGCGCTGCTGCCGTGGCGGCGGGAGTGTTCGATGCACTGAAAATATAGGTGCGGACAGTGTGGCGCAGGTAGTTGATGGTGTCGGCGTCGCCGGCGATGAAGCCGCCGATGCTTGCCATCGACTTTGAGAATGTGCCCATTATGAGGTCCACCTCGTCGGTGAGTCCGAAGTGGTCGCATACGCCGCGACCTTCTTTTCCGAACACGCCGAGACCGTGTGCCTCGTCCACCATGATGGAGCAGTTGTACTTATGTTTCAGCTCCACAATCTTGGGCAGGTTGGCGAGGTCGCCTTCCATTGAGAACACGCCATCGACAACGATGAGTTTCACAGCCTCGTGCGGCAAGCCTTTGAGTATGTTCTCAAGGTCTTCCATGTCGTTGTGCTTGTAGTGCAGCTGGCGTGCGAACGACAGGCGGCGTCCGTCAACGATGCTTGCGTGGTCGCGGTCGTCGCAGATAATGTAGTCTCCACGGCCCACCACCACGGCGAGTACTCCTGAGTTCACGAAGAAACCTGTCGAGAAGCACAGCGTTTCATCTTTGCCGATGTATTCGGCGAGTTCTTTCTCGAGCTTCACATGAAGGTCGAGTGTGCCGTTGAGGAAGCGGCTTCCTGCGCAGCCGGAGCCGTATTTGTCAAGCGCTGCCTTTGCTGCGTCAATGATGCGTTGGTCGCCTGTGAGGCCGGTGTAGGCGTTCGAGCCGAACATGAGCACTTTGTGTCCTCCCATTTCGACTTCCGTGCCTTGCTTGCTCGTTATCTCACGAAAATAAGGATACACGCCTTCCGCCATGTATTTCTGCGGAATGCGATAACTTTTGTATCTTTCCTGTAACTGTCCCATTATAAATATAAAATAGGTATATACCTCAATTTATGTTGTTCAAGGCTGCAAAGTTACAAAAAAGGCGGCAGATATGAATGCTTTTCCCAAGAAATGTGCCATTTTAGGAAATATTCCATTGCCTGAATGGGTGGTACGGCAATAAATCACTAACTTTGTGGCCTGTTTTGTTAAGAGTGCCTCCGCATCGTGAATATATGCTGGGCACTGTCCGACAGATACATTCGACAACAGGATATGAAGAAGAAAGCGGTTTTCGTCATCAACTTGAATTCCGGCACATCAAGCAAGTCTGCAATCCCCGGACTGATAGAAGACAATTTCGACAAGGAGAAGTTCGACTACGAAATCGTCGTCACGCAGTATGCAGGGCACGCTTCAGAGATAGCGGCCAAGGTGAAGGGTGACGGCACGGACATTGTCGTGGCAGTGGGCGGCGACGGCACTGTGAACGAGGTGGCGCGTGCCATCGTGCATTCCCGCACTGCGCTCGGTATCATCCCCTGCGGGTCGGGCAACGGTCTGGCGCGTCATCTGCTCCTGCCCATGAATGTAAAGAAGGCGATAGAAGTGCTCAACGAGTGTGAGATACGCTCACTTGACTACGGCATCATCAACGGTTACCCGTTTTTCTGCACTTGCGGCATGGGCTTCGACGCGTTCGTGAGCCAGAAATTTGCCGAGGCTGGCAAACGCGGCCCTATAACCTATGTCGAGAATGTGCTGCGCGAGGGGTTGAAGTACCAGCCCGAGACATACATTCTGCAAGACGAGAACGGGACGATAAAGCACAAGGCGTTCCTCATCTCTTGCGCCAATGCGTCGCAGTACGGCAACAACGCCTACATAGCCCCGCAGGCATCGATGAGCGACGGGCTTCTGGATGTCATAATCATGGAGCCGTTCGATGTGTTCGAGGCACCGCAGATAAGCATTGACATGTTCAACAAGACACTCGACAAGAGTTCGAAGATAAAGACTTTCAAGTGCCGCAAGCTGCACGTACACCGCAGCAAGCCGGGGGCGATACATTACGACGGCGACCCTGCCATGACCGGCGAGGACATCGATGTGGAGCTTGTGCCCAAGGGGATAAACATCATTGTCAATCCGTTTGCCGACCGCAGCGTGCGCAAGCCCAATGCCTTGCAGAGCGCGGCAGCCGAACTCTTCAACGAGATAAATGTAATACGTGAGGACATCTCAAAGCAGGGACGCCACATACAGGTGCTCAGCAAGGTGCTGCAACGCAAGCTGAACCGGTAGCGTCCAATTCCATTATTTCCACCGACAATGTCCAACAGCTACTTCTCTTTCAGGCAATTCACCGTGCACCAGGACGCGTGCGCCATGAAAGTGGGCACTGACGGCGTTCTGCTCGGAGCATGGGCTGAGGGCGGCAGCCGCATCCTTGATGTGGGGACAGGCACCGGACTCATCGCCCTTATGATGGCACAGCGTTTTGCCGGGGCGCAGGTGGTCGCGCTCGACATGGTGCACGAGGCGTGTGCGCAGGCTTCCGCCAATGTGGCGGCGAGCCCGTTTGCAAGCCGGGTGAGTGTCGTTGAGAGTGCCGTGCAGCAATACAGTGCCGTTGAAAGGTTCGACAGCATTGTCTCAAACCCTCCTTTCTTCGTCGATAGCCTTCTCGCTCCGGACACCCACCGGACTTTGGCGCGCCATTCGTGTGCCTTGCCCTACGCTGAACTCTTCGCTTCCGTCCGCCGCCTTCTCGCACGGGACGGCGTGTTCAGTGCCATCATTCCGGCAGAATGCCTGCAAGCGTTTGTCACCGAAGCCTGCCTCTCCGGCTTTTCGCTCACGCGCCGCTGTGCCGTGAAGACCACGGTAAGCAAGCCTGCCCGTCGTTACCTTCTCGCTTTTCGTCAACAGGGCGGGGCGGATTTCAGCTTCTCAGAAGAGGTGTTGCAAAACCCCGACGGCAGCCGCACGGAATGGTACGCCTCGCTCACACGTGACTTCTATGTGAAGTGATGCGGCATAATCGGAGTGCAAAGGAGGTTCCTTTTTAAAGCAGGCAATTCTGCGTTTTTGGTTAAACTTAAAATAAATATTAAATGCACATGTATGTTATTTTTTTTCAGTACCTTTGCACGGCTATAGCCTTTCACTGGCTATTGCCGGCAGGATGCGCCGGAAATACATTGCATGGAAATCCATTTTTGAAAAATACACGTCATGTTGTGGCGTGAACGGACAGATAACGATATATGAACAGGAAATCAAGTACATCGATACAGATGATAGCCGACTATGACGGCGATGTGACAGCACTTTTCAACATAGAGACAGACGGCGTAATACCCATTCTCGCCACACGCAACATCGTTCTATTTCCGGGTGTAATCTCTCCCGTCCTCATCGGGCGGAAGCAGAGCTACAATCTGCTTGAACGCATGCGCAATATGCCGGATGCCGTCTTTGCGGTGTTCTGTCAGAAAAACCAGGATGTGGAAACACCGCATATCGGCGACCTTTATGAATACGGTGTGTTCGCCAAACTGGTGAAGGTGCTTGAAATGCCGGGTCCCGGCAACAACGTGACAGCCATCATCCAGGCTTTGGGGCGTTGCCGCCTGAAAAGCATAGAAAGGGAAAAGCCGTTCCTCCTGGGTGAGGTGCAGACCAGCATCGAAGCCATGCCCGAGCCAGGCGACAGCGAGTTCAAGACGGCTCTCGACGACCTCCGCTCCACGGCGGTGAACTACATACGACAGAACGAGGACATCCCCGACGAGTCGCAGTTTGCCCTCAACAACATCTCCAACGACATAATATCGGTGGATTTCATCTGTACCAATCTCCCCTTTCCCATCGAGGACAAGATAAAACTGCTCGAGGCCGACTCCATGTACGAGCGTGTCCTGCGTACACTGAAGGTGCTCCACAAGGAGTTGCAGCTGCTCGAGCTGAAGCAGAACATCCGCACCAAGACGCGTGAAGACCTTGACGAGCAGCAGCGCGAGTACTTCCTGCAACAGCAGATAAAGAATATCAAGGAAGAACTGGGCAACGGCGAGGGCTCTCCCGAGCGCAGGGAGATGGAGGAGAAAGCCAAGAAGAAACGCTGGCCGGAGGAGATAGGCAAGGTGTTCGCCAAGGAACTTGACAAGCTCGACATGTTCAATCCGCAGAGTCCGGAATACAGCATACAGTTCAACTACTTGCAGACAATGATAAGTCTGCCGTGGGGCGAATACACGAAGGACAACCTTGACCTCAGGCGCGCGCAACGGATACTCGACCACGACCACTACGGCATGGAAAAAGTGAAGGAGCGAATCCTCGAGTACATGGCTGTACTGAAGTTGCGCGGCGACCTCAAGTCGCCCATAATCTGCCTCTACGGCCCTCCGGGAGTGGGCAAGACATCGCTCGGAAAGAGCATCGCCTCGGCAATGAAACGCAAGTATGTGCGCATGTCGTTGGGCGGACTGCACGACGAGTCGGAGATACGCGGACACCGGCGCACATACGTCGGAGCCATGCCGGGACGCATAATAAAGAACATACAGAAGGCGGGCTCGTCGAACCCCATATTCATCCTTGACGAAATAGACAAGGTGACGCAGAACACCGTCAATGGCGACCCGTCGTCGGCATTGCTCGAAGTGCTCGACCCTGAGCAGAACAGCGCTTTCCACGACAACTACCTTGATGTGGATTTCGACCTCTCCAAGGTGCTTTTCATAGCCACCGCCAACGACCTCAACACCATACCGCGGCCGCTGCTCGACCGTATGGAACTGATAGAGGTGAGCGGATACATCACCGAGGAGAAGATAGAAATAGCCAGACGCCACCTCATCCCGCGCGAGATAGAGAACTGCGGGTTTAACGAAAAGACCGACAAACTGTCATTCAACAAGGCGGCAATAGAGAAAATCGTGGAGCAGTACACCCGTGAGAGCGGTGTGCGTCAGCTCGAGAAGCAGGTGAACAAGGCTTTGCGGAAGCTCGCTTACGCAAAGGCTCTCGACGGAACACTGCCCTGCGAGAAGATAACGCCGAACCAGATAGAGGGACTTTTGGGCAAACCGCCGTTCTATCGCGACATATACCAGGGCAATGCCTACGCCGGAGTGGTCACGGGTCTGGCATGGACAAGTGTCGGCGGCGAGATACTCTTCATCGAGACATCGCTCAGCAAAGGCAAGGCAGGAAAACTGACACTTACGGGTAACCTCGGCGATGTGATGAAAGAGTCGGCCGTCATAGCCCTCGAGTATGTGAAGGCACACATTGACCGCCTCGGGGTGGACTATCGGGTGTTCGACCAATGGAACATACATATACACGTGCCCGAGGGTGCCACGCCTAAGGACGGGCCGTCGGCGGGCATCACAATAGCCACATCCATAGCCTCGGCACTGACGCAACGCAAGGTGCGCCGCAATACAGCCATGACAGGAGAGATCACGCTCCGCGGCAAAGTGTTGCCCGTAGGCGGCATAAAGGAGAAGATTTTGGCAGCAAAGCGTGCCGGGATTACGGATATAGTAATGTGCCGTGACAACAGGAAGGACATCGACGAGATACCCGAAATCTACCGAAAGGGCGTGGAGTTCCACTATGTCGAGAACGTGCAGGATGTGTGGGACTTCGCACTTACCGACGAGATTGTCGATAATCCGGTCGCCCTCACCGTTGAAGACGACAACGGGAAAAAGCAGGAAGGCGAACAACAGAAACAGGGATGACATTCGAACTGCAACACACCGACACGGCGTCCGACGCACGTACGGGAATCATCACCACCGGCCACGGGCAGATCAAGACCCCCATCTTCATGCCGGTAGGCACGGTAGGGGCAGTGAAAGGCGTGCATTTCTCCGAACTCCGCGAGCAGGTGAAGGCCCAGATTATCCTCGGCAACACCTATCATCTCTACTTGCGGCCAGGGCTTGACACCATCCGCAAGGCTGGCGGGCTGCATAAGTTCAACACTTGGGACCGCCCAATACTCACCGATTCTGGCGGGTTTCAGGTGTTTTCTCTCACAGGCATACGCAAGCTGCGTGAAGAAGGATGCGAGTTCCGCTCCCACATCGACGGTTCCAAACACATTTTCACGCCTGAAAGTGTGATGGACACTGAAAGAATCATTGGCGCCGACATAATGATGGCATTCGATGAATGCCCTCCCGGCGAGAGCGACTACGCTTACGCCAAGAAGAGTCTGGCTCTGACGCAACGCTGGCTCGACCGTTGTATCAGGCGTTTCAATGATACCGAGCCGCTGTACGGGCATCATCAGAGCCTGTTCCCGATAGTGCAGGGATGCAAATACAAGGACTTGCGCCGCGAAGCAGCCAAGTTTGTGGCCGACAAGGGTGCCGACGGCAACGCTATCGGAGGCCTGGCGGTGGGCGAACCCACTGAGGTGATGTATGAAATGATTGAGGCTGTGAATGAGATATTGCCGAAAGACAAGCCGCGCTACCTCATGGGAGTGGGCACTCCGCAGAACATCCTCGAGGCGATAGAGCGCGGCGTCGATATGTTCGACTGTGTGATGCCCACCCGCAACGGCCGCAATGCCATGCTTTTCACATACGACGGCACGATGAACATGCGCAACAAGAAATGGGAACAGGATTTCTCGCCCATCGATCCCGACGGTTGCGATATTGACCGCATACACTCCAAGGCTTATCTTCACCACCTGTTCAAGGCTCAGGAACTCCTTGCCATGCAGATAGCGAGCATCCATAACCTTGCATTCTATCTGCGGCTCGTCACCGATGCCCGCCACCACATCGAACAGGGCGACTTTGTACGGTGGAAAGCAAGTGTCATCGACCGCCTCGGGCAGCGTGTCTGAAACAGACTTTTCGGGCTATGTCGCCGCACGGCTCTCTCAACAATGGAAATGAAAACAGAAAAGACAAGACGATTTCACAAACTTCTCCGCACTGCACACAGTATAAGAAGGCACGCCGTGTGGCTCGTTGCCGTCGTGCAATGGATGAAGGGCGTGTTTGGCTTTTTGGGCTTTCTCAATCCCAACCGCTACATAAAACGTCTTGACCGCTATATCATACGAAAGTTCATCGGGACTTACATTTATTCCATTGTTCTTATCATCTCCATCTCAATCGTTTTCGATGTAAACGAAAATCTGGCCAAATTCGCGCAGTACCACGCTCCACTCAAGGCGATAGTGTTCGACTATTATGCCAATTTCGTGCCTTACTTCGCCAACCTTTTCAGTCCGCTGTTTGTCTTTATCGCTGTCATATTCTTCACGACGAAGCTCGCCGCGAACTCTGAAATAATATCCATGCTGGCGGCGGGAGTGTCGTTCCGGCGTCTGATGCGGCCTTACATGATCTCGTGTGTGCTCATCTCCGCGCTCTCGTTCTATCTGTCCGCCTATATCATTCCGCATGGAACGGTGGTGCGGCAGAACTTTGAGTCGATGTACAAGAACAAGAAAAAGAACACATCGGCAGACAATGTGATGCTGCAAGTCGGTAAGGGTACGATAGCTTACATACAGCATTACGACAACACCGTGAAGCGTGGCTATGGCTTTTCGCTCGACAAATTCGAGAACAAGAAACTCGTCAGCCATCTCACGGCAACCGAAGCGCAGTACGACACCATCTCCGACTCGAAGTACCACTGGACGGTTAGGAACTGGAAGATACGCGAATTGCGCGGCTTGCGCGAGAACATTACAAGCGGGATGAAGTGTGACACGGTGATACAGATGGAACCAACCGACCTCGTCTATTCCAAAGGCCAGCAGGAAACATTCACGAGTCCGGAGCTGAAGGCCTACATTTCCAAGCAGATCAACCGCGGAAGCGGCAACGTGGTGCAGTATCAGGTGGAGTATCACAAGCGCATCGCATCGTCATTCGCATCGTTCATCCTCACGACAATCGGGCTCTCGCTCTCTTCGCGCAAACGTAAGGGAGGGATGGGAATGTACCTGGGCATAGGCCTTGCGCTGAGTTTCGGATATATCATGTTGCAGACCGTGTCATCGACATTTGCCATAAATGCCAACACACCGCCTGTGCTTGCCGCATGGATACCGAACTTTATCTTTGCCGTCGTGGCTTACTTCTGTTACAGGAAAGCCCCCAACTGACGCCGCCAGTCTCCTGACCCGTTCACAGAAAAGAGCGTACCGAAGGCATGTAGAAATTAAAATTAACAATTAAACATTACACAAAATGTATTTCGACGAAACGGAACTCAACGACCATGTGCTTGACGCACTGTATGATATGAATTTCGACGAGTGTACCCCAATTCAGGAAAAATGTATTGCCCCCATACTTGAGGGGCGTGATCTGCTCGGTGTCGCACAGACAGGAACGGGCAAGACAGCCGCTTATCTGCTGCCCATTCTCAGCAAACTCGATGACGGCGGCTATCCTGATGATGCCATAAATTGCGTCATTATGAGTCCGACGCGCGAGCTGGCGCAGCAAATCGACCAGGCCATGCAGGGCTTCGGCTACTATCTTGACGGCGTGAGCAGTGTTGCCGTGTATGGCGGCAACGACGGCAACCGTTACGACCAGGAACTGAAAAGCTTTGAAATGGGCGCCGATGTGGTGATAGCGACACCGGGACGGCTCATAAGCCATATCTCTCTTGGCTCCGCCGACCTCAGCAAGGTGTCGTTCTTCGTGCTTGACGAGGCCGACCGTATGCTCGACATGGGCTTTTCCGAGGACATAAGGATGATTGCAAGCAAGCTCCCCGACACCTGCCAGACCATCATGTTCTCTGCCACAATGCCTCCGAAGATAGAGGAACTCGCAAAGACGTTGCTCAAAAATCCTGTGGAGGTGAAGATTGCCGTGAGCCGCCCTGCCGAAAAGATAAGGCAGAGTGCCTACGTATGCTACGAGACCCAGAAGATAGGAATAATCAAGGACATATTCAAACGGGGCGACCTCAACCGCGTGATTATCTTCTCAGGCAAGAAACAGAAGGTGAAGACCATCAACCGTACATTGCAGCAGATGAAGATAAACTCGGGCGAAATGCACTCCGACTTGGAGCAGGCTGAGCGCGACGAGATGCTCTATAAGTTCAAGAGCGGACAGATCGATGTGCTTGTCGCCACCGATATCGTTGCCCGCGGCATCGACATCGACGATGTGGCGATGGTGATAAACTTTGATGTGCCGCACGATCCCGAGGACTATGTCCACCGCATCGGGCGCACGGCGCGTGCCGACCGTGACGGGGTGGCAATAACGTTCGTGTGCGAAGACGAAATGTCGCAGTTCAAGCAGATAGAGAAGTTCCTTGGACGCGAGGTGGAAAAGAATGCGCTCCCTGAAAGTCTTGGCGAGGGTCCCGACTATAACACCGCCTCGTCAAGGAGGCGTGACGGCCGTTCCAATTCCCGTCGTGGAGGCCGCGACGGCAGGAAGTCGCGTCAGCCGCGCCAGAGCACCAGGCCGAAGGATACTTCCGCTCAACCGAAAGAAACCTCCGTTCAGCCAAAGGATACTGGGGACAAACCCTCAAAACAGCGCCGCACCCGCCCACGCAAGCCGCAGCAGACCAACGCCGATGCCGCCACTGCAGTAAAGAATGTGGAAGGGAAGCGCACGGAAAACGCTCAGCAGAAACAGGGGAACAACGGTGGAAAGCAACGCCGTCAGAACCCTCGCCGCCGTCCGCAGCAGCAAGGCAGGAAGCCGTCGGCAGGCAATGTCCACAAGACTGTGGCTAAACCCGTTGATGGCGGCGGGACGGGCACATTGAAGAAAATCCTGAAAAGTCCGTTGAAATGGATTAAGTCAATAGGAAAGAAAGACTGATTATGGAGTGAAACGTCCGACCTCCTGCTGTGTTTTCGGACGATGCCAGCTTCCAGAAAAAAGAACAAGAGGATGTGCCTGTTTTGACACATCCTCTTTGTGTTTAAAGACGGGGCTGACGATACATGTTGCGTGGGTTTTACTCCACATTCTTGAGTATGTCAAGCAGGTGATCCCATACCATCTGTACGGTCGGGATGTGCAGGCGTTCGTCGGGAGTGTGCACATCGCGCAGTGTGGGGCCGAACGACACCATGTCGAGATTGGGGTAACGCTCGGAGAAAAGTCCGCACTCCAGTCCGGCGTGTATGCCCTTCACTATCGGGTCTTTGCCGAAGAGCTTGCGGTAGCTTTCCACTGCCACTTTGGTGAGTTTGCTGTCTGGATTCATCTTCCATGCGGGATAACCGCTGCTTGTCTTGACTTCGGCACCGGCGAGTTCGAATACGGCCTTTATGGTGTTGGTCTCGTTCTCGAGGTTGCTCATAACGTTGCTTCGCTGTGAAGCGAGTATGTTTATTTCGTTTTCCGATGTCTGTACGCTTGCCACGTTGTTCGATGTCTCCACCATCCATGCCAAGGCTTCGTCCTGGCACATTGCGAACACGCCGTTATCAACACCCTGCAAGGCGCGTATGAAGCGTATGGAGCATTCTTTCGGCAGTACGGTCTGTGTGTCGGTACTGCCCATGCTGAATTCCATTATCGGGTCGCTCACATGGAATTCCTCCTCCACATTGGCGGTGAATACGTTCCAGTCGGCACGCACTGTCTCCTTTTCGCTTGCGGGAACGGCGAAGACGATGACACCGTCGCGCGGTATGGCATTGTGCAGTTTGCCCGAGTTGAACTGTGCAAGGCGCAAGTCCGTCTTCTCCTGTTCCTTGTACAGGAAGCGTGCGAGAACCTTGATGGCATTGGCGCGCTTCTTGTTTATGTCGTCGCCGGAATGTCCGCCCTTCAAGCCCTTGATGGAAGCCTGCATGAAGAAATGGCCTTCCGGTGCAGCTTCTCGTGTGAATGTGAACCTGGCAGAGGTGGTCTTGCCGCCGGCACATGAGATGAATATCTGGCCTTCGTCCTCGGAGTCGAGGTTGATGAGCATGTCGCCCTTCATAAATCCGGCTCTCATTCCCATTGCACCCGTGAGACTTGTCTCCTCGTCGCGTGTGAAGACGCACTCCAGCGGGCCGTGTTCTATGTCATCGCTGTCAAGGATTGCAAGTTCGATGGCGCAGCCTATGCCGTCGTCAGCACCCAGGGTTGTGCCCTTGGCCGTGAGCCATTCGCCGTCGATGTAGGTCTGGATGGAGTCTTTCAGGAAGTCGAACTCCACATCCACGAGCTTGTCACACACCATGTCCATATGGCTTTGCAAAATCACTGTCGGGGCATTCTCGTGTCCCTTTGTGGCAGGTTTGCGTATTATAACGTTGCCGGTTTCGTCGGCTTCCGTCTCAAATCCGTGCTTTTTGCCAAACTCTTTCAGATATTCAATCATCCGTTCCTCGTGCTTTGAGGGGCGGGGAATCTTGTTAATCTCTGCAAACTGCTCGAAAACGCGGGCAGGTTTCAATTCGCAATTACTCATTTTTTCTTTGTTCCTTTAGGTTATAACATTAATAATCTTTATTTTGGCAGGCTTATTTCGCAAAAACAATCAAATAATTTTGTCATGCGCCTAAATTGCATTACCTTTGCGTAGTCTGTTAAAAGTACGGGCATGGCCTGCCTTATGCAAAGTCAGTGCCAGCGAGTGCAATGAAAGTTTATTTTCAGATTGCCGAGCGCCGCCTGCCTTATGCAAAGATAGTGCAAATCGCAGACACTGCAAAAAAAGAAAGCTTGTTTTTGTTTTACGGCATACAGGCGTTAAAGGTAAATGACAAAGATATGATAGAAACGCTGCTTCTCACATTGGGTCTTGTGGCAATAGCCATGGTTCTGCTCTCCGTGAAAGTGCTGTTGCGCCGCAACGGGAAGTTCTCGTCACAGCATGTACACGACAATCCGGGGCTCAGGAAGCAGGGCATTCACTGCGTGATAGACCAAGACCGGGAGGCACGCAAAAAGAACAGGGCATATTGATAAATCAAAAAAAAACAGATAAAAAGATGACAAAGAGAAACTTTTTTGCAACTTTCGCCTTTGTGGCAATGGCAGTATTGGGCGTAACTTCGTGTGACAAATCAAAGCAGCAGGCCGACGACGCCTGTCCTGCAACACGGCAGCCCGCCGCTTCGGTCACAAAAATCGCCTTCGTGGAGGTGGACAGCATTATGACACAGTACAAGTTCTGCAAGGACTATTCGCTCATTCTCCAGAAGAAGGGACAGAACATACAGAACACCCTCGCTGCCAAACAGCAGCAGCTTGAGACCGCCGCCGCCAACTTCCAGCAGAAGTTGCAGCAGAATGCCTACACCCGTGAAGAAGCACAGCGCATACAGATGTCGTTGCAGAAACAGAACAACGACCTGCAACAGCTTAACCAGCGTCTGAGCAGTGAGTTCCAGACAGAGACGGAAAAGTACAACAATGCTTTGCGCGACAGCATCCAGCACTTCCTCGCCGTATATAACAAGGACAAGAAGTACGGACTCATTCTCAGCAAGGCAGGCGACAATATCCTCTACGCCGACAAGGCTCACGACATCACCAACGAGGTGGTGGCCGGGTTGAACAAGGCTTACAAGGAAGCTCCGAAGACTGAAAAGGCCGCTGACGCCAAGAAAAAATGATGGTGGAATGATACATAAGCAGCAGGATTGAACGCCTGCATGCCCCAAGATAATGCGACGGGCGGTGAACCATAAGGTGTGGTTCGCCGCCCGTTGGCGTCTCTGCCGTTGTCAGGTGCGACAAAAATGTCACGGAAAAGAAGTGGCGTTTGCAAATGATTTTGTATTTTTGTGTTTATTAAAGATCATGTTATGAAACGGCAGGAACGGTATGAATACGTGCTGGACTATTTCCGTGAGCACAACCCGAAGGTCACCACCGAACTCGAGTTCGCCTCGGTGTTCCAGTTGTTGGTGGCTGTTGTGCTCAGCGCACAGTGCACCGACAAGAGGGTGAACCAAGTCACTCCCGCTCTCTTCTCGCACTATCCCGATGCCAAAGCCATGGCTGCCGCTGACGAGGGGGAGGTGTATGAATATGTGAAAAGCGTGTCTTACCCCAACGCCAAGGCTCGCCACATAGTGCAACTCGCACGTATGCTGGTGGAAAGGCATGGCGGCGAAGTGCCACAGGCATTAGACGAACTCATGCAGTTGCCCGGAGTGGGGCGCAAGACTGCCAATGTTATGCAGGCAGTGGCATTCGGCGGGTCGGCAATGCCGGTGGATACGCACGTTTATCGGGTCAGCCACAGGCTCGGACTCGTGCCTGCTTCGGCCAATACGCCGCTCAAAGTGGAGCGCGTCCTCGTCAAGAACATCCCTTCCGGACTCCTTGCCGATGCCCATCACTGGCTCTTGTTGCATGGCAGATATGTGTGCACAAGCCGTGCACCGCATTGCGGTGAGTGTCCACTTGACAGCGTGTGCCCCAAGATTTTGGAGCATTCCAAACTCGCATAACCTTATTGTCAAACATCAAATGATACGAAAACAATGAAGACGGACATTATATTCGGATTTCTGAAAGGTATTGCTACAAACAACAACCGTGAATGGTTTGCGGCGCACAAGGCGGAGTATTTACAGGCAAGGGAAGATTTTGAAAGGGGCATCGGGCAGGCCATTGCCCGCATCGGACTCTTCGATGCGAGTGTCGCAGACCTTGATGTGAAGGATTGCACGTATCGTTTCAACCGCGACACACGCTTCTCGCCCGACAAAGCACCTTACAAACGCCACTTCGGGGCTTTCATTAACGCTCACGGAAGGAAATCGCTCCGTGGCGGTTATTACATACATCTGGAGCCTGGCAATTCGTTGCTGGCTGTCGGGACATATTGGCTTCCGACAAATGTCCTCACCGCCTGTCGCAACGAGATAATGGGAAACATCGGCGCCTGGCGCAGTATTGTGGAGAAAAAGAGCTTTGTATCGCTGTTCGGAAAGGCTGGCGAGAGCCGTTGGGGCAACGGAAAAGGCTTCGGAATGGAGCATTTGAAGACATGTCCGAGCGGTTTTCAGCGTGATTATGAGTTTGTGCAGTATCTGCGCATGAAGGATTACTGTTGCTGGCAAAGCGTGCCCGACAGCTTTTTCGAGGGCGACGGGTGGCTTGACGGGATGGCGGCGGTGATGGAGGAAGCCAAGCCGATGATGGATTTTGTGAATGATGTAATTGACGATTACGAATGATTGCCAACGGGCGCATACAGCTTTATCCCGTTCTGCGGCTTGTCTTGATGCTTGTTTTGGGCATCATTGCTGGTGATGCGTTGTGTCGGCTGTTGCCCGTATGGCATTGGTTTGCGGCTGTTGCGGTGGTTCTGCTAGTGTCATTGTGCCTTAACAGGCATGCCGTGGCACAGAGTTGCGTGCTTCTGGTGGCTGTTTTCCTGTTGGGTTGCGCCTTGGTGAATATGGAAAAGCACTCTCTTTCGCCCGTCATCAACGGCAGTGCGGAGAGCTATGAGGCGGTGGTGATGACGCGGCCGGTGCAGCGTGGCAAGACAGTGGCGTGTGAAATCCTTGTCAGCAAAGGCCGCCTCGCAGGGCACAGGGTGCGCGCTTCGTTCCTGTGTACGCCTCAAGACAGGCGTGCGGCGGCTCTTCGTGTGGGCGATGGGGTGGTGGCTGCATCGAAGTTTGAAGTTCCCGCAATGCGAAAGTCAGCTTCTTCACATTTCGATTATGCGCGTTGTTTGCAGGTGCAAGGCGTCAGTTGCACCACGTTTTTGTATTATGACGCATGGAAATGGGCTGTAATCGACCTTTCGTCAATATCCGTTTTCGACAAGACCAGACTCCGTGCGATGCGCTTCCGTGAGCATATTGTGGGCAAATGTCTGCGCGGATCGCTTCCCGGACAGGTGTCTGCGGTGGTTGTCGCAATGACATTGGGCGACAAGTCGCACCTCTCTGCGGCTACAAAGGAGGTCTATTCCGTGTCGGGAGCATCGCATCTCCTTGCGCTGTCGGGGCTTCATTTGGGGATAATCTACGCTTTTCTGTCGCTCATTTTCGTGCGGGGACGGCAACGGTGGGCAGGACAGACGGTGGTGATAATGTCGTTGTGGACCTACGTTGTCATTGTGGGCATGATGCCAAGTATCGTGCGTTCTGCCACAATGTTCACTTTTTATGCCGTCGCTTCTATGTTGCGCCGTCCGCAACTGTCGCTTAATGCGTGGGCATTCGCTGCTTTTGTCATACTGGTGGTGAGTCCGTTGAGCCTGTGGGATGTCGGCTTCCAGTTGTCATTTCTGGCTGTTGCGGGCATAATGGTGCTGTACAGGCCGTTTTATAACATTGTAAATGACGGATGGCTGCGCTGCCACCGTCTGTTGAAATGGGTGTGGGGACTGAGTGTCGTGTCGTTCTCGGCGCAATTGGCAGTGGCACCTTTGCTGGCATTCTACTTCGGACGCATCTCCTGTTATTTCCTTTTTGCCAACCTCGTGGCAGTGCCTTTGGCCACGCTTGTGCTTAATGCGTCGTTGCTTGTGTTCCTGTTTACGCCCTTGCCGGGGCTTCAGTTGTGGCTGTTGAAGGGCATAAACCTTGCCGCAGGGTTTATGAACGATGCCTTGGAGTGGCTTTCACGGCTGCCGGGCGCAAGCGTTGAGAACATAAAAATCAATGGGTTCCAGGTGGCGATGCTTTATGTCATGCTTGCATGCCTGTATTTCCTTGCATGCTATGCAGTGCGGCTTTACCGCTCGGCGCATGGCCGTCGGCGCGGGCAATACTGCTGATAGCAGTCAGTCCGTGTTGTCTATACCTTGAAATACTCCTCAAGCTGTGCCTCGGCGCATTGACCGGTGTTGTCGAGGTCGCTGATGATTTTGCCGTGTTCGAGCAGTGCTATGCGCGACGACACCTCTATTGTGTGTTGCAGGTTGTGGCTTGATATAAGTATTGTGGCGTGTGTCTCGCGGTTATAGTCGGCGAGGGTCTTCTTCAATACGTTCTGACTGCTTGGATCGAGGAAGTTGAACGGCTCGTCGAGAATGACGAGTTGCGGGCGGCTGAACAATGCCGCGATGATACCAATCTTCTGCTTGTTGCCTGCCGAGAAGTTGCGTATGTACTTCTGTTGCCCGAGAATTTCCCCGCCCATAAGCTGTTCAAAGTCGGCAAGGCGCGCCGTTTCCTCTTCCTTAGACATGCCCGTTATCTGTCCGATGAATTCGAAATACTCCTCAGGCGTGAGGAAGTCGATGAGGAAACTCGTGTCGATATATGCTCCGGTGTATTTCTTCCACTCTTCGCTTTGCGCCGGATTGATGCTTTTTGGGGCTTCTCCGCTGCCCGGTCGGCACTCGGTGGTGAAGGTGATGCTTCCAGTGTCGGCTTTCAACAGGTCGAGCATGATGCGGAAAAGTGTGGTCTTTCCGGCACCGTTGTTGCCCACCAAGCCTGTTATCTCGCCGTCGTTGATATCGAAACCGCTGATATCGACAGCCGTTTTCTGCCCGAATTCCTTTCGGAGGTTGTCTATTCTTATTTTCATATATAGTGTCTTTTCCCATGCACAACGCGGGTTTGTGGGGGCGAAACGTATATGTGCATGTTGTGCGAAGTTATGAATTTTATTTTTAATCCGCAAGTTCCGGGAAATATTTCGTAACTTCGCAGGCATGAAGGCATGCCTGTCGGCTGCCTGGCAAATGGTAAAGAATTAACGGACAAACATACAAGACAATATGGGAACAGGAAAATGGATTGGCGGATTTCTCGGTTTTATGACCGGAACGGGGCCTCTTGGAGTGCTCGCTGGAATGGCATTGGGCTGGCTTTTCGACAAGAGTGCGGAGCAGGACAATGAAGCAGGACAATGTTCCGGCGGCTATCGTGCCGGTTATGGCAGCACCGAGAGCGAACACAGGCAGGGTGAGCGCAATTCCTTCCTTTTTTCGCTTCTCGTACTGTCGTCGTACATCATCCGTGCGGACGGTAAGGTGATGCACTCCGAGATGGAGCTTGTGCGCAAGTTCCTTCGCGCCAACTTCGGAGAGCGTGCCGTGAGTCAGGGCGAGGAGATACTGCTGCGGCTCTTTGAAGAGCAGAAACGCATGGGCGAAGGTGCGTTCCGCACTGCCATACAGAATGCTTGCGGCGATATCCGTGCCAACATGAACGCTGCACAACGTCTGCAACTGCTCGACTTCCTCGTGATGATAGCCAAAGCCGACGGCATCATGGCTCCGCAGGAGGTGGATGCCCTGCGCTTTGTCACGGCGGCTCTCGGCCTGTCGGCTGCCGACCTCGACTCCATGCTCAATCTCGGTGGCGGCGTGAGCAACCTTGATGCCGCCTACAAGGTGCTCGGCATCAGTGCGCAGGCAACCGATGCCGAGGTGAAGGCGGCTTACCGCAGGATGGCGTTGCAGCACCATCCCGACCGTGTGGCGACACTTGGCGACGATGTGCGCAAGGCTGCCGAACGCAAGTTTCAGGAGATAAACGAGGCGAAGGAAACCATTTACAGGCACCGTGGCATGAACTGATGCCGCCCTTACGGTGCGCTTGTCAGTCAGGTGAGAAAACGTAAATGCGACATTTCCAAGCCTTTACAAGGCCGGAAGTGTCGCATCGTTGTTTTCCGTCAATAAGCGGATCTTAGTCCATTGTGGCATCCGCCTCTTCCGACTTCTTTGAAGCGGGCTTGCGGGCGGTGCGCTTGCGCTTCGGTTTCTCCTCGGCAACGGTTGCCGTTTCCTGCTGTACGCCGGCGAGCTCGGGGTCGATCATAATGCGGCCGCAGTATTCACAAACGATGATTTTCTTGTGCATCTTGATGTCAAGCTGTCGCTGTGGCGGTATCTTGTTGAAGCATCCGCCGCACGCATCGCGCTGCACATAGACGATTCCGAGCCCGTTGCGCGCGTTCTTGCGTATGCGCTTGAAGCTTGAAAGGAGGCGCGGCTCAATCTTTGCTTCGAGTTCTTTCGACTGCTGCTTGAGCTTTTCTTCCTCTTCGCGTGTCTCCTGCATGATTTCGTCAAGTTCGCCCTTCTTCTCGTCAAGTGCCGCCTGGCGGTCGTCGATGAGCTGTTCCGTCTGTTCCATGTCGTGTGTGCGTTCCTCCACTCTGGCGAGAGCTTCCTTTATTTTCTTGTCGCAAAGCTCTATTTCGAGGCTTTGGAACTCTATTTCCTTGGTGAGGGTGTCATATTCGCGGTTGTTTCTCACCTCGTCGAGCTGCTTCTTGTAGCGTGCCACGCTGTTCTGTGCTTCGGCTATGTCGTTCTTCTTTGTATCGATGGCATAGTTGAAGTCGTTTATTTCAGCCTGTATTTTCTCCACACGGGTTTTCAGTCCTGCAATCTCGTCTTCAAGGTCTTGCACTTCAAGGGGGAGCTCGCCGCGCAGTGCGCGCTTCTCGTCGATAGCCGACAATGTGGTCTGGAGTTGGTAGAGTGCGTTAAGTTTCTCTTCCACCGATAAGTCTGTTGGGTCTTTCTTTGCCATAATTAAAAATAGATTATAGGATTGGTGCAGGTGCTTGTGATATGGCATTGCACGCCCTTGCACTGCTCCTCGATTATTGTTTTGAATATTTCGCTGGTGAATTGTTCGCTCTGGTAGTGCCCTATCACGGCTATTTGTATCTGCTGTTCGCGCCCGAAGAACTCATGGTAGTGCATCTCCCCGGTGATGAATGCGTCGGCTCCGGCTGCTGCCGCATCGTCGAGGAGGAACGCTCCTGCTCCGCCGCAGATGGCGACACGCCTTATTCCGCGCCGCAACAGTTGGTTGCACTGTACGCACTCCACTCCGAATGTCTTTTTTATCAGTGTCACGAAGTCGTCAGCGGCAACGGGTTCAGCCCATTCACCGATCACTCCCGACCCGCATTCGCTGTCGCCCACGGTCTTGGGCTGTATGAAGCGCACGTTGCCAAGGCATAGCTTTTCGGCTATCTTGTAGTTCACTCCACCCGGGGCGTTGTCCATGTTGGTGTGCATCGACGCTATGACGGTGTCGTGCTTTATGGCCTTCATCACGATGCGCTGCACATAGTCGTTGCCGGTGATATGTGAAAGTTTGTGGAAAATGAGCGGATGGTGCGACACGATGAGGTTGCAGCCAAGGCGTATGGCCTCGTCCACCACCTGTTCAGTCACATCCAGACACAATAATGCCCCTGATACTTCCGCCTCTGTCAGTCCTACTTGCAGGCCGGCATTGTCCCATCCTTCCTGCAAGGGCAAAGGCGCGAATCGTTCAAGGGCTTCAATAACTTCCTTTACACTCACGCTTTTCAGCTTTGTTTGAACAATGAAATTGTTAGGCAAAGTTACTGCTTTTTCATCGTATTGCACTATGAAGAAGCGGCTAATTATTCTTTTTTAACTAAAAAGGACAACATCTATGCGGCTACAAGTCGTACTGATGTTACCCTTTTCATTACATGAGCTGTTTTTCTATAACAGGCATCTCGATGTATTCCTGAACTGAATTACTTCACTGGGTAGGATGCCTTGACGAAAGGCGCACGCAACAGGTATTGTGCACTCTTGCCCACGCTTTCTTCCACGGGCATGGAATACTGCTCTATTTCAGCCACAATATACTGTACGCCGGCTGTCTTGGCGTTGTGGAATATGGCATCCCATCCCACCATGCCGCTCTGACCGATTTCACGGAGGTCTTTACAATGGAACGACTTGAAGCGTCCGGGGTAGCGGTTGAAATACTCTACCGGACTGCATCCACCGCGCACCACCCAATACATGTCCATCTGGAAGAACACATACTCGGGGTTGGTGTGTTCCAGCATATAGTCGTATTGTACTTGGTCTTCCACTTTCTCAAACTCGTAATCGTGGTTGTGGTAGCCGAAACCTATGCCTTCGTCCTTGCACATCTTGCCTATTGCATTGAGGTAGCGGCAGTAAACATCAAGGTCGTGTACTGACTTCTGTTTCCCTATCCACGGGTTTACGATGTAGCTCATGCCGGCAGCCTTGTGGTCGGCTATGCATTTCTTCCACCATTTCAGTTCCTTGGAGAAGTCTCCTGAAGCCAGTTCTTCATCCGTAAGTCCGTGTCCGACATGCGATGACAACACTTTCATGCCTGCCTGTTCAATGTCTTTCTTGAAGTCTTTGGCTTTGCGGTTATAGAAGGTGCCGTGTTCCTGATCGTACCAAGCTGCCTCCACAGAGGTATATCCCATGCCGTGCAGCCTGGCTAACAGGCTGGTCCACCTTTCCTCGGCATTGCCATCTTTGTTGATGTCCTTCACGAGATCGCGCACCGAGTAGAGTTGTAGGCACAATTCTTTCTGTATCATTCCGCGTTGTCTTGTTTTGTTATGCCCATTGCCGTGGCGTTGCTGAGCCTGTATGGCAATCGGCAGACTGAGCAGCAATGCCGTGAGGGCAATGAAACAGATGTTCTTTTTCATGATAGACTCTGTAAAATTAAAACTTTACTCCATAATCTTAATGCGGATGTTGCGGTATTGCACATTGTCGCCGTGATCTTGCAGACCGATGTAGCCTTCATGCTTGTCGCCGCCCATGTTGTTGAGCAAGTCAAAAGCATACGGGAAATCTCCGCCTTTCTTGAACTTGCTGTTCTGCAGCATCTCTGTCCACTTCGGCGTCCAAAGGTGATATTCCACAACGTTCTGTCCGTTTTGTCCGTGGATGACTGTGCCTTTATAGACCATAATCTTCACAGAGTTCCACTGTCCGTATGGTTTTGAGTTCTGCGGCTTGGCAGGAATCATGTCGTAGAGTGAGGCCGACTGTCGGTTGCCGTCCACACCAAGCTGTGCATCGGGGTGGTTTGCATTGTCGAGCACCTGGAACTCAGACGATGACTGCCAAATGGGCAGGTACTCGTATTTTCCGTTCACTTTGCCCATGACTTCCTGCGCCATGTAGAAGATGCCGGAGTTTGCTCCTTTCGACACCTTGTATTCCAGCTCGAGCGTGAAGTTCTGGAATTTGTGGGCAAAAATAAGGTCACCGCCATCGGCAGCGTGTGCTTCGCCAGTGCCCGAACCCTTCAGTGTGATGGCACCGTCCTGCACCGTCCAGCTCTTTGGAGCCGTGTCCATTCCGTAGCCGCGCCATCCGTTCAGTGTTTTGCCGTCAAACAACACGATGTATCCGTCTTTGTCCTTGGGGAACTTGTTGATGTCCACGTTCTGCTTGTCGGCCACCTTCATGTCGAGGTCCTGATTCTGTGCGGTCGTGTCCTGTGAGCACTCACAGCCTGCGCACTTGCAGTTGCACTGGCACTTCTTGCCGCCACAGGCTGTTATCATAAAAGCGGCGGCAACGAGGAACAATATCTTTTTCATAGTCTTTCTTTTTTTTGACATGGCTTATAGGCTTATGGCTATATGTCATGTGGATAATTGTTATTTCAGTTCTTTTACCTTTATGTTTTTAAACCACACGGTGTCTCCATGGTCTTGCATGCCAATCAGACCTTCATGGTTAGGCCCGCCACAGTCGTTGAGCAGCTTAAATGCAGCAGGCCATGCCTTCTCCGAGAACTTGCTGTTTTGCAGCATTTCAGTCCATTCCGGTGTCCACAGCTTGTAGGACAGCACCTTGGCGCCATTCATGAAATGTGTCACCGTACCGTTGTTCACCATGATGGCAACGCTGTTCCACTCGTCATACGGTTTTGCGTTCTGCGGTTTTGCCGGAATCATGTCATAGAGGGATGATGCCTTGCGGTTGCCGTCCACGCCAAGTTTGGCATCAGGATGGTTCTCGTTGTCAAGCACCTGGCATTCGGGAGCAGAAATATAGATGGGTTCAAGTTCGCCCTTGGCGTTTTTTGCTTCTTGTGCGAGGTAGAAGATGCCTGAGTTGGCGCCCTTGGACACTTTCCAGTCCATTGTCAGGATGAAGTTCTTGAATTTGTGCCCGAAGATGATGTCTCCACCTTCTCCCTCTCCTGCATTGAATTTCATGCAGCCGTCCTCTATTGTCCAGCGTGCGGGTACGTGGTCTTTGCCGTAGCCGCGCCATCCGTTGAATGTTTTTCCGTCGAATATATGTATGTATCCGTCCTTGTCCTTGGTGAGGTTCACTGTCTTGTTTTCAGCGCCTTGGAATTCGGTTGATACTTTTATGGCAACTTTCTTTTGGGCATTGGCTGGCATTATGCCTGTGGTGAGGGCTGCAATGGCCAATGTATAGAAAACCTTTTTCATTGTTTGTTTCTCTTTATGTTAATAATTTAATGGTTCGAAAAAGCTGACAAGTTTGCCATACTGTCGGCAACAGGTGTCATTGCATTGTTTGCAGTATGTAAACTTGCCAACTCTGATAAGACTTATCTCGGCATGTCAGGCAGCTTCCATCCTTCGCGGTAGGTGTGCTTGATAAGTTCCTGCGACAGTTGGATGGCGTTTTGCGGTTCTGTCCATGTCTTGTTGAATGACGGGTGACCGTTGTGTATGGTGAAACCGTCCTTTATGCAGGTGCGCACGGTCTCGTTCTCGCCGATATTGGTGAAACGCATGTTTTCGCCGTCCCATTCCAACACTTTGTTCAAGCCCTGCAAGCGTACGGCAAGCACGCCCATTACCACCATCTCGTTGAAAGGCCCTGCTTCCGAGAAGTCGGAGTTGCACTTCACGCGGTTCTTCGGATTTTCCTTGCATGCACGCACCCAGTCCATTTCGTGGCTTACCTTCACGCGGCGTGCCACTTGCGGCGCGTTGGGCTTGCGTCCGGAGAGCAGCCACGGGTTCTGTCCGTAGCATCCGCAGATGAGTG
Organism: bacterium; assembly: GCA_963599085.1. Classification (GTDB taxonomy): domain Bacteria; phylum Bacteroidota; class Bacteroidia; order Bacteroidales; family Bacteroidaceae; genus Prevotella. The sequence goes on along the minus strand of CAVBVK010000004.1, from coordinate 22,815 downwards.
TGTCCTTTGTGCCGTGGAAGATGGTGAGTCCGCCGCCTTCCTGCATCAGTTCCTTGCCTTGCGGGAAACCGGCAGGACGGTCGGGCATCATTCCTCCGTCATACCAGTGTACTTCCACTTCGGGCATAGCCACCTTGGGCATGTTGTCGCGTGCGGGGAAAGTGAGCTTTACGTGCTGTGCCTGTGGGGCGCATGCGTTGAGCAACAGTGTGGATGATCCTTCTGCCTTGGTGGGGTAGCCAAGCTTGAGTGCCTTGAATGGCTGGTGCAGAATGTGGCATGCCATGTCGCCGAGGGCACCGGTGCCGTAGTCCCACCATCCGCGCCAGTTCCACGGCTGATACAGATGGCTGTAAGGGTTGAGCTTGGCAGGGCCTGTGAAGAGATCCCAGTTGAGGGTGGAAGGAATTTCGTCCACCTGCTCAGGCACGTTCAGTCCCTGTGGCCAGATGGGGCGGTCAGTGGCGCAATCCACGCGTGTCACCTCGCCTATCTCTCCGTTCCATATCCAGTCGCACACGGTTTGTGTGCCGTCCCACGACGCACCTTGATTGCCCATCTGTGTGGCTACGCCCGTGCTTTTGGCCAGTTTTGTGAGCAGGCGCGACTCATACACCGAGTGTGTGAGTGGCTTCTGGCAGTAAACGTGTTTGCCGAGAGTCATGGCCTCTGCTGTTATTATGGCATGGGTGTGGTCGGCTGTGGCAATGATTACGGCGTCGATGCTCTTGGCCATTTCGTTGTACATCTTGCGGTAGTCCCAATAGCGCTTGGCTTTCGGGAACTCCTCGAACACGCCCTTGGCATACTCCCAGTTCACGTCGCACAGTGCAACGATGTTTTCAGTGTCTTTTACGGCATTGATGTTGGCGTGTCCCATACCGCCGATACCTACCACGGCAATGTTGAGCTTGTCGGATGGGGAAATGTGTCCATGACTCTTGCCAAGGATAGAACTCGGAGCGATTGTAAAGCCGGCAACTGCGGCAGCTCCAGTTTTCAGGAAGTCTCGTCTTGAAATAGGCATAATCGTAAGTTGTTAGTTATTAAATAAAAATATAGATAAAATGTCAGGTGTCGCTTTGATGTCCTTGTCGGATTTTTATTTTCTGATGTGCAGTAACCCGTAGCCATTGGTCATCTTGCTTCTGCGCTCGCGTATTTCCACGAGCGTCTGCTCATCGCCTATGGCAGGCAGACGGTTGCGGCGGCTGTCGTTGAGAAAGCGCACTGCATTTTCCGAAGCAATGGCAGAATCGCGTATGGTGGGAAGCCGATGGTCAAGCCGTCCACTCTCGATGCTGTCGGCAAAACGATCTATGAGTATGTCGATATTCTTGCCTCCGAAAGGCCGTTCCATGTGCTCGGTGCGGGTCACTCCGTGCAAATCCACGACGGCGGTCTTGAAGTCGTGGGTCATGTGCACGATGCCTTTGGTGCCTATGAGGTCAATGTAGGAGTTGTGCGTCTGGTCTTTGGACAGCTGTCCGTACACGAAGCCTTGGGTGATGTCGAACACTATTCCATTTTGAAATGTGCCGTGGCATTGCACCCACCACGGATCCTTGTATTGCCACATGCGCAAGCCCTGTGCGTGCCATGTGGAATATTCAGAGCCGGCATACCAGCGTGCTATATCCACATAATGCATGCCGCAATCGTGAAAGCACGGACCTTCATATTCATGTCCTTCACCCGGCGCCAGTCCTGGTGTCATGTGGCATACACGTATGATTGCCAGCTCGCCCAGTTCGCCTTCCTCAATAAAGCCTTTCATTGCTTCGTGATACCATGAATTGCGCAGGTAAAGGTTCACTGTGGACAGCACATTCGAGTTTTCTGTAATGCGCGTCACTTCCCATTCGTGTTCCACGGTGTCGGCCACAGGCTTTTCGCTGATGATGTGCTTGCCGCACCGGACGGCCTTTTCTATCTGTTCTTTGCGTAGGTTGGCGAGTGTACACAGGACCACAACATCCACTTCGGGGTCGTTGAACACCATCTGTTCATCGGCTACGATGCGCGAGCCTGGTGACAATCGTTGTGCGTTGTCGCGTGCTTCCTTGTTTATGTCGCAGACATAGGCCGCTTCATAGCGTCCGTTTTTGAGAAACTTGTCAAGATACATGCTTCCCATTCTGCCAAACCCTATTATTCCGACCTTGATTTTTTTATGGCCCATTGTCTTCTCTGTTGTATGTTGAATTTATGCCGTTACCTCCATTTTCCCGATAAAAGCCGTGCATGAAGTATGTTTTTCTTTCTGTATTTTAAGCGTAATGAAGATGGTGTGCTTTAAAGCTCGTATTGGAATTGCTGTCTCAGCCTTCCTTTGGGGCCGGTCTCACGAGGAATGCGCTCAGTTCCCATAATATGTATATTGGGATGAATACAGCCATTAGCGTGAAGGGGTCGGACGACGGCGTGATGAGTGCTGCTACAATCAGCAAGGCTACTATGGCATGGCGGCGGTAGGTGGAGAAAAAATTGCGGTAGAGCAGCCCCATCTTGCCGAGGAACATGGACACAAGCGGCAACTCGAAGATGATGCCCATCATGAAAACCAGCATCAGGAAGTTGTCCATATAAGAGTCGAGCGACAGTTGGTTGCTGATGTCGGCACTGAGCTGGTAATTGTAGAGGAAGCGCAAGGTGAGGGGGAAAACCACGCTATATCCCACCACGCATCCGATGAAGAACATGACCGTGCCGAACACAAAGGTGAAACGCATGTCCTTGCGCTCATAGGTGTAAAGGGCGGGGCACACAAACTTCCACACTTCATACACAAGGTAGGGGAATGTGATCAGCAGTGCCAGCCAGAACGACAGCGAGATGTGCAGGAAAAACTGTGACGGGAGCCTTATGTTTATGATATCGACATGAAATGGCCGTGTGAGGTCGTCGGGCAAAATCTTGAGCAGCGACGATGCTTTTTCCAACCATCTGTACAGGAAGAAGTCGTTGTCGATAGGCGCCATCACCACATGTTTGAACAGCCAAGGGATGAAGGCAAAGCCTCCAATGAAGAATATGCCGAGAGCGGAAAACACTCTCACAAGCATCCATCTCAAGGCTTCCAAATGATCCACAAACGATGTCTCGCCAAGTGTTTCGCCTTGTTGTGGGTTGTCGGCGATGCCGGTATGGGCGTTGTCGTGAGCCTCTGCCTGTATGTCGTCCGCCTTATTTGTCATCCGTCTTCTCGCAGGCTTTCGGATCTTTGTTCATTTCCTTGTTTATCTCCTCTTCGATGCCGTTCACACCGTCCTTGAAGTTTTTCACGCCTACACCGAGTCCGCGCATCAGTTCCGGTATTTTCTTGCCACCGAAAAGCACGAGTACCACGATGAGTATAATTATAAGTTCTGGGGTTCCCAAGCCTCCAATCAGGAGCAGTGATGGTGTTGTCATGATGTTGTGGTATTATTGTTAATGTTAGATGTCAATGTTTTTAGTAAATATAAGTGTATGATGCTTTTGGCATTTACAAAGTTAAGGAATATAATTTTATATCGCATTTCTTTCATTGTGCAAATTAGCATAAATTTTATTTCCTAACGTTAATTATTGGAAATTTTTTATAGTTCCCAGTCGTCGGCATTGCATTCCGCCTCCACTTTGCGTTCCACATCGTCGGGCAGGGCGGGGAAGAAGTCGTAGCCGGTGATGCGTTCCACTTCATCCACGGAGTTGGCATAGTCGCCTTTGGGACGGTTGCCGTCAGCGTTCTTGTAGATAAAACCTATTGCCTTTGGCGTGCCGTTCATGCACAGCACCACCTTAAAGAAGGCTTCGGGCACCACCACCTTGTTCTTGCCTATGGTCTTGTGCTTCTGTTTGTAGAGTACGGGGCCGCACACGATGTAAATCTCCCCGTGGCGTTGTGCCCATTTGCGGCATGCTATCTCCATCTCGTTCCAGTCGCCGCGGTTGAGTTGCGGTGCCTGCGGGCAGATGTTGGTGAACAGGAACGACTGCTCCATTGCCTTGCTGCTCCATTTGTTGTCGCCGGCAGGGCAGAGGTGTCCGCGGTCGTAGCCCGAGCTGCGGTAGTCGGCATCGGTGGCACGCGGTTCGGGCACATCGGTGTCTTCCGCGAATTTTACGCCCTTGCGCTGCGCATCGCCGCGGATGTGGGCACGGGTGAGCCGCCATGCCACCCAGTTGGGCAGGCGTGTCTCCCGGTTGTACGACACGGTGTAGCCCTCACGTGTCAGTATCTGTTCCGGAATGCCGTTTAGGGGTGCAGGCAGTTCAATGCCGTCTGCTGCCTGGATGTTGGCTTCTTTTACAACTGTTGCCGCTTGTGTGCCAAGGCTTTTCTCCGTGTGCCCTATGCCTTGCTTTGCCAATTGCCGTGCGCTGTTGTTGCATGCTGTCGCGGCTGCGAGAGCGACAGCTCCGAAAAGCAGGAGCGATAAGTTTTTGCGGTATTTCATAATGGTGCGCTTGTTTGTCGGTTCGGGATTTGTACGTGTGTCATTCCCCCGCCTTTATCCTGCCATATCCGTCGAGGGAGTAGCGGCGTGCCACTGTGACGCTGACGAGAACGGCGACGACTGCTGCCGAGAGGGTGGCAAGCATCAGCAGCAGTTGCAGTGCCACGGCAGTGATGATGTCTTCGCCGCATAGTGCCATAGTCCACAACACGACGGGTGACGCACTGACGAGCGTCACTGCCATCCGCGACATTCCGGGCGTGAGCGACTGTTCAAGGGCACGCTTCATAAGGTAGTGCAACGCCTCGCTGTGCTTCGCTCCGTTGCCCAGCAGATAGTAGTAGAGGCGGTTGTGGTGGCGCAGTCCCATGCAATACACCGACATGGCCTTCGCCTGTATCCGCACGATGCCGCCGGAAAGGAGTCCGGCAAGCGGCACGAGGCATTTCAACGCTTCACTGCCTGATGCCTGAATGTTTATGAAGATGAGGCACAGGGCAGTGAGGGTCACTGCCGAGAGTGTCCCCGCCAGTATGGGGAGAAAGTAGGTGGCGAACTTGATGCGGGCTTTCAACGTGGCTATCGCTGCCGAGTAGAGCATGAAAAGGAGTGCGAAAACGATGCTCGCCCACCAGCTGCCGCTTGCCGTTACGGCGTGGAGTGCGGCGGCGAGGATGCCGAGTTTCAGCAATGTCGTGACTATGGTGACGGCGAACTGGCGTGTCAGGTTGATGCGGAAAGCCCACATCACATATACGGGGATGATGAGGAACAGTGCTGCGAGAGCCATTCCTGATGTCGGGATAATCATGCTTTTGCTGTATTAAGGTGTATTGTCGTGTCGCAGGCGGCAAGCAGTTCGGCATCGTCGGTAGCGATGACGGTGGCTGTGTCCTTGAAGCGTGGCGACAGGAGATATTCCAGAACGGTGGCGCGCCCTTCGGCATCCTGCAACGATGTGGGGGAGTGGAGCAGGGCTACGGGGCGTGCGAAGAGTCCGACAATAGAGAGCATGATGCGCTGAGCGACGGTGGCGCTGATGTCGCCGAATGCCATGTTGTGGCAGGCAGCGTCGATATGGAGAGCCTTCCATTCGCCGAGTAGGGCTTTCTTCGAGTATATGCAGTCGGCGTTGGAGTCGAGGCTGATCAGTCGGCGCACCAGTTCTTCCACCGTGATGTTTCCGGTACCAGCCTCCTGCGGCATGTAGCTTATCCTGTTTCGGAAGAAGCATGCGGTCTGTGCCACAAGCGGTTCGCCGTCGATGCACACCCATCCCGCTTTAAGGGGCACGAGCCCGTGCAACGCCTCGAGCATGGTCTGTTTGTCGCCGTCACTGCCCCCGGTGATTGCCACGCGCTTGCCGCTGTCGGCAAGAAAGGAGATTCCGGTGGCTATTTCCCGTTCTCCTGACGCCACTGTCGCGCCATACATCTCAATCATATATAAAAATATGTGTCGTCTTCGTCATACCGTTTCTTTACGGTTTGTAGTGTCGCCGTAGTGGAATGCGCTGCAAACTTACACATATTTTTCTGAAATGCAGAATGTATGGCTGTATTTTTGTTGTGCTTTGGCGAATCTTGTTGGATAAAAAGAAAGGAGAACATCTTTCCATGAATGGATGATGTTCTCCTTTTTGCATTGGTTATTATTTGTATTTAGATAGTATTACTAATTTCTTGTGAAAGTCAGACCTTGGAAATCCATCTTGTTTAAGCCGACTGTAACATTCTTGTATGTACCGTTTTCGAGAATCAGGTTTTCATTGGATCCGATGATTTTCAAGATAGAATTCTCCTTGTCGTAAATGTATTCAAAATCTCCTTCCAGATAGTTTCCGTCCGACTTCAGAATCTCTTTTCCAGTTAAGTTGGGATTGAACTGAAGTGTAAAGCCAGTCACACTTGTGCAACTCCAAGAACCAACAATAGTCGGTGTAGGTGCGTCGTCATCATCACTGCTACATGATGTTGTTGCAACAAGGCTGCATAACATGAGCAACTGCACAAAGAGCAAGTTTAAAAATTTTGTTTTCATAAAGTTTCCCTATATTCGTGTCGGGCGCAACATTTTGTGTTGAATGATTCTCCAATTTCAACGTTGGTTTTGTTTTAGATAAAATTGTAAATCAAGCAAAATCAAAAAGCGTGAGAATCGACTTTATGCCCATTCTACGCTTCGAGGCCTTCGCATTGCCTTAGTGTAGTAGAATGAGCAACGCCGGATCCTCACGCCGATATGAATACATTCCCTTTAACAGATATATAGCAGTGAGCGAAAAATTGAAAATATTACGCTATATGCAATATCTGTAAAGGGATGTGTTATACACATCCCGAGAGCACCTACTGTTGCTATGCTCATGACTACACTTGAAAGTTGCGAAGTTTCGAAGCGTCAGGAACAAGCGTCAAGTAAACGCCTTTATTTTAATGCTGTTACACAGAAAGAGCCGCAATGTTGTGGTGACATATCTGTGTTGTGTGCAAAATTACAATAATTTGCTAAAATAACAAAATATTTTTAGACTTAAAAAATATTGGTGTCACGGCTCTTTCATTTAAAAATGCTTTGAAATTTCAATGTTTGTGACAGATAGGCATTTAGTATCTGCAAAGTGGTGCTATTGGCACGATTATAGATTAAATACAAACTGTCTCTGTTGATGTAAAATCAACATAATCAATGATTATCAGTTTTCTCCAAGTTTAAATGAAAGAGCCGTGTCTAAAAGGTTAAGATTTAACATTTTAAATGTAAATGCAGTATCTAAACCCGTTGGCGGAATTTATGTAAACCTAAAATTAAATCTTTATGATTACATAACCGTTTGCTCAGGCCGGCTTGCGGTATGCGGAAGGTGTCTTGCCCGTTTGTGCCTTGAAGAAACGCACGAAATGCTGCGGATATTCAAATCCTAACCGCTGGCTTACGGATGATATGCTGAGCGATTCGTCGTCGAGCAGTTGCTTGGCGGAGCGAAGCAGACGGTCGTTGATGAAATCCTTGGCTGTACGGCCGGTTTCTGCCTTTACCAATTCACCGAAATACTTTGGTGAATAGAAGCACTTGTCGGCGAAATAGGCTACGGAGGGAAGTCCCTCGTGCTCAGCCTTCCCATTGATATATTGGTCGAGTAGGGCAGTGAATTTCCGTACTACCGAATGGTTTATCTCTTCGCGTGTGATGAACTGGCGGTCGTAGAAGCGGAGGCAATAGTTCAACAACAGTTCTATATTGCTGACGATGAGTTCGCGGGTGTGCTTGTCGATGCTGCGGCACAGCTCCTGCTTTATCATGGAAAGGACGTCGCGGAAAATGTCGATTTCGGATGTCGAAAGATGCAGCGCCTCGTTGGATGTATAGTCGAAGAACTCATACCGGCTGATGTTCCTGCCCAACGGGGTGCGGCAGAGCAGGTCGGGATGAAACACCAAGGCCGTCCATTTCGGGACAGTGACTTCCGGGTTGGGCTCCACATGGATGGTCTGTCCGGGCGCAAAGCTCGTGACGGTCATCTCGTCGAAGTCGTATTCCGTGCGTCCGTACGACAGCTTACAGCTCTTGTTCTCTTTCAGGAACAGGGCATACAGGCCGTAGTGATAGGTCGCTTCTTCCACACGTCCCCCTGCTTCGGAGTGCAGCACGTTCACCAGCGGGTGCGGTGTTGCAATCCCGTAATGGTCGTTGAATTCCTGTACGGTGTTGAAATATATTTCTTTCATTGTCCGATGGTTTTAAGAATGTCCTCCACTATCTGTCCGTCAAGCAGGCGGTTGTCCGACAACAGTTGCCGCTGGACGAACCGGTCGTAAAGCCCTTTCTTCACACCGCCCACGAGAACCTTCATGTCTGATGTTCCGTAGAAGGAGGCAATGCGTTCGCCGAAGCCCCCGTCCTTGCTGCCGTCCTCCAGCGTGACGACAAGCTGATGGCTCTGTTTGAGCGTTTCCAGCGTTCCGGCATCCACATCGTTCAGATACCGTGGGTTGATGAGTGTGGCGTCGATACCCTTCTCGGCGAGCAGGCGGACAACGTTCTCGCCTTTCTGGTAGAATGATCCTGCGGCAATCACAGCCACCCTTGAGCCTTGGCGCGTCACCTTGTACTTGGGCTCGTAGCCGTATTCCGTATCGACAGGTTCTGATGTATGCACCACACCGTTGCTTGGCATGCGGATGGCAATGGGCTTTCTGTCCTGACGGATAGCCCACCGTAGCATGGCGAAATACTCTTCGCAGGTGGTGGGCGCGAGATAGACAAGACCGGGGATGCTGCACAGCATGGGAATGTCGAACAGGCAGATGTGCGTGATGTCGTTCAGCGATGCCGTTCCGCCGCCCACCACGTTTATTACGGCAGGGTTGGAGTTGATGCAGAGGTCTTGCGCAATCTGGTCGTAAGTGCGCTGGATGAAGGTGCTATATACGCTCCATACGGGGTGCAGGCCGCCCTTTGCCATTCCCGAAATCATGGCCACGGCCTGTTCTTCGGCAATGCCCATGTCGATGTGTTGCTTTCCTGCCTCCTTGCGTTTTGAGGGAGTGAACCCTACGGCGGCGGGAGTTCCGGCGGTCACTGCAATGAGGGTCTTGTCGTTTTTCATCTCCCTGAGCATCCAGTCGGAATAGAGTTGGTCGTAAGTCTCGCACGGGTTGCACACGGGTCGGCTTCCGTCCTCACGGTTGAAAGGCATGCCCCAGTGCCAGGCTTCCTTGTCCTTTACGGCAGGGGCAAAGCCGTGCCCTTTCTCAGTGTGTATGTGTACGACGGTGGGCTTGTCGGTATCCTTAACGCTGCGGAACACATTGATGAGCTTTTCAATGTCGTTGCCTTCTTCAAGATACGTGTATTCGAAGCCCCAAGCCTTGAACCAGTTGTGTCCGCAAGTGCCGTTGCTCTCCCGCAGGGCACGCAGGTTTTTGTAGATGCCGCCGTGGTTTTCGGCAATCGACATCTCGTTGTCGTTGACAACGATGATTATGCCGGTGCCCAGTTCCGAGGCTTCGTCGAGCCCCTCGAATGCCTCGCCGCCTGAAAGCGAGCCATCGCCGATGATTGCGATGATGTTCTCATGCGTGCCTTTCATGTCGCGCGCCTTTTGCAGACCCGTTGCGAGGCTGACAGAAGTGGATGTATGACCCACTTCAAAGTTGTCGTAAACGGGACTTTCCGTTGGTGAAGAATAGCCGGAGACGGCATTCATCTCGTCGGCACCGCCGAGAAATCCTGCTGCACGGCCTGTCAGTATCTTGTGGGGATAGCACTGGTGGCTCACGTCGAACACGAACTTGTCCTTCGGGGCATCGAACACATAATGCAGGGCGACGGTCGCTTCCACAAACCCGAGGTTTGGGCCTACGTGCCCGCCGTGCTTGCTCACGCGGTTCAACACAGCTTCCCGTGTCTCGCCGGCAACGGCTTTGAGTGCTTCAATGTCCAGTTTTTTAAGGTCGGCCGGCGACTTGATTTTTTCTATATACATGGTTCTTTCTTTTTAGTGAATGATGTTCTTTGCATTGGTGCAAAGGTATTCACATTATTACCATTGTGATATACCCCAAGTACGGAAGTCATTACCCCAAATCCCGTTTCTTTTCTTGAATGTTTGCGGCATTGTCTGACTTCATGCGTGATGTGCCGCAGTTGCAGGCAACATCGCATTCCATACGGCAAAAATGCAAAATTTATTTGAAACGGCTGCTATAATGGGAGAGAAATATTTGTTTTGCCATAAATTCCGGGCATACGTGCGTATTCGTACCATTCAAATGCGGCTTTCCTGGAATATATGCAAATATAGTATGTGCAGTAAATTTCTTTGACAAAGGGAAGTCCCCTTCCAGAAGTTCTGTTGGGTCGTGAAAGCGGGGATAAAGGCATTTTGTGACGGAAAGAATGGGGCATTGTTGCCAAACAAGGCTTACTTGCATTGCAACTAAGGCTTGTTTGCATTACAATTACAGTGCTTTCGTGCGTCAAACAAGGCTTGCCCGTGTCGCAAATAAGCCTTGTTTGCGGTGCGGAGACCGCCTTTTTACGCCAAAACATCATTTTGCTTTTTGCACAGAAACGCTTGCTTCCGTATAACGGTATGGCAGTCATCTGCTTGCGGCTGCACGCCGTATTTTGTAAAATCGTTGCCGGTTTTCCCTGTCTTCGTGTATGGATGGATTTTGGAGTGGTTGGAATTGCAAATATAAGACAAGCGGTCGGTCGGTGTGCAATGTTGCAACTGTAGGACGCCCGGCCTCCTGCCGATGCCTGTCCTCCCAAACAACAAGAGGGCGATGTCAGATTGACACGCCCTCTTGTTGTGGAATATGAATGTGCTGTATTGTCGGTTTACGCAAGGCCTCGGCCGTGGCAATTCTTGAATTTCTTGCCGCTTCCGCAAGGACAAGGGTCGTTGCGGCCCGGGACCTTGTTGGCAACATATGGCATGCGGTTGGCTTCTGCGTTTTCACGGGTGTCGTGGTGTGCGGCAGCCTGCTGTGCAGGGTCGTCAAGATTTACCTTCTGCTCGTTGTAGTTCTGTGGAGTGTGCTCCTCAGGCGCAGCTTCCTTTACATCCTCATGCTGCATTTCCGGAATCTGTCCGCGTGTGAGTATGCCGGAAATGCGGTTGTTCATCTCGTCCACCATGGAGTCAAAGAGTTTCGCACTCTCGAGTTTGAAGATGAGCAACGGGTCCTTCTGCTCGTATGATGCGTTCTGCACGCTGTGGCGCAGTTCGTCGAGTTGGCGCAGGTTCTCTTTCCAGCATTCGTCGATGATGTGCAGCATGATGACACGTTCAAACTGCTTCACTACATCCTTGGCCTCTGTGCGGTAGGCTTCCTTGAGGTTGCAGGGGATGTTGTACACGCGCTTGCCGTCGGTGATGGGCACCATGATGCGCTCGTAGAGAGTGCCTTGGTTCTCCTCCACTTCCTTGATTATAGGCCAGGCCACCGACTCTATGCGGTCGGTCTTGCGCTTGAATGTCGCTATTGCGCTCTGGAAAGCACGCTCTTCAAGCTCCTCGTGCTTGGCGTTTGCAAATTCCTCTTCGCTGAACGGGCACTCCATTGCGAGCACCTTGAGGAACTGTTCGCGGCATTCGGGATATTCGTTGTTCTCGATTATATTCACCACGCGGTCCCAGATGATGTTGGTGATATCCATGCCGATGCGTTCGCCCATGAGTGCGTGGCGGCGTTTCTCGTAGATGACGGTGCGCTGCTTGTTCATCACGTCGTCGTATTCGAGCAGGTGCTTGCGGATGCCGAAGTTGTTTTCCTCCACCTTTTTCTGTGCACGCTCGATACTCTTTGAGATCATCGGGTTCTCGATGCGGTCGTCGTCCTTAAATCCTAAGCGGTCCATGAGGTTGGCAATGCGCTCGGAAGCGAACAGGCGCATGAGCTTGTCTTCGAGTGAAACGTAGAAAACGGAGCTTCCGGGGTCGCCCTGACGGCCTGCGCGTCCGCGGAGCTGACGGTCCACACGGCGGCTTTCGTGGCGTTCAGTACCGATGATGGCGAGTCCGCCTGCGGCTTTTACCTCAGGTGTAAGCTTGATGTCGGTACCGCGGCCTGCCATGTTGGTGGCTATGGTCACGGCTCCGAGCATGCGCTCTTCGGTGTGCTTGTTGCCTTCCGCATCGGTTATTTCCACCGTGCCGAGATTGCTGCGGCCTGCCAGTGCCACGATTTCGGCCTCCTTTTGGTGGAGCTTTGCGTTGAGCACCTGATGTGAAATCTTGCGCATGGTGAGCATCTTGGAGATGAGCTCGGAGATTTCCACCGATGTGGTGCCGACAAGGACAGGGCGTCCGCTGTTGCGCATCTCCACGATTTCGTCGATTACGGCAGCATACTTTGCGCGTGCTGTCTTATATACGCGGTCGTCCATGTCCTTGCGTATCACAGGGCGGTTGGTGGGAATTTCCACCACATCGAGCTTGTATATGTCCCAGAACTCGCCTGCCTCTGTCGATGCAGTACCTGTCATGCCGGCGAGCTTGTGGTACATGCGGAAGTAGTTCTGCAATGTGATGGTGGCGAAAGTCTGTGTGGCGGCCTCCACTTTCACATGCTCTTTGGCCTCCACGGCCTGGTGCAGGCCGTCGCTCCAGCGGCGGCCTTCCATGATACGTCCTGTCTGTTCATCGACAATCTTCACCTCGCCGTCCATCACAACATACTCGTCGTCCTTGTTGAACATGGTGTATGCTTTGAGCAGTTGCTGCAATGTGTGCACACGTTCAGACTGTACGGCATAATGGTTGAGCAGCGAATCTTTCTTGTCGAGGCGTGCCTGGTCGTCGAGTCCTGCCTCGTTTTCGAGTGCAGACAGTTCGGATGTGATGTCGGGCAACACGAAGAGTTCCTTGTCGTTCACCTGGTTGGCGAGCCAGTCGGTACCCTTGTCGGTGAGGTCGCAGCTGTTGAGCTTCTCATCAACGACGAAGTAAAGGGGCTTGACAGCCTCCGGCATGCGGCGGTTGTTGTTCTCCATGTAGTACTCCTCGGTTTTGAGCATACCCGCCTTGATGCCTTCCTCAGAGAGATACTTGATGAGAGGCTTGTTCTTCGGCAAAGCCTTGTGCGAGCGGTAGAGGGCGAGGAAGCCTTCGTCGAGTTTCTTCTGGTCGTTGGTGTTCTGCCCTTCCGTGATGAGTTGCTTGGCTTCTGCGAGGTATTGCGTGGCAAGTTTGCGCTGCACATCGACGAGACGCTCCACGAGGGGCTGGTACTCTTCGAACATTTGGTCATCGCCTTTGGCCACGGGGCCGGAGATGATGAGAGGCGTACGGGCATCGTCGATGAGCACGGAGTCCACCTCATCGACAATGGCATAGTTGTGTTTGCGCTGCACAAGGTCGGCAGGCGAGAGTGCCATGTTGTCGCGCAGATAGTCGAAACCGAACTCGTTGTTCGTTCCGAATGTGATGTCTGCCATGTAAGCCTTGCGACGCTCGGGAGAATTGGGACGGTGCTTGTCGATGCAATCGACGGAGAGTCCGTTGAACATATAGAGCGGCCCCATCCATTCGGAGTCACGCTTGGCAAGGTAGTCGTTTACGGTGACGACATGCACGCCGTTGCCTGTGAGCGCGTTGAGGAATACGGGTAGGGTGGAGACGAGAGTCTTTCCTTCACCTGTGGCCATTTCCGCGATCTTGCCTTGGTGTAATGCGATACCGCCGAAGAGCTGCACGTCGTAGTGCACCATCTCCCATTTCTGGTCATTGCCCCCTGCTGTCCAGTGGTTGTGGTAGTAGGCTTTGTCGCCTTCGATTGTCACAAAGTCGTTCTTGGGGTTTGAAGCCAGCTCACGGTCGAAGTCGGTGGCAGTGACAACGGTCTCTTCGTTCTCGGCAAAGCGGCGTGCCGTCTCCTTCACGATGCTGAAAGCCACGGGCATAATGTCGTTGAGAGCCTTCTCGTAAAGGTCGAGGATTTCTTTTTCGAGCTTGTCAATGGCATTGAATATTGTCTCGCGCTCGTCAATGGGAGTGTCCTCAATCTTCGCCTTTAACTCTTCGATCTTCTCTTTCTGTTCTTTGGCTGAATCCTGCACATACTGTTGCAGCTGCTTGGTGCGGGCACGCAATTCGTCATTGCTCAGAGCCTTGATCTCCGGATATGCTTTCTTCACTTCCTCAACGAGAGGTTGTATGAGCTTCATGTCGCGTGAAGACTTGTTGCCAAACAATGATTGTAAAAAGTTGTTGAAATTCATTGCTTATCTTGTTTTTGTTTTTTTTCGTATTTTGCCAATTGGGTGTAAAATTACTAAAAAAAATCCATACACCCGTCATTATCAGGCATGAATGCTCGTTTTCATGCATTTCATGCTTTGGCAACAGCTTGACAGGAGTGTGTCAGGCTATTGCAGCGGTGCAGAAGAACATGCGTTCGGAGCTCTGATACGGATTGCTTTGGCAACAGTGGGTGCAATGCGATCTACTGTTGCAGGTGTGTTGTCGCGTGAAGCTTTTATGCCTGCCCCGTAGAAAATTATCGGGAAGGGCACAAAGGCGGCACGGGAATAATAGTTCTCGTTGTTGTTTTCGTTGATTATCTGCCATCCCGGGGCGGTCTCTATAATCAGGTCGCCGCTCACGGACGGACTGTACGGGCTTGTGCTGACGCTGCGCACTCCTGCTGTCTGCGCAAGGAGTTCCTTTGACCGCACGATGGCATCGGTGAAACTTATACGCCGTTGCTCAATGAGCTTGTGGTTGAGGTAAATCTGGTTGTGGTAGCTTGCCTCGATGTATTGCCCCTGTCCGTAGATGGCACCGAGGTACATGTTGAGCAGGTTGCACGTGCGGTTGATGTAGAATGTGCCTGTCGGGATGCGGTAGCGCGCATAATCCACGGGCTGGTCGGCGGTGTAGCCGGTGCTTGTAAGGACAAACAGGACATTGTCCTTGCCCACCTTGTCCTCGATCCGCTTTATGAGCGACCCCAAAGTCTTGTCGAGCTTGACATAGACTATCTCCATTGCCGTCTCCCAATTGGTGATGTCGGCGGTCTTGGCGGAGAGCGTCACCGACAGCATGTCGGTGATGTTGTCGCGCCCCATGGCCATGTTCTCCACACAGGCGACAGAGAAGTTTGCCACGTCGTCGTTGTCCTGTGTCGATGCGTTTGTGCTGCTGTAAGCACGGATAAGGCTTTGTGCGGCTTTGGGATAGTACGGCGACGTGCTCCATCTCTTTGTCTTGTCGCTTATCCAGAACGCCCCGTCGGCGGCATGTCCGCCGTAAAGGACGGCGGCATCCTTGTCGTATGCCACGCTGTAAACGATGGCAACGCCCTTGGTGGCCACTTTCAGCTCGTCGCTTACTGTGGATGTCGTCATCTTCTGCGGCGATGTCCCGAACGTTTCGTCGTCGGTGCACTGCACGGGGCGCAGCGTGGCGCGGTCGAGCCACTGCGTGCCCACGATATTGTTGTAGTGTGGAGTTGTGCCGGTGGCTATTGTCGCTATTGCCGAAGCCCTATCTACCGGGGAAAAGGGGTAGCTTGCCGCTTCGTAGATGCTGCCGTTCCGCAACAGCTTACGGAACCCGTCTTCGCCGTAAAGCGATGAAAAATGTTCTATGTAATCGGTGCGCAACTGGTCGATGGCGATGTTCACCACTAACCGTGGGGCTGGTTGCAGACTTTGCGCCTGCAACCCTATGCCGCTCAGAACGGCCAGTGTGACAATAGCGGATAAGTGTCTTTTCATTTCTTTTGTTGTGCCAGTTGTACGGTTTTCACTGCGTATCTAAACAGCAAAGATGATGCCACAATGTACATGCCCTCTGCATAAGTCTGGAAAAATCCGCCTGAAAAGAACAGCACCATGCAGATAATCCATGCGTAAATCCATTTGCCTGTGCGGCCCTCCCGCATTTTCTTTACCGTAGTCCAAAGGAATACGGCTGAAAGCGGATTGAGCAGCAATATCTGGAAGTTGAGGCTTACGGTGGGATGCTGTGAGAACACCATCACAAACAGTATGAGGCCACAGAGCCCGTCGGCTGCGATGAGCAGGGCGTCAAATCCCCAGAAGTTCTTTTTCGTGAAAAATTCTGTCAGCGTCATTGCTGCAACGGTGATGCCGAATATCAATGCACATTGCCCTGGCGTGAGCGGAAACCCGCCGCCGTGTGTCCGGCTTTCAGGACGGAGCACCCATCCCTCGCCTGTAATGAGCGGGCGTTTGCTGCCGTCAGCAGCCGTGATTGCCGCGTTTGTAAAGTCCTTTTGCAGGTTTAGCGGCAGGAACTGCTGCCCGGCACGGGTCGTAGGCAGGTCGGCTTTGACGCCCAACAGGAGGTCGTTGCCGAATGCGGCCCAAGGATGTCCGCCTGTGTATGAATGTATCATCTGCCTGAACGACGGGCTTTCTTTGGGAGCCGTGCCGTAGCTCACCTTTCCGTTGATGTTCCTTGCTATTATGTCGCGTGCCCTTGTGGTGCAGTTGTCGTAGAAATAATTGTAGCGGTAAGTGCGGTTTTGAGGTTCGTAGTTCAGGGCTATGGCTGCCGCCAACGCCTGCTTCTCGGCAGGGGTGAGGTTGAGTTCTTGCTGCCATACGCCGCAGCCTGATGGCGCATAATGGGATTTGAAGTCCTCAAAACTTTCAATCCCCATTTCATAGTCGGTGAGCCCGAAAACGAAACGCAGCACGAAGAAAGGCTTGTCGAAAGAGAAAATCCCGTAGTTTACGGCGACATCAATCCCGTTCCTGCGGTCTTCATAGCGCAGTGCCGTGTGGCCGTACAGGCTATATACGTTCTGTCTTGGCCTGCAGGTGAGCAGGCTTATATGGACGGAGTCGGCATTGGCGTGTGTGTCTTCCGCAGGATTGTGTGCCCGTGTGCCATTTGTCAATAACAGAAGGGCAAACAGCACAGCGCATCTTGAAAACCACCTGAAATGTTTCACGGTGCAAAAATAACGTTTATTTCCCGGTTTTCGTGCATTTTTTCAAGGTTTATTTTGGACACTATCGTTTTTTTCGATAATTTTGCAACCAATTGTTGTTTGAAAGTGGAGCGTAAGATAACTTGTGACATTTGTGCTTTCCACATATTATAATAAATAAAGAACAGGAAGTAGATGAAGAAATCAATTATAGCCGCTTTGATGATGGCCTTTTCGATGGCGTCGATGGCCCAGAGCGGTACAAATTCCCCTTACAGTCAGTATGGCTTGGGCGTGCTGAGCGACCAGACAAGCGGCTTCAATCGTGGAATGAACGGGCTCGGTTACGGTTTCCGTGAGCACAATCAGGTGAACTTCCTCAACCCGGCTTCATACGCTTCTGTCGATTCTCTTACTTTCATCTTCGATGCGGGCATTTCAGGACAAATCACCAATTTCAGCGAAAAAGGCGTTAAGGTGAATGCCAACAACGCCAATATAGAATATGTGGTGGCGGGATTGAAGCTGCACAAGCGTCTTGGCGTCAGTTTTGGTATCCTTCCCTTCACGAATGTGGGGTATGATTATTCCTCGTCGGCGAATGTCGGTTCGTCTTCCGATGACAACACGGCAACCGTCTATTCAAACACTTACAGCGGTTCGGGGGGCTTGCATCAAGTCTATCTCGGCTTCGGGTGGATGCCGTTCAGGGGCTTTGCCATCGGTGTGAACGGGGGCTACCTGTGGGGCAGTTACAGCCGCTCGGTTGTCAATTCGTACAGCGACTCGTATGTCAATACTCTCTCGAAGTATTATTCGGCTACCGTGAACAGCTATAAACTCGATTTCGGCCTGCAATACACCGCAAGGTTTTCCAGGAACGACAATGTGACAATAGGCCTCACATACAGTCCTGGCCACGGCATCGGCGGCGATCCTGAATGCAAGGTTATTTCGCTGAATGCGCAGACGGCTGTCTCCGACACGGCACTGTATAAGTCGGACAAAGGACTTGAAATACCGGCCGTTTATGGCGCGGGCTTTGTATGGTCGCACGGCAACCGTTTGAAAATAGGTGCCGACTACACGCTTCAGAAATGGTCGTCGGCATCGTTCCCGCAGTATTCCGTGATAAATGATGTACCCCAATATAAGTCTTCCGGTTCACTGTTCTCTGACAGGCACAAGGTGACGGTTGGAGGAGAGTTCTGCCCCAATGAGACAGGGCGCAAGTTCTTCCAGCGCATACATTACCGCCTGGGAGCGTCATACGCCACTTCTTACCTGAAAATAGGAGGGCAGGACGGGCCGAAGGAGTACAGTGTTAGTGCGGGTTTCGGCATCCCTGTCATAAACACCTACAACAACCGCTCGTTGCTCAATGTCTCGGCACAGTGGGTTCGTCAGGACACCAAGACATTCATCACGGAAAACTCTTTCAGAATCAATATCGGGCTTACATTCAACGAACGTTGGTTTGCCAAGTGGAAGATGGAATGATGTGGCCTGCTTATTCGTGGCTTGAAGTTTGAATTGCATAAGATATATAATTCCAATCATACTGGGCTGTGTGTTCTTTGCCTCATGTCAGGAGCAGAAGGAACACACGGCTTCTGCTATCTACGACCGTGACTCGGTGTCGATGATGACGAGTTATGGCGTGAACACGCTCATTTCCGATTCCGGCGTGATAAAATACCGCATCGTAAGTGAGCGTTGGGAGGTGAACACCGTGCGCAATCCCTCGCGTTGGATATTCGAGAAGGGCATCTTTTTCGAGCAGTTCGACGAGAAGTTCCATGTGCAGGCGTATGTCCAGTGCGACACGGCTTATTATTATGACCAGCGTCGCCTGTGGGAGTTGCGCAGCAGGGTGAGTGTCCTCACGAAGGACGGCTTGCGCTTCACGAGCGAGCAGTTGTTCTGGGATGCCGGCGCACACGAGTTCTATTCGTTCGTCCCCTCAAGGCTTGTCACCCCTGACCGTGTGCTTGAAGGCACATATTTCCGTAGCGATGAAAGCATGACGAAATACTATGTGTCCAACAGCAAAGGCTCGTTTGAGAAGACGGACATAATGGGCTCGGGCGACACCGTCACCGCAGCCCCCGACACCATCAAGGCATCCATGCGCCCACAGGCACTTCCACAGCGTCGGGCGGGCGGATAAGCCCGGTGCGGGTTTTACAGAAAACGACTATAAACAAGATAAAAAGTGGCAGCAGATATACCTCTTTTAATTGGCATCGCCATATCTCTGGTGTTGTCGGCGTTTTTTTCCGGCATGGAGATAGCATTCGTGTCAAGCAACAGGATGCTTGCGGAAATGGATAAAGGCAGGGCTCGCCTTACCCAGAAAATCCTTTCTTCGCTCTACGCCCACCCTAACGGATTTGTCAGTACAATGCTCGTCGGCAACAATATCGTGCTCGTTGTCTATGGCATTCTCATGGCAAACCTTTTCGACAAGACCATCTTTCAGTCACTCGATGCCGGCATGAGAGTGACGGCAGACACCATCCTTTCCACCGTCATAGTGCTTTTCGTGGGCGAGTTTCTTCCCAAGACCCTCTTCAAGAACAACGCCAACCGGCTGTTGTCATTCTTCGCTTTTCCCGCCTACATGTTCTATGTGGTGCTTTGGCCTATAAGCCGTTTCTCCATATTCCTCTCGCGTTGCATCCTCCGTGTCGTAGGGATAAAGATGGAAACGGAAAACGATGACGAGGGCTTCTCAAAGGTGGATCTGGACTATCTTGTACAGTCCAGTATCGACAACGCCACGAATGAGGGCGAAATCAACGAGGAAGTGAAGATTTTTCAGAATGCGCTTGGCTTCTCGGACACTAAGGTGCGCGACTGTATGGTGCCCCGGACGGAGATCAATGCGGTGGATGTGAACGACTGTTCCCTTGAAGAGCTCATGCAGAAGTTCGTGGAAAGCGGCAACTCCAAAATAATTGTCTATAAGGAAGATATAGACCATATCATCGGCTACATACACAGTTCCGAGATGTTCCGCAACCGCGACAGCTGGCGCGACCGGGTGTGCGACATGCCGTTCGTGCCTGAAACGATGGCGGCACAGAAGCTGATGCACATTTTCTTGCAGCAGAAAAAGAGTCTCGGCGTAGTGGTGGACGAGTTCGGGGGAACCAGCGGCATCGTGTCGCTTGAAGACATCGTTGAGGAAATCTTCGGCGACATAGAGGACGAGCACGACAGCCTCAAATACACGGCCAAGCAATTGGGCGACGGCGAATACCTGCTTTCGGCGCGTCTCGAGATTGACAAGGTGAACGAAATGTTCGGCATCGGTTTGCCCGAAAGCGACGACTACATGACAGTGGGCGGCTTTATACTTCACGAATACCAGAGTTTCCCGAAGCTTAACGAAGTGGTCACCATCGGGCGTTTTGAGTTCAGAATTATAAAGAGCACAATGACTAAAATCGAACTTGTAAGTCTAAAAGTTGGCTGACAAAGGGATTTTTTTGCGCAAACTTGCGCTCGTTTGCCGATAAATTAGTATTTTTGTACGCATTTTGCAGCTTGCCTCACGGCTCGCCGCAGATATGCTGTGTGACAAAACTGTTGTCAGGCATGGATTTACCATGGGAGAAAAAATAAAAACAATAAATAAAACAATTTAATAATGGCAGCATTAGGAAAAATCAGGAGCAAAGGAACCTTGCTGATAGGTATTATCGCTTTGGCTCTTTTTGCGTTCATCGCCGAGGAAATGTTCCGTTCTTGCGAATCTACCAATAATGATAGACGGCAGCAAGTAGGCGAAGTGTTGGGTGAAAAAATCAGTGTACAGGACTTTCAGAAACTGGTCGATGAGTACAGCGAGGTGGTCAAGATGCAGCAAGGCACCGACAATCTCAACGACGCACAGCTCAGTCAGGTGAAGGACATGGTATGGAACACCTACGTTCAGACCAAGATCGTCGAGAACGAGACAAAGAAGCTCGGCCTCACCGTCACCGATGCCGAATTGCAGAATGTGCTCACCGAAGGCACTAACCCCATGCTCATGCAGACACCGTTTGTCAATCAGCAGACAGGCCGTTTCGATGTGAATGCCCTCAAGAAGTTCCTTGCGGAATACAAGACACAGAAAAACACCAATCCGCAGATAGCAAAGCAGTACGAGACTATCTACAAGTACTGGACATTCATCGAGAACACGCTGCGCAACCAGTTGCTTTCGCAGAAGTATCAGGCCCTTTTCTTCAATTGCCTGATTTCAAACAAGGTGGAGGCCAAGATGGCTTTCAAGGATCAGAATGAAGAAAGCCAGGTACAGCTTGCCGCTTTCCCGTATTCAAGCATTGCCGACAACAAGGTGCAGGTTACCGATGCCGACCTCAAGGCTAAGTACGACGAGATGAAGAGCCGTTTCAGGCAGCCCGTTGAAAGCCGCGACATCAAGTACGTTGATGTACAGGTTAAGGCTTCGGCAGCCGACCGTGCCGCCCTTCAAAAGGAGTTCGACGGTTACAGCAAGGACTTGGATGCCACCGCCGATCCCTCTGAAATTGTCCGCAAGAGCACTTCCCTCATCAGCTATCTCGGCGTACCTGTTTCCAAGAATGCTTATCCTTACGACATCGCGCAGCGTCTCGATTCGATGGCAGTAGGCAGCACAAGCAAGGTGGTTGAGAACAAGCAGGACAACACTCTCAACATCATCAAGCTCGTTTCCAAGCAGCAGTTGCCCGACTCCGTGCAGTATCGTCAGATACAGGTGGGCGGTGCCACCGCTCAGGAGGCCGCTACCCGTGCCGACTCCATCTATAAGGCTCTCTCTGCCGGTGCCGATTTCGAGGCTTTGGCAAAGAAGTACGGACAGACAGGCGAGAAGGCTTGGCTGACAACCCGTCAGTACCAGAACGCCGCTTCTCTTGACAAGGACACCAAAGGCTATATTAACAGCCTCAACACAATGGCGGTGAACGAGATGAAGAACATCGCCCTCACGCAGGGGAACCTCATCGTTCAGGTGCTCGACCGCAAGGCTATGATCAACAAGTATGTGGTGGCTGTCGTGAAAAAGAACATCACTTTCTCACGCGATACATATTCTGCCGCATACAATAAGTTCAGCTCTTTCATCAGTGCCAACACCACAGCCGATGCAATTGTCAAGAATGCGCAGAAGGCCGGTTACACCGTTCAGGAGCGTAAGGACATCACGACAGCCGATCACAACCTCGCAGGCATCCGCAGCACACGCGAGGCCATGCGTTGGCTCTTTGATGCCAAGACCGGCGATGTGTCCTCAATGTATGAGTGCGGCGACAACGACCACATGCTTCTCGTTGTCCTTGACAAGGTGAACCCCGTGGGTTTCCGCTCTTTGGACGATGCACAGGTTAAGGAATATGTCAAGTCGGAGGTGATGAAGGACAAGAAGGCCGAGATGCTTATGGCCAAGGCTGAGGGCGTTAAGGACATCAACGCCGCAAAGGCCAAGGGCGCAATCGTGTCGGAAGTAAATCAGGTGACATTCGCTTCACCCGTGTTCATCTCTGCTACCGGTGCCAGCGAGCAGGCTCTTAGCGGTGCCGTCGCAGCAGTGGCAAAGGGCAAGTTCTCCGCCAAGCCTGTTAAGGGCAACGCAGGAGTTTATCTCTTCCAGGTCGTGAACAAGACACAGCGTCCCGGTAAGTTCGACGCCAAGGTTGAGGGACAGCGCCTCCGCCAGAAGGAGATGCAGATGGCTTCAAGCTCTATGAACGAGCTTTACCTCAAGGCAAAGGTGGTGGACAAACGCTACCTGTTCTTCTAAACAGAATCTTTTTAAATCTTAATACAAAAGGAGTGATGCAATTGGGTGTCACTCTTTTTTTTGTGCATTAAGAAAAGGGTCGGGATCAGGCAAGCAGAAGGAGATCGGGCGTCCCGCCCGACAACACTAAGCGAGTCCCTGTATCTCTCACTTGTGCGTT
>CAVBVK010000003.1:0-109900 GCA_963599085.1 bacterium | reverse complement strand
TCTTTGGTTTGGAAGCAAATGGCAGCAATCCTAAAAGTTTTAGCGGACAGCAATATTTGCAAATCGGGTGATCTTTTTATTCCTGCGTGTGTTCCTTCACGTATTCCTTGGGCAGCATGTCGAACTGCTGCTTGAAGCATTTCGTGAAATAGGACGATGAGCTGAAGCCCACCTTCACCGACACTTCCGTCACGGAGAAGCCCTCCAAGAGAAGTGCGGCACCCCTCGTTATACGCTGCGACTTGAGGAAATCGACGGGCGACTGCCCCGTGAGCGACTTCAGCTTGCGGTAGAAGCTCGAGCGGCTCATGTTCATCATGCTTGCCATGGAGTCGATGGAGAAGCTCTCGTCACTCATGTTGTCGATGAGAATCTTCTGCACACGCTCCACAAACTGCAGGTTCTGCCGCGTGAGTCCGAACTCCGACGGCTGCACCTTGGCAAGGTCGCCGTTGAGCGACGACATGTGCTTGTGGAAATTCTGGCGCATGCGCAGCAGGTTGTTTATCTGCAAGTGCAGCTGATGTACGGAGAAGGGTTTTTCCAGATACACGTCGGCGCCGCTCTCCATGCCCTCCACTTTCGCCTCGAGGGAAGTCTTGGCGGTGAGCAGGATGAGCGGTATGTGCGAGTAGATGATGTCGCCCTTCACTCGGTGGCACAGCTCTATGCCGTCCATTACGGGCATCATCACGTCGCTCACGATTATGTCGATGCTCTCGCCTGCCAGTACGTTGAGGGCTTCCAGACCGTTGGTGGCGCGGTAGATGTGATACCATTCGTGCAGGGCGTCGCAGGTGAGGCTTAGCAGTTCGGCGTTGTCCTCCACCACGAGCACGCTGAACTGCCGTGTGGCTGCGCCGTCGCCAGGTGTCTCACGGCTGTCGTCGGCCATGCCCTGCGGTTTTTCCTTTTCGGCGTCGGCATCCTCCTCCACCGTTTCTATGGGCATGGTTATGGTGAAGCACGAGCCTCCGCCGGGAGCGTCCTCCACGCCGAGCTGCGCGCCATGTGCCGTGGCAAGGGTCTTGGCGTATGCCAGTCCGAGGCCTGTGCCGAGTAGTTTGGCAATGCGGTCGCCTCCCACCTGATAGAACGATGTGAATATGCGTTTCTTTTCATCGTCGCTTATGCCCGGCCCGTCGTCGATAACCGAAATCTTCACACCGTTGTCGCCGTCGCGCTGCATTGTCACCACAATGCGCGAGCGGGCGTATTTCAAGGCGTTGCTCACAAGGTTCATAAGTATCTTCTGCATGCAGTCGGCATCGAGGGCGGTGGTGATGTCGTAGTCGGGCAGTTTCAGTTCCAGATACTTGCGCTCCATGTCGCCGTACGACTCGTAGTAGCTGCACGCCTCGCGCAGCAGGAAGCGTATGGAGGTGTTCTTCTTCTCCATCTTCTTTACGCCGCTTTCCGTCTTCTGGAAGTCGAGAAGCTGGTTGGTAATGCCCAACAGGTAGTTCATGTTGCGGCGTATTATCGCCATGTACTTGCGGTCGGTGTCACTGTGTTTCGTCTCCTCCATGCGTTCGAGCGGCAGCGAGATGAGGCTTAGCGGCGTGCGTATCTCGTGCACGAGGTTCACGAAGAAGCGTATCTTGCTTTCAAAGGTGTTCTTTTCCTGTTCGCGCAACTGCTTGTCGTAGCGTTCCTGCACCGCCAGTTTTGCCTTGCGCGCGCTGAACTTCAGTGCCACGGTCCAGACGAGGAAGAACAAGATGATGTATATTATGTAGGCAATATTGGTGCGGTACCACGGCGGCAGCACCTCAATCTCGAGCACGCTCATGTTGTTCTCGCTTCCCGCCTCGCGCAACAGGAACTGGTAGGTGCCCGGCGGGATGTTGGAGTAGGTGGCTTCGCGGTTGTCGGTGCCGCGCGCCCATTGGTTGTCTATGCCGCGCAAGATGTATTCGAAGCGCACGCTGCGCACCGTGTTGAAGCGGGGCGAGGCGAAATGCAGCGTGAAGCTGTTGTCGCTGTACGGCAGTTCTATTCGTTTCGACACATAGAGCAGGCGGTTGAGGCCAATGCGCTCAAGCTCGTCGTCGGAGTTGGCGGCGTATGGCAGGCTGATGGATGTGATATAGACGGGTGACTGTTGCCGCTCTTCGGGCAACGTTTCGGGACGGATGCAGTAAAAGCCGTTCTCGCTTCCGAAGAGCATGCGGCCGTCCGGGAGCAACGCAGTGGCCTGCCTGTTGAGCGGTCCTTGCCACAGCTCGTTGGCACTCGCCGTGTGCACCTTGCCGTTCTCGTCGCCGCCTGGCAGTTTTGTCAGTCCCATGTCGGTGGACACCCAGATGTTGCGTTTGCTGTCCTCGCACACGAAATACACCCTGCCCTCGATGCCATGTATGCGTGTGAAGTTGTCTCCCTTCTCGTCGTAACGGCAGAGTCCGCCGCCACGCGTGGCGCACCATAGGCGGTGGCGGCTGTCATAGAACACGCCGGTGAGCGAATTGTCGGGGATGGTGTTCGCGTTGTTGCGGTCGCAGGTGTAGTTGCGCCACTCGTCGGTACTTGTGCGGTAGCGGTAGAGGCCGCGGTTGTTGGCTGCTCCCCACAGCATTCCGTGGCAGTCTTCGGTGACATTCACGAAGTCGATCATGGAATTGAGCACGCGCAGGGGGAAGAAGTGGTCGGTACGGGCATCGTAGCGGCACAAGCCCCAGCTGGTGGATATGTATATGCTGCCGCTCCTGCTCTTGAATAAGTGGCGTATCTTGTTGCTCGCCACGGTGTAGGGCTCGTTTTCGGAATAGGTGTATGAGCGTATTTCGCCCGTCTTCAGGTTCAGCACCATCATTCCGTAACGCCATGTGCCGATCCACAGGCGGTGGCCGTCGAGCATGAGTGCCGTCACGTTGTATTTTGAAAACGCCTTGCAGGGAACGACAGCCTGCGTGGCGGTGTCGTAGATGTAGAGCCCCGTGGTGGTGCCCACATACACGGTGTTGCCCCCGGTGTGGCAGAAAGCATTGACAAGCGACTTCTCGTTGTGCGCCACATCGGGGATGTCTATGAACGGTGCGAAGGGTTTGTGGTCGGGCAGATAGCTCACGCCGCTGATTTCCGTCATCACCCAGAGCGTGCCGTCCTTGTCGAAGAACACGTCGTTTATGTTTTTGTCAGTGAGCCCGCCGATATGGCCGGGGGCGTCGAGGCGTTCCAGACTGTGCGTGTTGATGCAGAAATGGTATATCCCCTGGTTGGTGGCGAGCAGCAGGGCATCGTCGCGGTTTGTGTTGATGGCGTTGATGTTGCATTGCGTCTTGAACAGGGAGAAGTGGCTGAACGTGGCTGTGCGGCAGTTGAAGCGGTAGAGTCCCTCGTCGGTGCCGAGCCAGATGTTGCCGCCGACGGCACGCATGCAGATGTTGCTTTTGTCGTTGGTGTAGTTGGGTATGTCGTGCGACCGTATGAACTTGCCGTCCTCGCTGAATGTGTTGAGCTTGCCGCTGATGGAGGCCACATGGACAGTGCCGTCGGCAGCCTGCACGACATCGCTCACGAAGCCGCCGTGTCGGGAGTCCTGGCTGAGGCTTCCCGTGGCGGGGTTATAGATGAATAAGCCCTGCCCGAGGGTGCATATCCATATCAGCCCGTTGCGGGTCTTCGCCATTTTCGGCACATGAGTGCTTATCACCACGCCGTATTTTGTGCTTGCCAGCAGTCGGGTGAGGTGGTTGGTGGAGCGGCTGAACACATTGACGCCCACCATTCCGCCCACGAAAATGTCGTGGCCGTATTCGAGCAGTGTCGTGACATTGTTGGGACTGAACAGGCTGTTGTCGCTGCTGAAGTCGCGATAGACCATTGTCGAGACCCCGTCGAAGCAGCAAAGACCGTTGGAAGTGCCGAACCATAAAAAGCCGTAACTGTCGCGGATGCCGCAGTTCACGGTGTTGTCCGGCAACCCGTTGGCGGTGGTGTAGCTGCGGAAAGTCCTGCAGTCGGTGCCAGTGGCGGCCAGGCGTTGGGCAGGCAGCATGAGCGCCGTCAGGAAAAGAACTGCGTAAAGGAAACGGTGTGTTCGCATCTGGGCTTGTCGGTTGGGCTTAAGGAAGGGGGAAGTGTGCGCGTCCGCCTACCGGCGCGCACTGAGCAGCAAGTCGGTCTTGCCCTCATCCACGAGTTTCACGATGAGCTCGCCGAAGAGAGTGTTCTGCCATGCAAACCACGGGCGGGTGAATTTGGAGGCATCGTTCACGTTGAACGACTCGTGCATGAAGCCCGTACCGGCATCGGTGCGCATGAGCATTTCTATGCACTGCTTTATCTCGGCGTCGTCCTTGCTGGTGAAGGCACGCATCATTATCGACATCGGCCATGCCATGTCGTAGCCTATGTGTGGACCGCCGATGCCTTCGCCCGCCGTGCCCTTGAAGAAGTAGGGGTTGTCCTCGCTCCATACGAAGCGGCGCGTGTTCTGGTATATGGGGTCGTTCACATCCACATCGCCGAGGTACGGCATGGCGAGCAGGCTCGGCACGTTGGCGTCGTCCATGAGGAAATGGTTGCCGAAGCCATCCACTTCGAAGGCATAGATGTCGCCGTACTTCGGGTGGCGCACCACAGCATGCTTCCTCAGGGCGGTGCTCACTTCGTCGGCCAGGGCTATGCACTCGGTGGCGGCAGCCGTGTCGGCATTCACTTTGGTGAGTATCTCGGCGGCTTTGCGCAGCGACGACACTGCCATGAAGTTGCTCGGCACGAGGAAGAGGAATGTGGTGGCGTCGTCGCTGGGGCGGAACACCGATGCTATGAGTCCCACGGGATTTACGGGGTTGCCGTAGCCCACGTTGCAGACGGTGTCGAGCTGGCGGTCGGTGACACGCAGGAAGGTGTACGGCCCTTTGCCGGTCTTGCGCTGTTGCTCGCGGAAAGTCTTTAATATGTTGGCCACGGCCTGCCGCCATTCAGCCCCGAACACCGAGGTGTCGCCCGTCACCTGCCAGTAGCGGTAGGCGAGACGGATGGGGTAGCACAGCGAGTCTATCTCGTATTTGCGCTCGTGCAGCTCGGGCTTCATGTCGGTCTGGTCGCTTGCCCACTCGTTGTTCTCCACCGGTCCCATGTTGAATGCGTTGGCGTAGGGGTCGATGTTTATGCACTTGAGCTGCCGGAGTATGACGCCGCGGATCATCTTGCGCAGCTTCTCGTCCTTCTTGGCATACTGCACGTATGGCCACACCTGCGCGCCGCTGTCGCGGAGCCACATGGCGTGTATGTCGCCTGTATATACAAAGGTGTCGTCCTTGCCGTCAAAGTGCACCGTTGTGTCGATGGTGTTGGGGAAGCAGTTCTCGAACATCCATGCCAGGTAGGCATTGTCCTTGAGCAGTTTCTTCACTTCCTTTATCTTCTTCTCTATGACATCCGACACGAAGAGGCGTTCGCTTACCGGCGGGCGTTGGCTCACGAACTTGGTGTTGTCGGCAGCAGTGACGGGCGTCACGCCGCAAGTTGTGCCTGCGTGGGCACTGTTTGCCGAGAAGGCGAGCATAAGCGCCATCCCTGCAATCATCTTTGATGTTTTTCTCATTGTATTGTATTTAATGCAACAAAATTACGAATTTTAGGCAAAAAGCCAAAATATAGGGGTGGTTTTTGCCGATATTGTCCAAAACAATTCGCAAAAAAGCCCCACGCCTCCACAATCAACAATACACTTCTCACTCAGTGTTGTCCGGCGGTACGCCCGACATCCTGCTTTTATATGCAAATATAGTGTGTGCAGTAAAAATTTTTGACAATGTGAATTCCCTTTCCGGAAGCGTTTTGTGGCGGAGCAAACGGGGAGTCGTTGCCAAAGAAGCCTTACTTGCATTGCAAAGAAGGCTTGTTTGCATGACAATTAAGGTGCTTTAGTGCTGCAAACAAGGCTTGCCCATGTTGTAAAGAAGGCTTGTTTGCGGTGCGGAGGCTGCCTTTTTGCGCCAAAACACCGTTTTGTTTTTTGCACAGGAATGCTCTTGGTTGTATAACTGTATGGCAGTCAGTTGCTTGCGCCTGCATGCCGTATTTTGTGAAATTGCCGTCAGACTTCCCTGTCGTCGCGTGTGAACGGATTTTGGAGCGGTTGGAAATGCAAATATAATACAAGCGGGCGGTAAGTGTGCAATGTCGCAACAGACGGTTGTCGCCGGAAGCCAGCGCCGCTTTTCCCGTGATGCTAAAATAAAAGTGAAAACGGGCGTAATGTGATTTTTTTGTGCTAATTTTGTAGTCCGGAATCCTTTATGCTATATACAGCTGAACCCGGCAAACGACGGCATCATGGTGCGCATAAAAAAATTAGACACATTCATTGCAAAGCAATTCGGACTGCTGTTCATAGGGACATTCTTCATCTGCCAGTTTGTGCTGATGATGCAGTTCCTGTGGCGTTATATCGACGAGCTCATAGGCAAGGGGCTGTCGATGGACGTGCTCGCCGAATTCTTCTGGCACATGGGTCTGATGCTTGTGCCGCAGGCCCTGCCGCTGGCCATACTGCTCTCGTCGCTCATAACATTCGGGAACCTCGGCGAGAGCTCGGAGCTTACGGCGATAAAGGCGGCGGGCATATCGCTGATGCAGGCGTTCCGCTCGCTCATTGTCATTTCCGTCGCGATATGCCTGGTGTCCGTTTACTTCCAGAACAGCATTGGCCCCGACGCCAACCGCAAGCTGGCGCGCATGCTCATGTCGATGAAGCAGAAGAGTCCCGAGCTCGAAATCCCCGAGGGAGTGTTCTACGACGGCATACCGGGCAGCAACATCTATGTGCAGAAGAAGGACCTCGGAACGGGCAAACTCTACGGTATCATGATCTACCGCATGACGGGAAGCTACGAGGACCAGGCCATAATCCTCGCCGACTCGGGCATGCTGCAGGCCACTGCCGACAAGAAGCACTTGCTTATGACGCTGTGGGCGGGCGAATGGTTCGAGAACATGCAGTCGCAGACATTCGGCAACAGCGCCGCCGTGCCCTACCGCCGCGAGACCTTTGTCACCAAGCGCATAGTGCTCGACTACGATGCCGACTTCAACATGGCCGACGCCACATCGCTCAGCAACGATGCCCGTGGAAAGAGTTTCGGGCAGATAAGCCACGACCTCGACTCCATAACGCACCAGTACGACAGCATAGGGCGCGCGTTCTACGCCAGCGACCGCGCCACGTTCTTCACCCTGCCGAAGGTGTCGCGGCACGACTCGCTGCGGGCTTTGAAGCTCGCAACCACTGCGAGATATGATGCCGATTCGGCCTTCTCGCGCCTCACCGACATGCAGAAGCGCACGGCTCTCTCGCAGATGGGCATGAAGGTGCAGTCGCGCCTTTCCGACCTCAGCTTCCGGAGCATCGTGACATCCGACGGCGACCGCCTCATACGGCAGCACAAGATAGAGGCCATAGGCAAGCTGACACTGGCCCTGTCGTGCCTCATTTTCTTCTTCATCGGCGCGCCGTTGGGCGCAATCATACGCAAGGGAGGCCTGGGGATGCCCGTGCTCATATCGGTGCTGGTGTTCATCATCTACTATATCCTCGACAACTCGGGCTACCGTATGGCGCGCGGCGGCATGTGGCCTATATGGTTCGGCAAGGGGCTTGCGCCGGGAGTGCTCATACCTATGGCGGTGTTCTTCACCGTGAAGGCCACCAACGACTCCGTGGTGTTCAACATGGATATGTACCGTGAGATGCTGCGCCGCCTGCTCGGGCTGCGCGATTCGCGCCACATCGTCCGTAAGGAGGTGATAATACGCGACCCCGACTACGCTGCCGATGCCGCACGCCTCGCCGCCGTGAGCCGCGATGTGGCGGCTTATTCTGTCGGACACCGTCTGAAAACGGCGCCGAATGTGTGGCGGGTGTTCTTCCGGTATGAACCCGATCATGTGATGGAACGCATCAACGACGAGTTGGAGCAGGTGATAGACGACCTCTCCAACACCCGTGACCGTGTGGTGCTTGCAGCCATAAACCGCTACCCCATAATGTCGGTGAAGGCACACACACGGCCGTTTGAACGCCGCTGGCTCAACATCGTGGCGGCTGTCGTCGTGCCGCTCGGTACGGTGCTCTATCTGCGCATGTGGCGTTACAGGCTGCGCCTGATGCGCGACCTGAAGGCCGTCGTTGCGGCAAACGATGCGGTCATAAGCCGCATTAACGAAAAATATGGCGGCGAAGGCAATAAATGACGCTTTTGCACATTATTTAATAATAAGGGCGGCATGCACCGGAAATCAAGGAAAGCTGCCGCCGCAAGGAAAACAACATAAAAGGAACAAAACAACAACAAGAAAGATATGGGTGATTTCAAGCTAAGCAGCATCGAGGATGCAGTGAAAGACTTTAAGGAAGGCAAGTTCGTGATCGTGGTGGATGACGAAGACCGCGAGAACGAGGGCGACCTCATCATCGCCGCCGAGAAGATAACGCCGGAGCAGGTGAACTTCATGCTGAAGAACGCACGGGGCGTGCTCTGTGCGCCGATAACGCTGTCGAGATGCGAGGAACTCGACCTGCCGCATCAGGTGAGCGAGAATACAAGCATGCTCGGCACGCCTTTCACGGTGACCGTAGATAAGCTTGAGAACTGCACGACGGGCGTCTCCATTCACGACCGTGCCGCCACAATCCGTGCCCTTGCCGACCCGGCCTCCACCCCGCAGACCTTCGGTCGGCCGGGACACATCAACCCTCTCTACGCCCAGGACAACGGCGTGCTGCGCCGCAGCGGCCACACCGAGGCTGCCGTCGATCTGTGCCGGCTTGCCGGGCTCTATCCCGCCGGTGCCCTCATGGAGATTATGAACGAGGACGGCACGATGGCACGGATACCCGAATTGCAGGAAAAGGCGGCGGAGTGGGGCATACGCATCATCACGATAAAAGACCTCATTGCCTACCGGCTTAAAAAGGAATCGATAATAGAAGTGGGCGAAGAGGTGGACATGCCCACCGAATACGGACACTTCCGCCTCATCCCCTTCCGTCAGCAGAGCAACGGCTTGGAGCATTTCGCACTCGTGAAGGGCGAATGGCGTGAGGACGAGGCACTGCTTGTGCGTGTGCATTCGAGCTGCGCCACGGGCGACATCCTCGGCTCCATGCGCTGCGACTGCGGACAACAGTTGCACAAGGCAATGGAAATGATTGACAAAGAAGGCAAGGGCGTGGTGGTGTATATGCAGCAGGAAGGCCGCGGCATAGGACTGATGAACAAGATCGAGGCCTACAAGCTGCAGGAGGAGGGCTACGACACCGTCGATGCCAACGTGCACCTCGGCTTCAAGCCCGACGAGCGCGACTACGGCTGCGGCGCGCAGATGCTGCGCCATCTCGGCATACACAAGATGCGCCTGCTCACCAACAACCCCACAAAACGTGTGGGACTCGAGGCCTACGGGCTCGAAATCGTGGAGAACGTGCCCATCGAGGTGATGCCCAACCGCTACAACGAACGCTACCTCAAGACCAAGCGCGACCGCATGGGGCACACCCTGCATTTGAAGTAAACCGGAGGAATGCCGTTTTTTCCGCTTTCCGCCCCAGAAAAACCATTCCACGCAAAATAAGAATTACCAACAAAAAACTTTTGAAGAAATGACACAGTTATCCGAATGTCTTAACCGCCTCGCCCCGTCAGCCACTCTTGTGATGTCGCAAAAGAGCAGCGAGATGAAGGCCCGGGGCATTGATGTTATCAACCTTAGTGTCGGCGAACCCGACTTCGACACCCCCGACCATATCAAGGAAGCGGCAAAGAAAGCCATCGACGACAACTTCTCGCGCTATTCGCCCGTGCCGGGCTACATGGATCTGCGCAAGGCCATTGTCGCAAAGCTCAAGAACGAGAACTCCCTCGACTATTCCACAAACGAAATCCTTGTGTCAAACGGTGCCAAACAGTGCGTCTGCAATGCCGTGCTGGCTCTTGTAAATCCCGGCGAGGAGGTGATAATCCCCGCCCCCTATTGGGTGAGCTATCCGCAGATGGTGAAACTCGCGGGAGGCACGCCGGTGATAGTGAACGCCGGGTTCGGGCAGAATTTCAAGATGACAGCGCAGCAACTTGAGGCTGCCATCACCCCCAAGACACGCATGCTCATCCTCTGTTCGCCGAGCAACCCCACCGGCAGCGTCTATTCCAGGGACGAACTCGCTGCCCTTGCTGAGGTGGTAAAGCGGCATGAGGGGCTTTATGTCCTCGCCGACGAGATTTATGAGCATATAAATTATGTGGGGCACCACGAAAGCATGGCGCAGTTCCCGGGCATGAAGGAGCGCACCATCGTTGTGAACGGAGTGTCGAAGGCCTACGCGATGACAGGGTGGCGCATAGGGTTTCTTGCCGCTCCCGAATGGATTGTGAAAGGCTGCAACAAGCTTCAGGGACAATACACGAGCGGCCCCTGCTCTGTAAGCCAGAAAGCTGCCGAAGCTGCCTACACCTCGCCGCAGGACTGTGTGGAGACCATGCGCAGGGCTTTTGAACGCCGCCGCGACCTCATCGTGCAACTCGCACGCGAAATAGAAGGCCTTGAAGTGAACTCTCCGCAGGGCGCGTTCTACCTTTTCCCCAAGTGCAGCAGCTTCTACGGCAAGACCGACGGTACGCATGCCATCAACAGTTCCACCGACTTGGCGCTCTATCTGCTCGAGGTGGCACATGTCGCGACAGTGGGCGGCGACGCCTTTGGCGACCCCGACTGTTTCCGAATGAGCTATGCCACAAGTGACGACAACATCCGCGAAGCGATGCGCCGCATAAAGGAGGCTCTCGGGCAATTGCATTAAAAGCACTTGTTAAAACTCGTTAATTCACTTTTTTATTTGCCATTATTTGCTATCTTTGCCACACTAATTTGGCAAAATACCAATAATTCGAAAACTATAAAGTGAAAAACCAGAGGTAGTGTTAAAACCGGAAATACATTTCAATTATTAATAACTTATTAAATTCTTTTTTTTATTATGGCAAATGCACAAGCTAAAGTGAGTCCGAAGAAGAAGTCTTCCGGATTCCAGGGTGTTAGAGACGCAATTTGGATCATCGTTGCATGTTTCATCCTTGCGGTATGTTTCTACAAGTTCGTGTTGGGTAACCCCGACAACTTCGTGGGCGGTGACCCTGCAAACGCAGTTAAGGACGGCAGCCTCCTCGGTACAGTGTATAAAGGCGGTATCGTCGTTCCTGTGATCATCACATTGCTCTTCACCGTTATCGCACTCTCCATCGAGCGTTACTTCGCTCTCCGCACCGCTTTCGGCAAGAGCTCTCTCGGCAAGTTCGTCATCAGCGTGAAGCAGGCTATCAACTCCGGCGACATGAACAAGGCACAGCAGATTTGTGACAAGCAGCAGGGCTGCGTTGCCAACGTTGTGGGCGCATCCATCGCCGCTTACAAGGAAATGGAGAACACTCCCAACCTGAAGCGTGCACAGAAAGTTGCCAAGATCCAGCAGGCTCACGAAGAGGCCACTCAGCTTGAGATGCCTACACTTCAGATGAACATGCCTATCCTCGCAACCATCGTTACACTCGGTACTCTTACCGCCCTCTTCGGTACTGTGGTCGGTATGATCCGTTCGTTCGCCGCTCTTGCTTCCGGTGGCGGTGGTGACTCCCTCCAGTTGTCCGAAGGTATTTCTGAGGCCCTTGTAAACACTGCATCAGGTATCTTGACTTCTTGGTTCGCCGTAGTTTCTTACAACTACTATTCAAACAAGATCGACAAGCTGACATACGCTCTCGACGAAGTAGGTTACACTATTGCTCAGACATACGAAGCAAACCACGCAGAAGAGGCTTAATTTTACTAACCCTTTAAAAAGTTTATCGTTATGGGTAAAGTAAAAGTTAAGAAAGCGGACATTTGGATAGACATGACTCCTATGTCTGACGTGATGGTGCTTCTGCTCACATTCTTCATGCTTACATCTACATTCGTGAAGAACGAGGCAGTGAAAGTCGTTACGCCGGGCTCGGTATCCGAGATAAAGGTGCCGGAGACCAATGTCTTGACATTGCTATGCGACAAGGAAGGCCGCATCTTCGTGGGTATGGATACCCCAAAGAAGATGGAAGACCTGATTTCCGGGATGGCGTCACAATACAGCGTGAACCTCACGAAGAAACAGCTCGAGAATGGCCGTGCTGCCGCCACCATAGGCGTGTCGATGCAAGATTTGACACGCTGTCTGGACCTTGGCGACAAGATGAATGAGTATATGGCCTCAAAGGGTATCCCCACCGACAGCATTGACGGCAAGCAGAGCCAGTTCCAGGATTGGGTGCAGACTGCACGCGACAACAACGGTCCTGACATGAAGATTGCCATCAAGGCCGATGCCGGTACTCCTTACAAGGTTATAAAGAAAATGATGTCGGAGCTTCAGGATATGAGCGAGAACCGCTACTATCTGATTACGGCACTTAAATCAAATGCGGAGGATTAAGACATGGCAAAGAAAAAAGCAAGCAGACAGAAAAAGATGAACACCCGCGTGGACTTCACGCCTATGGTGGACATGATGATGCTTCTTATCACGTTCTTCATGCTCTGTACATCGTTGGCAAAGCCACAGACGATGAATTTGACCATGCCGAGCAACGACAAGAACATCTCTGACAAGGATCGTAATGCGGCCAAAGCGTCACAGACAATCACAATCTATGTGTGCGGAAATGACAAAATCTACCACGTTGACGGTATCCCAAAGTATGATGATCCCGGCTGCCTGAAAGAAACGACATGGGGCAAGAACGGCATCCGCGACGTGCTCATCAAGCATGTCACCGAGGACGGTTCCACTCCCGTTGCCGACATCATGGCAGCAAAGATCAAGCTCGACCAGAAGAAGCTGGCACACCCGGAGCAGTATCCCGACAGCATCTATGACAAGGAGTTGAGCAAAATCAAGAAGGGCGACCTCGAAAGCGGAAAAGTTCCTACGATGACGGTCATCATCAAGTGCACTGACACGGCATCTTACAAGAACATGGTGGACGCTTTGGACGAAATGACCATTTGCAGTATCGGTACTTATGTCATCGACAAGATTAATCCCGAGGATGCCGACCTCTTGGCAAAGCGCGGAATTAAGTAAATCAATGACCAACAATTAAAGAAAGGACGGACAAATGTCAAAAATAGATTTGATATCCAATGAATGGACTGACCTCGTCTTCGAGGGCAGGAACCAGGCATACGGAGCATACAAGTTGCGCAAGGGTACAACCAAGCGTAATATTTGGTCCCTGATAATAGTAACCCTTGCTGCGATACTCCTTTTCCTCGGACTTCAGCTTCAGCGAATGGTGGAAGCCAACAAGACTGTGGAGAACACCCAGGCTGTCGAGCTTTCCGCTCTTGAACAGAAGAAAAAGGAAGCCAAGGTGGAGAAGAAGGAAATCATCAAGACCGAGCCTGAAAAGGTGGTCGAGAAGGTCAAGAGTTCCGTGAAGTTCACCGCTCCTGTCATCAAGAAGGACAACGAGGTGAAGGAAGAGGACGAGATCAAACTCGAGGAGGTTGAGAAGAGCAACAAGGCCATCGGTACATTCACCGTTGAAGGTAACGATGAGGTCGGTGGCGAGGTGCTCAAGGCCAAAGAGGAGATCAAGGCTCCGGAGCCTCCGAAGCAGGAAGAGAACAAGATCTTCACCGTTGTTGAGCAGATGCCTATGTTCCCCGGCGGCGATGCTGCCCTCATGCAGTATCTGAGCAGCAACATCCACTACCCCGCAGTAGCAGCCGAGAACGGTGTTCAAGGCCGTGTCGTTGTAGGGTTCGTGGTTGAAAGGGACGGTTCCATTACCGATGTGAACGTTATGCGTTCTGTCGATCCCTCGCTCGACCGTGAAGCCGTGCGCGTGGTGAAGAACATGCCACGCTGGACTCCCGGCAAGCAGAACGGTTCGGCCGTGCGTGTGAAGTATCAGGTGCCTGTAATGTTCAGGCTCCAGTAATAATTCAAGCGTTACTAAATGACAAGAAACGTATCTTACATTTTAGTAGGATTGACACTGGCAGCCATCCTTTTAGCGTCATGCTCTGAGCGGAAGCGCAAGGATGGCCGCACAGACACTAATTCGTCAGGGGCGATAACTTTCGCCTCTGACGAAAGTTTTAGTCCCATAGTGGACGAGCTTGTGGATGTCTTTCAGGCACAATGCCCACAGGCGAAGCTCACGCCGGTATATACCAACGAGGTGGATGGCGTGAACATGCTTCTTGACAATAAGGTGTGGCTTGCCATCACATGCCGCAACTTCACAAAAAAGGAATACGATTTCCTCAAAGGCTCCGACCAGTTGCCCGAGGCCATACCCCTGGCTTATGACGGCATGGCTCTCATCTGCAACAACCAGAACACCGACTCCTGCATCACCGTTGCCGATGTGCAGCGCATATTGGGCGGAAAGGCCACGAAGTGGGACGAGGTGAACAAGGGCTCACGGCTCGGGGAAATATGGGTGTGCTTCGACAACAGCAAGTCGAGTGCAGTGCATTTCTGCGTCGATTCCATTCTCGGAGGCAAACCCATCGACAGTCCCAACATCTTCGCCGCCAACGACAGCAAGGATGTCATAGACTATGTCGAACGCACGCCGAACGCCATCGGCATCATCGGTAGCAATTGGCTCAATGACAAGCGCGATTCTACCAACACCACCTGGAACAGAAAAATCACCGTCATGTCTGTAAGCAAGATGAAGGTGGCAACTCCAATGAACAGTTGGAAGCCATATCAGGCATGGCTGCTCAACGGGCGCTACCCTTTCGTGCGCACCATATACGCCCTGCTCAACGACCCCAAGCGCGGCTTGCCGTGGGGATTTGCCCATTTCATCGAGTCGCCGCGCGGCCAACTCATGATTTTCAAGGCAGGCCTGCTGCCTGTCCGTGGCGAAATCACCATCAGGGATGTCAATGTGAGCAGCGGCAATTAAAAGAGAGAAATACACATGCAATAAATGTTAATGTGGAAGCAAAATGCTGAAAATATGTGATTTTTGGCATTTAAAATAAAATATTCTGCACAAACAGGCATTATATATAATATAAATAAAAGCGCAGGGCAAGCAGTAGGAGGTCGGGCGTCCCGCCCGACAACACTGCCCCCAAATAACGTACAACAGAACTCGGATTTTTGCAAGAACAACTAAAACAATGATTATGAAAGCAATTAAATATCTCGTGGCAGGGGCACTGGTGCTGGGCATCTCAGCCCCCGCAATGGCACAAGATGTGAAAGCACAGGTTGATGCCATTACAAAAGTTATTGTCGATGCCAAGGGCGATGTCAATGCGACCAAGGCTCAGGTGAAGGAATTTACAAAGCTGAACAAGAAGGATGCCGTGGCGATCGCAGGTCTGGGCAGGGCTTTCCTCCGGGCAAAGAACTATGAGCAGGCCAAGCTGTATGCCGACATGGCCATCAAGGCCAACAAGAACTCATGTGAGGGCTATGTGCTCAACGGCGATGTGTGCGCTGCGCAGGACGACGGCGGTGCCGCCGCTTCGTGGTACGAGCAGGGCACCTTCTATGACAAGCAGAACCCCACGGCTTATGTCAAGTATGCCCGCGTGTATCAGAAGGTGGATCCCGACGGTGCCGTCGCCATGCTTGAAAAACTCCGTCAGGTGATGCCCGACTATCCCGTCGATGCTGCCGCAGGCTACATGTACTCCAACAACAGCCTTCTGAAGACGGCCATAGAGTATTACGACAAGGTGCAGGATGTCACAAAAATGGAGGACTACATACTCTACGACTATGCCTCCACGGCATACGTTCTCGAACAGTACGACAAGGCCATAAGGCTCGCGGCGCAGGGCATACAGAAATATCCCAAGTACGTGTCGTTCAACCGTGTGGGGCTTTACAGCAGCGACCGTCTGAAGAATTATGACGTTGCCGTGGGCTATGGCGAGAAACTCTTTGCCACCACCGACACCGTTAAGTACACCGCGAACGACTACACCTATTATGCCGACGCCCTTTCCAATGTAGGCCGTTACGACGATGCCATCGCCGCCTTGAAGCACATCCCCGAGGTGGATGCGGCGAACAAGGATGCCGACAAGCTCATCTCCGGTGTCTATGTCAAGGCAAAGAGGTTTGCCGACGCTGTCGCTTCCTACAACGCCTACCTCAACACTGTCGGCGACGCCGCCACCTACAAGGACTATGATGCCCTGGCCGACATTTACATAGACGAGAGCCTCGCTGCCGCCGACGAGGATGTCAAGGTTGCCGCATTGAAGAATGCCGACAGCGTGTATGGCACCATCGCCGAGAAGTTCGACTATGCCGCCACCTACGCCGTTTGGAAGCGCGCCCTCCTCAACCACCAGATTAACCCCGACCTGAAGGCAGGCCTCGCCCTTCCTTACTATCAGCAGTACATCTCTCTTGTCGAGCCGAAGGCTGACCGCAGTGCTGCCGAGAACAACAAGCTCGCCACCGCCTACCAATACCTCGCCGTTCACTACATACAGAACGACAATGTGGCGGATGCCAAGGCATACGCCGGGAAGTTACTCCAGATACGCCCCGAGGACGAGACGGCACAGCAGATTATAAACCTTAAATAAAATAAAAGCATCAGGTCGGGCAGGACGCCCGACCTGATGCTTTTATAGTCCCCTCTGTTTTTTTTAAAGAAACCTTACTTGCGAAGCAAACACGTCTTCTTTGCATCGCAATCAGTGGGAGGTCGGGCGTCCCGCCCGGCAACATGACACAGACGAGCCTAAGCAATAGCGTGTTTTTAGCCCGGTGTTGCCGGGCGGGACGCCCGACCTCCTGTCCTTGCAACAGCGATTTGAAGTTTCCCGAATTACGGTTTCGGCGCGTTTTTCCTAAAAAACATTAAAAAGAAATGGGAAGATTTTGCGCATGACCCAAATGTTTGTATTTTTGCAGAAAATATAAACTAAACTATATAACTGGCAAAAATACAACAGCCGTTATGACATTTATGATTTAATGTAGAGGTAGGCACACCGCTTGCTCCTGCGTAAAGTTATGTTGTCTGCGGCGTACTTAAAGGCAAGCCGGCCTTGCAAACACAAAAACTACAATTATAAATATGATGAAGAGGAAATGTTTATGCGTACAAAAAACCGTATGGGGGGGGGTAAACTCACTTCGCCTCACGGCAGCCATTGTATCTCTTTGTGCCGCTTTGGGCACAGCCGTTGCGCAGACAGGCTCTGCGCAACTTGACGT
Source organism: bacterium (assembly GCA_963599085.1). GTDB lineage: Bacteria > Bacteroidota > Bacteroidia > Bacteroidales > Bacteroidaceae > Prevotella. The sequence continues at coordinate 92,652 of CAVBVK010000003.1, read as the reverse complement.
GAGCCGTTTGACGGGTGCCGACCCTGCCGACATCATCAACACGGACAACACCAACCGTGCGAAAGTCCTGAGCGATGTCACTGCGCGCTCCAAGACATTCATGCTTCTCAATGTCGGTACGGAGAAGTTCTTTGACATCGGCGGCGCATACGGGCGCCATGCCACGCTGAGCAGCAACGGCGGCATGAATCTCTGGATTTTCGGCAATTCTTCAACCAGTGGCACCTACAACATCCGCACGAGGCAGAACGCGGTAAAAGGAAATTCTGCCACTGCCGCCAATATGGACAACGCCGACAGCTATGTGCAGTACCTTGACAATGACGCACGCAGGCCCGGCGTCTATCCCGACTGCCAGCCCACAGACGCTTCGCGGGCTTTCGGCTGGAAGTTCGAGCAGGCAGAGGGATATTCCGCCACCAACAAGGTGTACAAGCTTTCCACCTACGGCGGCAGATACCTCACGGCTCTCCCCGACGCCACTGACGGCAACCTGTGCGATGCCGTGGCAACCGTCGGCGGCGACAATCAGGTGTGGAAGTTAGTGACCTTAGAGGACTATTACAACTTGTATGACAAATCCCCGTCGTCCCTCTCGTCTCCCATCGATATCTCATTCTTGGGACACAACCTCGACTTCGGCTACAACAAATCAGACAATACAGGATGGTTGATTTACGGTCCATCTGGAAACGGGAGCTATGCATTTAGCGGTACGACAGGATATTCCCATAAATTCACCGATGCCAACTACACCGGCAACAACGTGAACGACGCTTTCCTTTACGAGAACGGAAAGTATTTCTGCGGATGGCTGACCAAAATCTCAAACGGTGGAGTGTATCAGCCTGTATATAACATTACAAAGCCCGGAAAGTATATCATCCGCTGTAACGGGTTCAGCAATACAAACGGACGCGCAAAATTGGCTGTGTCACATAGCCTGCGCGGGTTTAATACCCTTCTTGGGCTCGGATTGCAGATAACTGGCGAAGTCGCTCTACAACAGCTTCCTTCCAGTGCATCTACGGATGTGCTGGAAGCGGGAAAGGCTTTCTCCCGGGGTGAATATGAGAATGAGATTGTAGTGAAAATTACCGAAGCCGACATAAAAGAAATGGAAAACGCGTTTGGCACGACAACATGCATTCTCTTCGGCATTTATGTTGAAGGCACTGGCTCTGACACTGACCTGACAGCCTTCGGCAACTTCCGCATCCTGTATGCAGGCGACGACCCCGATGCCCCGGAACTTGTGCTCGACGAGGACAACCCCGACATGCGCTATCTGACGGAGACCGTGGAAGACTACACGAACACCACGCTCCATCTGAACCGCTCCTTCTCGACCGGCAAATGGAACACGCTCATCCTGCCCGTCAGCCTGACATACGGACAGATGAAAGAAGCCTTCGGCACGGATGTGCTCCTTGCCGAGCTCCATGAACTCACCGCAAGCAGCGTGCGCTTTATGACTGTCGATTGCGACGACGACAGCGACGTCATGCTCACGGCATACACTCCCTACATCATCAAGCCCACAAAGGCGGCAGACACCAATGACGCATACACCACGCCGCGTTTAAAGAAAGCCGCCAACAGGTATTGGCTTGGAGAGGGGGAGAGCATAACGTACGACGGCGATGCCAACGCCTACTACACCGGCGGACAGGCTACCGCCGCCGCCAACCACTACACCATCCCCGGCGTGACACTCGACAGAACGTTGCTCACGACGGCTTTTGACAAGCATTGGGTGTCGGCAACGGTGACGAACGCGTCGGCAAACGACATGGTGTGCAAGGGTACAATGGCAAAGACATATTATGTGACGCCCGACAAAAAGGGCGCATTCTATACCGATGACGGCGAAGCACGCGACAACCTTGCAGGCGATTACTTTATGAACAAGGGCGAAATGTGGAAAGTGCCCTCCGTGAAGCAGTATGGCCTCAAGGCATTCCGCTGCTGGTTTGAACTCACCGGTGACACCGACACCTCCGTGCAGAGCACTGCCCCTGCCAAGGATGTGCGGCTCTACATCGACGAAGTGGCGGACAACACCACCTCCCTCAACGGTGTCAGTGCCGGTCCGGCATCCCCGCAAGCCACGCCCGCCGCTTGTGCCGACGGCGTGTATAACATCTACGGACAGCGCGTTCGCAACGGCTCGTCACTTGACGGGCTTCCCAAAGGAATATATATAGTCAAAGGCAAAAAGATGAATAACTAAAAGGAGCCCGAGTGTCCCCCTCACCAACACAAAAACGGTAGGAGGAGGATGTGCCGGTTCCGGCACGCCCTCAACACCACTTGACACCAGTAGCAGTCGGGACCCCGGGCTCCCCTCTTTGACAACACAAAAACAAACAGTCACTCTCAAGCAACGGGCAGTAGCGAGGGTGTTATTGCCCGACAACAACACAAAAAGACATCATGAAGAAAAAATATACAGCCCCAACTATACATGTCATCCGTATGGATGCCATTTGCCTGAACACCGCAAGCGTATTTGAAAGGAACACAGGCCACAATGTAAGCAGTTTCCGTGTGAATGATGCTTACGCTGATCCCGAAATAGACGATACCGACTTCTGGGGCGGGCAGTAAGACAAACGTTTCATAAGCCATAAACGATAACGAGGGTGTGCCGGCACACCCTCGTTTTTTTGTCCGTTTCGTGTAAATTAGCAAAAAAAAGAATACCTATTAGTAGGTAATTCAGATAAAAAACGTATCTTTGCAGCGTTCAAAAGTAGGTAACACTCTTTTGGAAGGGACAAAAAACATTAGTAAAAACAATTTAAAATATCATTAGCATGGCTTATGTAATTAGCAACGACTGCATCGCTTGCGGCACTTGTATCGACGAATGCCCCGCAGGAGCAATCTCTGAGGGCGAAAAGTATTCCATCAATCCTGACGCATGCGTAGAGTGCGGCACTTGCGCTGATGTCTGCCCGCAGGGCGCCATCAGTCTGCCGGAATAAATAACGGATTAACAGTACAGCACGCACATAAAAGCGGCTACCGAGACATCGGCAGCCGCTTTTTGCTGACAGGACGCCGGCCTCCTGCGTTTGCTTGCATTTCCTTCATAACCTTTTTCACCAAGGCATCATTCAAAAACCGCCCTACACAATATTGCGCGCAAAAGGGCGTTATATGATTAAGATGAGACACGTTGCAACATACATACTCCTTCTCCTCGCACTTTGCGCCGCCGCACAGGAGCGCAGGGTGCAGAACCGTCCCTACACCGACCTGCGCCAGTTTCATTTCGGCGTGGTGGTGGGCATGCACATGCAGGACATTGAACTGCTAAACGCCGGGCCGCAGGTGGTGACCGCCGGGGACGGCACCGCCACGGAGACCCTCGTCACTGCCGACCAGAACCGTTGGGATCCCGGCATCAACGTGGGCGTGCTTGGCGAGCTGCGCCTGAACACGCACTTCCAGTTCCGTGTCGCGCCGATGATGTATTTCGGTTCGCGCCACATCACGTTCCACAACTTGAAGCAGCTTGACGACACGGGGCGTCCTGCCGAGACGCGCCAGGACTTGAAGACGGCGTACATAGCCACGGCGTTCGATGTCATCTTCGCCGCGCCGCGCTTCAACAACCACCGCCCATATCTCATGGCAGGACTGTCGCCCATGGTGAACCTCAACGGCAAGAGCAACGACTACCTCCGCCTGAAACGCTACGGACTCTTCGCCGAGGTGGGCATGGGCTGCGACTTCTATCTGCCTTTCTTCAAGCTGCGCCCCGAACTGAAGTTTGTCTTCGGGTTGGGCAACAGCCTCGATACCAACCACTCTGCCGACCTCACTGACAAGAACATGCTGCCCTACACCATGTCGGTGGGCGAGGCAAGAAGCAAGATGATAGTGCTCAGTTTCTACTTCGAGTGAATGTCCGGGGGAAAGACGGACTTTTCTTCCCCACATCATGCAAGGCACCGTGCGGCAACATTCCGAATATTGCCGGAAAAGCATTGTGCATTGGTGCAAAATTTGTACATTTGCACGTGTAAACCCGAATTGCCGGTTTTACATGCCATCGCAATATGAAAATACTGACAGGAAATCAGATACACGAGCTCGACGCTTACACCATCGACAATGAGCCGATAGCCTCCATCGACCTCATGGAGCGTGCGGCGACAGCCATTGCCGCAGCCATAATGGAGGAGTGGGGCGCAGATACGCGTGTCGTCGTCTTTGCCGGGCCGGGCAACAATGGCGGCGACGCCCTTGCCGTGGCGCGGTTGCTTACGGTACGGGGCTACCGCGTGGAGACATTCCTCTTCAACATACACCACAGCCTCTCCGACGACTGCTCGGCAAACAAAGGACGGCTGGAGGCAATGGGACAAGACTCCCTGCTCCACGAGATAACCGGCGACTTCACCCCGCCGCGCCTCTCTGCCGACACCGTGGTGATAGACGGCCTCTTCGGGTCGGGGCTCAACCGCCCGCTCAGTGGCGGCTTCGCCTCGCTTGTGCGCTACATCAACCGGTCGGGGGCACATGTCGTGAGCATCGACATGCCGTCGGGACTGCTCGCCGAAGACAACACCGCCAACGACAGCAACAACATAATACGCGCCACGCTCACACTCACGTTGCAGCACCAGAAGCTATGTATGTTCTTCGCCGATGCGCAGCCTTTCCTCGGAAGGGTGAAGGTGCTTGACATAGGGCTGTCGGCGGAATATGTGGAGCGTGCCGAGTGCCACTACGCGGTTGTTGAAGCCGACGATGTGAAGCGGCAGATGATGCCGCGCGGCGACTTCGCCCATAAGGGCACGATGGGTCATGCCATGCTTGTGGCGGGAGCTTACGGGATGGCGGGTGCCGCCACGCTCGCCGCAAGGGCATGCCTGCGGTCGGGTGTGGGCAAGCTGACAGCCGTCACCCCACGCTGCAACCATGGCATAATGCAGGTCGCCGTGCCCGAGGCTGTTGTGGCATCCGGTGGCGACGACTGCTTCTCCGAAGTGTTGCCCACCGCCGGCATTACGGCGTTGGGCATAGGACCGGGGCTAGGCACGGCAGAGGACACCGCCGTTGCCATGATGAGCCAGATACGGCAGGCACAGTGCCCATTGGTGCTCGATGCCGATGCCGTAAACATGCTCGGCATGCACGGCGCATGTATAGACCGGTTACCTCGCGGCGTGATACTGACCCCGCACCCGCGTGAGTTCGACCGCCTTTACGGCAACGTCTGCCACGGCGATTTCGACCGCCTGCGTGCAGCAAGCCAGATGGCGGAGGACCTGCAGGCCTTTATCGTCCTCAAAGGGCACCACACCGCCATCTGCCTGCCCGACGGCAAGGTGTTTTTCAACGCTACGGGCAATGCCGGTATGGCAACGGCAGGGAGCGGCGACGTGCTCACCGGTATAATGACGGGACTGCTCGCACGCGGATACAGCCGTGAAAGTGCCTGCATCACCGCCGTATGGCTGCACGGGCTCGCCGGCGACCTTGCAGCCGAAAACCTCGGCAGGGAGAGCCTCACCGCCTCGGATATAATAAATTACCTGCCAAAGGCATTCAAGAGCCTTGGGTGTGTTTAGTGAGACAAGAAAAACTATAAACAAACGGGCCGCACCGCGGCCATAAGCAAAATCTGTTATGAAACTTAAAACCACAGCTTTCACATTTGCCCTCATGTCCTCTGCCGTGGCATTCGCCCAGAAGCAGGCGGACGGACTGTCCTATTTCCTTCCGAAGACAGCCGTGAGAATGTCGGTTCTCGTGGAGAAGACAACCTTCCAGCCCGGCGAACTCGCCGACTATTCCGACCTTTACTTCAAGAAACCCGCTTCGAAGAAACCCGATACCGCCTATCGCATCGTGGGTATCAGCTTCTCTACTGAGGGACAGCCCGATGCCGACCGTAAGTTCACCGTCGCCATCGACCGTAAACACAGCGTGCTGAGCATCGACTGCGACCGCAACGGCGTGCTCACGGCCATCAACGACAAGGCTCCCGCCGCCGTGACACCCAAGCCGTTCGTGCCTGCACGCAAGGCCGCACCGCTCAATCCGCGCGACTTTATGAGTCAGGACATACTCTCGGCGGGCAACCTGCCCAAGATGGCGCAGCTTGTGGCGCAGGAAGTGTATGACATACGCGACAGCCGTAGCCAGCTCTCACGCGGCGAGGCCGACAACATGCCCAAGGACGGCGAACAGTTGCGTATAATGTTCGGCAACCTCGACACGATGGAGCGCGCCCTCATGCAGATGTTCACCGGTGTCACCACCCGCGACACCGTGGAGCACACCGTGACCTTCGTTCCCGAAAAGGAGACTGCGGAATTCACGGCGTTCCGCTTCTCGCACAAGTTCGGGCTCACCACTGCCGACGACTATTCGGGCGCGCCTTATAAGGTGACCGTCACTGACGAGAACATAATGCCCGACCTCCCTGCCGATGCCAACGCCGCAAGGAAAGAGAAGGACGACTTCCAGTTGGGCGTATGCCTGCCCGGAAAGATACGTCTCACGCTCAGCAACGACGGCAACACGGTGGCAACGTTCGACACCTTCGCCGCACAGTTCGGGCGGGTGGAGATGCTCAACGGCGCACTCTTCGGCAAGAAAATCACATCGCATCTCCTGCTCGACCCCGTCACCGGGTGCGTGGTGAAGTTGCGCACGGAGCCATTGGAGTAGGGAAGCATGCCCGTCTCATTGTCTCTGTCCGTTCAGGACACCGGCAATTTTGGGCGAGACAAGGCTCAGAAGACGGTGCAGAAGCAGCGTGGCGGCGAGGATGACGGACGGCGAAAGCACATAGACCGCCATCATGCCGAGGTTGCCGTTCACGGGTATTGCCGTACAGAGAAGCCGCACCGTCGTTCCGGCAAAAAGCGCGTGGGCGGCGTAGATGAAGAAGACCTTGCCGGAAAGCATGCCCTTCCCCTTGCCGTGCCGCGCGGTATTAGTGCGTGACAGCGTGCCGAAGCCCGTCGCAAGCATTGCGCCTACGGCTGCGAGGCGCACCACTTCGTCGAAACCTGAGGCAAAAAGCGGCTTGCAGAACACGGCTGTCGCCATGAGCACAACCGCTGCACATACAGTGACGGCACTGCTTTTTTGCAAAGGCGGAAGGCGGTTGATGGCGAAGGCAGCCCCCAAGGAAAAGTAGAGGAAGGCTTGCGGATTTACGCCCACGGCACGCCATTGCGGCAGAAGCCACAACCATGCGAAGAGCAAGGGAATGAAGATGAAGGCGCGGCGACCTTTTGCAAAGGCGTGTATGAGTGGCGTGAAAAGGACGGTCACGATGAGGTCGCGCACAAACCACAGCGGCAGGTCGGCAGGGCAGAGGTCGGCATAGTTCCAGAAAGCCGACGGAAACGTGCGCAGCAGTGCGGCAAAGTCTGCTGTGGCGTTGCCCGAAGAGGCGGCAAGGAGATTCTTTGCCGAATGCAGGACGAAGAATACAGCGTTCCAGAGAATGTAGGGAACGAGCAGGGTGGCGACTCTCCGCCGCAGTTTTTCCTTGTATTGTGAAAGAGAGAACCCGTTGGTGTTGAGGAAAAACAGAAATCCCGAGATGAAGAAGAACACGGAGGTGACGGTGCGGTCGAGCAGCAGCGAGATGTTGCCGATGGCGTGTGCCGCCCACAACGTGGCGTCAGCCTGTACGCCGTGCCATGCACGCAGCACCTCGGGCACGTTGCAGTGAATGAGCACCACGCCGATGATGAGCGGCAGCCGTAGCCGTGCTATCGTCGCCGAGATGATGGGAATGTCGGTGGCGAAAGAGCCGTTGCGGGTGCTGTCGTGCTGCATTGTCGTGTGCGAAGGTTTTTACTTGTTTTGTGCAAATGTAGGTATAATCCGGGAATTTTGCCTACATTTGCAAGGAAAAAGACAGAAAACAATGAAAACATACGTTTCAAATGCCGTCGGCACACTGTGCCTTTCGCTCCTGTCGGCAGTGGCTTTGTGCCTCTCCGCCGTGCCTGTTTCGGCTCAGGACACGCTCCGCCATGAGGTGCTCATGGAGACATCGATGGGCAACATACGCGTGGCTCTCTACAACGAGACACCGCTTCACCGCGACAACTTCATCAGGAATGTGCGTGAGGGCGTGTATGACGGTCTGCTATTCCACCGTGTCATAAGCAATTTTATGATACAGGGCGGCGACACCGCAAGCCGCGATGCCGTGCCGGGACAGCAGCTCGGCGACACCGAAGAGCCATATTCCCTGCCGGCAGAGATACACTACCCGCAGCTGTTCCACAAGCGTGGTGCACTGGCGGCAGCCCGTGAGGGCGACAGCGTGAACCCCGAACGCCGCTCGTCGTCCACACAGTTCTACATAGTCTATGGCCGCCGCTTCACCGACGGGATGCTCGACCGCATACAGCAGCGGCTCGACAGCGTAAAGGGCGGCGTGACCCTTACGTCCGAGGTGCGCGGGGCTTACATGAAGCAGGGCGGCACCCCGCACCTCGACGGGCAGTACACCGTGTTCGGCGAAGTGGTGGAAGGCTTGGATGTGGTGCGCGACATACAGTGGGTGGCTACCGACTCCAACGACCGCCCCGTGGAGGATGTGCGCATAATAAAAGCCACCGTCGTGCGATAGGCGGTGGCTATTGTGATTGGTGGGGTTGTCCTTTTCAGGTGTTTACATGCTTCCCCCTTTGTCCTTATAGAAATTCTTGTAGGCGCGTGCAAGTCCGCCCTGGCTCGTCTCCTTGTAGAGTGAGGGCAGGTCGTGGCCTGTCTGCTTCATGACTGTCACCACATGGTCGAACGACACGTTGTGCTTGCCGTCGGAGAAGGCGGCGTACAGGTTGGCATCCAAGGCACGTGTGGCGGCGAAGGCGTTGCGCTCGATGCACGGTATCTGCACCAGTCCGCACACAGGGTCGCATGTCATTCCAAGGTGATGCTCCAACCCCATCTCGGCAGCATATTCTATCTGCGACGGACTCCCGCCGAAAAGCTGGCACGCCGCCGCCGAAGCCATGGCGCATGCCACGCCCACCTCGCCCTGGCAGCCTACATCGGCACCCGAGATGGAGGCGTTCTGCTTCACCACGTTGCCGAAGATCCCGGCGGTGGCGAGGGCATGGAGAATGCGCGTGTCGCTGAAATTATGGCCTTTTGAAAGATGGTAGAGCACGCCCGGCATCACTCCGCACGACCCGCAGGTGGGTGCGGTGACGATGGTTCCGCCCGATGCGTTCTCCTCGCTCACCGACAGAGCGTAGGCATAGACGAGTGCGCGCGACTGCAATGACTGCTTGTATCCGCTTGCCTTGACATAATATACTGGACCTTTCCGCGGCAGGTTGAGCGGGCCGGGTAGTGCCCCTTCGTGGTCGAGCCCGCGCTCGACGGCCTCCTTCATCACCTTCCACACCTCGAGGAGGTAGTCCCAGATGCCGTCGTCCTCGCATTCGTCCACATATTCCCAGTAGCCGCGTCCGTGCTCCTCGCACCATGTCTGTATTTCGCGCAGCGTGTCCTTTCCATACACTTCGGGCGTGTTTTCCACCCATCGCGGTTCTTCCCCTTCTGAAAGTGCGCCTCCGCCGACACTGTAAACAATCCATTCGTCGGTCTTGTCGCCGCCCTCGTCAAGCGCGACATACTTCATCCCGTTGGGATGGAACGGCAGCACCACCGACGGCTGCCATTCTATTGTCAGCGGTGCGATGGGCTCGAGCACCTCGCGGATGGCCGTATCGGTCATGTGGCCGCGCCCCGTTGCGGCGAGGCTGCCGTATAGTGTCACTGCAAAACCCTTTGCGCCGGGGTTGTGGGCGGCGAATATCTGTGCCGCTTTCTGGGGACCCATGGTGTGGCTGCTTGACGGGCCTTTGCCTATCCTATATAATTCCCTGAGTGATTTCATCGTGTTTTTTTGTAAGTTTTCCACAAAGTTACTACTAATTTGACAGACAACCGCCATCGTTCCCGAAATAAATTTTGGGAAATGACGCGCCGCCATAATTTGCATGTGTTGTTCAGAAAAAAGGGAGGCAGGAGTACAATATTATATGAAAAGGGACGTTATTGTAAAATGCGTGGCAACCGTTGCCACGGCTTGCATTAAAAAACACATACCTGAAACAATGATAGAATATATAAAGGGAGAACTTGCCGAACTCACACCGGCCATGGCTGTCGTGGAAGCCTACGGTGTGGGCTACGCAATAAACATTTCGCTCAACACCTACACCGCCATACAGGGCAAGAAGGAAACAAAGCTCTTCGTGCACGAGTCGCTCGTCACGGGAGGGCGCGACGACAGCTACACACTCTTCGGCTTCGCCTCGAAGCAGGAACGTGAGCTCTACCGCCTGCTCATATCCGTGTCGGGCGTGGGGGCAAACACCGCACGCATGATACTCTCCTCGGCTTCGCCCGCAGAGCTGTGCAGTGCCATCTCCACGGGCAACGAGCGTCTGCTCAAAGGCGTGAAGGGCATAGGACTGAAGACGGCACAGCGCATCATCGTCGATTTGAAGGACAAGATAATGACAGCGGGTGTGGCGCAGGAAATACATGCCGGAAGCGGCGAGGCAAGCACCGTAAACTCCGGCATACGCGACGAGGCTGTCTCGGCACTCACCATGCTCGGCTTCGCCCCCGCACCATCGGCAAAGGTGGTCACAGCCATCATGGAGGAACAGCCCGACCTGCATGTGGAGCAGGTGGTGAAGCTCGCGTTGAAGCAGATAAAGTAGCTTTCCGGTTAAACGTTCCCGGCAGGGAACAATTGCGGAAGAAGTCCAGTCATCGATGAACAAACGGAAAACGGAACATAAGTCATCCCCGCTCCTCCGGCACTGCGTGCTGGCGGCGGCTCTTGCCGTAGCGGCTACCGTGGCGTGCTATGCCATAGGCGTGCCCTTGATGCAGGATAACCGCCCGCGGCAGATGCGCCAGCAGCCCGTCATCTCGCCCGCCGATGCCGCGCCGTCAGCCGTCGGCAACGCCCGTGATGACACTGCCGCCGTGAAGGCACAGCCCGTTCTCGCCGATGATGAGGAGATACCCGACTCGCTGCTGCATCCGCGGTGGAAGATACAGCGCACCCTTCCCGTCACCTTCGACGACCTGTCGCAGGGCGCTGCCGACCTGAAACGCCCCGAAAACCTTGAACAAAAGGTGGAATACAACGACTCGCTCGACCGATATGTATTCGGCTCAAAGATAGGCGACTCGTACATAAACGCGCCCATAATGATGACCCCCGAGGAATACCGGCAGTGGAGCGAAAAGAAAGCCTTGGGCAAGTTCTTCCGCGAAAAGAACGACGAGATATACAAGGCCAAGGGCAAGGAGAAGTTCGACTTCTCCGACATGCACTTCGACCTCGGTCCCGCCGAAAAGATATTCGGCCCCGGCGGCGTGCGCATAAAGACACAGGGAACGGCAGAACTCAAGTTCGGCGCGACGCTGAAAAGCATCGACAACCCCTCGCTGCCTATACGCAACCGCAAGACAACGACCATGGACTTCGACGAGAAAATAAACCTTAATGTCAATGGACGCGTCGGCGACAAGGTGAACATGAACATAAACTACAACACCGACGCCACCTTCGACTTCGACTCGCAGAACATGAAGCTGAAATACGACGGCAAGGAGGACGAGATAGTGAAGCTCATCGAGGCGGGCAACGTGTCGTTCCCCTCCAATTCGTCGCTCATCAAGGGCGCGTCGTCGCTCTTCGGCCTGCGCACCGACCTGCAGTTCGGCAAGCTTAAACTCCAGATGGTGGCATCACAGAAGAAATCCACCACCAAAAGCGTGTCGTCGAAAGGCGGGAAGCAGTTCACTCCGTTCGAGATTGATGCCGCCAACTACGAGGAAAACCGCCATTTCTTCCTCTCGCAATACTTCAAGGGCAAGTATGACGCAGCCATGCGCACGCTGCCGAACCTCACCACCGGCATAAAAATAAACCGTGTGGAGATATGGGTCACGAACAAGTCGGGGACGACATCCAACACCCGCGACATTGTGGCTCTCACCGACTTGGGCGAGAACACCGCCGTCTCCAATCCCGTTTGGGGCGTCACCGGGCAACCTGTGCCCGCCAATGCCGCCAACTCGGAATACTCTGCCATGGTGAACCAGTATGCCGATGCGCGGCAGATAGACCAGACAACGACAGTGCTCGACGGCATTCCCGGGTTTGTGGGAGGCTCCGATTACGAGAAAATGGAGAAGGCACGCCTGCTCACTTCGTCGGAATACACGGTGAACACGGCACTCGGCTACGTGTCGCTCAAAACCTCGTTGCAGACCGACCAGGTGCTCGCCGTGGCGTATGAATACACCTACGGCGGCGTGACCTACCAGGTGGGAGAGTTCGCTTCCGATGTGACCGATGTCACAAAGGCACTCTTCGTGAAGTCGTTGAAGAACACAAGCAACAATCCGCAGCAGGGCAACTGGGGGCTGATGATGAAGAATGTCTATTATCTGGCGTCGTCGGTGGAGAAGGACAAGTTCCGCCTTGACGTGAAGTTCCAAAGCGATACGGCGGGAGTGTATCTCACTTATATCCCCGAGCCGCAGGTGAAGAGCCAGACAATAATAAAGATTCTCGGCGCCGACCGCCTCGACAACAACATGAAGGCACACGCCAACGGTTACTTCGACTATGTGGAGGGCTATACGGTGAGCAACGGCCGCGTGTTCTTCCCCGTCGCCGAACCTTTCGGACAATACATGCGCGACTATCTCACAAGCAAGGGCGTGGCGGCGGATGTGGCGGAAAAATACGCTTTCACTGAACTCTATGACTCCACGAAGACGGTGGCGAAGCAGATTGCCGAAAAGGACAAGTATGTGCTCATGGGACAGTTCCGCGGCACATCGGCCAACGTGATCTCGCTCGGGGCGTACAACGTTCCGCAGGGGTCGGTGGTGGTCACGGCAGGAGGGGTGACCCTTACGGAGGGCTCCGACTATTCAGTGGATTACAGCGGTGGCGAGGTGACCATCCTCAACCAGAGCATCATCGACGCCGGGACATCGGTGAACGTGTCGCTTGAAAGCAATACCGACTACTCGCAGCAGCGGAAGACGATGTTCGGACTCAACTGGGAGTACGACTTCTCCAAAAACCTGCAAATGTCGGGAACATTACAGCATCTCTCCGAACAGGCTCTCACCAACAAGGTGACAATGGGTTCGGAACCGCTCAACAACACCCTGTGGGGCGTCAATGTCAACTGGAAAAAGGAGAGCCAGTGGCTCACCAACATGCTTGACAAGATACCGCTGCTGCACCTTACACAGCCGTCAAGCATCTCGTTCACGGGCGAATTCGCGCAGCTCCTTGCCGGACAGCCGAGCGGAACGCAGGACAACGCGTCGTATATCGACGACTTCGAGAACACCAAAAACACCATAGATGTGAGCACGCCGACATCGTGGGTGCTGTCGAGCGTGCCGTCGATGTTCCCGGAGTCAAGCGACAAGACAACGCTTCGGAGCGGATACAACCGCTCACGGCTGGCATGGTACACCATCGACCCGCTGTTCACCCGCCGCTCGTCATCGCTCACTCCGGGGCACATCAAGAGCGACCTTGACCAACTTTCCAACCACTACGTGCGCGAAATATATGTGAACGAACTGTTTCCCAACCGCAACCAGAGCAGCTACAACGGAGCGACATCGACACTGAGTGTGCTCAACCTCGCCTATTATCCCAACGAACGCGGTCCGTACAACTTCAATCCCGACCTCAGCTACGACGGCTCTCTCAACAATCCGGCACAGCATTGGGGAGGAATGATGCGCAAACTCGACACCAACGACTTCGAGGCTGCCAACGTGGAATACATAGAATTCTGGATGCTCGACCCCTTTGCCTACACCCGCGAGCAGGGCACGGCAAGCCAGTATGGCGGCGACTTCTACATAAACCTCGGCGAGATGAGCGAGGACATCCTGCGTGACGGCAAGAAATTTTATGAGAGCGGCATGCCGGTGGACGGCTCAAACAACTTCACCTATACGCAGTGGGGAAAGATTCCGAACCAGGCCACCGTCACCTACGCATTCGCAACGACAAAGGGCGCGCGTGCCTTGCAGGATGTGGGATATAACGGACTGAACGACAGCGAGGAACAACAGTTTGAGAGCTATCAGGAATTCCTCACCACAGTGCAGGGCAAAGTGAGTCCCGCCGTGTGGGATTCCATCTGGGCCGACCCTGCCGCCGACAACTACCACTACTTCCGCGGCACCGACTACGACCGCGAAGAGGCATCGATACTGCGCCGCTACAAGTACATAAACAACCCCCAGGGCAACTCGCCCGACAACGACTCGCGCACGGAGGGCTACGACACATCGTACAAAAGCACGCCCGATGTGGAGGACATCAACCAGGACTACACCCTGAACGAGTACGAAAAGTACTTCCAGTACCACATCTCCATGCGCCCCGAAGACCTGGAGGTGGGGCGTAACTACATTGTCGATAAGCGAACTGTACGCCGGAAACTGCGCAACAACACCAGTCCCGAAGTGACATGGTATCAGTTCCGCATACCGCTGCGTGAGTATGAACGCAAGGTGGGAAGCATAACCGACTTCACCAGCGTGCGCTTCATGCGCATGTTCCTCACCAATTTCGAGAAGCCTATAGTGCTGCGTTTTGCCACACTCGACCTTGTGCGCGGCGAATGGCGCGTGTATGAGCAGAACCTCGACGGCTCCGCCTCACAGCAGGGAACGCTCGCCGTGAGCGCGGTGAACATAGAGGAGAACAACGACAAGGAGCCTGTAAACTATGTGTTGCCGCCGGGAATACGCCGCGAACAGGACCCCACACAGCCGCAGCTCGTGGAGAACAACGAACAGGCACTGGCCATGACGCTGACAAACCTCGGCTCGGGCGAGTCGAAGGCGGTGTATAAGAACACCTCGCTCGACCTGCGCCAATACAAGCGTGTGCAGATGTTCACCCACCTGAACATGCTCGACCCCAACGCCACCGACCTGCAGGACAACCAGCTTGCAGTGTTCGTACGACTGGGCAGCGACTATAAAAGCAATTACTACGAGTATGAAATCCCGCTGAAAATAACGCCGAACTACAACAAATACGACAAATATTCGCAGGCCGACTGCCGCAAGGTGTGGCCCGAGGAGAACATGCTCGATATCTCCCTCTCTGCCCTCACCGCCCTGAAGAAGGCGCGCAACAAGGCCAAGGCAGAGGGCATGGCGTCGTTCAACCGCCCTTACACCGCCTACGATGCCGACAGGCCGCAGAACAAGATGACGGTGATGGGCAACCCGACACTGGGCGAGGTGAAGACGATGATAATAGGCGTGCGCAACAATTCAAGCGAGGCCAAAAGCGGAGAGGTGTGGGTGAACGAGCTCCGCTTGCAGGAATTCAATAACTCCGGTGGTTGGGCTGCACAGGGAAACCTCAACGTGCAGCTCTCCGACCTCGGTTCGCTGAACATGACCGGACGCTACACCTCATCAGGGTTCGGCGGACTTGAGGAGGGGGTGTCGCAGCGAAGCACCGACGACTACCAGAATTACAGCGTGACGGCCAACGTGGAACTGGGCAAGTTCTTCCCCGACAAGGCGAAGGTGTCCGCCCCGCTCTACTACTCGGTGACCAAGGAGAAAACCTCGCCGAAGTACAACCCACTCGACACCGACATGGAACTCTCCGACGCTCTTGACGCCGTCGGCTCGCAGCACGAGCGTGACTCGATAGAAAGCATCGCCGTGACGAAGGTGACGCAGACCAACTTCTCGCTCTCAAACGTGCGTGTGGGCATACAGAACAAGCGCCACCCAATGCCCTACGACCCGGCAAACTTCTCGTTCTCATACAGCCACAGCCACAATTACACCACCGGCGAGACCACCGTGTATGAGCGTGAGGACAACTGGCGCGGCTCCATGAACTACAGCTGGACGCCCGTCTATAAGCCTTTCGAGCCGTTCCGCAAGATAAAGAGCCGCAGCAAATGGCTCGACATAGCCAAGCGTTTCGGCCTCAATTGGCTGCCGCAGAGCGTCGGGTTCAACACGGAGATAACGCGAAACTACTACGAGTTGCAGGAGCGCGACATGGAAAGCATGGAGGACACGAACCTGCCGCTCACCTTCTCGTCGCAGTTTCTGTGGAACAGGGAATTCAACCTGCGCTGGGACCTTACCAAAAACATACACATGAACTTTCAGAGCGGCACCCACGCCGAGATAGAAGAGCCTTACACTCCGGTGAACAAGGCCCTTTATCCCGACCGATACACGGCCTGGAAGGACTCCGTATGGACGAGCATCAAGAACCTGGGCACGCCTCTGGATTACAGCCAGTCGTTCTCGCTCTCCTACAAGTTGCCGCTCAACCTCATCCCGATTTTCGACTGGGTGACCACCGACGCCAACTTCAATTCGTCGTACAAGTGGATACGCGGCACCGACCTTGAGGACGGCACATCGCTGGGCAACACTGTGTCGAACAACCGCCAGCTTAACCTCAACGGCACGTTCAACATGGAGAAGCTCTACAATCACGTGCCGTTCCTGAAAAAGACGAACGACAGGTTCAAGAAGGATGCCAAGGCTTCAGCCAAAACCAAGAGCAAAGGCAAATTGGTGCAGAAATCCGGCGACAAGGGGAAACCGGACGGGAAACAGACTCCTGCCGGGCTTGACAAGGCGAAACTTGAAAGCGAACTGCCCAAGAACAAGAAGAGCTTTGAGAAGGAAGTGACACTGATGCCCGACACTGTCATCAAGGTGAACCACGGAAAACGCTCGAAACGCCTCATAGTATCGGCGAAGACAGAGGACGGAAAGCTCTTCAAACTGAAATACAAACGGCTTGACGACAACAACATACGCATATTGAACAAGGTGGATTCCGCCTTGAAGATAAAGGTCTCGGTGCTCGCCAAGACCCCCTTTGAGGAGAAGGGGTGGTACCGCACGGCACAGAGCGTGGCGCGTGTGCTGATGATGGTGCGTAGCGTGGGCGTGAGCTACCGCAACCAGTACTCCATGTCGCTACCCGGCTTCATGCCCACCATAGGCAAGGCTTTCGGCCAGACCAAGGCAGGTGTCATGTCACCCGGGCTCGATTTCGCCTTCGGGCTCTCCGGTGACAGCTACATAGAAAAGGCGCGCGACAACGGGTGGCTGCTCCAAAGCGACTCCGTCGCCACTCCCGCCACCACAAACAAGACCGAGGACCTGCAACTGAGGGCAACGCTCGAGCCCGTAAAGGACTTCAAGATAGACCTCACCGCAAGCCGCACGCAGAATACGGGACGCAGCATACAGTACATGTATCAGGGCAATCCCACTTCACTCAGCGGCACATTCAACATGACAACACTCTCCATCAAGAGCGCGTTCGAGGGTACGGGCAACGCCGGCAACGGCTATCGCTCGCCCACGTTCGAGAAGTTCTGTTCGTCGCTCGACGCTTTCCGCGAGCGTGTAGAGGCACGCTACGCCGGTGCCGTCTATCCTGCCGGGACGACACTGGCAGGCAAAACGTTCGATGCAAGGAACGGAGGGGTGAACAAGTACAGCGGCGATGTGATGGTGCCTGCATTCCTCGCCGCCTACACAAGCATGGGAAGCGGACAACTCTCCATCTTCCCCGCACTCTCGCAGCTGCTGCCCAACTGGACGGTGCGTTACAGCGGACTCTCCAAGCTGCCTTGGCTGCGTGACAGGTTCAAGAGCGTAAATATCAACCATGCCTACAAGAGCGTTTATTCCGTGGGCTCATACAGTTCGTACAGCACTTTCATGGAATACATGAACGGTCTCGGTTTCATCAGCGACGCCACCACCGGGGCACCTGTCCCAAACTCCATGTACAATGTTTCCACCGTCAGCATCAACGAGTCGTTCTCACCGCTGCTCGGTGTCGATGTCACGTTGCAGAACAACATGACCGTGAAAATGGAGTACCGCTCCACACGGGTGCTGAGCCTCAGCATGACGAGTGTGCAACTGAACGAGTCGAGCAGCCATGACTGGGTGGTGGGTGCAGGCTACACCATCAACAACTTCAACCTCTTCGGAGGGCGCAACCACCGCGCGGTGAAGAGCAAGGCCAAGGGCAAGGACAGCGACTCGGGGCAGAAACAACAGTTCTCCACTTCTTCAGGCAGCAACCGCTCCAAGGGCTACAACACCGACCTCAAGCTGCGCCTCGACCTCAGTCTGCGCAAGCAGGCCGCGATAAGCCGTGACATAGCGACGATGACAAGCTCGGCAAGCAGTGGAAACACCGCCTTCAAGATGTCGTTCTCTGCCGAATACTCGCTCTCGCGCCTGCTTACGATGAGCTTCTACTACGACCGCCAGACCAACACCCCGCTGCTGTCAAGCAACAGCTACCCCACGACGACGCAGGACTTCGGGCTGAGCCTGAAGTTCTCGCTCACGCGCTGACACGGCCAGCCCGTATCCCAAACGTATGCTGCCTGCTGGAATATGGAAGGGCGGGGCGTTTGTAAAAAACGGGGGCAAAGCATTCGTTATCCCCATTTTTTGCTTACCTTTGCAGACGATAATTGCACATCACCGTTTGAAATAAAAAAACAAGCAACTTATATATAAGTACCGTATGATTCTATTTTTCTTGACTCCAAGCAAGAGCGTGATAGCGACAGAGGCTGATCATGCACTTTCCCGCGACGAGATTGATGAACTGTGTTGGCTGTACGGCGGCGCTGCGCCCATTGAGGGCGAGACTGTCGAGGGCTTCTTTGTGGGTCCGCGCCGTGAAATGATTACTCCGTGGAGCACGAATGCCGTAGAGATAACCCAGAACATGAGTCTCCACGGCATTTCGCGTATAGAGGAATACTTCCCCGTCGGCTCCAAGGATGCCGCCTACGACCCCATGCTCCAGCGCATGTACGAGGGTCTGGATCAGGAAATCTTTACCGTGGATCACCGTCCGGAGCCCATCAAGCGCGTGGAGAACATAGAGGAATACAACGAGCAGGAAGGCCTCGCGCTCTCGCCCGAAGAGATAGAATACCTGCACAAGATAGAGAAAGAACTCGGCCGCCCGCTCACCGACAGCGAGATTTTCGGCTTCGCACAGATAAACTCCGAGCACTGCCGCCACAAGATTTTCGGCGGCACGTTCATCATTGACGGCAAGGAAATGGAGTCGTCGCTGTTCGCAATGATCAAGCGGACAACTAAGGAAAATCCCAACAAGATACTCTCTGCCTACAAGGACAACGTGGCTTTCGCACAGGGTCCCGTGGTGGAACAGTTCGCACCGGCTGACCAGTCCACCTCCGACTACTTCCGGGTGAAGGACATCGAGAGCGTCATCTCGCTTAAAGCAGAGACGCACAACTTCCCCACCACCGTGGAACCGTTCAACGGAGCTGCCACAGGCACCGGCGGGGAAATACGCGACCGTATGGGCGGCGGCGTAGGCTCGTGGCCCATAGCGGGCACGGCTGTGTATATGACAGCCTATCCGCGCCTCAAGGACGACAGTGGGGCGGCACGCGACTGGGAGGACATCATGCCCGTTCGCAAGTGGCTCTACCAGACACCCGAGCAGATTCTCATCAAGGCTTCCAACGGCGCGAGCGACTTCGGAAACAAGTTCGGACAGCCGCTCATCACAGGTTCAGTACTCACTTTCGAGCATCAGGAGGGCAAGGAGAAATACGCTTACGACAAGGTGATAATGCTTGCCGGCGGCGTGGGCTACGGTACGAAGCGCGACTGCCTCAAGAAAGAGCCGCAGAAAGGCAACAAGGTAGTGGTGGTAGGAGGCGACAACTACCGCATCGGGCTCGGCGGCGGCTCGGTTTCTTCCGTCGATACTGGGCGTTACAGCAACGGTATAGAGCTCAACGCCGTGCAGCGTGCCAACCCCGAGATGCAGAAACGCGCCTACAACCTCGTGCGTGCGCTCTGTGAAGAGGATGTGAACCCCGTTGTAAGCATTCATGACCACGGCTCGGCAGGTCACCTCAACTGTCTCTCCGAGCTTGTTGAGGACTGCGGCGGCGAGATAGACATGACAAAACTTCCCATCGGCGACAAGACATTGTCGTCGAAAGAGATTATAGCCAACGAGAGCCAGGAACGCATGGGGCTCCTCATCGACGGGGAGCACATAGAGCATGTGCGCCGGATAGCGGAGCGTGAGCGTGCCCCGCTGTATGTGGTGGGCGAGACAACAGGCGATGCCCACTTCTCGTTCAAACAGGGCGATGGCGTAAAGCCTTTCGACCTCGATGTGGCACAGATGTTCGGTCACTCTCCGAAGACCGTCATGCGCGACGAGACGGTGGAGCGTCATTATAAAGATGCAGCCTATACGCACGACGAAGTGTCGGCAAACGGCAAGGACAACGTGCTTGACAGCTATGTAAGCCGCGTGCTTCAGCTCGAGGCAGTGGCTTGTAAGGACTGGCTCACGAACAAGGTCGATCGCTCGGTGACGGGCAAGATAGCGCGCCAGCAGTGTCAGGGCGAAATACAGTTGCCCCTCAGCGACTGCGGCGTGGTGGCTCTCGACTACCGCGGACACAAGGGTATTGCCACTGCCTTGGGTCATGCCCCGCAGGCAGGGCTGGCTTCTCCTGAGGCAGGCTCGGTACTCTCTGTCGCCGAGGCACTCACCAACATCGTCTGGGCTCCGCTTGCCGACGGCCTGAACAGCCTTTCGCTGTCGGCAAACTGGATGTGGCCGTGCCGCTCGCAAAAGGGCGAAGACGCGCGCCTGTACAGTGCCGTGAAGGCATTGAGCGACTTCTGTCTCGCTTTGAAGATCAATGTACCCACCGGAAAGGACTCCCTTTCGCTCAGCCAGCAGTATCCCGACGGCGAGAAAATCATCTCCCCGGGGACGGTCATCGTCTCTGCCGGAGGCGAGGTGAGCGACATCCGCAAGGTGGTGTCACCCGTATTGGTGAACGACAAGAACTCGTCCATTTACCATATTGACTTCTCTTTCGACGAACAACGCCTCGGTGGCAGTGCGTTCGCACAGAGCCTCGGTTTCGTGGGCGATGATGTCCCTACGGTGAAAAACCCCGAATACTTCGCCGACTGCTTCAACGCCGTGCAGGAAATGATAGGCAAAGGCTGGATAATGGCAGGCCACGACATCTCTGCCGGAGGCCTCATCACGACGCTTCTCGAAATGTGCTTCGCCAACACCACAGGCGGAATGCATATCAACCTGCACAACCTTGCAGGCAACGACATGGTGAAAATGCTTCTGGCCGAGAACCCCGGCGTAATCATTCAGGTGTCCGACAAGTACAAGGAGGAGTTCAAGGAGTATATGGAGAAAAACGGCATCGGTTACGCCAAGATTGGTTATCCCGTGCCGGACGGGCGCGGCATCGTGGTAAAGAAGGACAGCTATGTCCACACATTCGACATTGATGCACTGCGCGACACATGGTACAAGACCTCATATCTGCTCGACCGCGACCAGAGTTTCAACGGATGTGCCGCGCAACGCCGCGACAACTACCGCAAGCAGCCGCTTGAAATGAAGTTCCACGAGGGCTTTCGCGGCTCGCTCGAAAGCTATGACATCTCTGCCGACCGTCGCACTCCGTCGGGCATCAAGGCCGCCATCATACGCGAAAAGGGTACGAACGGCGAGCGTGAGATGGCTTACTCGCTCTATCTTGCAGGCTTTGATGTGAAGGATGTGATGATGACCGACCTCATCAGCGGGCGTGAGACGCTCGAGGACATCAACATGATCGTGTTCTGCGGAGGCTTCTCCAACAGCGATGTCCTGGGTTCGGCGAAGGGCTGGGCAGGTGCGTTCCTCTTCAACCCGAAGGCGAAGGAGGCTCTCGACAGGTTCTATGCGCGCAAGGATACACTCTCGCTCGGCATCTGCAACGGTTGCCAGTTGATGGTGGAACTCAATCTCATCAACCCCGAACACGGGCACCGTACACGCATGCTGCACAACGACTCGCACAAGTTCGAGAGCTCGTTCCTCAGTCTGGCGATACCGCAGAACAACAGCGTGATGTTCTCTTCGCTGAGCGGTGACAAGCTCGGCATCTGGGTGGCACATGGTGAAGGCAAGTTCTCGTTGCCCGAGCCGGAGGACAAGTACAATGTCGTGGCACGCTACAACTATGCCGGATACCCTGGCAACCCCAACGGTTCGGACTACAATGTGGCAGGCATCTGCTCGGCAGACGGCCGCCATCTGGCAATGATGCCGCACTTGGAGCGTGCCATTTTCCCGTGGCAGAACGCGTGGTATCCTGCCGACCGTCGGGAGGACGACGTCACTCCGTGGATTGAAGCGTTCGTGAATGCGCGCCAGTGGATTGAAAACAACAGATAATTGACATGCCTCATGCCCTGCGATGCTCCTTGCCTTTGGGGCGTTGCAGGGCGTGGAGCCGCTTTTCATGTTATGTATATCGATTTGTTTCGTACTTTTTTCAAAATCGGGCTGTTCACCCTCGGCGGCGGATATGCCATGATTCCCCTTATCGAGAAGGATGTCGTGGAGAGGAACAAATGGATAGGGCAGAGCGAGTTTCTCGACATCTTGGCCGTGTCGCAGAGTTGTCCGGGTGCGCTGGCGGTGAATATCAGCGTGTTTGTGGGCTACCGAATGCGCAAGATGAGAGGCGCGTTGTGCACTGTTCTCGGTGCTGTGCTTCCCTCGTTTGTCATCATCCTGTTCATAGCGATGTTCTTCCACCAGTTTCAGGACAATGCCGTTGTCGCCTCGATGTTCCGCGGCATACGCCCGGCGGTTGTTGCTTTGATCGCAGCCCCCACTTTCTCGCTTGCCAAGAGTGCCCGCATCTCGCTTGTGAACTGCTGGATACCCGTGGTGAGCGCGCTTCTTATATGGCTCATGGGCGTCAATCCCGTTTATATACTGTTGGTGGCTGCCGTCGGAGGCTATCTCTACGGACTGCTTGTGAAGCCCACCGAGTGAGTGGCATAAGCCGTCTTTCCGGAAGCGGCGGAGGGACAGTGCGGAGCAAAATGTGGAGGCTTTTGATTCCGGCTTAGTCGTTTTGACGGTAAAATGTAAATGTTGATATGATATTTTTAAGTCTGTTTCTCACCTTTCTGCAAATAGGGCTGTTCGGCTTCGGCGGCGGTTACGGCATGCTCTCGCTCATACAGAACGAGACTGTGGTGCACCATGCATGGCTCACATCGAACGAGTTTACGAATATCGTGGCCATAAGTCAGATGACTCCCGGCCCGATAGGCATCAATTCGGCCACCTATTGCGGCTACACGGCAGTGAGAAACGCGGGCTACGGCGAACTCATGGGTGTGTTGGGCAGTGCCACTGCCACCCTGGCTCTGGTGCTTCCGTCGTTTGTCATCATGGTGCTTGTGTGCCGTATGTTTATGAAATACATACATTCGCAGCCCGTGCAGAGCGTGCTTTCGGGTTTGCGTCCTGCCGTTGTTGGGCTCATCGGTGCCGCCGCGCTGCTGCTTATGAATGCCGAGAACTTCTCGTCTCCGTGGCAGAACCCGTGGCAATTTGGCGTGAGCATAGCTCTTTTTGTCGCGTCATACGTTGGCACACAACTGCTGAAAATCAATCCCATACGCATGATAATGTGGGCGGCGTTCGCCGGACTCATGCTGCTTTATTAGCCTTTTTTATTCCTGTAAGCCAGTGGTGTCATGGCCGAGTGTTGCTCTTTGCCGCAACCGTGTCCATGGTGGATTGCCGATAATGCGGCAATACGTTTTGCAGATAAAAATAAAATGTGTAATTTTGACTTTCGGACAACAATCCCTGAAAAGTAAGCGTTTATAGGAAAACGGAAGAGAAAAGCCAATGGTACCACAGGAATACAGCCAGTTCTATCTGAAAGACGTCACGTTTGTCAATCTGATGATGCGCCGCATCTACAACGTACTCATCGTCGCCAACCCTTACGATGCCTTCATGCTCGAAGACGACGGGCGTGTGGAGGAGAAGATTTACAACGAGTATGTGGAGTTGGGGCTGCGCTATCCGCCCACGTTCACGCAGGTGAGCACCACAGAAGAGGCCTACGACGTGCTGCGGACAATGAATATCGACCTTGTGATTTGCATGCCGGGTAACGCCGACAACGATGCCTTCAGTGTGGCACACGACATAAAGGCGGCCTTCCCCAAGATACACTGCGTGGTGCTCACGCCTTTCTCCCACGGCATAACAAAGCGTATGCAGAATGAGGATCTGAGCATCTTCGACTACGTTTTCTGCTGGCTCGGCAACACGAACCTCATCCTTTCCATCATAAAGCTCATAGAGGACAGGATGAATCTTGAGCACGATGTCCGCGAAGGGAGCGTCCAGATGATTTTGCTTGTGGAGGACAGCATACGCTTTTACAGCAGCATTCTGCCCAACCTGTATAACTACATCCTTGCGCAGAGTAAGCGTTTTTCCACCGAAGCCCTCAACCGCCATGCCGCCACGCTGCGTATGCGCGGACGGCCCAAGGTAGTGCTGGCGCGCACCTACGAGGAGGCCATGGACATTTACAGCCGCTATGCCGACAATATACACGGCGTGATCAGCGACATGCGGTTTCCCGTCGGCGGCGAGAAGGACGCAGAGGCCGGACTGAAACTGATGCGTGCCATACGCGAGAACGACCCCTTCCTGCCGCTGATAATGGAGAGCTCGGAGGCGGAGAACCGTGAAAAGGCCGAGGCTGAAGGCTTCCGCTTTGTCGATAAGAACTCGAAAAAGATGAGCATCGACCTGCGGCGGCTTATGGAGGAACACATGGGCTTCGGCGACTTCATCTTCCGCGACCCCGCGACGCACGCCGAGATAATGCGCATCCACAATCTGAAGGAGCTGCAGGACAACATCTTCCGCATCCCCGATGACTCCATGCTCTATCACATTTCGCGCAACCACATGAGCCGTTGGCTCTCTGCCCGCGCCATATTCCCCGTGTCGGAGTTCTTGAAGAAGGTGACATGGCAACGCCTGCAGGATGTGGCTGCCCACCGGAAAATCATCTTCGACGCCATCGTGCAGTATCGCCACATGAAAAATATTGGCATCGTGGCTGTGTTCGACCGAATGAAATTCGACTCCTACTCGCACTTCGCGCGCATCGGCGAAGGCTCGCTCGGAGGCAAGGGGCGCGGCCTTGCCTTCCTCGACAACATCATCAAGACACACCCGGAGTTCAATTCCTTCCAGAACGCAACGGTGCAGATACCCAAGACGGTGGTGCTCTGCACCGACATCTTCGATCAGTTCATGGAGCAGAACAACCTCTATCAGATAGCCTTGAGCGATGCTCCCGACGAAGAGATACTGCGGCATTTCCTCCATGCACAGTTGCCCGATGCGCTGATAGCCGACTTCTTCACCTTCTTCGAGGCCACAAAGAGCCCCATTGCCATCCGTTCGAGTTCGCTTCTGGAGGATGCCCACTACCAGCCGTTTGCCGGAATCTACTCCACCTACATGATTCCGTACATCAACGACAAGTATGCCATGCTCGAAATGCTTGCCTGTGCCGTCAAGGGCGTTTATGCTTCGGTGTATTACCGCGACTCAAAGGCCTACATGACAGCCACAAGCAACGTGATAGACCAGGAGAAAATGGCCGTGATCCTGCAGGAAGTGGTGGGCAAACAGCATGGTACACGCTATTATCCCAACATCTCGGGCGTACTGCGCTCGCTTAACTACTATCCCATCGGCGACGAACGGGCCGAGGACGGCATCGCCTCGCTCGCTCTGGGACTTGGCAAATATATCGTAGATGGGGGACAGACGCTGCGTGTGTCGCCTTACCATCCGCACCAGGTGTTGCAGACAAGCGAGTTGGAGACGGCTCTCCGCGAGACGCAGACGCGCTTCTATGCCCTTGACATGGCTCATGTGGGCAGCGACTTCAAAGTGGACGACGGCTTCAATATACTCAACCTGAAGGTGAAGGAGGCGGAAAAGGACTGCTCGCTCAACTTCATCGCATCGACATACGACCCTTGTGACAATGTCATCCGCGACGGCATTTATGAGGGCGGGCGCAAGATAATATCGTTCAGCGGCGTGCTTCAGCAGGGGGTGTTCCCCTTGCCCGAGTTGCTTCAGATGTCGATGAAGTTCGGTTCCGAGGGCATGCGCCGCCCCGTGGAGATAGAGTTCGCCTGCAATCTCAACCTCAACCGCACGGGAAGCCTTTACCTCTTGCAGATACGCCCCATTGTCGATGCCAAGCAGATGCTTGACGAGGATGTCGCGGCAGTGCCCGACGCGCAGTGCCTGGTACGCTCGCACAACTCGTTGGGGCACGGGGTGAGCGACGATGTTATGGATGTGGTGTATGTGAAAACCGGTGACAACTTCACGGCGATAGACAATCCCGTCACCGCACGCGAGATAGAAGGCATCAACCGCAATTTCCTTGACGCGGGAAAGAACTATGTCCTCGTGGGTCCCGGACGTTGGGGTTCGAGCGACCCGTGGCTCGGTGTGCCCGTGAAGTGGCCGCACATCAGTGCGGCGAGGGTGATAGTGGAGGTGACACTTGAAAACTACCGTGTGGATCCGAGCCAAGGTACGCATTTCTTCCAGAACCTCACGAGCTTTGGCGTGGGCTACTTCACGGTGGACCCCACTGCCGGTAACGGCATGTTCAACAAGGCATTGCTTGATGCCATGCCCGCCGTAGAGGAGACGGAACATGTGCGACATGTGCGTTTCGCCTCGCCGCTGCGCATTATGATGGACGGCAAAAAGCAGGAGGGGGCGGTGCTCCTTCCTGCCGACTGACATGGCAAAGGCAAATATATGCCGCAGCCGCACTGCGTTTTGCCATATTTTTAGTAATTTTGCGCCGTAATCCAAGAATACTGTTCTATATGAATACAGTGGAAATCAAGGACAAGACATTCCGCTTGTCAATTCCTGAATGCGACATACTGAAGGGCGTTCAGGCCGTGGCAAGCCGGATGAGCCGCGACTATGAGGGCAAGACGCCGCTCCTACTGGCCGTGCTCAACGGCTCGTTCGTGTTCGCTGCCGACCTCATGCGCATGCTCACTGTCCCCTGCGAAATATCGTTCGTGAAGCTGGCATCCTATGAAGGCACATCGACAACGGGCAACGTGAAGCAACTCATAGGTCTCAGTCAGGACATAAAGGGGCGCGACGTGGTCGTTGTGGAAGACATCGTGGAGTCGGGCATCACCATGCGCGAAATGATAAAGATGCTCAAAGACAGGCAACCTGCGTCGGTGCGCGTGTGCACTCTGCTCCAGAAGCCCGACAGCCTGTGTGTACCCTTGACGGTGGACTATGTGGCGATGAAAATCCCCAATGACTTCATCGTGGGCTACGGGCTCGATTACGACAGGCAGGGGCGTAACCTACGCGACATTTACACCGTGGTGGAGTAGGGCGTGCTCCGGGCTGTGTGACAAAAGGTGGCGCACGGCTGTGTAAAACCGGCAGAAACCATAAATACATAAAACCAACATTAAAGTGAAAAGATGAAAAACATCGTAATTTTCGGTGCCCCGGGTTCAGGCAAGGGCACACAGAGCGACCTCATGATTGGGAAGTACGGCTTCAACCATATCTCCACCGGCGACGTGCTGCGCAGCGAGATAAAGAACGGGACGGAGCTCGGCAAGACTGCCAAGGGATACATCGACAACGGACAACTCATCCCCGACGAGCTCATGGTGAGCATCCTCGCCGGTGTCTATGACAGCTTCGGCAAGGAGCACAAGGGTGTCATCTTCGACGGTTTCCCGCGCACCATCCCGCAGGCAGAGGCCTTGAAGCAGATGCTCAGCGAGCGTGGCCACAAGGTGGCGGCAATGATAGAGCTCGACGTTCCTGAGGAGGAACTCATGCAACGCCTCATCAAGCGCGGACAGCAAAGCGGACGTTCCGACGACAACGCCGAGACAATAAAGAAGCGTCTCGATGTGTATCACAGCCAGACCGCACCCCTCATAGAGTGGTACAGGAACGAAGGCGTGCACCATCACATTGACGGCTTGGGCGAGCTCAACCGCATCTTCTGCGACATCAGCAGCGTCATTGACGCCCTGTGACCCATTCACTACTTTGAAACATAGCGGCCGAAAGGCCGACAACAACGGTATGCCATGACAATTCCTGCGGGTCTTGTCATGGCATTTCTATTTTCCTGAGGCTGTAACACCTTTGTATTCCTTTCTTCAAATCCTTTCAACTTCATGGCAATCTCCCTGTAATACGGTGTGGATAATTTTGCACCCGTAACAGAAAAGAATTAATGATGAAGTTAAAAAGAAATTTCGCCGTGCTCTCATTGCTTGCACTTGGCAGCATGTCGGCACTCGCACAGCAGCTCAAAGGAGTTGTCACAGACAGGAAAACCAATGAAACGCTCGTCGGGGCAGTCGTTGCCGTGGAAGGGACGGATGTGAAGACCGTCACTGACATTGACGGAGTTTTCTCCCTTGACGGACTGAAAGACGGCACTTACACATTATATATTAATTACATAGGCTACAAGCCGCAGCGTGTGGAGGGCGTGAAAGTGAGCGCATCAATGCCCGGAACGCCATGCAATGTGGCTATGTCCGCTGACGAACAGCAACTCAAGGAGGTGACAGTCACCGCCGTGGAGCGGCGCAACACCGATGCCGCCATGATGCAGATGGCGAAAAACAGTCCCGTGATAGTGAGCAATGTGTCGGCGCAGGAAATTTCCCGCACACAGGACACCAATGCCGGTGAGGTGATAAGGAGAGTGCCGGGAGTGAGCCTTATAGAGGACAAGTTCGTCATGGTGCGCGGTCTCTCGCAGCGTTACAACAACGTATGGGTGAACGGAGGGGCTGTGCCCAGCAGCGAAGCTGACTCCCGTGCCTTCTCGTTCGACATCATCCCGAGTGCGCAGATTGACAACCTCACGATAGTTAAGTCGCCCTCTGCCGAATATCCCGCCGACTATTCGGGGGGCTTCATCATTGTGAACACGAAGGAAATACCTGCTGAAAACAGTACTGAAATATCTCTTGGGGCAAACTGGAACACCTCCACCGTGTTCAAGGACTTCTCCTATTCCAAAGGCTCTGCCACCGATTTCCTTGGCTTCGACAACGGCTTGCGCAACCTGCGTGGCGGTATCCATGCCACACTTGCACCTCAACTTGGGCAGGACGGCAGTCCCGTGGCCGATTATGCGACATCGCTTTTGGGCAACAACCTCAACAACAATTGGCTGCTGAAAAGCATGAAACCTTTTGCCGACATGAAACTTTCGGCAAGCCTTAACCGTCGTTGGATGCTCGGGGGGCAGACACTCGGCATGCTCGCGGCAGTGAATTACACCAATGAATACCGCACCTACACCGGCATGGAGAACAACCTTTTCGGCATCTACGATGCCGTGAACGACAATCCGAACTACCTCCGCCATTCCATAGACGACCAGTATAACAACAATATCCGCCTTGGCGCGATGTTCAACCTCACACTCCTTTCACGGAGTGGCAACCACAAATACCAGTTCAAAAACATCTTCAACCAGCTCGCAACCGACCGCTATACATGGCGCGACGGAGTGAGTGCGCAGTCCAACCAGGAACGCAGCGCAGAGTATTACTACCGTAGCCGCATGGCATACAACAGCCAGATTACAGGCAAGCACACCTTCGCCAATGATGTTCTTGACTGGAATGCGGGCTATGCCTATGCCAACCGTCTCCTGCCCGACCGTCGCCGCTATCTCATCGACGACGCTCTGGAGAACGGAGTATATGCCCTCAGCACCGGAAACGACATCAGCCGCGAGTGGACGAGGCTTGACGAACACATCGTTTCGCTTGGCATCAATGAAAAACACCACTTCCGTTTCGGCGCATTCGAACCCGATCTGCGTGCCGGAGTGTACGGCGAATACCGCACGCGACGCTACAACACGCGTAACTTCATATACAACTGGAACGTGGCGGACAACACCCTGCCCTCCGGCTTCCGCCACTCCGACATCCCGACACTGCTTTCCGACGAGGCAAACATGGGTGCCGACCGCCTCTATCTGCTTGAAGAGAAGCAGATGCGCAACAACTACCGCGGCAACAACACCCTCGGTGCAGCCTATGTCGCGGTGTCGCTGCCGTTCGGAAAGCTTGGCATACACGCCGGGGCACGCTTCGAGCATAACGACATGGAACTCGTCTCCAACACCCGCGACTACGAGAAGAGCGAGCAAAGCCGCCACTACCGCACCAGCGACTTCTTCCCTTCGCTCAACGCCACCTACCGCATTGACGACCGCAACCAGTTCCGCCTCTCCTACGGGCGTAGCATAAACCGCCCCGAATTCCGCGAAGTGTCGCCGTCGGTGTACTACGATTTCGACCTCGCAAGCAACGTTCAGGGCAACACCGAGCTCAAGAACTGCTACATAGACAACATCGACCTGCGCTACGAACTGTATCCTTCGCGCGGAGAAACAGTGTCGCTCGCCGTCTTCTACAAACGGTTCGACTCGCCGATAGAATGGACTTACACAGTGGCAGGAGGCACCGACCTCGTCTATTCATACAAAAATGCGAAGAGCGCCGACAGCTACGGAGTGGAGCTTGACATCCGGAAAGACCTCTCGTTCATAGGCCTGCGCGGCCTGAGCTGGTCGTTCAACGGTGCCCTGATAAAGAGTAAAGTGAAGTTCGAGAAGGGTGCGAAGGAGGAGAACCGCCCCATGCAGGGACAGTCGCCCTACCTCATCAATACCGGCTTCTTCTACAAAAACGAGCCCCTGCAACTCGACATAGCCCTGCTCTACAACCGTATAGGCAAGCGCATCATAGGCGTAGGGCGCAGTGAGGGCACTGTCGGCAGCGAAGATAATGCACGTGTACCGCACAGCTACGAAATGCCCCGCAACACCATCGACCTCTCCTTTGCCAAGAAGTTCGGACGGCATATAGAACTGAAACTCAACGTGCGCGACCTGCTGTCAGAGCGCATTTACCACAAACAGTTTGCCGATGTGACCTACTCCGACGGCACACGCAAGCAGGTGGAAGAGGTGGCACGTTGCTACCGCCCCGGCCGCAACATAGGATTGCAGGCAGTGTATAAATTCTGAAAAACATATATTTTCACATTACAAAAAGATGATTATGAAAAAGATGAAGTTTGTAGGATGCCTCGGCATCCTCGCAATGACTGCCGTTCTGGGCAGCTGTGACAGTAACGACGACCCCACCCCCACTCCGGCGGAGGCCTACAAATGGACTACCGATGGCGGGCTCAATGCGTGCGACCACATCCTCTTCACCGAGGACGGTAAGGAGGATGCTTCCGGAACGGCCATAGGCAACGGCGACCAGGAGTTTGTCTTCACTGGGAAGCAGACCTTGAAAAAAGGCACTTACCTGCTCAAAGGATGGGTATATATAGCCAACGGTGCTGAACTCACCATAGAACCGGGTACCATAATCAAGGGTGACAAGCAGACAAAGGCGGCTCTCATAGCCGAGCGTGGCGGCAAACTCATTGCGCAGGGAACGGCAGCCGAGCCCATCGTCTTCACTTCCGAACAGGCGGCAGGTAGCCGCAAGCCTGGCGACTGGGGCGGCGTTATCCTCTGTGGCAAAGCCCGCAACAACCAGAGCGAGCAGCAGATTGAGGGCGGCCCGCGCAGCCAACACGGCGGTAACGACGATACCGACAACTCGGGCGTGCTCAGTTATGTGCGCATAGAGTTTGCCGGTTACCCCTTCCAGAAGGACAAGGAGATCAACGGCCTCACCATGGGCTCGGTGGGTTCGGGCACACAAATCGACCATGTGCAGGTGTCCTACTCCAACGACGACTCTTTCGAATGGTTCGGCGGAACGGTGAACTGCAAGTATCTCGTGTCATACAAGGGCTGGGACGACGACTTCGACACCGACAACGGTTTTTCCGGTAAAGTGCAGTACGGGCTTTCCATCCGCGACAGCCGTATAGCCGACACATCGCAGAGTAACGGCTTCGAAAGCGACAACTGTGCCGACGGCGCCACCGTGGAGCCTTACACGACAGCCACATTCTCCAACATCACTTTCGTAGGCCCGAAGGTTCTTGACGCCAACTTCCTCAACACTACCGACTACATCAACGCCGGTGCCTACAATCCCAACAACGGCTCGGCCATGGGCAAGTTCCAGGCTGCCATGCAGATACGCCGTTCGTCACGCCTGAACTGCATCAACTCCGTAGCTCTGGGATGGCCCATCGGACTCATCATCGACGGCGAAAAGGGCGGAACGGTGCAGGCTTCGAAGGACAATCTCTTCAAGTTGCAGCATGTTTATTTCGCAGGAATGGATGCAGTGGGCTCTGATGCCAACAAGATCTACACCGACTGCCTCTATGATGCAAAGAACAAGCAGGTGATAGACGAAACGCAGAAGTCGTACTCCAACACCTTCTTCTTCTCCGAACCTACCAACCGCTACTTCGACTCCTGGCAGACTCTCGTGGGACTCGACGGCTACACGCCTGTGGCAGGAAGCCCGCTCTTGGGCACGGCTTCGTTTGACGGATGGACGGGATTTGACACCGTGAGCTACATAGGCGCATTCGACGGCACTGAAAACTGGCTCACAGGCTGGACCTGCTTCGACCCGCAAAACATGCAATACTAAGATATCGGTACATTGAAAGACACGGGTTTCGTGTGCCGCAGATGTATGGAACTTCTATAAATGACTTTCTGATACATGTGGCTTTCCTTGCAGCCGCTTCCAGAATGGGGCGCACGGGGAAAGCCCTTTTTGTTTTTTGGAGGGAACGTGCAAGCCGTTCATTGCCATGATAAAAGTGACGCCGTGCGGCGGCGAGTATGCATTATTTTTCGTAACTTTGCAAGTATCATAACAACAATGTAAATAGAATAATGGCAGAATCCAATTTCGTAGATTATGTAAAGATATATTGCCGCTCCGGGAAAGGCGGCCGAGGAAGCATGCATCTCAGGCATGTGAAGTACAATCCCAACGGAGGACCCGACGGCGGGGACGGTGGGCACGGCGGAAACATCTACCTGCGCGGCAACCATAACTACTGGACTCTGCTGCACCTGAAGTTCCAGCGTCATGTCTTCGCCGAGCACGGCGGTAATGGCGGGCGCGACAAATGCCATGGCAAGGACGGGCAGGATGTGTATATCGACGTGCCGTGCGGCACCGTTGTCTATAATGCCGAGACTGGCAAGTATGTGTGCGATGTGACCTACGACGGGCAGGAAGTGTTGCTGCTGAAAGGAGGGCGCGGCGGACTGGGCAATTTCCAGTTCCGCTCGGCCACCAACCAGGCACCGCGCTACGCGCAGCCGGGCGAGCCTATGGAGGAGATGACCATAATACTCGAGCTGAAACTGCTCGCCGATGTGGGCTTGGTGGGATTTCCCAATGCGGGCAAATCCACGCTTCTCTCGTCGCTTTCGAGCGCGCGGCCGAAGATAGCCAACTATCCTTTCACTACGCTTGAGCCGAGCCTGGGCATCGTGGAATACCACGACCATAAGTCGTTTGTCATGGCCGACATCCCCGGCATCATCGAAGGGGCAAGCGGGGGCAAGGGGCTCGGACTGCGTTTCCTGCGCCACATAGAGCGGAACTCACTGCTGCTGTTCATGGTTCCGGGCGACACTGACGACATAAAGCACGAATATGAGGTGCTGCTCAACGAGCTGCGGCAGTTCAACCCCGATATGCTCGACAAGCACCGCGTGCTCGCCGTGACCAAATGCGACCTGCTTGACGGGGAACTTATGGATATGCTCCGTGAGACACTGCCTACCGATTTGCCCGTGGTGTTCATTTCCTCGGTGAGCCGTCTGGGCTTGAACGAACTCAAGGATGTGCTCTGGCGCGAACTCAACAGCGAGAGCAACAAATTGCAGAGTATCACCGCCGACGATACGATAGTGCACCGTGACAAGGACATGAGCCGCTTCGCCGAGGAAATGAAGGCCGAGGGCGAGGACGAAATAGAATACCTCGACATGGAAGAGGTGGACGACCTCGAGGACTTTGAGTATGAGGAGGACACGGATGGAGAATAGTCCGCTCCTCCACATCTACGCCACCGCCCCCGGGGTGACGGCGTTCAGCACCACACGCCACGGCGGAACGGGCGAGGGCAGCTATGCCTCGTTCAACATAAACGAACATTGCGGCGACACACCCGGGCACACCGCCGCTTGCCGCAAGGCTCTTGCCGGGGTGCTGGGCGTGGAGGAAAGCCACATCATAATGCCGCATCAGACACACGGCATCAATCCGCGCATCATCGGCAGGGAATTCCTTTCTTTGCCGCAGGACATCAGGCGGATGCTGCTCGAGGATGTCGATAGTGTCCTCACCGATGTGCCCGGTGTCTGTATCGGCGTCTCCACGGCCGACTGCGTGCCCGTCCTGCTGCACGATGCGGCACACAATGCCGTGGCGGCAGTGCATGCCGGATGGCGCGGCACGGTGAAGAACGCGGTGCTGCGGGCTGTCACTGAGATGCGCCTTGCCTACGGCACCGATGCCACGCTGCTGACAGCAATCGTCGGGCCGGCCATATCGGTAAGGAATTTTGAAGTGGGTGACGAAGTGTATGACGCGTTTCTTGAGGCCAAGATGCCCATGGACAGCATTGCACGGCGCGGGGAAAAGTGGCATATCGACCTGCCCCTGTGCAACAAGATGCAGCTTATGATGGCGGGAGTGAAAGAGGGAAACATCCAGATGAGCGGCATCTGCACATACGACAACGCCGCCGACTTCTTCTCGGCACGCCGTCTCGGTAAAAAATCCGGACGCATATTCTCGGGCATCGTGATACGGTGACAGTACAAAGCCCCTCGCCTTTGAACCTTGACTAAAAACAGGAATTGATGAAAATGACCATTAAAAGACTACTGACAGCTTTCGCCTTTGTTGCCACGGCATCGGCTTTCATGCCGGTAAGGGACATGTTTACTCCTGCCGAACAGCAGCAAATAAGCATCGCCACGCCGGGACTGTTCAGCAGTTCCGACGCTTTCAGCATCGACTTCACTGCTCTGCGCCCCTCGGAATACTCTTTCCCGCTCCCCGTGGGAAAGTCCGGGCATGCCAAGAACGGCAGCATCGAGATTACGACAAAGGAGGGCGACGCCGTGAAGGCAATGTTCGAAGGCACGGTAAGACTCTCGCGCAAGCACGGCGAAATGGGCAACGTGGTGGTGATACGCCACCGCAACGGCCTTGAGACTGTGTATGCCAACAATGCGCAGAACCTCGTGGAGGTGGGACAGACCGTGAAAGCCGGGCAGACCGTTGCCATCGTTGGCAAGAAGAACGGCCGCACCTACTGCGAGTTTGCCGTCATGGTGAACGGCGCACGCATAAACCCCGCCACGGTTATCGACCTCACGAACCATCATCTGCGCCGCCAGACACTGCTTTGCGAGAAGAAAGACTCGCATGTGAGCGTCACTGTGCTGGCAGACAAGACGGCGTCAGTGTATGACATGACCGACATCGACCGCAATGTGTTTGAGAAATCGTCCACATTCAAGTGGGATCTCACACAGATGAAGAAGGAACAATGGGCCTATCCGCTGCCAGGTGCCAAGGTGATAAGCCCTTACGGTGGCAAGCGCAGGCACTCGGGCGTGGACTTGAAGACATTTCCCAAGGATAAGATTGTGGCTGCTTTCGATGGCGTTGTCACGCGCTCGGGAGTGTTTTCTGGCTACGGCAAATGCATTGTCATACGCCATGCTTACGGATTGGAGACCCTTTACGGTCACCAGTACGAGAACCTCGTGAAGGTAGGTGAGCGTGTCAAGGCAGGGCAGGTGATAGGACTCACCGGCAGGACAGGCCGCGCTACTACCGAACACCTGCATTTCGAGACAAAATTCAAGGGACGGCACTTCAATCCCGCAGTGATATTCGACTATGCAAACCGTGCCCTTCAGCAGACCACGCTCACCTTGAACAGCAACGGGCGTGTCTCCTCGGCGAAGAATGCAGGCGCGGCTGCGAAGGCGGCCACGCCCGCGGTGCGGCATAAAGCATCCTCAGCAAAGCACAAACCCGTTCACCGCAAACGCTGAAAATGGTTATGAATGCAAACCGGCAACAAACAACATTAAAGCATAATATTATGAAAATCGGAAAAATTTTACTTACGGCGGCACTGCTTGCTTGCGTATTCCCAGTCAAGGCGCAGTATAACATGCCCACGCAGACATTCACATTTGACAAGCCTTACAAGGTGGAAAAGATTGCTCCGCCAAAGGGCAAGAAAGTGAAGAACGTGATCCTTATGATTGGCGACGGTATGAGTCTGATGCATGTTTATACCGCATGGACCTGCAACCGCGGTCAGTTGTGGCTCGAGAACGCACAATATACGGGGCTTTCGAAGACCTGGTGTGCCAACAAACTCGTCACCGACTCGGGAGCGGGAGGCACTGCGCTCGCGACGGGGCACAAGACGGTGTATCACGCAGTGGGTGTCGATCCCGAAGGAAAGCCCCTCTCCACGCTCGTGGATGTGGCGAAAGGACTGGGAAAGGATGCCGGCGTGGCGGTGACTTGCCGTCTTTGGGACGCCACACCGTGCGATTTCTGCTGTCATAACATCGACCGTGACAGGGAACAGGAACTCATCGGCGACTATCCGGAGAGCGGAGTGGATTACGTTTTCGGCGGCGGTGCAAAGTATTTCACCGACCGTAAGGACGGGCGAAACATCTTTGAGGAACTCGAACGTAAGGGCTATCATGTGTCGCGCACATGGGACGACCTTGAAAAGTGGAACACAAGCAAGGTGTTCTGCGTGCCTTTCGATGTCGATACACCGCTGCCCGACGAGCGTGGCGACCTGCTTGCACGCGCCTCTCTCAAAGGTATCGAACTGATGAACAAGAACAAAAACGGCTTTTTTATGATGATTGAGGGCTCGCAACTCGATGACTACGGGCATTTCAACCAGCTCGATTTGCTTATGAAGGAGACCCTTGACTTTGACCAGACCGTCGGGCAAGTGATGAAATGGGCAGCGCAGGACGGAGAGACCCTCGTGGTAATCACCGCCGACCATGAGACGGGCGGCCTCACGCTCGTCAATGGCGACAAGCAAGAGGGACGGGTCGAATGTTGCTTCTCCACCAAGGACCACTCGGGAGTGATGGTGCCCGTGTATGCTTTCGGCCCCGGTTCGGAGAATTTCACCGGCATAATGGATAACACCGACATCTTCTGGAGAATAAAACAGCTTATGAGCAAAAAATAACCGCAAGGGAAACCATGCTCCATCTGTTATGGTGCGGGCTGGGTTTCGGCTTTGCAATTCAAACAACCAACCATACAAAAATGAAAAGTATGAAGCATATCATCATGGCAGCGGCAATGTCGCTGGCTGCCGTTTCGGCACATGCGCAGAACCTGATACCGTCGGGTTCGCCGCTTTACAAGCTCCCTTACAAGAACACTTACATCATGCAGACGCTCGTGGCGGAGAACGCTTTTCGCACGGCAAAGGTGGAAAAGGTGAAGCCGGGCACTTTCGAGCAGGCCAAAAAAGTGTTGCCCGCACCGTATTGGGAAGGGCACCAGAATGCCATAGACATGTATTGGAAGGCATGGCAGATTGGCATCAAGAACATCTGCCAGCCTCTCGACGACTCGGGCTTTGTGTCGTCATACATCGCCCCGGCCTACAACGGCAACATTTTCATGTGGGACAATGCCTTCATCTCCATGTTCTGCCGTTACGGCTCGCGCTTCTTCCCGTTCCAGAAGACGCTCGACAACTTCTATGCAAAGCAGCATCCCGACGGCTTTATATGCCGCGAGATACGTGCCGACGGCTCCGACTGTTTCGGACGCTACGACCCCACATCGACAGGCCCGAACCTGCTGCCGTGGGCAGAGTGGCTCTACTACAAGCAGACCGGCGACGACAGCCGCCTGAACAAGGTGTTCCCGGTGCTCGCCGCTTACTACAAATGGCTGAAACTCAACCGCACTTGGCGCAACGGTACCTATTGGAGCAGCGGTTGGGGAACGGGTATGGACAACATGCCGCGTGTTCCAGCGGGCTATAACACCATTTACAGCAACGGGCACATGATATGGCTCGACGCCTGTCTGCAACAGATTATGGTGGCAAAAATCCTGCTCAAAATGGGATTTTACCTCGAACGCTGGCAGGAGATAGAGGAGTTTGAGGACGACATAAAGCACCTCACGGCATACATTAACGGGAATATGTGGAGCGAGCGCGACGGCTTCCTCTACGACCAGTATGCCGACAACTCGCTGAGCACCACACAGGGTGTCTATGCCTATTGGGCTCTCCATACCGATGTGTTGTCCAAAGAGCGTCTCGATAAATTCGTGGCACACCTTGCCGACACTGCCAAGTTCAACCGCCCGCACCGTGTCGCGTCGCTGGCAGCCGACAATCCGAAGTACAAGGCCAACGGCCGCTACTGGGAAGGGGGCGTCTGGCCGGGCGCGAACTACATGGTTGTCTCGGGACTTGTGGACAAGGGATACCGCCAGTTGGCGCACGACATCGTGGTGAACCATTACGAAAACGTGCTCAAAGTGTTTGAGAAGACAGGCACATTCTGGGAGTATTACGCTCCCGAGACGGCGGAACCGGGTTTCATGGCACGCAAGGACTTCGTGGGATGGACGGGCTTGCCGCCTATCGCCGAGCTGATAGAGTACATCTTCGGCATACGCGCCGATGTGGAAGAGAACCATGTCACGGTGGATGTGAACCTCACCGATGCCTATGGAATAGACCGCTATCCGTTCGGGACCGGCGGCAATGTCTCGATAAAAGTGGCAAAACGCGCTTCTGCCGCCGACAAGCCGCGGGTGACGATAACGACAAACGTGCCGTTCAAGGTGACCCTGCTCTGGGGCGACAACAAGCTGGATACGGAAGTGAAGACGGGCACCCAGACAATATAGGAGGAATGTGAAATGAAAAGGTTTTTATGCTTTGCGGCCTTGCTCTCGGCCGTTGTGCTCACCGCTTCTGCTGCCGGAAAAGCCCGCGCAGGGCATGTGATACTTATCGGCCTCGACGGATGGGGCTCTTACAGCGTGCCCAAGGCGCACGACATACCGAACATACAGCGTGCCATGCAGGACGGATGCTACACCCTGCGCAAGCGTTGTGTGCTCAAATCGGAGTCGGCAATCAACTGGGCGTCGATGTTCAACGGCGCACCGACGGAGATGCACGGCTACACCAACTGGAACTCGCGCGTGCCAGAAGTGCCGTCGCTCTGCACCAACAGCCGCGGCATCTATCCCACAATCTTCTCCATCCTGCGCGAACAGCGTCCGCAGGCAGAGACGGGTTGCATAGCCGAATGGGACGGAATAAAGTATCTTGTGGATTCCGCCGCCATAAATTATGTGGATGTGGCATGGAACTACGAGAAGGATTCCACACAGCTGTGCCGCATGGCAGAGAAATACATAAAGGAGAAAAAGCCCACGTTCTTTGCTGTCTGCTTCGACCAGATTGACCATGTGGGACACGCCATAGGCCACGACACACCTGCCTATTACGATGTTGTCGCAAGCATTGACATCCAGGTGGGGCGTATAATACAGGCTGTCAAGGATGCCGGCATATACGATGACACCGTGTTCATCATCACCGCCGACCATGGGGGGATAGAACGCCGTCATGGTGGGCACACCCTTTTGGAAATGGAAATACCCTACATCCTGTTCGGGAAAGGCATAAAGCGTGGCATGGAAATCACCGACACGGTGATACAGTATGACACTGCTGCCACCATAGCCGAAATCCTCGGGCTGGAGCGTCCGCAGTGTTGGCGCGGGCTTCCAACGTATTCCGCGTTCAAGTCTGCCCGGAAACGGTGATGCTTGCCTCAGGTTATTACCGGAAATAAGCAGGAGGTCGGGTGGGGGACGCCCGACCTCCTGCGGAATGCAGTTTTATGCCGCTCTCTTCGCCGTGCAACGCCATGCAAACACGAGTACGAAGGCGAAGCCGAGGAGCGGGATTATGAACGGAAGTGTGAAGTTGGCAGAACTGTCAGCCACCATTCCCATGAGCAGGAAGCCGCATCCGCCGACAGGCGTCATCATCAGTATGGACGATGCGCTCTTGGTGAGACCGCCGAGGTCGCGCAGGGCGAGGGCGAAGATGGTGGGGAACATTATTGCCTCGAAGAAGTAGTTGCACAGCAGTGCCGCTACGGAAATGTCGCGTCCAAGGCCGAGCAGGATGACAACCATTGACACGATGGTGCCCACGGCGCAGGCAAGGAGGTATTTCTCTGCCGCCATGTTGCTCATCACTGCCGCACCCACGAAGCGCGACAGCATGAAGATGCCGAGCCCGACGGTGAGGATTGTAGATGCCGTGGCTGACTCCATCCAGCCTTCACCCGTGAGATAGTTGATGAAATAGGAGTTGATGGAAATCTCCGCCACCTCGTAGGCGAGCAGGGCAAGGAGCCCGAACACGAACCGGCGGTTTGCGAAAAGGCGCGAGAGATTCCGGCTTCCCGTCTGTGTCTCCTTGTCGTCGGCGTGCGCTATCTCGGGCAGACTGATGCGTGAGAACAGCAAGGCGATGAGCAGCACGAACGCTCCCATGATGGTGTATGGCACCACGGCGTTGCCGCCTCCTTCGCCGTCGGCAGACCCTTGGAAGAGGAAGCTGCCCACAACGAGTGTGGCGAACATAGAGCCTACGCCGTTGAACGACTGTGAGAAGTTCAGGCGCGCTGTCGCAGTCTCCTTCGGCCCGAGCTCCGTTACATACGGGTTGGCGGATGTTTCAAGGAAGACGAGGCCGCAGCCTATTATGAAAAGGGCTATGAGGTAGGCGTAGAAGGTGCCCATGGCGGAGCAGGGGATGAAGGCGAGCGAACCCACACCGAACAGCGTGAGCCCGCAGACAACGCCGCGGCGGTAGCCCTGGCGGTTGATGAAGAGCCCGGCGGGGATGGCCATGAGGAAATAGCCCAGGTAGGTGGTCACCTGAATGAGCGACGATTGTGTGATGCTTATGCTCAGCTCGGTCTGGAAATGCTTGTTGAGCACGTCAAGAATGGCGCGTGCAAAGCCCCACATGAAGAAGAGCGAGGTGATGAGAATGAACGGCAGAGCATACTGTTTGCTGCTCAGCGATGGTGTTTCCTGTTTCATTATAGATTGTTTGTAAATGTTTTCAGCGTTGCGGATGCCGCCTGATTTCAGGCGCATGTCACCTGTTTCCCAAGTGCAGTTGCCGTTGCAGGCAGGGCAATGAGTTGCAAACTTACAATAAAAAAACAAGATTTTCGCCGTTTCTCAGCTTTTATTTCCCTTGTGTTCCCGTTTTCTGCACTTTTTTGTGGATACTTGCGGGGAAAGGGACTGAATTCGGGGCGGTATGTTGCAAAAGGACACAAAAAAAGGGGCTCCGCTGAGTCCCAACCTTTGTTAACCTTAAATCTAATACCATGAAAAACGTTGCAAAGATACCTCCATTGTTACATCCTGCCAAATTTTTGAAACGGAATTTTCACAAAAATGTATGGTTTTTGTATTTTTCTTGATATAAGTCAATCGTATAAGCATCTGTTTCACTGACTTTTATGTATTTCCTTATGTATTTCATCGTTTGCAGGTCATCTGTCTTCTGCCGCCTAAGGAGTTGTCGTTTCACTGACCGGTACGGGCATTTTGGCACGTGGCAATAATGTTAAATAGTTGAAATCAGACAACAATTTGGAATAAAAGGATAATCGATTTTGGAAAAAATGACTATTTTTGCAGTACTACTATAACAATTTGGCTATGGGACAAGAGACAGTTGGGAAAAAAGTGGATATTGACTATATCCTCGGTTGCGGTGCAGCCGACTATTCAGACGGCGACATCATTGTGCTTGACAAAATAGGTGCCATGTCAATGGAGGATACGGTACATCTTGACATGGCCATAATGATGTACATTGTGAAAGGGCGTCTGCAAGGCGACATAAACGGGAAAACTTACGAAGCCAGGGAGGGCGACCTTGTCGTATGCCTGCCCAACTACTATCTTAGCAACTCTCTCATGTCGCCGGACATAGAGTCGAAAATCGTGGGACTGTCCTATTCGGCAATCCAGAAGAACATGCAGGTGAACAAGGACATGTTCGCCATGCTCTCATATCTTACGAAACACCCCGTGATCCGCATTGATGCGGAGCAGAGGGAACTCATCGTGAAATACTACGACATAGTGAGTTACAAGATAAACCATCCGCACGGATATTTCCACAAGGAGATAATGCACAGCATTTTTGTGTGCTTCTTCAGCGAGCTCTTTGCCGCTATCGCGCCGAATGTGGAGTATGTGGATAACGGGGCGTCGGTGAAGCAGGCCAACCTGATATTCTCCCGCTTCATAGAGATGCTTACGGGCAACAACGGCAAGGTGCGCTCCGTGAAACGGTATGCCGAGGCTTTGTGCATAACGCCGAAGTATCTGTCGTTCGTTTCGAAGAGCGTGAGCGGCAAGACGGCGCTGGAACTTATCCACCAATACACCGTGGAGACCATAGTGCGCTACCTGAAACACTCCAATCTCTCTATAAAGGAAATATCGGAGAGGCTCGATTTTCCCAACCTTTCGTTCTTCGGCAAGTTCACGAAAAGCCATCTCGGCGTGTCGCCCACAGAGTTCCGGCGCACGCAGAGCATCAAGCAGAAATGACAAACTGCACTGACCGCCGCTTGTATTATATTTGCATTTCCAACCGCCCCAAAATCCATTCATACGCGAAGACAGGGGAAACCGGCGGCGATTTTGCAAAATACGGCGTGCATGCGCAAGTGGTTGGTTGTCATGCTGTTGGATAGATGCAGGCTTTTCTGTGCAAAAATAAAAGTGTCGCTCTGTCACAAAAAGGCGGGCTCCGCACCGCAAACAAGGCTTACTTGCATTGCAAACAAGCCTTGTTTGACACACAAAAGCATTGTAATTGTAATGCAAACAAGCCTTCTTTGCAATGCAAGTAAGGCTTGTTTGACAACAAAACCCCGTTTTCCCCGCCACACAATGCCCGCCGCCACGCTTTCACGACCAAGCGTAACTTCTGGAAAGTGATTTCCTGTTGTCAAAAAAAATTACTGCACATGCACAATATTTGCATATACTGCCTACCCGTTGGCGGAATTAATTCAGTGCATACTTAATTCCGCCAATTATGTAATTATGAATAAACACGTATTTATAAGCCGAAAATTTGCGGCATTAGGAATTTTTCCATACCTTTGCACCGCTTTTCGGCGTAACCTATGACGGGAAGAAGAGTTGCCAGTTATGTTGCGCGAGAACGATAAACAAATTTAATTATCAAGTAACAATGGATTTAATTAAAGTTGCTGAAGAAGCATTTGCAACCGGCAAGAAGTTCCCGGAATTCCGTTCCGGTGACACTGTTACAGTCGCTTACAAAATTATCGAGGGTACAAAGGAGCGTATCCAGCTCTACCGTGGCGTCGTGATCAAGATTTCCGGACACGGAGAGAAAAAGCGTTTCACCGTTCGCAAGATGTCAGGAACAATCGGTGTGGAACGTATCTTCCCCATCGAGTCGCCCAACATCGACAGCATCGAGGTGAACAAGCACGGTAAAGTGCGTCGTGCCAAGCTTTACTACTTGCGCAAACTCACCGGCAAGAAGGCGCGTATCGCTGAGCGTCGTGTCATCAAGGGCGAGTAATCAAGACTTCTTGAAGCTTGAAAAAAGAAATAAAAAAAGGGATTTGCATTATGCAGTTTCCCTTTTTTTATTGCCAATATTGTTGTTTGACGTATCCGCTGAGGCTGTTCCCGTTACGGAGGCTTCATTTCTTTCCCCCGTTTTGACCTTCTTCACTTTCTTCTCCGTAGCTCATTTGCCCGTCGTCATCGCCATGCAAGGCTTCCTTGAAACTTTCCCAATCCTGAAAACCCACAAGGAGCGAGATGCGGTCGAGTGTCTCACGCTTCGGCTTCTCTGCGCCTTTCAGGTATTTTGTGAGCTTTTCCATGGCTGGCACCTTGCCTGGAATTTGTCCGAGCCCGTGCTCCACGGCTTCAAAAAGCTTCTTCAGCTCATGTCTTTTACCTTCCATAACAAGCGGTGTTTAGTGCCGCAAAATTAGCAATAACGCATCATACGGCAAAATTTTTGCACAGTAATGTGTCGCTTCCATGTCTTTTCTTCATGCCGGAGCGAGATGTGCGGACACCAATTTGAATGTCGGTAATTTGCATATCTCGCGGGAAAACAGTATTTTTGCACTCTCCGAAAAAGAAGAGAATATATATTTTGTCATATAGCACAATATGAAAGAATTAGCATTAAAGTACGGATGCAATCCGAATCAGAAGCCTTCACGCATTTATATGGAGGAAGGCGAACTCCCAATCGAAGTAATCAACGGCCGCCCGGGCTACATCAATTTCCTTGACGCGCTCAATTCATGGCAGCTCGTGAAGGAGCTGAAAGCGGCGACAGGCATTCCCGCCGCCGCATCGTTCAAGCATGTGTCGCCCGCAGGAGCCGCCATCGGCCTGCCTTTGACCGACACTTTGAAGAAGATATACTTCGTTGATGACGTGAAAATGGAGCTCTCGCCGCTTGCCTGTGCCTACGCCCGTGCCCGTGGTGCCGACCGTATGAGTTCTTACGGCGACTTCGTTGCGCTGAGCGACACCTGCGACGCCGCCACGGCGACACTCATCAAGCGTGAGGTGAGTGACGGAGTGATTGCCCCCGACTATACGGCCGAGGCGATAGAAATACTCAAAGCCAAGCGCAAGGGCACTTACAACGTGATAAAAATAGACCCCAA
This sequence comes from bacterium, assembly GCA_963599085.1. GTDB lineage: Bacteria > Bacteroidota > Bacteroidia > Bacteroidales > Bacteroidaceae > Prevotella. The sequence continues at coordinate 47,749 of CAVBVK010000003.1, read as the reverse complement.
TTACACTCCTGCACCCGTAGAACACAAGCAGGTGTTTGGCATAACATTCGAGCAGGGACGCAACGAAATCCGTCTCGATGATGCCCGGTTGTTCGCCGATATACCCACACGTAACAAGGAATTCAGCAAGGAAGCAGTCCGCGACCTCGTCATCAGCCTTATAACTTTGAAATATACGCAGAGCAATTCGGTGTGCTATGTCAAGGACGGGCAGGCCATCGGTATCGGGGCAGGACAGCAGAGCCGTATTCACTGCACACGCCTCGCGGGCAACAAGGCCGACATCTGGTGGCTGCGCCAGCATCCTAAGGTGATGAACCTGCCTTTTGTCGATGGCATACGCCGTGCCGACCGTGACAACACCATTGATGTATATATCTCGGACGACTGTGACGATGTGCTCCGTGACGGTACATGGCAGCTTTTCTTCAAGGAGAAGCCTGAGCCGCTCACACGCGAAGAGAAAAAGGAATGGATAGCCAAGAACACGGGAGTGGCTCTCGGCAGCGACGCTTTCTTCCCCTTTGGCGACAATATCGAGCGTGCCCACAAGAGCGGAGTGCAGTACATCGCCCAGGCCGGAGGTTCTGTCCGCGACGACAATGTTATCGATACTTGCGACAAGTATGGCATAGCCATGGCATTTACAGGCGTCCGTCTGTTCCACCATTAATCCGCTTCTCCCTATACATTATTATATATTTATGAGCAAAGGCGACGATATTGACGCAATCATTGCAGGAGGCGGCATCGTTTTCGGCAGGGGCGGCTCCGGCAAGAAGGCTGACGACGGCAAGGTGAAGACCAAGGCCAAGAAGAAGAAATACATCACCGGTGCCCATGGGAGCGGTTCGGCACGGCAGAAGGCGAAATATCGCGAGCAGCGTGCCAACCGTCACAAGAAATGACTTTACACCATAACAACGACGGCACGAAAAAGCCCCGTTCCTGCGCACAAGACGCAGGAACGGGGCTTTTTCGTGCCGCAACCGATGCGCTGCCGGGATGTCTTGGAGGGCAACGTTTCGCGCAGGCGGAGCCAGGTGGCCGGTGAAAAAAATGCCGGTGACTGCTGTTGCAGCCTCCGGCATGATGTGTAGTGCTTACGGGTGTAAGTGCAGAGGCTTAATAGCCCTCGTTCTGCTTCAATGCACCACCCGACTTGGTGATTTCTGTTGAAGGATAGGGGAAGGCGATCATGTAGTCCTGATAGGTGGCCTTGTTCTGGTAGTCGAGATAATCGCCCACTTCACAGGGACTGTCAGGATTGCTGCGATCCTCATAATGGCGGGCGCGCGGGTGGGCGTTCAGCTCCTTGGAGGCAAGGGCCTTTATCTCGGCTTCGCCAGAGTGATACCAGCGCTTCAGGTCGTAGAGGTGGTCAGAGAACTCGAATGCGAGTTCGCAGCGGCGCTCATGATACAGGTCAGTCCATGTGGCGTTGCCTGAAAGTGCCGTGAGTCCCGAGCGGGTGCGCACGCGGTTGATGTCGGCAGCCGCCTTGCCTGCCTCTCCTGTGGCAAGGTATGCCTCGGCACGGAACAGCAGCATCTCGGCAAAGCGGATGAGCGGAAGGTTCACACGTGATGTCGGCCAGTCGCCGTTGGTGCTCACGTAGCCTGTCTTGTCGGCGTTCTCGTACTTGAAGGCATCCATGTACTTGTTGATCATGAAGCCCGATTCAAAATCGGAAGTAGAGAAGAAGCGGCGTGTCTCACCGAAGAACTGGAACTCCTGTCCGTATTCGAGGAGCGTGCGCTTGATGCGTTCATTGCCTGCTCCGTCTTTTATCATTTCCTCGTATATGTCGTATGAAGGCTTGTTCTGTCCCCATCCGTTGTAGATGCCCCATCCCTTATTCTCAAGTATCACACCGGGGAATTCCGAACCACCGGGAGTGTCGCCGCCGGTTCCTGCAATTCCGAAGAGATATTCCTGTGTCCAGAAATTGGAGAAGTCAGACGAAAAGACATCGTCGAAGGTGGGAGCGAGGTCGCGTCCGTAGGTGGTTTCCAGGTCATTTACCATGGAAATGACATTCTGCCATTGGCTCTTGTCCCATGTTGCCCAATAGGCATACACCTTGGCCTTGTATGCCACGGCAGCTGCCTTGTGTGCGCGTCCGCGGTCATCGTCTCCGTATTCCTCGAACTTGGGCAGGTACTTGATGGCGTTGTCCAAATCTTCAATAATGTACTTGTAGTTGTCCACTACCGATTCCTGTTGCTTTGGGATGGAGTTGTCGTAGCCGTTGGGGTAGTCCTCGTAGCGTGTGAACGGCACACCCTGCTTGTCCGTACCGTAACGGTAGGCGATGTAGAAGTGCGAGAAGGCGCGCATGAAGTAGGCTTCGCCCAGAGAGCGTGTCTCCACGGCTGTAAGAGTGGTGCCGGCCTGCTTTTCAAGCAGCTTGTCGATAACCCAGTTGGCGCGTGACGTCACTTGAGTGAGGTTGTTGTAAGTGGTGCGCAAAGGGCTTTCATCGCCTGTATAGCGCAGTGTGGCGAGGTCGCTGTATCCACGGGAACGCCCCCATACCACATCGCAGGCTGCTCCCTGTTCCCAGAACATCTCCCGTCCGAAGAGACCTTCTTGGTGGATTGGTGCATAAAGACCGTCGATGGCGTCGATGGCCTGGTTGTCGTTCACGAAATATTGTGATGTAGTCGGCGCTCCCTCTGGCTGTACATCCAGGAAGTCGCTGCAAGAACTGAGAAGCGCCAGGGAGAAAGCTGCTGTCAATAAATATTTTGCTTTCATAACTTTCTTTCTTTTTTGATTAATAGGTAAGTTTAACTCCGAAAGAGAATGTGCGTGCCACGGGGTAGCGCATAGCGTCCCATCCTCCGCACTCCGGGTCAATGCCGGTGTAGTCGGTGATGGTGAAGAGGTTTTCGCCACTTACATAAACGCTCAGACGACTGTTGCGGCTGTTGAGGTGTGCGCACTTGCGCAGCAAGTTAGTGAGGTCGTAGCTGACGGTCACGTTCTTCAAACGCAGGTAAGAGGCATTCTCCAAGTACCAGTCGGAAGCTGTCGAGAAGTTTTTGTTCGGGTCGCTCTTCGACAGGCGAGGAATGTTGCTGTCGCGGTTGGTGTCGCTCCATGCGTCGAGGATGCGTGCGTCGCGGTTGAAGTTTCCTTCCACATCGCTCAGTGTCATGCTCTTTGCCACGTTCATGGCCTGTGCTCCTGCCACGCCCTGCAGCATTGCCGAGAAGGAAAGATCCTTCCATGTGAAGCCGCCGGAGAGTGAGAATGTGTATTTCGGAGTGGCTGAGCCACAGTACTGGCGGTCGCCGTCGTCAATCTTGCCGTTGCCGTCGTAGTCGATGAACTTCAGGTCGCCGGCCTTTGCGTCAGGCTGTATGCGGTTGCCGTCTTTATCTACGTATGCGGCCGCTTCTTCGTCGCTCTGGAATATTCCGGCTGTCTTCACAAGGTAGAACGAGCCGAGCGGCTGTCCTTCGGCATCCTGATAGCAGTAGGTGAGGAGGCGGAAACTGCCGTCGCCGGTCCATACGCCCGGGTTGCCGTCACTGTCCTTTACGCCGATGTCGCTCACCCAGTTCTTGAGCCATGCGAAGTTGCCGCCCACATAATATGACCAGTTTTTGTTTATGCGCTCGTTCCAGTTGGCAGAGAATTCTATACCGCGGTTGCGCACCTCACCCTGGTTCACGAGCATTGCGTCGAGACCGATGCTGTTTGGCCAGTTCATCGACTGTGTCTGGATGAGGTTGAATGTGCGTTTCTCGAACCAGTCGAACTGCAAGGCCAGACGGTCGTTGAACATATTGATGTCGAGGCCGAGGTCAAACTGCTCCGAAGTCTCCCAAGTAAGATTGTTGTTGATAGCCTGCGAGTTGTAATAGAAGGTGTTCCAGAGCGTGTTCTTTTCCACACCGTACTGTGCCTGCTCTTGCCATGTCTTCATGGTGAGTGCTGCAGTCTTGTAGTTGTAGCCAATTGAACCGAGGTTGCCCACGCGTCCCCAAGAAGCACGGAGCTTCAGGAAGGAGACGATGTCGTTCTTCGGGAAGAACTTTTCGTTGGAAATCTTCCATGCTCCTGTCACTGCGGGGAAGTCGCCGTGGTTGTTGTCCTTAGGCAGGCGTCCGGCGTAGTCGCGGCGCCATGAGGCGGTGAAGAAGTAGCGGTCGTCGTAAGAATAAGCCAGACGGCCTATGAGCGACACGTTGGCGTCGGGGCCGGTGAGGTAGTCGCTGCCAGACACTGAACCTGCGTTTGCGATGTACTGCAGGTATGCCGACTCGTCGGCAAAGGTCTTTCCGTCAAGTTCGAATCCGCGCACATTGTAGTGGTCGGCAGTTGTGGAGAGCAGTGCGCCCACAGTGTGCTTGCCGAAGGTGTTGTCGTATGTGAGCGTGTTTTCGGTCTTCCACTGATCGGTGCGGTAGGTGCTCTCGGCAAGCGAGTTGCTGGTGTTGCGCTTGCCCACTTCGTCGCGGCGTGGGGAGAACTGCTTGTAGAAGTTTGACTGCAGGTTGTATGTGAAGCGGCTCACGAACTTCAGTCCCGGAACCACGTTGCCCACTTCGAGCGATGTGGTGCTCCATGTGTCGCTTGTGCGGTTGAAGATGTTTTTGGAGGCAAGGGTGTTCAGCGGGTTTACGGCATCGCCGTGTATGTCGGCGTAGTTGCTTCCGTACTGTGCTATGTATGCCGGGTCTTCGGTTGTCGTTCCGCCGTAGCCCGATTCGGTGAACTGGCTGTAAACCGTTGCACTTGCAGGCATGTAGATGGCAGAGAGTATCGGGCCGGTGTAACCTTCGTTTGTTGATGTTGTGCGGCTCTCGGTGTTCTTCCATACGAGGTCCTCGCTTATCGACACCCACTTGTTTATCTGGTACTTGCCGTTGTAGTGGATGGCGAGGTTCTTGTTGAACGTGCTCTGGAGGATGCCTTCGTCGTTGTCATAGGAGAACGAGAGACGGTTGGTGAAGGTGTCGCTGCCCGAGTTGAGCGATACGTTATGACGCTGGTAGAAGGCTGTGCGGAATATCTCGTCCATCCAGTTTGTGCGCGTCGTGGCAATCCACGGGTTCTTGGTCACATCCCATCCCGTTGGCAACGGCGTGCCGGCGTTGGCGTAGGATATCTTGCGCATCTGTATCTGCTGCTCAGCGTTGAGCGGGGTGGGGAGGTTCATGGCGTTGCGGATGCCCACCATTCCGTCGTAAGAGACGGATGTGGCGCCTTTCGCCGCCTTCTTTGTTGTCACGAGGACAACGCCGCCCGCTCCCGACTGTGCACCGTAAATGGCTGCCGAAGCGGCGTCCTTGAGCACCGTGATTGTCTCGATGTCGTTGAGCGATGAGATGGGTGCGCCGGGCACTCCATCGACAACCCACAGCACGTTGTCGCCGTTCTGCGAGCCTTGTCCGCGTATGACGATGTTGGGCGCTGCTGTCGGGTCGCCGCCGTTGGCCTGTACCGTCACACCGGCGAGTTGCCCTTGAAGCATGCCTTCCGTCGATGTCACGGGGCGTACTGCGAGTTCTTCCACGTTCGACACCACGCCTACGGCTGCCGAGAGGTCTTTCTTCTTTGCGGCGGCACCGTAGCCTATTGCCACAATCTCGTCAAGCATGTGGCTGTCGTCCTTGAGGACTATCGAGAGCTGCCGGTTTTGTCCCACCGCCACTGTTGTGGTGGCGTAGCCGATGGATGAAATTTCGACGGTTGAGCCGGGCTTTACGTTGATGGTGAAGTTTCCGTCGATGTCGGTGATTGCTCCCACCTTGCCGTTGGCGGCCTTCACTGTGGCACCGATGATGGGCTCGCCCTTGGAGTCCTTCACCACTCCCTTGACGGCCACTGTGCCCTGCTGTTGCTCAAAAGCTTCGGGTGTCTTGGCGGGGGCTGTGCCTGCCATCGCATCCGAAGAGAAAAATGATAACATGGAACATGCAGCGACTCCTGCGAGCGTGCATCTCCAGTTCTGCTTAAAAATGTCTTTTCCCATTTTTCAAATTTAAGTTTGTTAATAAAAGATGTATTAGCGATTCTTGGCTAACTGCAATTTTAAAAAGGACTTGATAGAAAGCCGTTTCTTAATTATGCAATGTTGTTGCAAAAATAACGAAATTTAATATTACGTGCAAGTTATTTATATCCTATTTGCGGTTTTGTGCCCCTTTTTAATGCTTTTGAAATATAATTGAAGCGTTGCGGAGAATTTGTGGGATATGAGAGGGAGAATAGTCCTGTTTTTATGCTGTTGTTGATGTTTTGACATTCAGGTGGCTGCGGGTTTAGATTCCGCTTGTTTCGTGCAGCCGCTTGAGGTTCTTCTCCCATGTGCTGTAAAGCCATTCGGTGTCGTCCTCGTCGGCAAAGTCGGTGATGAAGAGTGAGTAGGTGCCGGAGAGCGAACTGCGCTCCATACGTATCTCCACGAACGCGTCTTCCGGGTCGTCGTCCCAGTGGAACCGTGCGCGGCAGAGCCTCTCCTTTTCCACGAAGTGTGCCTTGCGTTGTTCGTGATGCCGCCATTCCTGACCCCATGTGAAAGTGAGTTCGTCACCGTTGGAGGTCACGTTGTCGGCGAGCCAGTTTGCATATCCGTCGGCAGTGCTTATCAGTTTCCACACGATGTTTGCCGAAGTGGACTTCAGCTCGTGCTCTATCTCGATTTTTTGCTTCGTCATCAGGTTGTCATTCTTTATGTTCAACAATTCTGCTTGCATGTCCCTTCAAGGCCGGCTTGCCGCAAGCTGTAAGGGCGCAATGAAAGTTTGCTTTCAGATTGCCGAGCGCAGCCTGTCTTATGCAAAAATACTAAAAATTGCCCGTAGAGGCGCATTTTTTCCGGAAATTTTTTGGAGATTAATAAAATTCCATTACCTTTGCACCCGCAAATAAGCGATGGCGGGATAGCTCAGCTGGTTAGAGCGCATGATTCATAATCATGAGGTCCCCAGTTCAATCCTGGGTCCCGCTACGGAGTTTCAGGGAATTGGCTTTTGTGCCGGTTCCTTTTTTTTTGTTGCCCCTTGCCGTGCACCCAGTCTGCCGCACAGCTGTGCCGACGGTTTCCCCATTCCCCCAAAGCGTGTCAGTGGGCTGTCAGTTCATCCTTCAAGGCATCCTGTCGGATTTTATATCCTTTATATCATTTTTTATATTAAAATTGGAGTCTGTGCCATCTTGCCTGCAATCCAAACGGCAAGGGCGGGTTGCACGATGAATATCACGGGCATACCGTACTTGGTCGTTGAGAGAATCAGCCTGTTGGTTGAATAAATTAGCGGATACCGATGTTTATCCGTATATTTGCGATTGATAACAAGAACATATACAAAGCTACAAAGAAAGGACAGAATTATGAAAAAGGTTTTTATTTCGGCATTGTTAGTCAGTTTATCAATCGCTTGCTTCGCACAGGGTGGGCCTGGCGGCAACAATGGTGGTGGCAATCCAGGCGAAGGTGGTACCCCTGGTACAGGCGGCAGTTCCAGCTATGCCATAGGAAGCACAAGTGGTACAGGCTATTCTCAGTCGTCTGGCACCAATTCGGTTTCCGGCCAGACCTATACTTCCACAGGTTCAGATGAGAATGCGGTTCAAGTAACAGGCGGCACTTTCACCATGACCGGCTGTACCATCACCAAGACTGGCGACTATAGTGCCAGCAGCGACAACACCAGTTTTTATGGAGTCAACTCCGCCGTCTATGTGGGAAGCACAAGTGCCACCACAACCTTGACCATGACTGGCGGAACCATCACCACCAACGCCAAGGGTGCCAACGCTGCTTTTGCCTACGGACAGGGCGTACTCAACATCAGCGATGTAACCATCCGCAACACTTCCAATCTTTCCCGTGGTATACACGCCACCGGCGGTGGCACCATCGTGGCTTCCAACCTTGACATCGTGACAGAGGGAAGCAACAGCTCGGTCGTTGCCACCGACCGTGGAGGCGGTACGGTAACTGTTACTGGCGGCTCGTATGTAACGACGGGCACTGATTGCGCCATTCTATACTCCACCGGCACCGTCACCGCCAATGATGCGACCGGCAGTTCGTCGGAAGGCGAAGTGGGGGTCATCGAGGGCGACAATACCATAACCATCAACAATTGCACCTTCTCTTCTGGTTCATCGTCTCGTGGACTGATGATACTGCAGAGCGGTTCGGGAGATTCCGAGGGCTACAATGGTGCCATCAGCATCACTGGCAGTACCATCACGCTGACCAACAGCAGTGCGCCTCTCTGCGAGATTCCTACCAACATCACTGGCACCTTGACGCTTGACAATACTTCAGTCACCGTGCCCAGTGGAGTGCTGATGTATGTGGATTACAATACCCGTTGGAGCACCTACGGTGGGACAGGCAACTTGATTTTGAAGAACGGCAGTTACACTGGTGCCGTGAATGCCGACCAATATGGCACAGCGACAGTAGATGTTGCCTGCACAGCCGCCTGGACAGGAGCAATGGACAACAGCAACGAGGCGAAGTCCACCACAGCCACCATCAGCGGCACATGGATTCTGAATGCCGACTCCAATGTGGACAATCTGGTAATCAACGAGGGTGCCAAGGTTTATACCAATGGCTATAATTTATCTTATGGCAGCATCACCAACAATGGGACACTCGACACGACATCTACTGGCGTAACAAGCATATTCAACATCAAGGACTCATCCTCCATCGTCACTGATGAGGCCGTGTATAACCTGCAAGGTCAAAAGGCGGCAACATCCAGGGACAACTTTTCGAGCCTAAACAGCGGTATCTATATCGTCAATGGCAAGAAATATGTGAAGAAGTAACATGTTTTCTGAATTGGTGAGACTTCTTGCAAAAAAGCGAGAAGTCTCATTTCGTTTATGTCACTGTTAGTCTGATGACTACTGTTCCTTTAATAGTCAACGGTCATTTTTATTTGTTGCTGTCCGGTAAAACACCAAAGAGCATAAATATCATGCGGCAAGATTGCATTTTTTTTATATTTTAATATGTAATGTTATGCCTTTTTGCTAACTTTGCAAGTCAAAATCAATTAAAACGGAAAAAATGGCTGAAAACAAAAAAATCAAGACCGCACTCGTGTCGGTTTTCCATAAAGACGGGCTCGAAGAGTTGCTCGCCAAACTCCATGCGGAGGGCGTGAAGTTCCTGTCCACAGGCGGCACACAGAAATTCATCGAGTCGCTTGGCTACGAATGCCAGGCGGTGGAGAGCGTCACTTCCTATCCCTCGATCCTCGGCGGACGCGTAAAGACACTGCACCCGCGCATCTTCGGAGGCATACTCGCACGCCGTGACAATGAAGGCGACCGTGCGCAGATGGCCGAATACACCATTCCTGAAATCGACCTCGTTATCGTGGATCTCTATCCCTTTGAGCAGACCGTGGCAAGCGGTGCGTCGGATGCCGACATAATAGAGAAGATAGACATAGGCGGCATCTCGCTCATCCGTGCGGGAGCCAAGAACTTCAACGACGTTGTGATAGTGCCGAGCAAGGCCGAGTACGGCGTGCTCCTCGACATCCTCAACCGCAACGGAGCGCAGACGACACTCGCAGAGCGCAAGATGCTTGCCGGGCGCGCGTTCGGGGTGAGCAGCCACTACGACACTGCCATACACGAGTGGTTCGTGAAATAAAGGCAGAGAGACAGAAACCGGGAGTCAATCAGAAAAACAGAACAGGAACACATGGGATTTTTTTCTTTCGTACAGGAAATAGCGATGGACCTTGGCACAGCCAACACCATCATCATCCACGGCGACAAGATAGTAGTGGATGAGCCCTCGGTAGTGGCTCTTGACCGCCGCACCGACAAAATGATAGCCGTGGGCACGCAGGCAAAGATGATGTATGAGAAGACGCACGAAAACATACGCACCATACGCCCGCTGCGCGACGGCGTCATAGCCGACTTCACCGCATGCGAGCAGATGATGCGCGGACTCATCAAGATGGTGCACACTGGCAGCCGCCTCTTCTCGCCCTCGCTCCGCATGGTGATAGGAGTGCCGTCGGGAAGCACAGAGGTGGAGCTGCGTGCAGTGCGCGACTCAGCCGAGCATGCCGATGGGCGCGATGTCTATCTCATCTTCGAGCCGATGGCGGCAGCCATCGGTATGGGCATCGATGTGGAAGCACCGGAGGGTAACATGATTGTCGATATAGGCGGCGGCAGCACCGAAATTGCCGTAATCTCGCTCGGCGGCATCGTGAGCAACAACTCCATACGCACCGCAGGCGACGAGCTCACCGCCGATATCCAGGAATACATGAGCCGCCAGCACAACGTGAAAGTGTCGGAACGCATGGCCGAGCGCATCAAGATAAATGTGGGCTCTGCCCTCACGGAACTTGGCGACGATGCACCTGCCGACTTCGTTGTGCACGGTCCCAACCGCATCACCGCGCTCCCGATGGAGGTGCCCGTGTGCTATCAGGAGATAGCACACACCATTGACAAGACCGTGTCGAAGATAGAGAACGCCGTGCTCTCGGCTCTTGAGAACACTCCGCCGGAACTGTATGCCGACATCGTGAAGAACGGCATCTATCTCAGCGGAGGCGGCGCACTGTTGCGCGGACTTGCCAAGCGTCTCTCCGAGAAGATAAACATACCGTTCCACATCGCCGAAGACCCGCTGCACAGCGTGGCCAAGGGTGCCGGTGTCGCTCTGAAACACATCGACCGCTTCTCGTTCCTTATGAGATAATCCACGGAAAAGCAAAAAAGCAAAACCGACGCCGCACAAGGGTGTAACCTGCCGTCGCCGTTTGCTTTTTTGCTTTTCGCATTTACTTTAGCCCGCATGCGCAACCTTGTTGATTTTCTCGTACGCCACAACCACTGGTTCCTCTTCGTCCTGCTTGAGGTGCTGAGCTTTGTCCTGCTGTTCCGCTACAACAGCTATCAGGGCAGCGTGTGGTTCTCGTCGGCGAATGCAGTGTCGGGAAAGGTGTATGCATGGCATGCCTCCGTCGCGCAATACTTCTCGTTGGTGGATGTGAACAAGACCCTAACAGAACGGAACCTCGACCTCGAACGGCAGGTGACTCAACTCACAGAGATGCTGGAAAAGGCGGGCAAGGATTCGACGGAGATAGAGCGCATGCAGTCGAGCGTACTCAACAACTGCGACATGATACCGGCAAAGGTGGTGAGCTGCACGCTCAACAAGCTCAACAACTTCATCACTATCGACAAAGGCTACGCCGACGGCGTGCGTAGGGACATGGGCGTGGTGTGCGGCACGGGTGTCGTGGGCATCGTCTATCTCGTGTCGGAGCATTATGCGGTGCTCATACCGGTGCTCAGCTCGGTGTCGAACATCAGCTGCACCATACGCTCCCGCGGCTACTTCGGCTACCTGCACTGGAACGGAGGATCGCCGCAGGAGGCCTACATCGACGACATACCGCGCCACGCACGCTTCAAGCTTGGCGATGTGATAGTGACAAGCGGATATTCTTCGGTGTTCCCGCCGGGCATAGTGGTGGGGAAGATAAAGCATGTCTATAATTCGACGAACGGGCTTTCCTACCGCCTTAAAGTCACTTTATCGACCGACTTCGCACGCCTCCGTAATGTTTGCGTGATAAACGACAAGGAGATGGACAGTAAATCCGCGATACTCCGCGCCGCCGAGGACTCGCTTTCTATGCGCTGACATAATCATGCTTCCGGCGCAGGAAAATACGGAACAAAGGCAGCGCAGCACCAGCCGCTGCCTGACAACAACAGAGAAAGACAACAGGGGAAATGAGCATGAAATTCTTAAACAACATTTTTTTCTTCGCAATGCTGCTTCTGGCGCAGGCGCTTGTGTTCAATCATGTACGCATATTCGGGTGCGCCACGCCGCTGTTGTATGTCTATTTCGTGCTGCCCACACCCTACAACCGCCCTCGTTGGGCCACACTCCTGTGGTGCTTCGCACTCGGACTGAGTGTCGATGTGTTTTCTGACATGCCCGGTGTGGCTGCCGCCTCAATGACACTCGTCGCCCTCTTGCAGCCATACCTGCTCTTCCTTTTCCTCCCGCGCGACTGCCCCGACGGGTCTGTACCATCATTCTCCACTCTCGGCGTGGGCAAATACATAGTCTATGCCAGTGTCATCACGCTCATATATTGCCTCTCGTTCTTCGCACTCGAGGCTTTCAACTTCCACGACATCATACAGTGGACGGCCAGTGTGGGCGGATGCACGGTGCTGACACTGCTCCTTATCCTTGTAATCGAGAACCTCAGGAAACGGAAATGAGCGACTTCAATCTCGAAAAGCGCAAGTATGTCATCGGTGGTGTTACCGTTGCCGTCGTCATTGTCTATATCATACGCCTGTTCATGTTGCAGCTTATGAGCGACGACTACAAGAAGAATGCCGACAGTAACGCCTTTCTCAAAAAAATAGAATACCCCTCACGCGGCATGATAACCGACCGTAAGGGGCAGCTCCTCGTCTATGACCGCCCCGCTTACGACATCATGGTGGTGATGAACGAAGAGAGCGGACGCCTCGACACCACAGAGTTCTGCCGGAACCTTGGCATCACAAAGGAGTTCTTCATCAAGCGCATGAACGACATCAAGGACTACTCCAAGAACCCGGGATATTCGCGCTACACGCAACAGCTGTTCATGGGTCAGCTTTCTAACGAGGAAATCAGCATTTTCCGGGAAAAGATGTTCCGCTTCCCGGGCTTCTATGTGCAGCGGCGGAACATACGCCAGTACCGCTACCCGTATGCGGCACACATCCTCGGCGATGTTGCTGAGGTGTCGCCTGGCGACATCGAGGAGGACAACTACTACCAGCCTGGCGACTATATAGGCAAGCTCGGCGTGGAGAAATACTACGAAAAGCAGTTGAGGGGAGAAAAAGGGGTGCAGGTTATGCTGCGCGATGCCCGCGGAAGGATACATGGCAAGTATCAGGACGGGCTTTACGACCGTCGTCCTGTGGCGGGAAAAGACCTCACCCTTAGCATCGACTTGGAGCTTCAGGCTCTCGGCGAGAAGCTTCTTGAAGGCAAGATAGGCAGCATCGTGGCGATAGAACCCTCCACGGGAGAGGTGCTCTGCATGGTGTCTTCGCCTACTTACGACCCCAGAATCATGTCGGGACGTATGCGTGGAAGGAACCACCGCCTGTTGCAGCACGATGCCTGGAAGCCTCTGCTTAACCGCAGCATAATGGGAATGTATCCTCCCGGCTCCACATTCAAGACTTCGCAGGCTCTAACTTTCCTTACCGAGGGCATCATAACTCCCGGCACGGCGTTCCCCTGCCACCACGGCTTCTCCTACCGCGGACTGCATGTAGGCTGCCATTATCACTCATCGCCGATAGCCCTTGTCAATGCCATCAGCACCTCGTGCAACGGATATTTCTGCTGGGGGTTGTACTACATGATGGGCAACCGCCGCAAATACAAGAACGTGAACGAAGCCATGAACACCTGGCGCGACTATATGGTGAGTATGGGATTCGGCTACAAACTGGGCATAGACCTTTATGGCGAGAAGCGCGGCATGATACCTAACGCCGAATATTACGACCGCAGCTACCTCGGGTCATGGAACGGCCTGACCGTCATCAGCATTTCTATAGGACAGGGAGAGGTGACGCTCACACCGTTGCAGATAGCCAATCTCGGTGCAACGATAGCCAACCGCGGCTACTTTTATACCCCTCATGTGGTGCGGAAGGTGCAGGACGAGCCGCTCGACACGGCCTACACACACCGCCGTTACACCAAAGCCACACGGCAGGCTTACGACTATGTGGTGGCAGGAATGCGCTCGTCGGCATTGAAAGGGACATGCAAGATGCTCGCAAAATATGATTTCGAGGCATGCGGCAAGACTGGAACGGCGCAGAACCACGGCCGCGACCACTCCGTGTTCATGGGTTTCGCGCCGATGAACAACCCCAAAATCGCCATTGCCGTGTATGTGGAGAACGGCGGGTGGGGTGCCGACTACGGAGTGCCCATAGGCGGACTTATGATGGAACAGTACCTGCACGGCAAGCTGTCGCCCTCGGGTGAGGCTCTGGTGGCAGAGATGCAGAGGCGCAGGATAGCCTACGGCCCGCGCTTCCCGGGGCAGGGCAAGGCGCGCAAGATGCGGCAGAAGCCACGCAAGGCTGCCGCCGAAACATCGGAAGCAAAGGAGGAAACGGCAACGGAAAACAAATGAAAAGGAAATGAAAAAGCCCCGGAATGAGGCAAAGGGAGTGAAAACTTACGGCAATACAACCTTTATAGAAACGGAAAGGAGGCATCATCGCAATGTTATATAAAGCAGACAAGCGGCAAAGCATCTGGGCTTCGTTGGACTGGTGGACTGTCGCCATTTATCTGGCACTGATGGTTTTCGGATGGATAAGCATCTGCGGAGCCAGCTATACCTATGGCGACAACGACATATTCAGCCTCGGCACGCGCTCGGGCATGCAGATAGTGTGGATCGGGACATCCGTATGTCTGGGCTTTGTGATACTTATGACGGACACACGCTTCCTTGACATGTTCTCTTACGCCATCTATGCCCTACTGCTGTTGCTGCTCTTTGCCACCATATTCAATCCACATGACATCAAGGGCTCGCACTCGTGGCTCGTGATAGGGCCGTTGCGTCTGCAACCCGCCGAGTTCGGAAAATTCGCCACAGCCCTTGCCCTTGCCAAACTGACGAGCGTTTACGGTTTCAGCATGAAGCGTTGGAAGGACTTTGCCGTCGCCTGCGCCGTCGTCTTTCTGCCCATGCTTTTCATCATAGGGCAGCGTGAGACGGGGTCGGCCTTGGTCTATTTCGCGTTTTTCCTCGTGTTCTATCGTGAGGGAATGCCTGGCAGCATCCTCTTCACGGGAGTGGCAATGGTGGTGTATTTTGTCGTGGGAATAAAATATGAGGGCGTGCTTCTGTGGGACACTCCCACCTCCGTCGGCGTGTTCTGCGTGCTTCTTATGGTGCAGATGTTCACAGCTGTAATGGTGAAGGTGTATTGCAACAATAACAAGCAGGCCCGCCTTATACTCGCTTGCAGTCTTGGCGGCACGCTCATCGCACTGCTGTTCTCGAAGTATGTCATGCGCTTCGACATCATGTGGGTGCAGCTCGGGCTTTCGCTGCTGACCCTTTTCTATCTGCTTTACCACGGCTTGCGCACACGTCTGAGCCATTATTTCTACATCATGGCGTTCTTTGTGGGGTCGGTAGCGTTCTTCTTCTCTGCCGACTATGTGCTCAACAACGTCATGGAGCCTCACCAGCGTGTGCGTATAAACGTGCTGTTGGGGCTTGATGAAGACCTTGCCGGAGCCGGATACAATGTGCACCAGAGCGAAATAGCCATCGGCTCGGGCGGACTTAAAGGCAAGGGCTTTCTTAACGGAACGCAGACCAAGCTGAAGTTTGTGCCCGAACAGGACACCGACTTCATCTTCTGTACAGTGGGAGAGGAGGAAGGCTTCGTGGGGTCGGCAGGAGTGTTGCTGCTGTTCCTTGCGCTTGTCCTAAGGCTGATACATCTCGCCGAACGCCAGCCTTTCACGTTCGGGCGTGTCTATGGATATTGCGTGCTTAGTGTCTTCCTGTTTCATGTGTTCATAAATGTGGGCATGGTGCTCGGACTTACGCCCGTCATCGGCATACCGCTGCCTTTCTTCAGCTATGGAGGCTCGTCGTTGTGGGGCTTCACAATACTGCTGTTCATCTTCCTCCGCATTGACGCCGGCCGCAATTCAGTGCAGAAGTAGCGAGTAGCCCACATCGCTTATGCCGGGCAAAATCTCGCGTTTCATGTTGTGGCGCACTCTTACAGTGAGCGAGTCGCCGTCGGCAAGCGGCAGGGCGCGTATGGGGAATGTGAAATGATGGTAGCTCAGTCCTTGTCCCTTGTTGTTGCCCCTAACGTCGGTGAGCGTGCATTTCAGGGTGTCGGTGTAGGTGGTTCCGGCAGGCAACACCTTCTGTTCAACAATAAGGGTAAGGTTCATAAAGGGGTAACTGTCGTTGGTGCGCAGCATGAGCATGGCTTGATGGTCGCCCTCAGTCTTTGCCTTTGGCACACGGAAAGTGATGGCATCATTCTTTTCCCAACCCGAAACAGGGGCGTGTTCATACTTCTTATATACCAAGCCGCCCGTGCATCCTGCCATGACGGCGGTTGCGAAAGCTAAGGCCACAGCCCGAAACAGTTTCTGCATAATCGTTAGTCCTCCCCCTTTTGTCCTTTGTTGTCAGGCGAATTCAGTTGCCCAGTCTCCCGTTTCAGCACTCCTTTTTAAACGTTCAGTCATAGTCCGGAAACTTTTTGCCGGGCAGCAATGCCTTTATTCTTGTTCCGTGGGTGTCGGCTTGGGTGCCTCAGGAATGTCACGGCGTTTCTGTCCGCGCTGCTTTTGCTGCTGTCCTTGCTTTGTCTGAGGCTTGTTCTGCCTGTCCTTCTGACGGTTGTCCCTGCGGTTTTTGTTCTTCTTTCTCGACTTGTCGAAACGGCTTATGTCGGCGTCGGCAAGCAGGTCGATGGGCTTATCGCTCTTGCTTACTGTGCCGTTCACCGAGAGCGACTCGGGCTTCTCGCCGCGCTTGTTGAGCTCTATCACCTCTTTTGCACGCTCGTAGGAAATGGTCTCGAGGTTGGCGGCCACACCTTTCTGCGTGGAGTAGGTGATGAGTCCGGCAAGGATGTCGGTCTTGAAGAGGAAATGCTCGCTGTCACGGGTGAAGAGCGTTATCTCCTTGCTCGGCAGCTTGCGGCTTGCCTCCATGTAGTCGTCCACTTCGTAGTTGAGGCAGCATTTCAGTTTCGCGCACATTCCGGCAAGTTTCTGCGGGTTGAGCGATATGTCCTGCAGGCGTGCCGCATTGGTGCTCACGCTCACAAAGTTCTTCATCCACGTGGCGCAGCACAGTTCGCGCCCGCACGGCCCAGTACCGCCTATGCGCCCGGCTTCCTGCCTTGCGCCTATCTGTTTCATTTCAATGCGTACATGGAAAGTGTCGGCGAGAACCTTGATGAGTTGCCGGAAATCGACACGCTCGTCAGCGATGTAGTAGAAAATGGCCTTGTTGCCGTCGCCCTGATATTCCACATCGCCTATCTTCATCTGCAATCCGAGGCTCTTTGCTATCTCGCGGCTCTGTATCATGGTGTCGTGTTCGCGGCTTTTTGCCTCATGATACTTGTCCATATCCACTGTCTTTGCGATGCGGTATATGCGCTTTATCTCGTCAGCCGACTTGAGATTGGCCTTTTTCACCTGCAGTTTAACGAGCCGTCCGGTGAGTGTCACCACTCCTATGTCGTGCCCCGGACTCGCCTCCACAGCCACTATGTCGCCCTTTTTCAGCTCAAGCTTGTTCACGTTGTGGTAATATCCCTTGCGCGTGTTCTTGAACTGTACCTCCACAAGGTCGGTGTCCTCCTCGTTTCCTGGCACATCGTGCAGCCAGTCGTAGGTGTTGTGCTGCTTGTCCTGCCGCCCGCAGGCGCAGTGGCACAACCCGCGGTCGGTATCGCGGGATATCTTGAATTTCATGTCTTTAAAGTCTTTCATAAACTCTGTATGTTGTGGTTGCATAACGCCTGACGCGCGGTTGTGTGCCGTTGTGTCAGTGTTTGCGTTGTATAAGAATAATCGTTCTCAGTGCAATGTCGTAGAACACGATTTTGGCGTTGGCGTTCTGCGCTATGTCGCGCAGTGCCTTTTCAGTTGTTTCAGCCAGTTCTATAATGTTGCTCTCGTTGATGAAAGGTGCGAATTTGTCGAGAAAAACCTCTTCCTCTGCCGTGAGATAGTTGAGCTCGGGCTGGCGGAAGTTATGTACGAAACTCTCCCTCAGTATATGCCCGAAGTAGGTGAGCAGGCGTTTCTGCTTCTCCCTACCGAGAGCGGCGATGCTGTCGCTCCACTTTTTCAGTTCTTTCACCTGTTTCATGTACGCCTGTCGCATGAGCATCGTGAAGAGGTCGAAGAAGAGACGGTTCTCGTTGCCTGCGTTGAGAGCTTCCAGTGCCGCTGTCCAGCTGCCGTTGGCGATGCGTGCCAGACGGTGCGCCTGGTCGGGGTCGATGCCGCGCAGAGTGACGAGAGCGTTGCTGATGTCGGTTTCGGCGATACGCCTGAAGTCTATGCGCTGTGTGCGGCTGCGTATGGTTTCGAGCAGTTTCTCCGGCTCTTCGCTCACCATTATGAAGACAGTGTCTGCGGGTGGCTCTTCAAGGAGCTTGAGAAGCTTGTTGGCACTTGTGGAATTCATGCGCTCGGGCAGCCATATTATGCTCACCTTGTAGCCTCCCTGACTTGACTTCATGCTCAGCTTGCGTGCCAAAGCGTCGCTTTCGGCACCTGTGATGATGGCTTGCTGACTCTCTGCCCCCATAGTGTCGAGCCATTGTTCTATGGTGAAGTAGGCTCCCGATGCGAGCATCTCGCGCCACTCACGTGCGAAGTCGTCACTCACGGGCTGGTGTTCCTTGCTCATCGACGCTGTCTTGATGGTGGGAAACGAGAAGTGCAGGTCGGGATGTCCCCAGTTCTTCAACAGACGGCTGTTGCCTAAAAGATGTGAGGCGAAGGCCAGTGCGAGAGCCATCTTTCCGCAGCCCTGGGGACCACAGAACAACATGGCATGCGGCACCCGCCCCTCGTCAGTGAGTGCGAGCAGCCGTTTCTGCGCGTCTTTCTGTCCTACTACATCCTCAAATCCCATGTCTTGTCGTCGTTGTATGATGGTTGTTGTGACTGTCGCGCACTGCTTTCAGAGCAGTCGCCGTGCCACTTCCTTTACCGACTCCACTGCCGAGACGGTGTAGAAGTGTATGTTTCCCACGCCTGCAGCGTAAAGCTGGCGGCACTGTTCGGTTGTCCACTCCACGCCGAGAGCCTTGGCATCGTCGTCGGTCTTGCACTTCACCACCTCGGAGGCAAGCTCCTGCGGAAGGTCGCAGTGGAACGTGCGCGGCACCACGGTGAGCTGGCTGAGCTTGGCAAACGGCTTCAGACCCGGCACTATGGGTATTGTTATGCCGGCGGTGCGTGCAGCCTCTACAAAGGCAAAGTATTTGGCGTTGTCGTAGAAGAGCTGTGTCACGGCATATTCGGCCCCGAGCTCCTGTTTCATTTTGAGATATTCAATGTCCATCTCCATGTTGGGGGCCTCCTCGTGCTTCTCGGGGTAGGCTGCCACGCCGTAGTGGAAGCGCGGCCCGGGGTGCTTTATGGGAGTGCCGTCGTCAAAGAATCCGTCGTTGAAGCGGTTCACCTGCTCAATGAGTTCAGTGGTGTGTGCGTGTCCGCCGGGCGTGGGCATGAACACGCGGTCGTCCTTGGCCTTGTCGCCGCGAAGCAGCAACACGTTCTCTATGCCGAGAAACTGCAGGTCGATAAGTTCATACTCTATGCTCTCCCTCGTTGCGCCGCTGCATATTACGTGCGGTATCACGGGTAGCCCGAACCTGTCCTGTATGGCAGCCGCTATGGCGACTGTGCCCGGACGGCGGCGTATGCGCAGCCGCTCGTATTGTCCGTTGTCGAGCTCGCGGTAGATGTATTCGCTGTGGTGTGTCGTTATGTTGACGTATGTGGGGTTATATTCTTTGAATTCCCCGATGGTTTTGAACAGGCGTTCCGTGCCGGTGCCTTTCAGTGGTGGAAGCACCTCGAACGAGAACCTGTGCCCGTTGTTGTCCGTATGCAGTATGTCGGTGATGTTCATCTGTCGTTTCTTCCGTTGTGTTAATTGCTGCAAGATTCGCATTTATGCGTCATGCTTTCAGAAGTCAGGCGAAACTTGAAACCGTTATGTGCGGCTGCAATGTGTCACTAATTCTGCAAAGTTACGAAAAAAAAGGCTAATGACTTCGTTTTTCACCTCTTGAATTGAAAATGCCGTAAATTTCAGATGCCGACCGTTAGACCACAAAGTATTTCTGCGGACAGTCTGCAAATATCAGTCCGCAGATGCTTTCGCCGGGGTTTATCATGTTGTTCGAGGTGATGGAAAGCCCCGTTTCCTGCCCGATTTTCAGGATGTCGAACACCTGTCGCTTCAAGCTGTGGTCGGGACATGCGCCATATCCGAAGGCCATGCGTATGTTATTCTTGCCCCAATGCAGCGTGTCGCACAGGTCGGCGGACAGTTTCTCGGCCATAGCCTCGGCCAGACGGTCGGCCAAAAGTTTCAGCATGATGGCGTGATACTCGTCGCCGTCGTGGCGGAACCGTTCTTGCATCTCAGCCAGTCCCACACCGGCACTGACCACAAACGGGCATATCCAGTCATTGGGAGGGGCTCCCCCCTCCTCGCGTTGCACAAGATAGTCGGCCAGGCATTTCGTCTCTTCCTCGTCGCGTCGTGAGCGTGGCATTGGCAACCGGTGTTCATTGCCGTCGGCATCTTTTATCACGATGTCGTCGCCTTCGCTCCACGCCGGCAGGATTTGTGCTCTCGTTTGCAAGCGCAGCAGCCTTAGGCGAATGGTTTTGTCAAGCAGTTGCCGTGCATCGCGGAACAGCTTGCGTGCCTCGCTGCCCTTTTCCTTGTCATCGAGCAGTTCGGGGAAATGGCCTTTCAGTCCCCATGCGGAGAAAAAGAAATGCCAGTTGATGCGCGGCACCAGCGGATTGCAGCACAGACACTCGCCTTTCGGGTGCAGCAGCGAGTGGTTGTCGGTTATTATGGGCCGTCGCGCCTCGGCCGCAGGCTCAGCCACCTCTCCCACATTCTTCACATGACGGCGGCGCTGTGCTTCTTCTGCCGACAGCAGGGGCTTCTTCTCTGCCTCACCGTGCAGGTAGTTCTCGCGCACAATGCGCTGTTGCGCCTTCAGTTCTGCTATGTACTGCTTGCTGTCGGGGGCAAGCAGGTGGCGTATGATGGCGGGGTTGTCGGCGGCAGCACGCACTTGTATCACCACACCGTCAGGGTATTCGGGTGCCATTTTTACGGCGGTGTGCAGTGCCGATGTGGTGGCACCACCCACTAATACAGGCGTGGTCATGCCCTCGCGCCGCAATGCACGCAGAACGTTGATCATCTCGTCGAGCGACGGTGTGATGAGACCGCTGAGCCCTATCACTGCTGCATTACGTTCCTTGGCGGCATGAATGATGGTCTCCGTATCGACCATCACGCCGAGATCTGTTACGTTGTACCCGTTGCACTGTGTCACTACGCTCACAATGTTCTTGCCGATGTCGTGTACATCGCCTTTCACGGTGGCCATCAGTATTGTGGATTGCTGCCCTGTGCTCTCGGTCTTGGGCATTCCCATGTATGGTTCGAGCACCGCCACCGCCTTTTTCATCACACGGGCCGACTTCACCACCTGTGGCAGGAACATCTTGCCCTGTCCGAAGAGGTCGCCCACCTTCTCCATGGCCGGCATAAGGTAGTTGTCGATTACGGTGAGGGCGTTGCCTGTTACGCCGTATGCCTCTTCGGTGTCTTCCACAATGTTGTCGGTCAGTCCTTTCAGCATGGCATGTGCGATGCGCTCGCGGAGCGGGGCGTTTCGCCAGTCGTCTTTCGCCGGTGTGCCTTTCGTGGTGCCGCACGCTGACGCTGCCTTGCGGGCATCCTCCTGCTCCTTGAAGGCCTGGGCGAAGTCAATCAGTCGCTCGCTCGCGCCGCTGTCACGGTTCAGGATGACATCTTCCACAGCTTTCAGCATGTCGGCAGGTATGTCGGTGTAGATGGTGGTCATTGCAGGATTGACGATGCTCATGTCGAGACCCGCCTGCATGGCGTGGTAGAGGAATACGGAGTGCATGGCCTGCCGGATTGTGTTGTTGCCTCGGAACGAGAAGCTGAGGTTGCTGATTCCTCCCGAAAGGTGCGTCTCTGGCATCTCATTATGTATGGTTCGGCATGCCTCGATGAACGCCCGGCCGTAGTCGTCGTGCTCGGGCATGCCCGTTGCCACGGCGAGGACATTGGGGTCGAAGATGATGTCTTCGCCGGGAAAACCGTTGGCGGTAAGCAGTTTGTATGCTCGTCTTGCTACGTTTACCTTGCGTTCGTAGGTGTCCGCCTGGCCTTTTTCGTCGAACAGCATCACCACTGCTGCCGCTCCCATGGCGTGTACATAGTGTGCCTTGGCAAGAAACTTCTCCTCGCCCTCTTTCAGTGAGATGGAGTTTACGATGCTTTTACCCTGCACACATTGCAGTCCGGTTTTGAGAATGTCCCATTTCGACGAGTCTATCATCACGGGAACGCGCGCTATCTCGGGTTCAGCGGCAATGAGGTTGAGGAAGGTCGTCATGGCTTCTGCGCCATCGATGAGACCGTCGTCCATGCAGATGTCAATCACTTGCGCGCCGTTCTCCACTTGGTCGCGTGCCACGGAGAGTGCCTCGTCGTATTTCTTTTCCTGTATGAGACGTTTGAATTTGGCGGATCCTGCCACGTTGGTGCGCTCGCCGACATTGACAAATCCTGTTTCCCTGCATAGCCTCAGCGGCTCAAGCCCGGCGAGGGTTGTCGTACGCTTCTGGTTGTCGGGCAGTGGACGTGGGGTGTGCTGCTTTGCCACCTCGGCGAGAGCCTTTATGTGTGCAGGCGTAGTGCCGCAGCATCCGCCGTAAATGTTCACGGGACTGTGGCGGGTGCAGTCCTCCGCTTCGCCGGCAGAGAGGAATTCTTCTGCCGCCTTGGCAAAGGTTTCGGGGGTTTCGTCGTATCCGCCCATGACATTGGGCAGCCCTGCATTGGGGTGCACCGACACCGGGCACGGCGCAACCCGTGTGATGCGCCGCAGCCAAGGCAACAGTTGTTGTGCCCCAAAACCGCAATTCAAGCCGATGGACATCAGGTTGCCGTGTGTCAGCGAAGCCACGAACGCCTCGACGGTCTGCCCCGACAATGTGCGTCCCGACGCATCGGAAAGGGTGCCCGACACCATGATGGGAATGTCGGTGCCTGTCTTTTCGGACAAGTCGGCAACGGCTTTTATGGCAGCCTTGGCGTTGAGTGTGTCGAAAATGGTCTCTATCAGTATCACATCTGCGCCTCCGTCAAGCAATCCTTTGGCCTGTTCGCTGTATGTGTCGTACAACTGTTGGAATGTAACATCGCGTTGTGCGGGGTTGTTTACGTCGGCCGACATGGAGGCGGTACGGTTGGTTGGGCCTATCGAGCCTGCCACTATGTGCGCGCCTGCACGCCGCGCACATTCGGCCGAGGCCTTGCTGATGTCATATACAAGGTTCTCGAGACCATAGTCGGCCAGCGAAAAGCGGTTGCAGTTAAACGAATTGGTCTCGATTATGTCGGCTCCTGCGGCAATATAGTCGCGGTGCATCCGCTCGATTGTGTGCGGCTGTGTGAGGCATAATATGTCGTTGCAGCCTTTCAGGGGCGTCGGGTGCTCCTTGAACCGCTCACCGCGGAAGTCGGCTTCCGTGAGTGCAAGGCTCTGCAAATATGTTCCCGTGGCTCCGTCGAGTATGAGGATACGCTCCCTCATCAGGTCAAGAATTTCTTTTCGCGTCATGTTACGATTATCCGATAGTTCTGCCGTAAAGGCCAATCCAATGCTTTCTTCCTTGTGGGTGTGTCGTAAGGTGGCAAAATTACAAATTAATACTCGAAAAGGCGGTATGTCATAAGCGTTTTTTCTTCATATTAACCGGATTTGCGCAGGTTTTAGCCTACAAAAGGCGGAATGTCGTTTTTTATTATTAATTTAGTCGGTGAAAACGAGTTTTGATATTGTAACGCAACTTCAACTGTACCGTATATGAAGAAAACGATAACTCTTGCAATGGCTTTGCTTGCAAGTTCCGGCATCGCAGCAAGAGCCCGGCAGACAGCGGCACTGAGCTATTGGTTCGACCGCCCCACCACGCTTCAGGGCAAATCCGTGTGGTATGGCGGACAACTGGAGATGTGGACTGACGGCAAGAAACCCGTCTCCGCAGGCGACACAGCCACCAATCCGGATGCGGAATGGGAGCAGAAGTCGCTTCCTTTGGGCAACGGCAACATCGGAGCCAACATTCTCGGTTCGGTGGAGGCAGAGCGTTTCACGTTCAACGAGAAGACACTGTGGCGCGGAGGCCCTGACACTGCGCGTGAAGCCGACTACTACTGGAATGTGAACAAGTCCTCGGCACACGTGATGAAGGACATACGGAAAGCCTTTGCCGACGGCGACTGGGACAAGGCGGCACTGCTGACGAAAAAGAACTTCAACAGTTCCGTGCCATACGAGGCGTACAAGGAAGACCCGTTCCGCTTCGGCAGCTTCACCACAATGGGCGAATTTTACATAGAGACGGGTTTGAGCCAAGTTGGTATGAGCCGCTACCGCCGCGCCCTTTCGCTCGACTCGGCTCTCGCCACGGTGCAGTTCAGCAAGGACGGTACACGCTACCGCCGCGAATACTTCATCTCACACCCTGCCAACGCCATGGTAGTGCGCTTCACGGCCGACCGCCCCGGCATGCAGAGCCTCACACTGAGTTATGCACCGAACCCCGTATCGACAGGTGGCATGAGGCAGGGCAGCAACGCGACGGAACTGCTGTACGATGCCCGTCTTGACAACAACGGCATGCACTATGCCCTGCGCATAAAGGCGATAAACAAGGGCGGACAACTCGAAAACGACGGCACCCGCCTGAAAGTGACCTCTGCCGATGAGGTGATGTTCATAATTACAGCCGACACCGACTACAAGATGAACTTCGACCCCGACTTCAACGACCCGAAGGCGTATGTCGGCACCGACCCGCTCGCCACTACAAGAAAATGGCTCGACGATGCCGCAGGCAAGACATTCGACAGTCTCCTGAACGAGCATTACGCCGACTATTCGTGCCTGTTCCGCCGCGTCACTCTCAGCATCAACAACGCCTCCACCACCGACGATATCCCCATAAGCGAGCGTTTGGCACGTTACCGTCAGGGAAAGGCCGACTTTTACCTCGAGCAACTCTATTACCAGTTCGGGCGTTACCTGCTCATCTCGTCGTCAAGACCGGGCAATATGCCCGCCAATCTGCAAGGACTGTGGCACAACAACGTGGATGGCCCGTGGCGGGTGGACTACCACAACAACATAAATTTGCAAATGAACTACTGGCCGGCGTGCCCCACCGGACTGCAACAATGCGAGCTTCCGCTCTTTGACTTCATACGGGGCATAGTCAAACCGGGCGAACGCACGGCGAAGTCGTACTACGGTACACGTGGATGGACCACTTCCGTGTCAGGCAACATCTTCGGCTTCACCACACCGCTCGAAAGCGAAGACATGTCGTGGAACTTCTCGCCGTTTGCCGGTCCATGGCTCGCCACACACGTATGGGACTACTATGACTACACGCGCGACACCAGTTTCCTGCGCAACACGGGCTATGACATAATCAAGGGCAGCGCGCGTTTCGTCACCGACTATCTCTGGCACCGCCCCGACGGCATCTACACCGCCGCCCCGTCCACCTCGCCCGAGCACGGACCCATTGACGAAGGAGCCACATTCGCACACGCCGTAATCCGTGAAATACTGCTCGACGCCATCGAGGCAAGCCGTGTGCTCGGCGTAGATGCAAAGGAACGCCGCGAGTGGCAGGACGCGCTCCACCACCTTGCACCTTACAGGATAGGACGCTACGGACAACTCATGGAATGGTCGCGCGACATAGACGACCCGAAAGACGAGCACCGCCACGTGAACCACCTGTTCGGCCTGCATCCCGGCCACACCATCTCACCCGTCACGACACCCGAACTTGCCGAGGCTGCCAAGGTGGTCCTGCAACACCGGGGCGACGGAGCGACGGGCTGGAGTATGGGCTGGAAGCTCAATTTATGGGCACGCCTGCATGACGGCAACCACGCTTACTTGCTCTATGGTAACCTTCTGAAGAACGGGACAACGGACAACCTTTGGGACATGCACCCGCCATTTCAGATTGACGGCAACTTCGGCGGCACGGCAGGGGTGACGGAAATGCTCTTGCAGAGCCATGCCGGATTCATACATCTGCTCCCCGCCCTGCCCGACGCATGGCGCGACGGCAAGGTGAAGGGACTGTGCGCGCGTGGTAACTTCACCGTGGACATGATATGGAAGGACGGACAGCTCGACCGCGCCGACATACGTTCAGGCTCCGGTGGGAAGTGCACCGTGCGCTACGGAAGCCGCACCTGCACCTTCAAGACGACGAAAGGCAAACGCTACGAGGTGCGCTTCACGCCACAGGGAAGCGTTGCCAAACGGCTGTGACACATCAAGACAGCTTCTTTCACATACAGAAATGCAATAAAAAACAATATAAAAATGAAGAAAACAATAATGATTTTCGCCCTTGTCATTGCAGCAATGACGGGCGCAACTGCCAAGGGCAACAAGATTCCGGTGTATGTATGGAACGGGTTTGGCGACAATGCCACGTTTGAAACACTCAAGAATGACTTTAAGGAATGGAAGCGTCACGGCGTGACGGGCGTGTGCATCAATGCCGGGATGGATATTGAAAAGATAGCGACGGCAGCAAAGGCAGCCAAAAAGGTGGGACTGGAATACCACGCATGGGTGCCCACTATGGTGCAGGGAGGCAAGGATAGTACATGGTACACCGTGAACCGTCTGGGCGAATCTGCCTTCGACCACCCGGCTTATGTCTCCTATTACACCACACTCGACCCCCGCAATCCACAGGTCAAAGAGTTCCTTATAAGGAAATTCAAGGAAATCGCCGCCATCCCCGAGGTGGATTTCGTGCAGCTCGACTATATCCGCTACGCCGATGTGATACTCGCCCGCGGACTGTGGGACAAGTACGGACTCACCATGAACGGCGAGTATGCCAAGGCCGACTATTGCTATTGCAACGACTGTGTGGCTGCATTCAGGCAACAGAGCGGTATCGATATAACGAAGGTGACCGACCCCTCGAAGATAGAGGCGTGGGCACAGTTCCGCTGCGATGCTGTCACCGGTCTGGTAAATGCCATTGCCGACGCTGTGCATGCCTCCGGGAAGAAGATAAGTGCCGATGTGTTCCCCGGTCCGGAGAGCTATGCCCGGTGGATGGTGCGTCAGCAATGGGACAAATGGAAGCTCGATGCAGTGTTTCCGATGAATTACAACGACTTCTACATGGAGCCTGCCGCATGGGTGGGCAAGGTGACAAAGGAAGAGGCGGAAGCTGTGAAGGGCACAGGCATGCAGCTTTACAGTGGTATTTTCATCTGCAAGGACTGGCGTCATAAGGACAAGGTCATCGACCCCGAGAACTCGGGTCTGCTGCCCTCAGAGATTGCCGAGGCGGTGCGGACTTCAATAGAAGCCGGCGCCGACGGCATCAGCATCTTCACACCCAACGACATGACTCCCGAGCATTGGGCTGAGCTTGAGAAGGTGATGAAGACCCTCAACGACAGATAACGACCCCAAAACACCACACAAGGGAATGGAATTCAGGACGAAAGTGGATATCCCGCGCGCCACGTTCAGCATCGCTCCCTGTGAGCGCATGCTCTTCGTGGGCTCGTGTTTTGCCGACAACATGGGGCGAATGTTCGCCGAAGACAAGTTCCGTGCCGTGGTGAACCCCTTTGGGGTGATGTACAATCCCGCCAGCATCATGCACACCGTGGAACGTTACGAAGGTGAAGCTCCGCGTGTGGCGGTGTTCACCCTCGGCACCAACCGCATCTATATACTCAAGGAAACGGGCGAGATAGTGGATAACTGTAACAAGCGTCCGCAGCGGCTTTTTGAAGAATGCAGCCTCACGGCGGACGAATGCGCCGACTTTCTCATGCGTGCCGTGAGCTGTTTGCAGGAACGTTGCGCCGGGGTGAAGGTGATAGTCACCGTCAGTCCGATACGCTACGCCAAGTACGGCTACCACGGCAGCATGCTCTCAAAAGCCACCCTGCTGCTCGCCGCCGACATGCTTGAAAGGCAGATGCCCGAGACCGTGACCTATTTCCCGGCTTACGAGATTGTGAACGACGAGTTGCGCGACTACCGTTTCTACCGTCCCGACATGCTGCACCCCACCGATCAGGCGGTGGACTACATACGCGAACGCTTCGCCGAGACTTTCTTTGCTGACGACACGCGCCGCTTTCTCAGCGAATGGATGCCCATAAAGGCAGCCCTCAACCACCGCCCTTTCAATCCTGAAAGCGGGGAATACCGGGCTTTCATGCGGCAGACGCAGGAAAAGCTCCATGCGCTTGCAAGGAAATGGGAGGGGATGGAGATTTAATTGTTTGCTTTTTTCTTTCCGCTTAAAAACTTTCCCGACAGCCACTTGCGCACCGGTATATCGTAGAAGCGCAGGCAGAGCCATGCCAATGCGACACTCGCCACGCACACAAGCAATGCCGCTTGCCACGTTTCGGCAAACGTGTATTGCTCTGTTTTCATCAGCCACAGGTAGAATACATACATCAGCGGATAGTGCACGATGTAGAGAGGGAACGACAGCTCGCCCAGGAACTTGCAGACATGTGTGCTCAGACGGTCGGTGGTAGAGCCCGAAGCGGCTGCCCACACAAGCACGGGGAACACGCCGATGATGCATGCCGCCTCGAACACTCCGTTCCAGCATACTGCCCCGTCGCCCTTGATATAAGGCACATGGAAGAGTGCCAGCAGCACAAGGGTGCACCACCAGAAAGCTCCGCGCACCTTCGCCGGGCGGAAGACACGCGAGAGAAACATTCCCACGGTGAACGGGCACATCAGCCGGAGCATTCCGCCGAGTATGTTCATTGAGTCTGCCGTCCACCCCACGCCAAGGCATCCGTAGCCCGAGGGGTCGGCCACGGCAAACCATGCAAGGGCGCAGCACAATGCGGCGGCAAGCCATCCGAGGGCACGGGTGGGCAGAAAACGCAGCAGGAAAGCATACACCACATTGCCTATATACTCGAAGAAGAGCGACCAGCACGGCCCGTTAAGCGGGAACATCTCGCCGTTGCCCCTCACCTCGCGCGGCATTCCTGGCAGTGCCGGAAGCATGAACATGGCTGCGGCGAGTGCGAGAAGCGTGGCGGCAAGCGTGGCACGGGTGCCGTCCCAACGCTCGAAGCCTGTGGCGGCGAATGCCGCAAAACCTATGAGTGCACCCATTATCACCATGGGATGCAGACGGATGAGGCGACGCTTGAAGAAGTTTCCTGCCGTGAGCGACTTGCCCCAACGGTCGTCGTAGGCGTAGCCGATGACGAAGCCGGAAAGGATGAAGAAGAAATCGACGGCGAGATAGCCGTGGTTCATGTACTCGATGTAAGGGCGGTTGCCTGCAAACTGGTAACCTTCAAACACATGATGCCACACCACAAGCAGTGCTGCCACGCCACGAAGCCCGTCCAAGAGGGCGTAATGGGGTTTGGTGTCGGAAAATGCCATTTTTTACTTTTATTGTTTCTGGATTTATTCTATGTGGCTTCCAATGATCTACATTCCCCGGGTTTGCTTCAAAAACAGAGAACTATAATTTCAAAAAACCGCATCAGAATAAGATTACATTTTAAATTTAAAGTTTATTGCGTGCAAAAGTAATACAAAAAGAATTCAAAAACGCACGAATTAAGCGATATATTTTACTGCACGTATTAAATTGAAGATGGTTTTGTGAGGCACGCGTAGAATGTGGCAGTGGGTCGGGCGTTCACGCCCGACCCACTGCTGTATATCATACCGCTAAAAAGAAGGATTCTTTACAAACCGAAGGAAATACTGCCTCCCGCCATCACCCATAATCCGGGTTGGCGCACCGCCCCAAGGTCGTAGTAACGGTGGCATGTCAGGTTGTCGGCTTTCACGTAAAGCGAGTAGCGGGGCTGTGTCCACTGCACCTTCACATCCACCTTGGTGTAGGGCGTGTAGTGGTTCATGCGTTCCTGCCAGCGCACTGCCCACGACGCCGTGAGACTGCGCCAGATGTGGTGGTCGAGCTGGAGCGTGGCCTTGTGGCGCAGATACTCGAGGGCGTAGAGCGAACCGTAGATGTCGCGGTCGGTCTCATGTCTCTGGTGGATGAAGGCATATCCCACTTTTATGCGCGTGACAAAGCAGCCTTCCGTCAGCTCATCCATGTGCAAGACAGCATCCGCCGAGTAGCCCATGTTGTCGAGACGGCCAATGTTCATGGCGTGGTATTTGCGGGTCTCGGGCGTGTCATACACCCAGTCGATGATGTCGGTGCCATGGCTGTAAAAGCCAGTCAGCGTGGCTTCAACGCCTGTGCGGCGGTAGCGTGCGCCTGTCTTGAAAGTGGAGTTCTTCTCCGGACGCAGGCTGGGGTCGCCCGTCTGCACTGCATTGCCGGTGTAGAGGTCGGTGAATGTGGGCACGCGCAACGCCTTGTTCCACGATGCGTATAACTTCCATGAGTCATTGGGGCGGTAGCTCAAGTCCACTCCGGGATACAGGCGGAATTTGTTGTCGAGTCCCGTGTTGCGGTTTGCCAACATGCCTGCCGACAGAGTGAACCCTCCGAGTATCACGTTGTGCTCAAGGAAGAGGCTCGTGTTGGTGCGTGAGCCGCGGTGGTCGTATTTACGATGGTTTCCGCTTATGCCCTTCCATTCGCTCTCGGGCAGCAGGTCGCCGTATGCCGTGCTCATGATGCGCTCCTTGCGCACATCCATCCCCGCTGCCGTCTTTCCCAGAATCCATGAGCCGTGGGCGTTGATGCCTGCGCCATAGACATCGGTAAGGTGCAGGTTCTCGCCGTTGCTTGCCCCCTCCTTGCCGCGAATGAGCTGGTAGTGGTCTCGGTCGCGGTGCCAATAGACGGTAGGGGAGAGCACAAACTGCTCTGTGCCGAGCGGTCTTATGTCGGCGGAAATGGAAGCGAGCAGGCGGCGTGTCGCCTCAAACTGGTTGTTGTACTTGGCACTGTAAAACGTGTTTGCGCCGAAATCCTGCGCCGACAGGCCGCCCTGCCAATGCACATCGGCGTGGCGTGAAGCGAAACGCCCCTGCCAGAACATCCTGCGGCGGCGGAAATCGCTGTTTTCGGTGCCGCCGTCGCTTCGTGTGTAGCCGCCGGAGAGCTTGCTGCCGAACGCCCCCTTGCTTACATTGACGCTCGCATCGCCCCCGAACGTGCCGAACGAGCCGCCCTCGGCCTGCACCCTCACGTTGCTTTTGGCATCGCTGCGCGTCACGATGTTGATGGCTCCGCAGAACGCCGAGCTGCCGAACACTCGCGCAGAAGCTCCCTCAAGCACTTCTATGCGCTCGATGTCGGAAAGGGAAACAGGGAAATCGGCTGCGTTGTGGCCTGTCTGCGGACTCGAGATGTTGATGCCATTCAACAGAATGGTGATTTGGTCGAACGTGCCGCCGTTGATGCTTATGTCCGTCTGAACACCAAAGCCACCGCGCTGACGGACATCCACGCCCGTGGCTAATTTCAAAATGTCGTTTACACTCTGTGCCTCGGCACGGTGAATGTCATCGCGGGTGATGACAGAAACGGTTTTCGCCGACTGCAATGCAGTGAGCGGGGCGCGCGAACCCGTGACGACAACCTCGTCGAGCTTCACCTCCTGACGCCCGAGCGAATCGGAAGCAAGAGCCTCGCAAGTGCTTACTCCGTCGGCCTTGGCGTGCGACAATGTGGCAACGCTAAGGGTGCAGATGAGCACTTCCTTGCCGACACAACTGAACAGGGCGTAGCCACGGTGCGAAAAACGCTTGAACCGCAGTGCCTGTTGCGCGTTGAATCTTTTTTGTAACATTGGAAAATTTGTGTTGATAAATTAATGTTTTCTGTGCCGCACATCTGCGGCGCGCTGCAAAGATACTGAAAAAAAAACGGTAACAAGCATGTTCCTGTTGTCCCGCTTCACACTTTCTCGCTGCGCATCATGCGCTGCCACTTGAAATAGCCCATCACGGCAATGACGACATACAGCCCGTAAAGCCCCGCCTTGAAAGGTATTCCCTTCACCACATAGAGGTAACAGCTGATGGCATCGACGGCAATCCAGAACAGCCACTGCTCAATATACTTGCGCGCCAAGGCCCAGAGCCCCACGAAACTCATGGCGTTCGTGAACGAATCGAGCAGGGGTACGGTGCTGTCCGTGTAGGTTTCGAGCACATGATAGGTGATGCCCCATGCAGCGGCAAAACTGAACAGCGTGGGCAGTACGAGCTGTTTGGGGAAGTGCGTTATGGGCATTGGACTTACGGCAGTGCCGCTGCGTTTACTGCCGAACTTCCACACGGCGTAGCCATAGACTGCCGCCAAGGTGTAGTACACTGCCATCCCGGCATCGCCATATAGCCCGTGGCTCCAGTAAAGGTATATGTCGAGGGCCGGCATCACTATGCCCACAACCCAAAGGGCAATGCTTGCACGGTATTCAAGCACTATATATACCAGACCGAGGACAGTGGTGAAGAAATCGAGCCAGTGCCCGGCGAGAAACATTGACAATGTCTGCATGATTAAACGTGTGTCGGTTGTGAAACGGAAGCAGCCGTCACGGCATCGCGGTGGCAATGCTGTGGCGGCTGCATGGTGTCAGAATTTCAGAGTGATGCGCCCCATGGCGGTGAACCCTGCCATCGGGATGTAGCCCACTTGGGTGTAGCGTTTGTCGGCGGTATAGCCGTACGACTGCGACACGGCGGTATATACCCATCCGTATGCGGCATAGTGGCTGTTGAAGATGTTATTGAAGTCCGCCCCGAGGACAATCTGCTTCAATCCCAGAATGCGCTTTGCATTGATGGCGTAGCTGACATTGATGTCGGTCTGTGAGAATGCGTCGAGCGAGCGGTTCTTGCATCCCGTGTTGTCAAGATACTGGCGGCCTACATAGTTTGTGTGCCATGTGGCGTTGAAACCGCAGAAGTGCAAGTCCATGAAGCCGTTGAGAATGGCCGACGGCGAATAGGCGAGCGTGGAGTTGTCGTAGTGTACGTGCACGGCATCGCCATCCCAATTCTCTATGTATTCGTCGAAATCCTTTATCTTGTTGGAGGAGAGTGCGGCGTTGCCCTCGAATGAGATGAACTTGAAAGGGCTCCATCCTGCGCTCAGTTCGGCACCGAGACGGTAGGAATTGCGCACGTTTGTGGTGAGATTCTCGCCTATGTCGCTCTTCATTCCGGTCTGCACAAACTGGTTGATGTAGCCCATGTAGTAGAGGTTGGCACCTGCATGCCAGTTCTTCCCCCTGTACTGGTAGCCCAGTTCGAGGTCGAGCAGACGCTCGGGCGACGGCATGGGATAGTTGCCGTTGTCGGTAAAGTTGTTGCGTTCAGGTTCGCGGTTGCTGTAAGCCAAGGATGCGTAAGCCCTGTGTCCGTCCTTGGTGAAGCTGACACCTGCCTTCGGGTTCACGAAAAAGTAGTTCTCATTGACATTGAGGCGGTGGTTGGAATATATGCCATCGGCATTGCTGATGAAACGGTCGTTGATGCCGTCGGTGGAGTAGTTCACATAGCGCATCTGCAAATCGCCAAACAGGTTCCAGTGATCGGCGAAGCGATAGTCGGCCTTTACGAATGTGCTGTAATCGTTTTTGTCGGCATCCGAGTCGTAGTATTTGTACTTCTGTCCGTTTGCGAGATACTTGCGCTCGATGGCTTCATCGGCGATGTATGTCACGTAACCCCAGTGGCTGCAACGGAACTGCTGTATGTTGAGGCCGCCGATGACATCCCAATGGCTGTCCTTGTAGTTCACATTGTATATGGCACCGTAGGCGTTCTGTGTCAGACCCTTCTGCCGAACGGCGTCCGACTTGGTGTACTTCACCTTGCCGCCCTTGGTGTAAGTCTCGTTGATGCCGAACTTCGAGGCAAGCGTGGCGTCGGGTTTCAGCTCGTTGTAGTAGCCGTAGCCGTAGGTGTAGTGCAGTGTCACGTTGTGGGTCCAGTGTGCGGCTGGCTTCCATGAAGCCGTGAGAATGTTGCGGTTTTGGTAGAAGTTGTCGGTGGTCTTGTCCCAATAGCCGCCGTTGCGCATTGTGTAGCGTTTTGTCTGGTAGTTGCCGTTGGCGTCTTTCACAAACGTGTAGCTGTTGTCATCGAACACTATGTACTCCGTAAGCGGGTTGAACTTGCCCAAGCCCTTGTCGTACATATCCTTGTAGCTGTTCACACCGTTGCTGTAGATGGTGGCGTCGTTGTTGCCGGTGGTCACTCCGCTCCATGCCTGCCCCATCTTCTCGAAGTTGCCGACATTGCGGTAACGCAGCGTGAAGTTGTCGCCGAGCCATGTGAGCGAGCCGTAGTATGAGCCCGAGCGTCCCCCGGTGTTGTGGATGTATCCGTCGGTGTTGGTCTCATGGTAGGCTCCGTCGAGGATGAGATGCTTCCAGAGCAGTCCCGTGGAGAAGTTCATTCCGACATTCATTGTGTTGAGTGAGCCGTATGTTCCCGTGAGTTCGAGTGACGGAGCAGTCTGCGGAGTGAGCGTGGCAAGCGAGATGCTGCCGCCGAAAGCGCCGTCGCCGTTGGTTGATGAGCCTACACCGCGCTGTATCTGTGCACTGCCAAGGAGTGCGCCGTAACTGTTCATGTTTGCCCAGAACACGCATTGGTCCTCAGGGGAGTTGAGGGGCACGCCGTCGAGGGTGACGTTTATGCGGCTGGCGGCAGCTCCGCGCATGCGCATATATACAGGACCTGTGCCCGTTCCGTTCTCGCTCCACGCCATAACGCCCGGTGTGCGGGCAAAGAGGAACGGGAGTTCCTTGCCCGATTGCGAGAAGTTCTGCAACTCGTTCCGTCCGATGTTGGCCACGGCGAACGGTGCGTTCTTGGGGGCTCTCACAGCCTTTACCACCACTTCGCTGATTTGTTGCACGCTTGTTGTGTCGAGTCTTGACTGCTCCGTGGCAGCCTTTACGGGTACAACTACGGTTGCAAGCATTGCCGCACCAATAATCTTTTTCATTGTTTTACCTGAATTTTGAAATATAACACACAAAAAGGGGCAACTTTTTATGTTCACCTTTTTCGCTACGCCGGCATTATCCGGATCAGCTCAGAGGGTATAATCTCAGGCGGAAACATCCGCCACCCCTTTGCCTGCACTTTGCAAGCGGTTGCAAAGGTAATGCTTTTTCGGGAATAATGAACAGGTTTCCCCATGAAAAATGCCTTTGTCTGCAACCATTGGCCATTGGCCAAGACTTGTGCATCAATAACGGGAAACTGTTCATGCCCACCGGCTCACCAATATCATTGACATGCGCAAGTCCACAAGCAACGAACCTGAGGATTGCGATGTGTACAACGAAGAGTGCCTTCTGCTGCAAAAGGTGGACGGAAACATATGCAGAATGGAGTCCTAAGGCTTCAAAGCAAGACGCGTATAAAAACAAAAAAGAGGGTGTGTTCACAAACTGGCACACTCTCTTTTTCTGTTTATGGGTGAAAACTAAGATTTTCTAATCGCAAAGTATCTCCCGCAAAGGCTTCATCACGAAGTCGCGCCCGTGCATCAGCGGGTGCGGCACTGTGAGTTGGGGCGTGGAAATGTGCTCATCGTCGTAGAGCAGAATGTCGATGTCGATGACACGGTCGTGGTAACGGCCGTCATCGGTGCTTTTGCCCACGCGTCCGAGCCGCCGTTCTATCTCCTGCGTGGCAGTGAGAAGTTGCATGGGCGACAGCGGTGTGAGCACGCGTATGCACATGTTCAGGAACATGTTGGGTGAGGAGAACCCCCACGGCTCGGTCTCATATTGCGACGAGACTCTGTCCACTCTCCCTGCCAGCGCGCCTATCATGCCGATGGCTTCACGCATCATGCGCTTGCGGTTGCCCAGATTTGAGCCTAACGAGAGATATGCCTTATGCTCCATGTCGCCTGTGAAGGGAATGCCGTTTCGCCTCTGCCGGCACATCAGTCGTCGAGGATGAGGAGTGCGTCACCATAACACCCGAACTTGTAGCCGTGCTTTACGGCAAGGTCGTAAGCCTCCATCACGAGGTCATAGCCCCCGAACGCGGTCGTCTCCATGAGGAGTGTGGAGTAGGGATGATAGAAGTTGGCAATCATTCTGTCGGCAAGTCCGAAGTCGTAGGGAGGGAAGATGAACTTGTTTGTCCATCCTTCAAACTCCTTGAGCATGCCGTCTGTGCCCACGGCGGTCTCCGTTGCCTTCACCACACTGGTGCCCACGGCGCACACATGATGCCCCGCACGCTTCGTTGCGTTCACTATGCGGCACGCCTCTGCACCCACCATCATCTGCTCGGAGTCCATCTTATGCTTGGTGAGATCCTCCACTTCTATGTCGTGGAAGTTGCCGAGTCCGCAGTGGAGAGTGATGTATGCGAAGTTCATTCCCCGTATTTCCATGCGTTTCAGGAGCTCGCGCGAAAAGTGCAGACCTGTTGCCGGAACTGTCACGGCACCTTCATTCTTGGCGAAGACGCACTGGAAATCATCGAAATCCTCCTCCGTCCCGTGCGGGTTCTCGCGCCTGTCGATGATGTAGCGCGGCAGCGGTGCTTCGCCGAGCGAGTACAGGTCGTGCTTGAACTCATCGTGGGGGCAGTCGTAGAGGAAACGCAGCGTGCGGCCGCGGCTTGTGGTGTTATCGATGACCTCGGCCACCATGTTGCCGCTTTCGTTGAAGAACAACTTGTTGCCGATGCGTATCTTGCGCGCAGGTTCGACAAGCACGTCCCACAGGCGCATTTCCTCATTGAGTTCGCGAAGCAGGAAAACCTCTATCTTTGCGTCGGTCTTCTCTTTCGTTCCGTACAGGCGTGCGGGGAAAACCTTGGTGTCGTTGAAGATGAAAGTGTCGCCCTCGCCAAAGTAGTCGAGCACATTGCGGAAGTCAAGGAAGTCGCCCTCTATGGGTTTCCCGTCGGCATCCTTGCGGTACATGTCTATGGTCTGCGACTTGCGGTGCAGCACCATGAGCCGGCATTCGTCGCTGCGGGTGACACGGAAGGTGCGCTTCTCGCCGGCGCTGTTTACAAATTCGTGCTCTACGCTGTGAGGATAGAGTGCTATCAGCTCCTCGGGCAACTTAAATTTGAATTGTGATAATTTCATGTCTGTCTGTTTTCCTCTTCGTTGTTTTCTATATTCTGGTCGTCAAGCCATTCGCCGAACGCATCGAAAGCGATGCAGTCCTCCGCACGGAAACCGCCTACGCGTGTGCGGCGCAAGTCCGTAAGATAGGCTCCGCTGCCCAGAGCCTTGCCTATGTCGCGTGCCAAGGCGCGTATGTATGTGCCCTTGCCGCATGCCACCCTTATGTCGAGGCGCATGCTGCTGGCGTCGAAACCGAGTATGTCGATGGCGTCGATGTGTATATTCTTGGGCGCAAGCTCCACGTCCTTGCCCTTGCGGCGCAACTCGTAGGCACGGTCGCCGTTCACCTTGCATGCACTGTATGTGGGCGGCACTTGCTGTATGTCGCCCACGAACTGTGCCAGCACCGTCTCTATGCGTTCACGCGTTATGCCCGTAGTGGGATAGACGGCGTTCACTTCGTGCTCCATGTCGTAGCTGGCGGTGGTGGCACCGAGCTGCAGTGTGGCGGTATATTCCTTGGAATGTCCCTGAAACTCCTCTATGCGCTTGGTCATCTTGCCCGTGCAGAGCACGAGCACGCCGGTGGCAAGGGGGTCGAGTGTGCCGGCATGGCCTATCTTTACACGCTTTACGCCGAGCTTGCGCGAAATGAGATAGCGCACATGTGCCAGTGCACCGAAGCTCGACATACGGTAGGGCTTGTCTATTGCTATTACTTCTCCTTTTGCGAAATTCATCGTCGGGCGGGCGGTTTCGTTACATGAATGAGAACACTATTGTGGCGGCTCCGGCTATGGCGCAATACACGCCGAACCATACCAACTTGCCTTTCTTCACAATGTTTATCATCCATTTGCAGGCGATACAGCCGCTGACAAAGGCGGCCACGAAACCCACGATGAGCGGCAAAGCGTCTATTCCGCCGAATGTCTCCTCGCCCTTCAGCCCCTTTACGACATTGAGCAGGGCCTCGCCGAGTATGGGAGGTATCACCATGAGGAACGAGAACTGTGCCAGCTTCGCCTTTTTGTTGCCGAGAAGCAGCCCCGTGGCTATCGTCGTGCCTGAGCGGGAAAGTCCAGGCAACACCGCAACGGCCTGTGAAAGGCCTATGATGAATGCGTGCAGCGGGGAGATGTTGTCACGTTGGCGCGGACGGGCGTAGTAGGAGAACACGAGCAGGGCAGCCGTGACGAGGAGCATACAGCCCACGATGAGCAGTCCCGAGCCGAACACTTCCTCCACCTGTTTCTTGAAAAACACGCCCACGATGCCCACGGGAATCATGGAAATGACGATGTTTATGAAATACTTTGTCTCGTCGTTCATCTTGAACTTGAACAGTCCTTTCAGTATCCAGTCTATTTCCTTCCACAGCACCACGAGCGTGCTCAGCACCGTGGCAACGTGCACCATTATGGTGAAGGTGAGGTTTTCCTCTCCGTTCATGCCGAAGAGATACGAGCCGATGACAAGATGCCCGCTGCTGCTGACGGGCAGATATTCAGTGAGTCCTTGCAGCACTCCAAGGACAAGTGCCTGTAACCAATCCATTGTTATTCCAATTTTTCGTTATAAAAAAGTTCGTAAGAAAAACGGTAATCTATGCTCTCGTGCTCAGTCCTTGGGCTTGTGTATGATGGCATAGATGATAGAGATGAAGCCGAAGAAGCACACGGCAGGTGCCAGTTTCACACGGCGCACGCTGAAAATGTCGGAGGCGAAAGTGGTCTCGTCAGACGCTGCGCCGCCCATAAGTACGAAGCCGATAATGACTATCAGCATCCCCACAGCAAGAAGGATGAAATTCGTCTTGCCGAAAGCGAAATTACGTTTGTCCATTTTTATGATGTTTCAATGTTCTGGCGCAGTCCTTGGTGCGCCCTTCATAATGTTTGTTCAAGTCGATGATGCCTTCGCCATGCTGCCGCAGTCAGATTTTGTAGAGGTCGTTGGCCTTCATGCGCAGAAACTTGTTCACCGACACTATCGTGCACAACGCCGTTATGACGATGCCGAAGAAGAACACGAGTGCGGCGGTGACGGCAAGCACGTCCCATGTGAGTATCTCCACGGTCTCGGGCTCATACACATAGAGCGCATAGACACACCCTCCGAGCACGGCACAGGCGAGCAGTGCGGCAAGAAGTCCCACAAGCACGCTCCGGATGACGAACGGGCGGCGGATAAATCCCCACGATGCGCCCACGAGCTTCATGGTGTGTATGGAGAAGCGGCGCGCATATATGCCCAAACGCACGGTGTTGTTTATCAGTGAGAACGACACTATGGTGAGCAGTACGGCAAGCACAAGGAGCACGATGCTTATCTTGGCGATGTTGTAGTTCACACGGTCGATGAGGTCTTTCTGGTACTTCACCTCACTCACCTTGGGGTAGTTCTTCAGCTCACGCGTTATGGTGCGCAGCGAGTCGCTGTTGGCATAGTCGGCCTTGAGCGTTATCTCCACCGACGAGAGGAACGGGTTGGTGTCGGCAAACTCACGCGGGTCGGTGCCAAGGGCCTGTATCCCCTCGCGCAGAGCCTGCTCCTTGCTGATGTATTCGAGGCGGTGTATGTATGGCTGGCGTTTGAGCTTGGCGCAGAAGTTGTGTGCCTCTCCCGGCGTCATGTCGTCCTGAAGCATCATCGTCACGACAATGTTCTGCTTCACATACGCCGAAAGATTGCGTGCGGTGAGGACAGAAAACACTACCAAACCCAACAAAACAAGCACCATTGCGGTGCTTATGCATAAAGTGACGGCCTGCAGCCCCTGACGGTTGCGGGCGTTGTTTCTTTTCTTTCCCATTTCCGAATTGGCGGTATTGTACCGAATTGGCTGCAAAGTAACAAAAAATAATCCGCTTGTACGACAGTTTAACGACAATTAACAGCAACGGCACGGATATTTTGCATACCTTTGCCGACAATGTCTTTAACATACTGAAACTTAAAAAGAAAGCATCATGGCAACCATAATCTATCCCTCACCCGTTTTCGGACCCGTTCACAGCCGACGGCTCGGGGTGTCGCTCGGCGTCAATCTGCAGCCCGCCGACGGCAAGGTGTGCAGCTTCGACTGCATCTACTGCGAATGCGGGTTCAATGCCGACCGCCGTCCGCACTCGCCCCGCCCCACACGCCGTCAGGTGGCGCAAGCCCTCGAAGCGACGCTGACGAAGATGAAAGACGGCGGCGGACACCTCGACGTGATAACCTTTGCCGGCAACGGCGAGCCGACCGGGCACCCCGACTTTGCCGCCATAATAGACGACACCATTGCCCTGCGCGACCGCCTCTTTCCCGAAGCCAAGGTGTCGGTGCTCACGAACAGCACCTTTGCACACCGTCCCGAGGTGCACGGCGCGCTTATGAAGGTGGACAACAACATAATGAAGCTCGACACCATCGACGCCGATTACATACGGATGGTGGACCGTCCCGTGAGCCCGTCCTACCGTGTGGAGGACATCGTCGCCACGATGGCCTCCTTCCATGGGCACGCCGTCGTGCAGACAATGTTTATGAAAGGCAGTGCCGGCGGCCGCGATGTGGACAACACTGCTGACCGTTTCGTAAATCCCTGGCTCGAGGCATTGCGGCAGATATGTCCGCGGGAAGTGATGATTTACACCATCGACCGCGAGACTCCCGCCCGCGGACTGCTCAAAGCCACACGCGCGGAGCTCGACAGCATACGCGACCGTGTGGCGGCTATGGGGATAGAGTGCACGGCTTCGTATTGACGGCAGGGCGTTGTAACCGAATTGTAACGCGAAAGCAACACTTATGAAGAAACGTGCAGGTAATTTTGCACCGGAAAAGACAACGACAAGATAATGAAACAAAATTACAGAATACTTGTGGTGGATGACGAGCAGGATCTGCTTGAAATCCTGAAGTTCAATCTCGAGACAGAGGGCTACACCGTAGATACCGCCACCTCGGCAGAGGAAGCCATGACAATGGACATCGCAGGCTACGACCTCCTGCTGCTCGATGTGATGATGGGGGGTATGTCGGGCTTCGCGATGGCACGCCGTCTGAAGGAAAATGTGGCGACAAGTGCCGTCCCCGTCATCTTTCTCACCGCCCGCAACACGGAGAACGACACCCTCACCGGCTTCAACCTCGGTGCCGACGACTATATATCCAAGCCTTTCTCCATCCGTGAGGTGCTCGTGAGGATACGTGCCGTGCTGCGCCGCACGCAGTCGGAAGGGGAGGGCGATGAGCCGCAGGTACTCAGCTATCAGGGCATAGCGGTGAACCTCGACAAGAAAACAGTGAGCATCGACGGCGAGGAAGTGCCGTTCACCAAGACAGAGTTCGAGCTGCTCCGCCTGTTGCTGGAGGAGAAAGGGCGTGTGTTCTCGCGCCAGGAGCTCATTGAGCGTATATGGCCCAAGGATGTGCTTGTGCTCGACCGCACCGTGGATGTGAACATCACCCGCCTCAGAAAGAAAATAGGACGCTTCGCCAAGTGCATCGTCACACGCCTCGGTTTCGGCTATTACTTCGACGCATAACCCACCGTCCGCCACCCTTTCCCGCAACGGGGAAAGGCTTTAACCCGTTTTCCACCCACATAATGAAAAAAGGAATTGACACCCTGCGAATGAGCGTCGGCACCAAACTCTACTTCTGCGTGCTGTCAGTGTTCCTCCTGTTTGCCGTGGCTTTCATCGTCTTCCAGCAGGCACGCGAGAAGCAGTACAAGATTGACACGCTCAACATGAAGCTGCAGGACTACAACGCCCACCTTGAGGAGAGCCTCCGCGAGGACGGCACCGTGGACGAGGCATGGCTCGACGCGTACGTGGCCAAGCACGAAATGCCCGACCTCCGCGTGACGGTGATCAGTCCCGACGGCAAGGTGCTGTATGACAACCGCCTCAAGGAATACTCGGGAATGAACAACCATGCAAGCCGTCCTGAGATAGCGCATGCCCTCACCCACGGCACGGGCTCCGTTGTCGATCGCAACAGTGCGACACTGAGCGGCGAATACTTCTACTCCGCCACCTACTTCAGCCGCGACTCTCTCGTCATACGCAGCGCATTGCCCTACAACAACACACTGTCGAAATCGCTCCGTGCCGACCAGCATTACATCTGGTTCGCACTCACGTCCATCATCCTGCTCACCGTCATCCTCTACCGTTTCACAAAGCGTCTGGACGGCAACATCAACCGCCTGCGCATCTTTGCCACCCGTGCCGACCACAACGAGTCGCTCGAAACGGAGGATCTCGTGAGGTTTCCCGACGACGAGTTGGGCGAGATTGCCGAGCGTATCATAAAAATATACAAACGCCTGCAAAGCACACGCCGCGAGCAGGACATCCTGAAACGTCAGCTCACGCAGAACATCGCGCACGAACTGAAAACCCCCGTGGCGAGCATCCAGGGCTATCTTGAGACAATACTCGAGAACCCTCACGCCGACGACGCCACAAAGGCACAGTTCCTGCAACGCTGCTATGCACAGAGCCGTCGGCTCGCCTCGCTTCTGCAGGACATCTCGACGCTCAACCGTATGGACGACGCGCCGGAGATGACGGCATTCGAACCGATCGACATCAACGCCCTTGTGACCGGCATAATGAGTGAGACCGCTCTGCAAATGAAGGCGAAGTCAATGACTTTCCGCCTGTCACTGCCCGACGGGATCGTCATAATGGGCAATCAGAGCCTTGTATATAGCATCTTCCGCAACCTCACCGACAACGCCATAGCCTACGCAGGCGAGGGCACCACCGTCACCCTCACTGCCGAAAGCGACGCCGACGCATGGCACTTCACGTTCAGTGACAACGGCACGGGAGTGGCCTCCGAGCACCTGCCGCGGCTCTTCGAACGCTTCTACCGTGTGGATAAGGGGCGCAGCCGCAAGATGGGCGGCACCGGCCTGGGGCTTGCCATTGTGAAGAACGCCGTGCTGCTGCACGGCGGCACCATCAGCGTGCACAACAACATCGAGGGCGGACTGCGCTTCGAGTTTACGCTGAAAAAGCAGAAACAGGGCAGTAGGTAAAAGGAAAACAAGGCGGTCGGGGACGCCCGACCGCCTACAGCTGCAACATTACACACTGACCGCCCGCTTGTCTTATATTTGCATTTCCAACCGCTCCAAAATCCATTCATACGCGAAGACAGGGCAAACCGGCGGGAATTTTGCAAAATACGGCGTGCAGTCGCAAGCGGCTGACTGCCACACTGTTAGGCGGATGCAGGTGTTTGTGTGCAAAAAGAAAAGTGATGTTTTGGCGCAAAAAGACGGCCTCCGCACCGCAATTAAGGCTTACTTACAATGCAAACAAGCCTTAATTGCAGCACGAAGGCACCTTAATTGTCATGCGAACAAGCCTTCTTTGCAGTGCAAGTAAGGCTTGTTCTGCCACAAAGCCCCGTTTTCTCCGCCACAAAACGCCCGTGTCCCCGCTTTCACGCCCAAGTGAAATCCCTGGAAAGGAAGTGCCCGTTGTCAAATAATTTTACTGCACATGCACTATATTCAGGAGGTCGGGCGTCCCCGCCCGACAACAACACCCAAACTGCCGACCAAACGTGCAAGTAGGCAAAGCATATACTTGCTTGCTTGATGTTGTCGGGCGGGGACGCCCGACCTCCTGCAACTTTTTGGCGTCACAGGTCGGAATG
The DNA here is from genome assembly GCA_963599085.1 of bacterium. GTDB lineage: Bacteria > Bacteroidota > Bacteroidia > Bacteroidales > Bacteroidaceae > Prevotella. Next base: position 4,056 of record CAVBVK010000003.1, on the reverse strand, counting down.
GCGTGAAAAACAGCGGCATACATTTTGCCAATCGGTGCAAATGTTGTAATTTTGCAGCCGAAAACAAACAAGTTTTTAGTAATATAACGATATGGCAAAGAAAGCTTTACTGATGATTCTCGACGGATGGGGAATCGGCCAACACGGCAACGGAGACGTAATCTACAGGACACCCACACCTTATCTTGACTATCTCACAGCGGTGAGCGCACACTCACAGCTCCTCGCTTCGGGCGAAGACGTTGGTCTGCCCGACGGACAGATGGGCAATTCGGAGGTGGGTCACCTCAATATCGGCGCAGGGCGCATCGTTTACCAGGATCTCGTGAAAATCAACCGTGCTTGTGCTGACGGCTCCATACTCAAGAACAAGGAGGTGGAAAAGGCTTACAGCTACGCCAAGGAGACGGGCAAGAAGCTTCACCTCATGGGATTGACAAGTAACGGCGGCGTGCACTCCTCGCTCGACCACCTCTTCAAGTTCATCGAGATTGGAAAGGAGTACGGTCTGGACAAGGTGTATGTGCACTGCTTCATGGACGGCCGCGACACCGACCCGAAGTCGGGCAAGGGCTTCATCGAGCAGGTGCAGAAGTGCTGCTCCGACAACGGCGCACATATAGCGAGCATTGTGGGACGCTTCTACGCCATGGACCGCGACAAGCGGTGGAACCGCGTGAAGGAGGCTTACGACCTGCTCATAGAGGGCAAGGGCAAGCAGAGCGACGATATGGTGAAGGCCATGCAGGAAAGTTACGATGACGGAGTGACCGACGAGTTCGTGCTTCCCATCAACAACTCCACCGTGAACGGAACGATAGAGGAGGGCGATGTGGTGATATTCATCAACTACCGCAACGACCGCGCCAAGGAACTCACCGAAGTCCTCACGCAGAAAGAGCACGCAGAGGACGGCATGCACACCATAAAAGGCTTGCAGTACTTCTGCATGACTCCTTACGACGCATCGTTTACAGGAGTGAACATCATCTTCCCGAAAGAGAATGTGCAGGACACTCTTGGCGAATATCTCTCGAAGAACGGCAAGCGTCAGCTGCACACAGCCGAGACGGAGAAATACGCCCATGTGACATTCTTCTTCAACGGCGGCCGCGAGGCTCCGTACGAGGGCGAGGACCGCATACTTGTCCCGTCGCCGAAGGTGGCCACCTACGACCTCAAGCCCGAAATGAGCGCATACGAGGTGAAGGACAAACTCGTGGGAGCGATAAAGACACAGGAGTACGACTTCATCGTGGTGAACTTCGCAAACGGCGACATGGTGGGGCACACCGGCATCTACAACGCCATAGCCAAGGCCGTGCACGCCATAGACAACTGTGTGAGGGAAGTGGTGGAGACAGCCAAGGCAAACGGATATGAGACCATCATCATCGCCGACCACGGCAATGCCGACAATGCCATCAACCCCGACGGCACGCCCAACACCGCGCACTCGCTGAACCCCGTGCCATTCATCTATGTCACCGACAACAACTCGGCGACGGTGAAGGACGGCCGCCTTGCCGACGTGGCACCTTCAATCCTGCACATCATGGGACTGGAGCAGCCTGCCGACATGACCGGCGAGAACCTCATTTCCGACAACAGGTAAAATCCGGCGGAAATCCGGCAAAATATAAAATGAGGGTGTGTCAAAACTGGCACACCCTCATTTTTGCATTTCGTGTTGGCTTCGATATGGGCTGTTCGTCCTGCGCGGTGTTTCTTCGTGGTGCGTGGTCATACCCTGACGCGCCTGTATGGTAAGGCTTTCTGTAGGAGCCCGTCCCCCTATTTCAGGCTTTTGCGTATCACCCTTGCACTGTAAATGAGGCTGATGAGGAAGATGGCGATGCCGGCAGCCCAGTAGGCGGCGGGATGGCCGCTTGTGAAGGCGGTGTGCAGGGCAAGCAGTCCGCAGAGCGAATGGAAGAGCATGGCCGTGGCGCCGCGCTTCGACATGCGGTAGCCGTAGTGCCACCGTGTGAAGGCAAGTACGGCAACGGCCTCGATGATGTAGGCTGTGACGATGCCTCCGCCGAGTCCCGTGAGGCATCCTATGCCGGTGGCTTCACCGAGCTTGTATCCCGCAATCTCGCACACTATGAGCAGCACCACGCAGAACGACTCCTGCGCAAGGAACACCTTTGACTCGCCCCGCGAGAGCGGCAGATACTCTATGGGCAGATACATGGCCTTGAAAAGCATGCCCAGCGCGGCTGTCTGTGTCATGCCGAGCATGCCAAGGAACTGTGTGTTGTAAAGCAGGGGGATGATGACGGGCAGCCCTATTATCAAGGCAATGATGATGGGGCCGATGAGCATGATGTTCATCTCGAGTTGCCGGTTGACGCAGGTGTTCAGCTCTTCGCCTTGCTGCCGTATGGCGGAGAGGCGCGGGTAATAGTCGGACTCCATCACCGAGAAAATCATTCCGGCGTAGATGATGACAATGGTGATGCCGGCATTGAAGAGGCCTACGGTCTCAAGGCTTCCGCGTGTGTTGAGGTAGCTCCTTATCAAAAACTCGGCACCGCTGTTCATCATGCTTGCCAGCATGAAGGCTATGCCGAGGCGCAGCATGGGAATGCCGCGCAGCCACACGCGGCGGTTTATGCGGAGCCGCAGCGGCGCGATGCGTGAGGATAGGCGGAAAGCCAGCGCCCACTGGCCGAACGCCATGAGGAAGAGCACGCCGATGATGCCTTTCTCGCCCCACAGCCAGTATATGGGTACGGAGATGGCCAGCGAGAGCAGTGCCATGAGCGACGCTTGCACCGCCAACGCCTTCAGTTGGCGTGTGGCTTTGAGTATCGCTGTCTCGCCACCGGCAAGGATGGTGAAGAAGACGGTGGGGGAGAGCAGGATGAAGTGCAGCGTGTGGTCGCCCCAATGGAATGTGATGATGTTGAGCAGAGGGCCGAAGACGGCGCACACTATGAGTCCGAGCAGGGCCGCCAGCATGCTGAACGAGCGCACCATGCACACGGCATTGGCCTGGCTTGCAGGGCATTCTTTGGGCATGGTGTCGGCAATCATTTTCACGCCGCTGACCTGTATGCCGAGGTTGGTGGATGATGTGATGAAGTTTGTCGTGGAGTTGAAGATGGAAAGTAGTCCCATTCCCGAGGGACCGAGGAATAGGGCGGTGAACTTGTTGCGTATCACGCCGACGAGAATGTTCAGCCCTTGTACGCCGCCAAAAATACCGGTGTATTTCAATATGTGTGAATAGCTGTCTTCCCTTTCCTCTGCATTCATATTATGAAAACGCAAATGTCGCCGTTTTATTGTTTCGCGGAAAGGCTTTTTGTGTCCTTGGCCAATATTGTCCAGGACAATACGCAGAAAAACAGGCTCCATAACGAAGTCGCCACCTGCAATCGCAAGCAAGGGATGTGGCAAAACCGGCACATTCCCTTGTCCTTTCACGAAAATACAACAAGAGGGCGTGCCAAGTTTGACACGCCCTCAAATGTGGAGCTGGTGGGATTCGAACCCACGTCCAAACAGGGAAACCATACGCTTTCTACACGCTTATTCCGGCCTTCGGTTTTCGTGTTGCAACAAGACCCGGACCACCAATTGCAACCTTATCCCCTAAAACTTCACCCGTGCGGCGGGGCACACACAGGCTATTTCCGATTTACCTGCACCGCTTTACCCTCAGATTCGGAACAACATCCTTGGAGCAGTGTCTCGTTCTGTCACCTTGTGACGGAATGAAGCCGATCTACTGTACTTCGATCAGGCAGCGAGAGCGTAGTTGTTTTCGCCAATTAAATTCTTGATCGCTAAGATTAAGGAGTTAGCCACCGAGACTCCGCGTGCTTACATACCATTTCATCCCGCTGTCAAATCCAGTCAGCCCCGGTATGTCCTGCAAAGTTAATCATTATTTCTGAATGACGGCAATGTTTCGCTTCCAAATCAACGCTTTTCCTTTTTCCGGAGGCTGGACAGGACACTATAATTATATGTTGCTGTCCGGTAAAGTGGAGTTGTTGTCGTCTTGTGGCTAAGTTTGCAAAATGCAGGAGGTCGGGCGTCCCG
>CAVBVK010000002.1:0-114996 GCA_963599085.1 bacterium | reverse complement strand
CACAGAGGGAGAGGGCTTTTATTGCGTTCTTGCTTGCGAGCCTTTCGCTTGATGTCGTCGGGCGGGGACGCCCGACCTCCTACACTCCGCCCGACCTCCTGCGGCTTGTGCCGGGCATACAAAAGCGGGGGTGTGTGCCGGTTTTGGCACGCACCCCCGCCTGTAGTTCCAATATCCCGGAGCGGGAAAAGCCCCGTCAAAGCGTCTGCTTCACCTCCACTTCGGTGAAGGTCTCGAGCATGTCGCCCTGCTGTATGTCGTTGAAGTTCACGAGCGAGATGCCGCACTCGAAGTTGGTTGCCACCTCCTTCACGTCGTCCTTGTAGCGTTTCAGGGCGGCAATCTCGGCGGTGTGCACCACGATACCGTCGCGGATGACGCGCGCCTTGTCGGCACGGTGCACCTTCCCTTCGGTCACCATACATCCCGCAACGGTGCCCACCTTGGAAATCTTGTACACCTCGCGCACCTCCACCTGACCGGTGACGACTTCCTTCTTCACCTTGTCGAGCATGCCTATCATCGCCGACTTCACATCGTCGATGGCATCGTAGATGACCGAGTAGGTGTTGATTTCCACGCCTTCCTGCTCAGCCAGCTTGCGGGCGGCTGCCGACGGGCGCACCTGGAAGCCCACGATGATGGCATCGGAAGCGTCGGCAAGCGTCACGTCGCTCTCCGAAATCTGTCCCACGGCCTTGTATATCACATCCACCTTTATCTTCTCTGTGGACATCTTGATGAACGAATCGCTCAGCGCCTCGATACTTCCGTCGGTGTCGCCCTTCACGATTATGTTGAGTTCCTTGAACGAGCCGAGGGCTATGCGGTGGGAGATGTCGCTGAGGGTAAGGCGTTTCTGCGTGCGCAGGCCCTGCTCGCGCTGCAACTGCAGACGCTTGTTGGCGATGTCGCGCGCCTCCTGCTCGGTGTCGAGCACATGGAACGTGTCGCCTGCCGTGGGCGCACCGTTGAGTCCGAGGATGATGCACGGCTCGGCAGGTCCCGCGCTGTCAATGCGGGCGTTGCGCTCGTTGAACATGGCCTTGATGCGTCCCCACGACGTGCCGGCTATGACATTGTCGCCCACGCGCAGCGTACCGTTGGAGACGAGCACCGTGGAGACATAGCCGCGCCCCTTGTCGAGCGACGATTCTATGATGGAACCCGTGGCCTTGCGGTTGGGGTTGGCCTTGAGGTCGAGCATCTCGGCTTCAAGGAGCACCTTCTCCATGAGCTCGCTTACGCCCTGTCCCTTCTTGGCGCTGACCTCCTGGCACTGGTACTTGCCGCCCCACTCCTCCACGAGGAGGTTCATTGCGGAGAGCTCCTCACGCACGCGGTCGGGGTTGGCGCCGGGCTTGTCTATCTTGTTTATGGCGAACACCATCGGCACATTGGCAGCCTGTGCGTGTGCGATGGCCTCCTTTGTGGTGGGCATCACGGCGTCGTCGGCGGCGATGATGATGATGGCGATGTCCGTCACCTGCGCTCCACGGGCACGCATGGCGGTGAACGCCTCATGTCCCGGAGTGTCGAGGAAGGTGATGCGGCGACCGTCCTCGAGCTTCACGTTGTATGCGCCGATGTGTTGGGTGATGCCTCCCGCCTCGCCTGCGATGACATTTGTCTTGCGGATATAGTCGAGCAGCGATGTCTTGCCGTGATCAACATGTCCCATGACAGTGACAATCGGGGCGCGCGGGACGAGGTCGTTCTCGTCGTCCTCTGCCTCGGTGATGGCTTCCTGCACCTCGGCACTGACGTATTCGGTCTTGAAGCCGAACTCGTCGGCAACGAGGTTGATGGTCTCGGCATCGAGACGCTGGTTGATGGAAACCATTATGCCCACGCTCATAAGCGTGCCGATGACCTGGTTTACCGACACGTTCATCATGGTGGCGAGCTCGGAGACGGTCACGAACTCGGTGAGCTTCAGTGTCTTGCTCTCCTTCCGCTCCTCGCGGCGCTCCTCGTCCATCCTCTCCTGGGCGGCCTCACGCTTCTCCTTGCGGTACTTGGCACCCTTCTTGTTCTGGCTCTGCTTGCTTGTGAGGCGCGCGAGGGTCTCCTTCACCTGGCGTGCCACATCCTCCTCGTTCACTTCGAGAGGCTTCGGCGGCGCCTTGCGGTTTTTCTTCTTCTTGCCGCTGCCGTTCCTGGCGGCACCCGGCTGTGAGGGGGCAGTCTGTGAGGAAGCGGCGTTGATATCCACGCGCACCTTGTTGATGCGCTCACGGCGTTTCTTCTCGCCGCCCTGCTGCTTCGACTTCTCCTCACGCTCCCTGCGCTTCTCTTCCTTCGACTTTTTCTTGGGGCGCGTGCTCTGGTTGAGTGCAGAAAGGTCTATCTTTCCGAGCACGTTCACCTTCGGCGCGTTAAGGATCTGCTTCTCGCTCTTTGTCGTGAAGAGGGCGGCCTCTGCCTTTTCCTGCTCCGCCCCGGCGGCGGATGCTGCCGGTGCAGGCGTCTCAGCGGCGGCGGGCTGTGCATTGCCTTGTCCAGTGGGGGCTTCTTCGGGCTGCGCCGCAGGCTTGTCGCCGGACGGGCTGTCCGCAACGGCCGTTGCCGCCGCCGGTTGCTGCGCCGCTGCGGCAGGCTTGGCTGCCACGGTGTGCGCCTCTTCCTCCTTTGCCTTATGACTTACGGCAGCAGTCACGGCAGGATGCTCCTTCGCAGGCTCAGGTTTAACGGCGGGGGCAGCGGCAGGTTTCCTTCCGATACTGTCCAGATCGATCTTGCCCAACGGCTTGTACTGCTGTTGGGACGGGTGTGTGAGGAGAGCCTCCGCACGCTGTTCCTTCGCATCATGAGAGGGTTTCTTTTCCTTGGGCTTTTTCTGCTGGAGCTTTTCCGCCTGACTGCGCACTTCCTTGTCCTGCTGGAATGCGGCGACGAGCGCGTCGTATTGCGCGTCGTTGAGCTTGAAGCTCGGTTCCGGCTTCACCTCGCCCAGTTCGCTTTTCTTTTCAAGGAACTCCACTGCCGTCTGGAGCCCGATGTTCAACTCTCGTAATGCTTTGTTTAACCTGATGCTCATATTTTATCGTTTAAAAAGGAAGTGAAAGGGTAAAGAAGCAATAAAGCGGGACTTCTGCCTGCTCCTGTCCGTTGCCGGGGCGGTGTGTCCTGAGAGCCGGGATGCGGACTGCCTGCCTTACGCCGTTTCGCCTGTCCTTGATTTTGAATGTTTTTGTTTGTTACTTTTGGGGCACTTGCCACGGGGCGGCGGGCAGCCGGTGTGGCGCCTCCGCTCCCCCTGCGCAGCGTTGCTTACTCGAACTCGGAGCGGAGCACACGGAGCAGGTTATCGACGGTCTCCTCCTCGAGGTCGGCCTTCTCGACAAGCATCTCCCGGGGAGCGTTGAGCACTGCCTTGGCGGTGTCGAGGCCGATGCGCTTGATGGCATCGATGACCCACTGGTCTATCTCGTCGGCGAACTCGTCGAGATAGATGTCCTCGTCGGCTTCCTCACCGTTCACCTCACGGAACACGTCGATGGTGTAGCCGGTGAGCATGGAGGCGAGCTTGATGTTGAGTCCGCCGCGGCCGATGGCAAGGCTCACTTCCTCGGGCTTGAGGAACACCTCGGCCTTGAGGTTCTCCTCATCGACATTGATGTTGGACACCTTTGCCGGACTGAGGGCACGCTGTATGAAGAGCTTGGTGTTCGCCGTGTAGTTTATCACGTCGATGTTCTCGTTGCAAAGCTCGCGCACTATGCCGTGCACGCGGCTTCCACGCACTCCCACGCAGGCTCCCACGGGGTCGATGCGCTCGTCGTAGCTCTCCACGGCTATCTTGGCGCGTTCGCCGGGCATGCGCGCTATGCGCTTGATGCTGATGAGACCGTCGCCTATCTCGGGCACCTCAGCCTCGAGGAGGCGTTGCAGGAACGCCGGACTTGTGCGCGAGAGGATGATCTTCGGGTTGTTGTTCTCGTTCTCCACACGCTCTATGACGGCGCGTATCGTCTCTCCCTTGTGGTACACATCGTTCGGTATCTGCTCAGCCTTGGGCAGCAGGAGCTCGTTGTTCCCGTCATCGACGACGAGCACCTCGCGCTTCCACACCTGATACACTTCGCCCGCTATGATCTGCCCCACGCGGTCCTTGTATTTGTTGTAGAGCGAGTCGTGCTCCAGTTCCAGCACCTTCGAAGCGAGAGTCTGGCGCAGGTTGAGGATGGCGCGGCGTCCGAACTTGGCGAAATCCACTCTCTCCGACACATCCTCGCCCACCTCGTAGTCGGGTTCTATCTTGCGTGCCTCGGAGAGCGATATCTGCTTGTTCTCGTTCTCCACCTCGCCGTCGGCCACAACCACGCGGTTGCGGTATATCTCGAAGTCGCCCTTGTCGGGATTGACGATCACGTCGAAGTTCTCGTCGCTGCCGAAAATCTTGGCCAATACGTTACGGAAGCTCTCTTCAAGCACACTCACGAGGGTGGTACGGTCGATGTTCTTGGTCTCCTTGAAATCCTTAAACGAGTCGAACATACTCACTGTTTCGTTCTTCTTTACTGCCATTGCTCTTCTATTTGAATTTTATTAGATATTTTGTATATTTCACTTTGTCCATCCGGTAGGCATGGTCCACCTCCTGCAACTGCGGGCGTTTCTTGCCTTCCTGCTTCACCTTTTCCGTCACCGTCACGGTGAAGTCGTTGCCGTTGACGCTTTTGAGCACGCCCTTCACCTTCTTTCCGTCAGCGTCGAGCACCTCCACTTCCTTGCCCACGAAGCACTCGTACTGCTGCGGCACCTTGAAGGGCTGTCCCAATCCTGCCGAGCCCACCTCGAGCTCGTAGTCCTCCTCGTCGCGGCTGAGGTGCGCCTCGACGAAGCGGCTCAGCTCCACGCAGTCCTCAATCCACACCCCGTCGGCATGGTCGATCTCAACAACGATTTTGTCGTCGGGGCTGATTTCCACATCGACAAGGAAATACTCCTTGTCGGCGAGCCACTCATTGACGATGTTCTTTACGACGTTTTTGTCTATCATACTCTTTTGTGAATAAAAAACCAACCGTAGCCCCGTGGCATGAGACATGCTCCCCTGTGCCCGCAGAGCCGGTTTCCAAACAAAAATGAGGAGCTCTCACAGAGCCCCTCATTCCACTGAACAATTGCAAAATTACTTATTTCCCCGCATTCCCGCAAATATTTGCACATCTTTTTGCGTTACAACGGCCCGCCCGACCTCCTACGGTTTCCTGTCAGTCTGACTCACCTGCCGTCGCCCTGCACTCCCGGTACAGATCGACAGGCCCCAAATGCCAGGATTTGGTTTCTTCCTTCGCCAATTTCTTATAGACATCGGAAGCGTAGATTCTGGACACTGCCTCAACGATGTCGATATCCTCGTCTTCTGCCAGCATTTCCGCAATCCAACTTACCTTGGACGGCAAAAACAAATACAGGTTGTCTTGGGTCACTGTCAGATTCATGGTTCCACCTCCTTTGCCTCAATAAAAGACAAATGTTTCAAAGACTCGTTCGTATGGAACAAATATTGATCTACAAGTTTGTAGGTCTTCAACTCACGTATCAGAGACTGTTTGTCCAACACTCCACCTTCATACAGGGCGAACGCTGCATAGACCCTGTCGTTTGCCACCGGTCCATACACCAAGTCATAGGAATGAGTGTAGTCCTTTTGTGTCCTGTTCGCCATCACGAAATCAATCCATTCGTCTGTAGGCTTGGCAAATATCAAGGAGCTCATTTTGCGTATTGCACCAAAGTCCAGTTCATAGACATTGACATATCCGTGAAGCGCGTGGCATTCCCTCATGCGCCTCTTCACCCAAGCCTCAGCCTGCCGGAAAGAAGTTGTGGTGTAAAATCCCGTCCCATAGTCCAAGGTTCTTGCCGTCTTTCTGATTTCGGGGAACTCTACCATTTCCAAACTACCGTGGTAAAGTTTCATGTGATGCCTCCTTCCTGAGTGTAATATATTCGTCGATGTCAGCTAAAAGCCACTGTTTGCTTTGTGTATGCAGCACGTCGAAATGTTCTTTCAGATACTCCAAGACACCGTACCTTTTCAAGAGTAGAGCCACCTCTGCCCCTGAAATATTCTTCTCATTCTTGTATTGCTCGATACAGAAAGACAGAAAATAAGCGATGTCCAATCTTCTCTTGTCCATTTCTTGGCATTCTAAATCCATGTCACAAAGATACGCCGAATATTTATAATCGCCAAAAGTTTCCAACGGGAATATGGGACAGGCGCAGCCGCCTACCGTGACAGCCACTGCTCGGGGTTGAGCTTGGCAGCGTTGCGGCGGAGCTGGAACTGGAGTATGTTGTCCTCGCCGACAGTGCCGAGTGTCTGGCGCGTGGATACTTTCTGACCCTTGTTCACGCTCACCGAGCGGAGGTTGCAATACACCGAGAGATAAATGCCGTGGCGCACTATCACGCCCGTGGTGCCGCCGTAGCTGAACACTGCGCTCACCTCGCCGTCGTAGATGGCGCGTGCCTGGCAGCCCGCCGTACCGAGTATGTTGATGCCCTTGTTGTCGAGGGAGACGCCCTTGAGCCCCTCTATGGCGTTCTGCCCGTAGTGAGACACTATGCGGCAGGAGCCCGTGACGGGCATGGGGAGGCGTCCGCGGTTGGCCTCAAAGCCGCCGCTCATCATCCTGTCCACCGAGCTTACGGTGGCGGCGCGCTGCACGCTCTCCTTGGCCTTGTCTATCTCGTTGCGGCTGCGGCGTTCGTCCTCGCGTGCCTTGCGCTCCATTGCCTCGCGTGCCGCCTCGGCCTCGCGTGCCGCCTGCGCCGCACGCTCCTTGGCAGCTGCCGTCTCACGGCTCTTGGCGGCGGCTTCACGGTCGGCGGCGGCCTTGGCTTCGGCCTTCGCCTTGCGCTCCTGCTCACGGGCTTCACGCAAGCGGCGCTCGTTCTCAAGGCGCGCCTTCTCGGCCTCCGCCTTCTTGCGCGCGAGCTCTTCCTCACGCTTTTTCCGTGCGGCAGCCTCGGCGGCGGCCTTCCGCTTGGCTTCCTCGGCAGCGCGTATGCGTGCCTTCTCCACCTCTATTGCCACGAGTTTGTCAATCTGTGCGTTGATGGCTTGCGCGTCCTTGCGCTGTTTCGCTATGATGCCTTTGAGTGTTTTCTGCTGTTTCTGAAGCGAGTTCACCACGGTCTGCTGCTCCGCCTGCTGCCCTTCGAGAGCCTTGCGCTCCTGCTGTCCCTTTTGCAGCAGGTTGTTCTTGTGCCCCTTCACCTGCTCGAGCTGGCGTTGCTTGTCCGCCACCTGAAGCTGTTTCGACTTCACCATCTCGCCCTGTGCACGCTGGAACGAGGCGTATTCGCGCACGAAGCGCATGCGGCGGTACATCTGGGCGAAGTTCTGCGCCGAGAAGATGAACATGAGACGGTCCTGCATGGTGTGCTTGCGCGCGATGTAACGCACCGACTTCACATACTTTGCCTTGCGCTCGGCAAGCTGCTGCCCGAGCGTGTTCAGCTGTGCTTTGAGCAAGCCGATGTTGCTGTCGATGTGGTCGATGTCCTGCTGTATGCCGTCGATGTTCTTCCGGTGACGGTCTATTTCGCTGTTGATTTGCAGGAGCCGGTTGAGGCGTTTCTTCACATCCGCCTGGTTGGCACGCAACTTATTCTCCTGCTGCCTTATCTCCTTCTGCAACTTCGACTTCCTGCTTTCGAGTCCGCGGATTTCCGATGTGGAGTATTTCGCCGCATTGTTGTCCGCGGACTTGCCCTTCTTCTGCGCCGTTTTTTTTGTGGTTTTCTTCTTTGCGGCTGCGGTCTTGCCCTTCGCCGCCGACGGCTTCCGGCTCTGTGTGCGTGCCGTTGCCCTTGTCTTGGAGGCGGTCTGCCGTGTCTGTGCAGGCACGGTGAGTGCGAGCAGAGCCGCCATCAGTATGGTGAGATGTCGTTTCATTGCAGCGAAGTGATTTTCTTGAGGATGTCCCGAGACTCTATCTTGCGGTATTTCGATGACAGGACGGTCGCCGTGTCCCAGTCGGACGAGGTCCTGAGAGTGCCCATGTTCACGCTCACCGTGCCCGACTGCCGCTTGCCCGCTGCCTCCGTCTCGAACGAGAACTGCTGCCGTGCCGGGAACATCTTTACCCCGAGGGCACGGAAGTCGGCATAGTCCCACACGAGCTGCGACTTGCTGTGGCTCGGGCTGTCATACGTCACGGTGGCCTTCACGATGCGCCCCGACGCCTTCTCAGCGTCCCAGCGGAAGGACATGCGCCCGCTACTGAGCGTCACGGGCACTGTCGGTGTGGCGGCGGCGAGGTCGGCGGCGAACCGCCCGAGTGTCTGCTGCGACACGGTCTGTTCGCCTGGAGCGAAGAGCTGGTTCCAGAACAGGGACTGAAGCGTGTGGAACGTGATGCCGTTTTCGGCGAGAAAGCTCACCTGCGAGTAGTCCGCCTCGATGTATTCCTTGTGGTACCTATCGACGAGGAGCACGCCGTCGGGGGTGAAATCGACACGTGCTATCTCGGTGCGGATGATGGGGAGGAGCACCTGCAAGCGTATTATCTTGTCGCGGCGCATGCGCAACTGCCCGTCGCACGAGAGCCGCTTCGCACCCATCTCTATCTTTAACGAGGCGTCGGCGACGATGTCCGTGGCATACACCTGGTTGTCGCTGACGCTTTGCAGGAACGCCGCCTGCTCCACGCCCAGGCTTTCCGCGGCGGCATTGTCCGGCGAATTCTGCCCGGCGTGTGCCGCCGTTGGCACCGCAGTGCCGGTGACAGTCTTCTTGCTTGCGCACGAGGCGAGGGCGGCGAGGGCAAGTATGGGGAAAATTCTCAAAAAGCTGTTCTTCATTCCAAGTTTATTTTGCAGGTATGTATTTCCGTTGTCTTATTTTTTTGGGAAGCATTGCGCTGCCGTCCCCGGCACTCGCTGCCGCTTCCCACAGCTCCACCGCGCGGTCGGTTTCGCCGCATTTGGCGTAGATGTCGCCCGCATGTTCGAGCACGACACCGTCCAGTGCGGCGACGGTGTCCACCGGAACGGAGTCGCCGGAGCACTCCAACGCCCTGTCGATGTATGCCTTCGCCTCGCCGTAGCGTTCCTTCAGGAACATTATCCAGGCGTAGGTGTCGAGGTAAGTGGGGTTGGACGGTTCCGCCTCTATCGTCGTGCGGCTCATCTTCTCGGCCTTGTCGAGGTCGCGCTGCTGCATGCTGAGGTAGTAGGCATAGTTGTTCAGGGCAGAAATGTTGTCGTCGCGCCATTGCAGGCAACTGTCGTAGGCGGCGAAAGCCTCGTCGGGGCGGTTCTTCTTGTACAGAATGTCGCCCATGAGTGCGTAGGCGTCGGACACGAACGAGGGGATGCTTTCCCCGTCAACCTCATCCATCCCGCGCCTCAGGGCATCGAGGGCGGCATCGTCCTCGTCCTTCTGGAAGTGGGCGACACCAAGGAAATAGTAGTATATCATGCTCTCCGGGCTGTACTGTATGCCCTCGGTGCTGGTGCTGACAACGGCATCCCAGTCGGCCATGGTGAGCTGTATCTGCAAGAGTTCGAAGCGTGCCGACACCTTTTCGGGCTCTATGCGCAGCACACGGCGGCAGGCTTCCGCCACGGAGTCGGCAGGCATTCCCTTCAAGCGCATGTACATCGCCTTGAGGTAGGCGATGTCGGCGTTCTTCGGGTTGGCCTGCATCACACGGTCGAAGAGCCTCAGCACGGGCACGCTGTCGCCTCCCTGCCTCTCGCTTTCCTTTATACACTGCTGCAACATGGACACCTTTGTCTTGTCGGCGGTCTTGGCACTGAGCAGCAGATGGTCGCGGACGGCGGTGGCGGCGGAGTCGTTGCCGCATGAGCGGTAATAGTCGTAGAGCGACATCTGCGCGAACTCGCTGTCGCCGTCGTCGCCGAGTGCGCCCTGGAACATCGCGAAAGCCTCATCGCGGCGGCCGTGGTTGAGGAGCCAGTTGCCGAGCATCACCTTGTAGTTGGGCTCGTTGGGGTGGCTGTCCACCATCTGCCGCAGCATCTGATGAGCCATCTTGCTGTCGCCGCGCTGTTCATACACGTTCATCTTCATAAGCGTTATGTCCTCGCTGCTGCCGTCGATCTGCTCCATGCGGTCGAGCGTCTTGAGCACATTGCGGTAGTCCTTTTTCCTGTAATAAAGCTGGAAAAGGATCTCGAGCACGTCGCTCCTGTCACGGTGGTGGCTGTAAAGGCTTTCGTAAGCGGTGACGGCCTTGTCGTAGTCGCCCGCCTCAATGTAGTGGCGCGCCACATACTCCTGATAGGTGTCGTTGCCGGGCGCGAGGCGTGCCGCCTTCATCAGGCACTCGAGCGAGAGCGAGTCGTTGCCCTGCTGTCTGTAAAACGGCGCGCAGGCAAAGTATGCCTCCGCCGCCGTGGAATCGAGTTCCAGGCAGTGGCGCAACAGGGCGAACGCGCTGTCGGAGTCGCCTTTCTGTTTCAGGCACACCGCCGAGAGGAAAAACTCGTCGAAGCGACGCGGGTCGTCGTAGGCGAGGGTGTCGGCCGGGAGCGTCATGGTGGAGTCGTTCTCCATGATGCCGGCGGCGGCGATGCGTGCCAGGGCGGGAGCCATGGCTGTGAGCATGACAACCGCAAGGAGTGCCATTATGAATGTCCTGCTTGTGCTTTTTATCATCTTGCGCATTTATTTTACGCCCGTATGGCCGTAGCCTCCGTCCCCGCGCTCGGTATTGTCGAGCTCGGCCACCACATCAAACTCGCCCTGCTCGTGGCGTGCTATCACCATCTGTGCTATGCGTTCGCCCCCGGTGATGACGAAGTCCTCGGTGGAGAGGTTGACGAGCAGCACGCCTATCTCGCCACGGTAGTCGGCGTCGATGGTGCCGGGCGAGTTGAGGACGGTGATGCCGCGCTTCAAGGCAAGGCCGCTGCGGGGGCGCACCTGAGCCTCATATCCCGGCGGAAGGGCAATGTAAAGGCCTGTGGGAATGATGCGGCGCTCCATGGGACGGAGCGTGACGGGGGTGTCGATGTTGGCGCGGAGATCCATGCCTGCGCTTTGGGATGTGGCATAGGCGGGCAGTTGCTGCCGCCCCTTGTTCACTACTTTTATTTTAACCATAAGTGCCTTGGCGTTTGTTTTTATAATGTGCAAAAATACTTATTAATATCCACATATCGTGCTTTTTCACATTAAATAATACGAA
Organism: bacterium; assembly: GCA_963599085.1. Taxonomy (GTDB): domain Bacteria; phylum Bacteroidota; class Bacteroidia; order Bacteroidales; family Bacteroidaceae; genus Prevotella. The sequence goes on along the minus strand of CAVBVK010000002.1, from coordinate 103,816 downwards.
AGGGGCGCGCAAAGGCAGTTCGGTGCAAGTGACGGCGGCACGAAATGCGGTTTCAGCGTGACAGCGCGGCAGCCTGGCGGCGTGCGCGGCGCAGGCGTTGCAGACGCTGCTGCCGCCTGAAACCGCGCCACACGCGCATGCCGACGGTGCTCCATTCGGGTATGTGCCGCATGTTGCGCCGCACCATGGGGATGTCCCACAAAAGCATGAGCAGGGCGAAGAAGAGGGCGGCTATGAGTGTCCAGCCGAACAGGATCTTCACCGACTGTGCCATGAACGCCTCCGCCATGCCGCCTGCCGCTGCACCCACATCAACCCCGCGCGCCGACGCGCGCACCGCATCGACACACCCGGAACAGCGCGCGAAGCCGTCGGCGATGTAATATTTCATGCCGTGGGCGTGCAGGGCAGCACCCACAAGCCCGCCTATCAGCATGTGGAGCACATTGAAGAGGGAGAGAGCCTGGAAGAAATGCCGGAACGACATGACACGCTCCAGACACCACATGAGCGAGATGCTGAGCACGGCATAGGCGAAACCGCGGCACACCAGAGGCAGGCGCAGCTGCGTGATGCCTACCGACGGCTCGACGGTGAAATAGAAGCCGCCGGCATAAAGGGCGAACACCAGCAGCGCGACAGCCATCAGCTTGTAGGCGTTCCAGCGCATCACCTTCAGCCAACAAAGCGCGGACAGGCATCCTGCCCACATCCCCGGCAGCGACCATTGGGCGAGCTTCTCGGCGGTGAGGCCGTCGTAGTGCATCACTTCACCGTAGAACACGCTTTCAAGGACATGCTCACATGAGAAAAGGGCCTCGACAACGCCGATGAGCAATATCAAGGGCACCACATAGCGATAGCCCCACATCGCAGGCTCAAAGTAAGGATGCGGATGCCGCGCCATGCGTTGCAGGCACACGGCAAGCGTCACCAATGCCGTACCGCACACCAGGCGCAGCCGCGGCGAATGCCACCAGTCAAGCCAGTCGCCGTAGCACAGCATCCACGCCGTCTGTAACCAGAAGGCGCACCACAGCAGCGCCCCGAACCAGTCGATGTCCTTCAGCGGCACAATCTGCGGCATGGCATGCACGGGGCGTGTGAGCGCCGCCTGCACGACAAGCACCAGCAGCATGAGAAGGACGATGAACCAGTGCATGAATGTCCAGTGCATGGCGTGGGCAAACCACGCCGCCATGAAGCCGCTCATTTCTATCGAGGTGAGGAGCACAACGTGAAGCAGGGGGAAAAACACCGCAAAGTCGCGCTTGGGGGTCATCCACAGCTGTATGTTGGACATACATTCGAAGGTGCCCTGTATCTTCGCCATGCCGCACACCACACACACCGCCCACAGGACGGGCATGGGCAGGCGCAGCACTGCCACGGCGTTGCACACCACTATCACCGCTGCCGCCGCCATGAGCAGGGCACGGTTGGTGAAGCGGAACTTCATGCGGAAGAGCACGGGAAAATAGAGTGCCATGCCGGTAAGCGTGGCATAGAGGCACATCTGCACATCCTCGCGCATCACTCCCCACTCGCCCGTCACGTTTTCCATCGCTCCCATATACATGCCGTTGGAGAACTGGAAGCAGAAGGCGAGCACCACATATATCCACGGGCGCACGCACTGCGGCACGAAGTCGCGGTACATGGGCATGGAGAATGCCATGGGCGGCCCTGCGGCAGACTTTTGTTTTCTTTCGTTATCCATCATGTCCTGTCCTTTACCGTGCCGCCGCTCATCGGTCAGAGGGCTTCACTTCGCATTCCACATTCATTCCCGCACGGAGCTTCGCCGTATTCCTGTCGGCAGAAAGGCGTATGCGCACGGGGATGCGCTGCTCAACCTTCACGAAATTGCCGGTGGCATTGTCCTGCGGCACGAGCGACATTGCCGACCCCGTGGCGTCGCTTATGCGCTCCACGGTGCCTTGGAAAACCACGCCAGGCACGGCGTCGGCACTTATTTTCACATCCGCCCCGACAGCGATGCCGGGGAGCTGTGTCTCGCGGAAGTTCGCCACCACCCACAGCTCGGTGTTATCGACGATGTCCACCATGGTCTGCCCCGGCTGCACAAGCTGTCCTTCGTGTATGCCCTTGCGCCCCACCACACCATCGGCAGTGGCGGTAATGACGGTGTATGAGAGCTGGAGGCGTGCCAGGCGCACCGCCGCGCGCGCCGCTTCCACGGCGGCATGGTTCTGAGCGAGGCGGTGTCCCTGCTCCTTCTTGGTGTCGGCAAGCGTGGCGTTGCGGCGCACCGCCTGGTTGTAGCGTGCCTCGGCGGCGAGCAGGGCGGTGTGCATGCCATCGTACTGCTGGCGTGTCACGGCATCGTCTTTCAGCAGTTGGGCGTAGCGTTGCTCCTCCCTCCGGGCTTCGTCGAGCTGTGCCTTTGCCTCGTCGATACCCGCTTCGCCCACGCCAATGGTCTGCTTCGTCGCGCTGATGCCCGATGTCGTGGCGTCGGCCCCGGCGAGTTCGCGCTGCAATGCCGCCTCGGCCTGTGCGAGTTGCAGGCGGTACTCGCTGTCCTCTATTATCACGAGCGTGTCGCCGCGGTGCACGTTCTGGTATTCGCCGAACCTTATCTCCTTTATAAAGCCCTGCACGCGGGTGTTTACGGGGGTTATGTGCTGCTGCACGGTGGCGTTGTCCGTAAACTCACCGCTGCCGAAATGCACGAAATGATTGACTACAAGTGCCGCACCGGCAAGCAGGAGCAGGAGCACGCAAGTGTTGTAAACAGTTGTGAAAGTTGTTTTCTTTGTCATGGGATTTTCTGTTTTTGAAGGTGTTGTACATCATGGTTCCACGCATCCTGCCGCATACTTCAGGTTGTAGAAGGCATAGACGAGGTTGATGCGCGCATCTGCGAGTTGCAGCTCCGCATCGAGTTTCATGTTGGCGGCATCGGTCAGGTCGGTCACTATGGCGAGCCCGTTCTGGTAGCGGCGGCTCACGAGGTCGTAGTTTTCCGCCGCGAGTTGCAGGCTTTTCCTGCGTGTGCAGAGCTGCGTGCGTGCCGTGCCGAGGTTCACGTATGCGGCATGCACGGCATCTGCCACGCTCTCACGGGTGGCTGTCAGTGTCTCATCCTGCCATGCTGTGTGCAGGCGTGCGCGGCGCACCTTGCTGCGGTTCTTGTAGAGAGCCGAGAAGTTGTAGCTCACGCCGACGCCCACAAACCAGTAGTTCAGGTTCTTGTTGATGGGCGGCACCTCTATCGTTATGGGACCGTCGAGATGGTCTTCGGCGATGATTGCCACCTTGGGCAGGAGTGCCGCACGCTCCATTTTCTCTTCTGTACGGCTCATCTGCACGCCGAGGGCAAGTCGCCGCACGCCCGGATGCTGTCCGGCGGCTGTCAGCTGCCAGTCGGCTTCGCTCCCAACGGCAATGGCGTCATCGGCGAAGGCTGTCTCGGGCAGCGTGACTATTGCGGCGGAATCGGTGCCGAGGGCGGTGAGAAGCTGGCGACGGACGATGTCGGCCTGGTCGGTGACACTCGTCATTCCGAGTTCCATCTGTTGCAGATAGAGCTCGTAACGGGTGACATCGCTATGCAGCGACACGCCCTTTGCGTAGCGTTGCCTCATCAGCTCTATCTGTTTCCCGGCGAGTGCCTTGTTGGCGGCATACACGCCGGCCTGGTTTTGCAGGCTATGGAGTTGCAGGAAAAGCCCCGTGAGGAGGAACTGCACGCGGCGCCGCTCGTCGGCGGCATTGACATTCTGCAAAGTGGCGTTTTGCCTTGCGAGCCGTATGCCCGCCGAGACGGCTCCGCCGGCATACACCACCTGCTGCGCCTGAAGCAGGAAATTGTTGCCGTAGTGCGGCATCGGCGCGCATGTGCTTTCCCCGAAGTGGCGGTTCCAGATCCGGGCGTTGCCCAGATACGACACCGAAAGCTGCGCGTTCACATCGGGGAGTTGCGCTTTCTGCGCCGCTTCCACGCCCGCTTCGGCCTCGTTTATGGCGGCACGCACGGTGCGCAGACTGGCATTATGGGTTTCCGCTATGCTGAAAAGCCTGTCCAAGCTGCTCTTCAACAGGGCGGTCTGTGCCCTCATCATGGCGGGGCACGGCATCAGTGCCGCGCTCAGCAGGAGCACGGCAAGACGCTTCATTCTGTTGTGCATAAAATGAGTGTAATGTGTGTTGTTAAAAATGTGGTCAGCTTATGGTTTCATTCCCCGGCGCACTTGCGGCCACGGCTTCGGGAATGAGATGTCAAGGGCGTGTCAGATGAGTGCACAGGCTCCCCAACTGTGAAATCTGTGTACCTTGTTGAAGGTGCGTATCAACGCATTCCGGAAAGTGAGTGATGTCATAAAAACGCCTTCCTGAAGCAGCGAGACTCCATTGTCGGCAAGGCAATTGCCCTGCTTTACTTGCTTGAAAGGTGATGCAAAATTAATAAATTCCTGCCAAACGCACCGTTTCCCGCAGAATATTTTTAATGAAGAGATGCAAAAACCGGCATTCCCTCTTGTCTTTCCCGGAGGACAGGCATCGATGCGGCGCCCCACATGATTTCTTGTTTTCACCTGCACGCGACTGTCGGCGAATGTCTGTGCCGAGACACCCGTTGCCGCGATAAAGGCAGCGACGCCAAGGATTGTTTTTATGTGCCAACAGGCTTTTACAAGTTAAATTCCCGCGGTTTTACACGACAGGCAGCGAGATGCCGTTGATTTTCTGATAGATGTCGAGGGCGAAGATGTCGGTCATGCCGCTTATGAAGTCGATGACGGACATGACACGGGTCTCGAAATCGCCGCTGTTGATGTCGTACTGGTTGCTGAACCGCTTGCGCAACTGCTCCGAGTGGTATTTCTCCGGACTCACCGCCGCCTCCATAAGCGTCTCCATGAGCGTCTCCATTATCTTGTAACCGCTCAGCTCCACATCAAGCACCGGCTTGCTGTTGTATATCTTCCGGAAGCTCACCTCTGTACAGCGGCGGTAGGCTTCCGCCACCGTTTCCTGCACATTGTCCATGAGACAGCCCTTGAACGTGCCGTTGAGGATTTCCTCCTCGTGCGCGACAAAGGCGCGGGCACATTCCGATTCAAGCAGGCCTATGGCACTGGCACGCATATACACCACTTTCTCGTTGTTGTCGGTGATGCCCTCGTCAGTGATGCGCTGCTGTATTTTCTGCCTTGTACCGGTGTCGAAGAAACCGAGAAGCAGGGCGGATGTCTCCTCAAAAGAGAGTATGCGCAGCTTGTGTGCATCCTCAATGTCCATTATTTCGTAGCAGATGTCGTCGGCGGCCTCGACGAGATACACCAACGGATGGCGCACATACACCGTCCCGCCGTTCTCCGACGGCTTACGGATGAGCCCCAACTCGTCGGCGATGCGGCGGAAGTAAGGCTCCTCTGTGCAGAAAAAGCCGAACTTCCCCTTCTTTCCTGCGCACTGCGAGGAGTGCGGATACTTCACGATGGAGGCGAGAGCGGTGTAGGTCATGACAAAGCCGCCCTTGCGCCTGCCGTGAAAACGGTGCGTGAGAAGACGGAAGGCATTGGCGTTACCCTCGAAGTGTACGAGGTCGGTCCAGAATTCCGGGCGCACATCCGGCTTGAGCTGCAACCCCTTTCCCTCCTTAAAAAACGCCTGGATGGCTTTCTCACCGGAATGCCCGAACGGGGGATTTCCCATGTCATGAGCCAGACAGGCAGCACTGACGATGGTGCCGATCTCCTCGAACAGCGTGCCCCGCAGCTCGGGATGCGCCTGCATCAGCACCCGCGCCACATCGTTACCGAGCGACATTCCCACACTTGCCACCTCGAGAGAGTGCGTCAGGCGGTTGTGCACAAAGATGCTTCCCGGCAGGGGGAACACCTGTGTCTTGTTCTGCATGCGCCGGAACGGGGCGGAAAAGATGAGGCGGTCGTAGTCGCGCTTGAATTCCGAACGGTCGTCGTGCCGTTCGGGATGGTGCACTTCCTGCCCAAGGCGTTTGTTGGAGATGAGTTGCTGCCAGTTCATATCATATACAAGTTCAAAGTTTCAGGCTCCGAATGTCGGCGGGAAGCCCTTCTTCCAGAGCTGCCGCCGCCTGCAAAGTTACACAGAATTCCGCCACCATACGCATGCGGCGGCGCATTTTTTCTGCGCCATATCCTTATTTGTTGTTCGTGTTGTCGGCGAGACGCCCGACCTCCTGCTGCCATAAACGCAGGAGACCGGACATAAATGCCCGGTCTCCCTTCTTTATGAATTACAAATCAACAATGGCGTTGTATCAATAGCTCAGGTCCTCCACCTTCTCTATATTCGACGGGATGAGCTCGAAGATTTCCTTTATGCGCTGCGTGTCGAACTTCGGCGTGCGGTCGTAGTGGTAGATGCCGTTCTTTTCCTGCTCCACATCGGTGATCTGGGTGTAGCAGAAGCCGGTGATGTGCTTGCAACTCTTGATGGCCTCCACCTCTTTGCGGAGGATGGAGTAGAAGTCTTCTATGTTGTCGATGTTGTTGCCGTAGCCCCATGAGGTGCTGCGGTCAGACTCCTTAATCCATGGCAGGCCGCCGAACTCGTCGAGCATGTAGGGCTGCCCGTCGTACTTAGCGAGCCAGTCCTTGTCGCGCACGTTGCGGAAAGGCTCCTTGCCGTGCTCGAAGGTGAATGCCTGCACGAGCTTCTGCGGGTCGCGCTCATAGTTGTGCACTGTCCAGATGTCGGTGACGATGTGTGCGTCGCCGCTCGCATCGTTCACGGGCCGTGTGCCGTCGAGTGCCCTTGTCTGCTGGTAGAGGTTCTGCACGAAGCGTGTATATACCTCGGGGTCGGTGAGGGTCCATGTCTCGTTGAGCGGGGTCCATGTCACGAGCGACGGGTGGTTGCGGTCGCGCTCCACGAGTTCTGCCCATTCGTTGATGAAGTTGCCGCATGCCTCGTTGTTGTTCCAGTTGAGCTCCCAACTTGCGCTCTCTCCCCAAGTGAGGTAGCCCAGCTTGTCGGCCCAGTAGTAGTAGCGTTCCTCAAAGCTCTTCTGATGCAGGCGTGCACCGTTGAAGCCCACGGCCTTGGCGAGTTCGATGTCCTTTTTCAGGGCAGCGTCGGTGGGTGCTGTCCAGATGCCGTCGGGATAGAAGCCCTGGTCGAGCACAAGCCGCTGGTAATAGGGTTTGTTGTTGAGGTAGAAGTAGCCGTTGGCGAGATGCACCTTGCGCATTCCTGCGTAGGAGTTCACTTCATCGATCACCTTGCCGCCTTTCACCACCTGGTATTTCACTCCGTAGAGGAAGGGTGACTCGGGACTCCAAAGCTTCATGTTCTTCACGGGCAGCACCACAACGGAGTTGTTGCCACACACCACAGTTGCCTTGGACACCGCCTTGTTGCCGTCGAGGAGGGTCACGACGAGGCGGTTGCCTGCATTCTCGGCGTAGAACTGCGGGTGGATGACGAGCTGCTTCTGGTCGATGTCGGGCACTGCGAAGACACTCTTCAAGCCTTCCTTATCGACGGCTTCCATCCACACTGTCTGCCAGATGCCCGTGGTGCGAGTGTAGGAGCAGGCGTAGGAGTTGAGACGCGAGCTCTGCTTGCCGCCGGTCTGCATGCCGCTGCGCAGGTCGTCGTTCACCTGTACGACGAGGTTGTGGCTTTGTCCTGCCTTGACATACCTTGTGATGTCGCAGCTGAACGACGAGCCCGAGCCGTTGTGCAGGCGCACCAGGCGGCCGTCGATATAGACATGCGCCTCATAATCCACCGCACCGAAGTTGAGGAGGATTTTCTTTCCGTCCCATCCGGCGGGGATGTTGATGTTGCGCTGATACCAGATGCTGTTGATAAAGTCGGTGTACTGGACGCCTGAGAGCGAGCTTTCGGGGCAGAAGGGCACGAGAATCTTCCCGTCGAAGGCCTTTTGGTTCTGCCAGTTCTTTTCCTCTCCCGTCTTTCCGAAGTCGAAAGAGTAGGTCCATGTGCCGTTGAGGTTCACCCATGCGGCGCGTTCAAACTGCGGACGCGGATATTCCGGTCGCGGTGTCTGTTGTGCGTTCGCAGCCGTACCGGCTGTGAAGAGCATAGCTACGGCAGCTGCTGCCGATGCAAAAAATTTGAGTTTCATGTTACTATAGTTTTTAGTTATAAAATGTAAATCCTGCGGATTGGTTGTGAGGGGTGGAACGTGATGTGCGCGCCGGTGTCAGCCCTTCTCGCGGTAAATCACGTTGTTGGCCCCGCTTGTTATGTGCAACGCCTCGGGATGCTCCTTAATGAACGAGTCGATGTGGCGCACCCGCTTGCTTTCGAGTATCTCATCGACGGCGATTAATATGCCCGTTTCCTCCACATCGCCGAAGCCGTAGTTGATGGCGGTGCCGAAAAGCTTCATCGTCGGGCTGAGACTCATGTAAGCGTTCACGAGCGGCGGGATGTTGTAGCCGAGCTTGCGTATCTCGGCATTGAGTATCTTGTAGTCCTCGCGGAAGTTGTCCTTCGAGAAGAGTGCGGCGAGTTCGCTCTCGGGAGTCTCTATCTTTAACGGCTTTAGGGGGATTATGAGGTTCTCCCTGTCGTCGAAATGCTTTTTCAGGAAATATAGTATCATGTCGCGTCCGCGGCGTATGTACGAGGGGTACATCGTCATTTTCCCGAAAAAATACTTCACCTCGGGCTTTATGACGGTGAGAGCCCCGAGCCCGTCCCATAGGTTGTCGAGTGCGAAGAGGCTCTTCGCCCCGCGGCGGGTGCTCTGGTATTCGAGTGTCACGAAAGAGCGTCCCAGTTCCACGGTGTATGGCATATAGTCGCTTAGGAACCTCTCAGAGAAGTGGAACATGTGGCTTGTGGCGAGCTTGGGCTGCCCGTTGCCGTCGAGTTGCCAGTCGCTTCCGAGCATATAGCGGTAGCCGCCGATTATCTCTTCGGCCTCGGGATTCCACACTATGAGCTGCTTGTAGCATTGCTCGCAGGTGTCGAACTCGTCGATGTCCACCGGCATTCCCGTGCCGCCGCCAGCTTCACGGAACGCTATCTCGCGCAGACGCCCTATCTCGCGCATCACGTTGGGGGCGTTGTGTGCCGTGATGACATAGATTTCGTTGTGGCTTTTGTTGGTCATGCGGAGCTGCCGCTCGGGCGTGAGTTCGCCTTTCAGTATCTCTTTGCTAATGGGTGCTATGATTGGCTCTTCCATTGTTATAGTTTTCTCTTGACTTTTTCTCGTTGCATTCTTGCGGACGGGGCGGGGCTCAGCCTTTTGGCAGTCCATACACCTTGTCCTCCACCCATTGCGCCCATTCTGCCTGTGTGCGCGAGCGGTCGAAGGTCTGCCATGGAATGGGCTTGCCTATGTGTATGGTGAAATGCTTGCCCACGTTGCGGTACATCTCGTCCACGAGGAAGACCATGGCAAGGTTGAACGGCAGGAAGCGGTCGCTGAACCGTGCTATGCGGTAGAAACGGCGGCTGTTGCACCCGCTGAAATGTATGGGCACCACATCGCGCCGGTGCTCAACGCTTTTGGCAAGGAATGTCTTTTTCCATGCGATGTCGTGGATGGTGCCGTCGGGACGACGGCGGCTGTTGAGCCCGGCGGGAAACATTATTATGTGGTTGTCGCCCCGGAAGCCCTCCTCCACCATGCGCGGGAAGTCGCGGCTGTTGCGCCCCGTCTTGTTTATGCCGATGCACAGGGGCGCGAGTCCGGGCAGGTTCATGAGCAGGTCGTTCACGAGATAGCGCAGGCGTCCGCCGTAATGGCGCCCTATCACGGCACCCAGAGCCACGCCGTCCTGACCGCCCAGAGGGTGATTGGACACGAAAGTGTAGAGGCGTCCGTCGTCGGCAGGGGGCAGGTTGTCCTTGCCCACAATCTCAATGTCCATTTTGAGATAGCGCACACATGCCTCAAGCCACTCCACGCCTGTGAGACGGCGGTTCTCCCAGATAAAGGCGTTCACCTCGTCCTGATGGATGATCCTTTTGAGCCATGCCGTGAGCGGACGTGGCACATAGCGTGCCTTCCGCCCCATCTTGCCGTGCAAAATCCTGTCGATGTCGATGGTCTTCTCTGTTATCTCGCCCATGCTTTCTTTTGCTAATGCACTGCAAAAATAACATATCTTTTTCTAAAATTTTTATTTTTCGTTGAAAAATGTTCGTTTCCGTAACAAAATCTTAATGTCATGGCGGAAAAACGAAAATTTGGCCGGTCAGCAAAGAAGGCTTCTTTTCGCACCCGGCTTACAATTTTCAGAACTGGGAAAGCACCCCGGTTTCCCCGAAAACGCCCCTCTCCTGCCTCAAAAAAAATAAAAAAAACGCACTCGGGAACAATATTTGTGGGGGAAAGTGGAGCGTTGTGGAGAAATTTGTGTAACTTTGAAGCCAAAAAGCATTTATATTGTACACATGCGATTTTTAGGCAACATAGAAGCACGTACCGACACCAAAGGCAGGGCATTCCTTCCGGCAGCTTTCCGCAAGGTGCTGCAAGCCGCGGGCGAGGAACATCTCGTCCTGCGCAAGGACGTGTTCCAGCAGTGCCTCGTGCTCTACCCTGAAACGGTGTGGAACGAGCAGATGGATGCCCTGCGCATGCGCCTAAGCCGCTGGAACCCCACGCACCAACAGATATTCCGCCAGTTCGTGTCGGACGTGGAGACGGTGTCACTCGACTCCAACGGGCGCATCCTCATGCCGCGGCGATACCTCCAGATGGCAGCCATAGAGCAAGATCTGAAGTTCATCGGCATGGGCGACACCATAGAAGTGTGGAGCAGCGAGCGCGCGCAGAAGCCGTTCATGGAAGCGGCAGAGTTCGGCAAGACCCTTGAGGAAATCATGGGCGAGGAAACGGCAAGCACAAACGGATTATGACAATAAAGACAGCCGAGACATATCATGTGCCTGTGATGCTCCGTGAGAGCATCGACGCCCTGGCGATAAAGCCCGGCGGCGTATATGTGGATGTCACCTTCGGCGGAGGAGGGCACTCGCGCGAGATACTGCGCCGGCTCACCGGCGGCGCACGCCTGTTCAGTTTCGACCAGGATGCCGACGCCGAAAGCAACATCCCCTGCCCTGCCCCGGGCTTCACCTTCGTGCGGAGCAACTTCCGTTACCTCAAGAACTGGATGCGCTACTACGGCATCGGCCGCATAGACGGGCTCCTTGCAGACCTCGGCGTGTCGTCGCACCACTTCGACGATGCCGCACGGGGCTTCTCGTTCCGCTTCGACGCGCCTCTCGACATGCGCATGAACAAGCGCGCCGGACTCACCGCTGCCGACATCCTCAACACCTACGACGAGGAACGCCTTGCCGATGTGTTCTACATCTACGGCGAACTGAAAAACTCGCGCCGCCTCGCAGCAGCCGTGGCCAAGGCACGTGCGGCGAAGAAGATAGCGACGACCACCGACCTTATGGACATTACCGAGCCGCTGCTGCGCCGCGAACGCGGCAAGAAGGACATGACAAGGCTGTTCCAGGCCCTGCGCATCGAGGTGAACCACGAGACGGACGCCCTCAAGGAGATGCTCCTCGCCGCCACGGAACTGCTCGCGCCGGGCGGAAGACTGTCGGTGATAACCTACCACTCGCTCGAAGACCGCATAGTGAAGAACATAATGAAGACGGGCAACGCGGAAGGGAAGGCGGAGCAGGACTTCTTCGGACGCATACAGACCCCGTTCCGCCTCGTGAACAACAAGGTGACAACGCCGACGGACGAAGAGACTGAGAAGAACCCGAGAAGCCGGAGCGCGAAACTCAGAATTGCCGAAAAGAAATGAAACAGGACGAAGACATCACTACACCCGACCCGCGGCAAGTGCTTGACGACATAGCCGCACGGGAGGCACAGGCCGCCAACGGCGACACTGCCAAGACGGCAACGGACGGCACGGGCAACGCCGACGACACGGCGGAAACGTTCCTCTCCATCATCAGGGGACAGACGGAAGAGGGCGAGAAAGGCAACGTTTCCGAGCTGAGCCTGGCGAAAGTACTCGGCGGCGAGATACTCAACACCAAGTTACTGAGACACCAGATAGGAGTGATAATGATCGTCTTCATCTTCGTCATCATCTACATAAGCAACAGGTACAGCTGCCAGCAGAACCAGATAAAGATTGAAGACCTCACCAAAGAACTGCAAGACGCGAAATACCGGGCACTGTCAAGCAACAGCGAACTCACCGAACAGAGCCGCGAAAGCAAGGTGCTCGAGAAACTCAGAAGCAACAAGGACAGTACGCTGCACATGCCCACGCAGCCGCCATATATCATAAAGATACCGACAAACAACTGAAAATGAGCAAATTCGACTACAAGAAAGTGATGCCACGATATAGCTTCATCGCCATCGTGATGACGCTGCTGACTGTGGCCATAATAGGGAAGACGCTCTACACAATGACCGCCAAACGCGACTTCTGGCTGCAAGTGGCCGACCGCGTAAAGGCCGACAACAAGCCCATACCGCCCGCACGGGGCAACATACTGAGCTGCGACGGACATCTGCTGGCCTCGTCGCTGCCGGAATACAAGATATACATGGACTTCCGGGCGCTGAAAGCGGCGAAGAAAGACACCCTATGGGAGGAGAAACTCGACTCCATCTGCATGGGACTGAGCGCCATCTTCCCCGAAAGGTCGGCACAGGAATTCAAGAAACGCCTCAACGAAGGACAGCGTAAGAACAGCGCGCACTGGCTGATGTGGCCCAAACGCATCAATTACAGCACCTATGCCGAGGTGTGCCGTCTGCCTGTCTTCTCGCTCGGCAAGAGGGCGGGATTTCACTACAAAGACTTCAAGGCACGCAAGCAGGCATACGGCTCGCTCGCCGAGCGCACGATAGGCAAGATGTACGGAGCCAAGGACACGGCACAATGCGGACTCGAACTCTCATGCGACTCCATCCTGCGGGGCACGACGGGAACGAAATTCCGCCGCAAAGTGCTCAACCGCTACATTAACATAACCGATGTGCCGCCCATCGACGGGGCAGACATCGTGACAACGATAGATGTGGGCATGCAGGATCTGGCGGAGCGCGCACTCGTGAAGGAGCTGAAACTCATCAACGCGACAGTGGGCGTGGCGATAGTGATGGAAGTGCACACGGGCGACGTGAAAGCCATAGTGAACATGGACAAATGCAGCGACGGCGAGTACCGGGAGATAAAGAACCACGCCGTAAGCGACCTTCTGGAGCCAGGCTCGGTGTTCAAGACTGCGTCGATAATGGCGGCTCTCGACGCAGGGGTGGTGGACACCACCTGCCATGTGGAGACTGCGGGCGGCGTATGGCCCATGTACGGACGCGACATGAAGGACCACAACTGGCGAAGCGGCGGCTACGGAATGCTGACGCTGCCCCAAACGCTGATGTACAGTTCCAATATCGGCATCAGCCGCATCATCGACGACCATTTCAAGACACGCCCCGAGGAGTTCGTCAAAGGCATTCACCGCCTCGGACTCGCCGACGACCTACACCTGCCAATACTCGGCTACTCCCCGGCGAAGATAAGAATGCCAAAGAAAGACAAACGCGGCAAGCAGTACCTGAACTGGGCAAAGACCACGCTACCGTGGATGAGCATAGGCTACGAGACCCAGGTGCCGCCCATTTCCACGCTCACCTTCTACAACGCCATTGCCAACAACGGCAAGATGATGCGACCGCGCTTCATAAAGGAGGTGAGAAAGGACGGCGAGAAGATAACCGAATTCCCGCCGGTGGTGCAGCGCGAGAGCATCTGCAAGCCAAAGACACTGGGCGAGATACAGACAATCCTTGAGCATGTGGTGAGCCAGGGGCTCGGGAAAAAGGCGGGGTCGCCGTCGTTCCTCGTGGCAGGAAAGACGGGAACGGCACAGATATCACAGGGAAAGGGAGGCTACAAGTCGGGAGCGGTGAAGTACCTGCTCAGTTTTGCGGGCTTCTTCCCTGCCGACAACCCGCGCTATTCGTGCATAGTCTGCATACAGAAGACAGGCCTGCCGGCATCGGGCGGAGGCATGAGCGGCGTTGTCTTCCACGACATAGCCGAAGGGATAATGGCGCAAAGCCTCAAGTTCGAGGCGAAGGACGCACGCGATTCCTCGTCAATCCTCGTCCCACAGGTGAAGAACGGCAACCTCCTTGCCGCCGACTATGTGCTCACCCACTTCGGTTTCCGCACCCGCACCAACTGGAGCGGGTCGTACACCGACGGCAATCCCATCTGGGGCAAGGCCGTCACCGAGCGTCATAAGGACATAACCCTCACGCAACAGCCCTCATACGCCGACAACATCATGCCCGACGTGAGCGGCATGGGAGCGCGGGATGCCGTGTATGCCATCGAGAGACGGGGCGTGAGCGTGAGGATACAAGGACGGGGCAAGGTGGTGGAACAGAGCATCCCGGCAGGGAAAGCCATTAGGAAAGGGATGCGGTGCACACTGCGCTTCGCATGAAACAAAGGTAAGGAAAATACATAAAAGCATTATTTATGAAACTAAAGGATTTGCTTAAAGGCATCACTCCCACTGCCACCGATGGCGACATGGAAGTGGAAATCACCGGAGTGAACATCGATTCACGACGCATCAATGACGGACATCTGTTCGTGGCGATGAAGGGAACACAGGTAGATGGACACAAATTCATACCCAAAGCCGTTGAACTCGGGGCGAAGGCAGTGCTCTGCGAGGACATGCCGGAGGAGAGGACGGAGGACGTGACATACGTTGCCGTAACCTCGACGGAGGATGTTGTGGGGCAAGTGGCAACGGCTTTCCACGGCAATCCGTCGGCAAAGCTCAGGCTCGTGGGCGTCACCGGCACCAACGGCAAGACCACCATCGCCACCTTATTATATAATATGTTCACCAAGATGGGGCACAAGTGCGGACTTCTCTCCACTGTCTGCAACTATATTGTGGATGTGCCTGTACCGGCAGACCACACCACTCCCGCCCCGATAGCACTCAATGAGCTGCTCGCCAAAATGGTTGACGCCGGATGCGAATATGCCTTCATGGAGTGCTCGTCGCATGCCATAGCGCAGAAAAGGATTGGCGGACTCACCTTTGCGGGCGGGATCTTCACCAACCTGACACGCGACCACCTCGACTACCACAAGACTTTCGAGAACTACCGCGACGCAAAAAAGGCATTCTTCGACTCCCTTCCCAAGACAGCCTTCGCCATAACCAACGCCGACGACCGCAACGGCATGGTGATGACGCAGAACACCAAAGCGACGGTGAAGACCTACTCCACACGCTCCATGGCCGACTTCAAGGCACGGATAATAGAGTGCCACTTCGAAGGGATGTACCTTGACATTGACAACCATGAGGTGGGCGTGCAGTTCATAGGCAAGTTCAACGTGAGCAACCTGCTTGCCGTATATGCCGCCGCAGTGATGCTCGGCAAGAAGCCAGAGGAAATCCTCGTTACAATGAGCACCCTGCACAGTGTGAGCGGACGCCTCGAACCCATACGTTCGCCCGAAGGCTACACCGCCGTCATCGACTATGCACACACTCCCGACGCCCTGGAGAACGTGCTGGCGGCGATACATGAAGTGCTTGACGGCAAGGGAAAGGTCATCACCGTGTGCGGGGCCGGAGGCAACCGCGACAAAGGCAAGCGTCCGCTCATGGCACAGGAGGCGGTGAAGCAGAGCGACAAGGTGATAATAACAAGCGACAACCCGCGCTTCGAGGAGCCCCAGGACATCATCAACGACATGCTCGCCGGACTCAACGCCACGCAGATGAAGAAGGTGATAAGCATAGCCGACCGCCGGGAGGCAATACGCACGGCCTGCATGATGGCACAGAAAGGCGATGTCATTCTCATCGCCGGAAAAGGGCACGAGGACTATCAGGAAATAAAGGGAGTAAAACACCACTTCGACGACCATGAAGTTGTACGCGAGTGCTTCCAAGTCGTGAATGTTGAGATGTGAACCCCGATTTTGACGGCACAGCCGACGACCCGGAAATAAAAACAAAAAAGCACAATTAAGGACATGTCATACTATCTTTTCCGCTTCCTTGAGCAGTACGGCATCAGCGGTTCCCACCTGTGGGGATACATCTCTTTCCGTGCATTGCTGGCTTTGATCTTCTCGCTTGTCATCTCGGCATGGTTCGGGGAAAGGTTCATCAAGTATCTCAAAAGCAAGCAGATAACAGAGACGCAGCGCGACTCCACTATCGACCCGTTCGGTATCAATAAGGTGGGTGTGCCCTCAATGGGAGGCATCATCATCATCGTCGCCATCCTGTTGCCCGTGCTTCTGCTCGGACGGCTGCGCAACATCTACCTTATCCTGATGATCATCACTACCGTATGGCTCGGCTTCCTGGGCGGGATGGACGACTACATCAAGATATTCCGCCGCAACAAGGACGGCTTGAAAGGCCGCTACAAGATTGTGGGACAAGTAGGCATCGGCCTGATTGTGGGACTGGTGCTGTGGAGTTCGCCCGATGTGAAGATGAACGAGAACCTCGCCATAGAGCGGCAGAACCACGAACTTGTGGTGAAGCACCGTGCGGAAGCCACGAAATCGCTCAAAACCACCATCCCGTTTGTCAAGGGACACAACCTCGACTACTCCAACATAATGTCGTTCTGCGGCAAGTACAAGATGGCAGCAGGCTGGATACTCTTCGTCATCATGACCATTTTCGTCGTCACGGCGGTGAGCAACGGTGCCAACCTCAACGACGGCATGGACGGGATGTGCGCCGGCAACTCGGCGATAATAGGCGTTGCGCTCGGCATCCTGGCGTATGTGAGCTCGCACATGGAGTTCGCCTCCTACCTTAACATAATGTACATCCCAGGTTCGCAGGAGCTTGTGGTGTTCCTCTGTGCCTTTATCGGCGCACTGATAGGCTTCCTGTGGTACAACGCCTACCCTGCCCAGGTGTTCATGGGCGACACGGGCTCGCTCACAATCGGCGGCATCATCGCTGTCACGGCGATAATAATACACAAGGAACTCATGCTGCCCATCCTCTGCGGCATCTTCTTCGTGGAGAGCCTGAGCGTCATCATGCAGGTGTATTACTATAAACTGGGAAAGCGGCGCGGTGTGAAGCAACGCATTTTCAAGCGCACTCCCATACACGACAACTTCCGCACACAGCAGTGCCAGCTCGACCCCGAGTGCCGCTATGTGCTGAAAAAGCCCGTCGGGGCAATACACGAGTCGAAGATAACCATCCGCTTCTGGATCACAACGATAATCCTCGCTGCACTGACGATAATAACATTGAAGATAAGATAAGGGGCAACAAAAACAGAAGACAATGAAACGCATAGTAATTCTCGGTGCCGGAGAGAGTGGAGCCGGAGCCGCAGTATTGGCAAAGAAAGAGGGCTTCGACGTGTTCGTAAGCGACATGTCGGCAATAAAGGACAAATACAAGCGACTGCTCGACAGCCACGGCATAGAATGGGAGGAGCGGCACCACACCGAGGAACGGATACTCAATGCCGACGAGATAATAAAGAGTCCGGGCATACCCTGCGACGCCCCCATGGTGAAGAAAGCCGTGGAGAAGGGCATCGGCATCATAAGCGAGATTGAGTTTGCGGGGCGTTACACGCACTCCAAGATGGTCTGCATCACGGGCAGCAACGGCAAGACCACGACAACATCGCTCATCTACCACATATTCAGGCAAGCGGGCTACGACGCCGGACTTGCCGGGAACATAGGGCGGAGCCTTGCGCTGCAAGTGGCGGAGGATCCGCACGAGTACTATATCATCGAACTCAGCTCGTTCCAGCTCGACAACATGTACAACTTCCGCGCCAACATCGCCATTCTTCTCAACATCACGCCCGACCACCTCGACCGCTACGGCTACAAGTTCGAGAACTATGCGGCGGCCAAGATGCGCATAATACAGAACCAGACAGAGGACGACTCGTTCATTTACTGGAACGACGACCCCGTGATAAAGCGAGAACTCGAGAAGTATGACATCAAGGCCATACGCTATCCCTTCTCCGAACTAAAGGAGAACGGAAGCATAGGCTACATGGAGGAGGGCGAGTACCGCATAGAGCGGCCCACGCCTTTCAACATGGAGCAGGAAGAACTCTCGCTCACAGGCAAGCACAACATCTACAACTCGCTCGCCGCCGGAATAGCAGGCGACATCGCCGGAATAAAGAAGGAGGACATACGCAAGAGCCTCAGCCACTTCCCCGGCGTGGAGCACCGCCTTGAAAAGGTGTGCCGCGTGGACGGGGTGCAGTACATCAACGACTCGAAAGCCACCAACGTGGATGCCTGCTGGTATGCGCTCGAAAGCATGCGCACGCCCACCATACTCATCCTCGGCGGCAAGGACAAGGGCAACGACTACTCGGCGATAAGGGAGCTCGTGAAGGAGAAGTGCCGCGCACTCGTCTATCTCGGTGCCGACAACACCAAGCTGCACGAGAACTTCGACACGCTCGGCATCCCCGTGCGCGACACCCACTCCATGAAGGACTGCGTGGCGGCATGCCGCGAGATGGCGAAGCCGGGCGACACGGTGCTCCTCAGCCCCTGCTGTGCGAGCTTCGACCTGTTCAAGAACATGGAGGACCGCGGCGAACAGTTCAAGACACTCGTGCGCAGCCTCTGACAGCCACGCCCGCCATCAACCACTGCCCCGGTCGGCCGGGGACTGACACTATAAGGACAAGACGCAGACAATGATAAACAAGATACTAAACAACATGCTCAAGGGCGACAAGGTGATATGGATGGTGTTCTTCTTCCTTTGCATCATCAGCATCATCGAGGTGTATTCGGCATCGTCGCAGCTCACCTACAAGACGGGCAACTATCTCGGCCCCATCACGAAGCACACGTTCCTGCTGCTCGTAGGCGTGGTGTGCATGTGGGCGATAAGCTACATACCGTGCCGTTACTTCAAGACACTCACGCCCTTTGCACTGGCCTTCGCCTTCCTGTCGCTCGTCGTAGTGCTGATAATAGGTGCCTCCACCAACGGCGCGCAACGCTGGATAACGATGGGGGGCATACAGTTCCAGCCGTCGGAGATAGCCAAGGGGGCGATGGTGCTCACCACAGCGCAAATACTGAGCGCACTGCAAACCGAACGAGGCGCCGACAAAAACGCCTTCAAGTACATCCTCATCGTGTGCGCCGTCATCATCCCCCTCATCATGAAGGAGAACTTCTCAACCGCCTTCCTGCTGTGCACCGTCATCTTTATGATGATGTTCATCGGACGGGTGCCCATGCGGCAGCTCGGCAAGCTGCTCGGCGTGGCGACACTATGCATAGCTCTCTTCGTCTCGACAATCATGGTGTTCGGACACGACGAGAAGGACACCGGGAAACAGGCAACTCTCACCGAGACCGCCATACAGAAGCCCGACAACAAGAAGGAGGACGGGATCGTGGCCAAGGTGCTGCCACGTCTTGACACATGGAAGAACCGCATAAACAAGTTTTTGAGCAACAAGAAGATCACGCCAAAGGAGATTGACCTGGACAAGGACGCCCAGGTGGCACACGCCAACATAGCCATCGCCTCGTCGAACGTGGTGGGCAAAGGGCCGGGCAACTCCGAAGAGCGCGACTTCATGTCGCAGGCCTACTCCGACTTCATCTTTGCCGTCATCATCGAGGAGATGGGCGTGGAGGGTGCCGTCTTCGTCGCCATGCTCTACATCATACTCCTCGTGCGCACGGGGCGCATAGCCAACCGCTGCGAGAACAACTTCCCGGCACTGCTCGCCATGGGTCTTGCGCTGCTGCTCGTCACGCAGGCCATATTCAACATGATGGTGGCGGTGGGGCTGGCACCCGTCACGGGTCAGCCGCTGCCGCTCATAAGCCGTGGCGGGACATCGTCGATAATCAACTGCGCATACATCGGCGTGATACTCAGCGTGAGCCGTTCGGCAAAGAAGAAAGCTGTTGAGCCACAGCCCATTGCCACACCCTTGGCACCCGTGGCGGAGTAGTTGCCTGACGGACGGCCCCACTATATAAAAGGTATCCAGAAACAGCATATTCAAAAAAAAATATTTAATTTTGTCTTTTGAAAGTAACACGGACAAATGGAAAAGGAACTAAGAGTGATAATAAGCGGCGGAGGCACCGGCGGGCACATTTTCCCAGCCGTGTCGATAGCCAACGCCATCAAGGCGAAACGCCCCGACGCCAAGATACTGTTCGTGGGAGCTCTCGGCAGGATGGAGATGCAGCGTGTGCCCGCAGCAGGCTACGAGATAGTGGGGTTGCCGGTGCGCGGCTTCATACGCCCGCTCTGGTCGCCACGCAACATCGGAGTGGCACTCGACTTCCTGCGCAGCAAGCACATGGCACGCAAGACCATCAGCCGCTTCTCGCCCGATGTGGCAGTGGGCGTGGGAGGATATGCCAGCGGCGCAACGCTTGACGCGGCGGCACAGATGGGCATACCCACCATAATACAGGAGCAGAACTCCTACGCCGGCGTCACCAACAAGCACCTCGCCCGCAAAGCCAAGGTCATCTGCGTGGCCTACGACGGCATGGAACGCTTCTTCCCTGCCGACCGTATCATAAAGACGGGTAACCCCGTGCGGCAGAACCTCATCGAGACCACCGTCACGCGTGAGGACGCCATAAAGGCATTCGGGCTCGACCCTGCGAAGAAGGCGATACTCCTTGTGGGCGGAAGTCTCGGGGCACGCACCATCAACGAGAGCGTGCTGCGCCATCTCGACCTCGTGGAGGAGAGCGGCGTGCAGTTCATCTGGCAGACAGGAAAACATTACAGCGTATCCGTCGCCGGACAGCTCAAGGGGCACAAGCCCCTGCCCATGCTCAAGGCGACCGACTTCATTGCAGACATGGGGGCAGCCTACCGCGCCGCCGACCTCGTGATAAGCCGCGCCGGAGCCAGCTCCATAAGTGAGTTCTGCCTCATCGGCAAACCCGTTATACTCGTCCCCTCGCCAAATGTGGCGGAGGATCATCAGACAAAGAACGCCATGGCTCTCGTGGCAAAGGATGCAGCCATCTGCGTCAGGGACTCCGAAGCCCCCGACACGCTGCTCCGCCTCGCCATCGACACGGTGGCGGACGACAGGCGGCTCGCAAAACTCTCTGAAAACATAAAGCAGCTCGGGCAACCAAACTCGGCCGACATCATCGCCGACGAAGTGATAAGACTCGCAGGGCAAGCACGGCAATAAGAGCCGGAACACCCGGCAACGGCAGTTGCCAGACATGAAAAAAGGAAAAACAGCAATGGAATTGAACGACATAAAATCAGTGTATTTCGTAGGGGCAGGCGGCATCGGCATGAGTGCCATCGCCCGTTACTTCATAAGCAAGGGCGTTGTCGTGGCAGGCTACGACAAAACCCCCTCCGCACTCACGCACCAGCTTGAGCAGGAGGGAATGCTCTTACATTACGAGGAGGATGTGGAAGCCATCCCACACGCTTGCCGAGACCCCAAATCATGCCTCGTGATATACACCCCGGCAATACCCGCCGGGCACAAGGAACTCACATTCTTCCGTGAAGGCGGGTTCACGATAGAGAAGCGCGCACAGGTGCTCGGCACGCTCACACGCACACACAAGGGACTGTGCGTGGCAGGAACGCACGGCAAGACATCCACTTCCACCATGTGCGCACACATCATGCACCAGAGCCACACCGACTGCAACGCATTCCTCGGAGGAATCTCCAAGAACTACGGCACCAACTATATCCTCTCCGACGAGAGCGACTATGTCGTCATCGAGGCTGACGAGTTCGACCGTTCATTCCACTGGCTGCGGCCGTGGATGTCCGTAATCACCGCCACCGACCCCGACCACCTCGACATCTACGGCACAAAAGAAGCCTATCTCGAAAGTTTCCGCCACTACACCACACTCATACAGCCCGGCGGAGCACTCATCATCCACCGCAATCTGGAGATGAAGCAGGACGTGCAGGAGGGCGTGACGGTGTATGAATACAGCCGCGACGAGGGCGACTTCCATGCCGGGAACGTGAAGATAGACAACGGCGAGATAACGTTCGACTTCATTTCGCCCCTTGGGACGGTAAAGAACGTGGAACTGGGACAGCCTGTCCCGATCAACATCGAGAACGCCGTGGCGGCAATGGCAATGGCACAGCTCGCCGGATGCACCGCCGAAGAACTGCGCTACGGCATGAAGACATACCGGGGCGTGGAGCGGCGCTTCGACTTCAAGATCAAAAACGACCGCCATGTGCTGCTCTCCGACTACGCACACCACCCGAAAGAGATCTACCAGAGCGCAAAAAGCATCCGCGAGCTCTACAAGAACCGCCACATAACGGCAATATTCCAGCCGCACCTCTACACCCGCACGCGCGACTTCTACAAGGAGTTCGCCGAAGCCCTAAGCCAGCTTGACGAGGTGATACTGTGCGACATCTACCCCGCACGCGAGCAGCCCATACCCGGAGTGGACTCGAAACTCATCTACGACAACCTTGCCGAAGGCGTGGAGAAGAGCATGATACACAAGGAGGAAGTGCCCGAACTCGTGAAATCGCGCGACTTCGACGTGCTCGTCATACTCGGGGCAGGCGACCTCGACAACTATATGCCGCAAATAACAAAGACAATAGAAAGCAAAGAGTGAAAGCATCACTGAGCAAACTGGCCATCGTGACAGTCGATTTCATCCTCGCTGCCTACCTCGTGATGGCATTCACATCGCTGAATGCCAAAGGTGTCACACGCACCGTATGCAACAAGGTGAAGATAAATGTCGCCGACGGGAGCACCAACGGGTTCATCGACGCCAAGGAGATAAAACGGCGGCTCGTGGCGGAAAACCTCTATCCCATCAACCGGCGCATGGACTCCATCAACACGAGGGCAATTGCCGAGAAGCTCAGGAAAACACCGTTCGTCAAGACAGCCGTGTGCTACAAGACCGAAGACGGGCACATCTACATCAACGTGACACAGCGCATGCCCGTGGCGAGGATAAAAGCCGACAGCGGAGCCGACTACTACGTGGACGACAACGACAAGATAATGCCACGCTCCAACTATACAAGCGATCTGATCATTGCCTCGGGCAACATTGACAGCCGGTATGCCACCAACTTCGTGGCACCTTTCTGCAAGGCCATCGCAGG
This sequence comes from bacterium, assembly GCA_963599085.1. Taxonomy (GTDB): domain Bacteria; phylum Bacteroidota; class Bacteroidia; order Bacteroidales; family Bacteroidaceae; genus Prevotella. The sequence goes on along the minus strand of CAVBVK010000002.1, from coordinate 80,656 downwards.
CAATGAACTGTGGCGGAACCTCGTCGAACAGATACACATCACACCCGGCCACGGCGTGGAGATAGTGCCGCGCATAGGCGACCATATCGTCTATCTCGGGCGGTTGCCTGACGGGAAGACCCGCGCGAAGCGCCAGGCGGCCATCAACAAGTTCGCGGAAAAGAAACTCACCCGGCTCGAGAAGTTCTACAAATACGGGCTCAACGAAGTGGGATGGAACAAGTATTCGTACATAAACATCGAATTCGACAACCAGATAATCTGCCGCAAAAGCAAGCATCCGGCCCCGTCGCACACGGCGGCTGCGCCGCCACAGCAGTCCGGTCAAGCCATGCCTGACGCCCAGGAAGCATCCGCCACCGGAGTACATGAGCACCCGTCGGGAGCGGAAAAGCCAGAGGCGGCGGCACATACGGCCGTCAGCGAGGCAGGAAAGGCACCGCACACGGCAAAAGGACAAGCCCCGAAACCCAAACAGAAGAATTAAAAACAAATCGAAATACTTATGACAAAGGATTTTATCGTAGCTATTGAGCTCGGCTCATCCAAAATAACAGGCGTCGCCGGAAAGAAAAATCCCGACGGAAGCGTCACCGTCCTCGCATCCGCCAAGGAGGATTCCAAAGCCTTTATGCGTAAAGGTGCGGTTTACAACATAGACAAAACCGCACAGACCCTCACCAACATCGTGAATAAAATCAAGGTTTCCTTACAGACCGACATAGCACGGGTGTATGTCGGAGTGGGCGGACAAAGTCTCAGGGGAGTGAAGAATACAGTGGTGAAAGACCTCCCTGCCGACACCGTCATCACCCAGGACACCGTGAACGAAATCATGGACGCCAACCGGAGCATGCAGTACAACGACTACGAGGTGCTCGATGCCATCACGCAGGAATACAAGGTGGACATGCAGGATGAGCTCGAGCCGGTGGGAGTGCAGGCCAGCCACATAGAGGGCAACTTCCTAAACCTGCTGTGGAGAAAGGCGTTCAACCGGAGCCTCAACAAGTGTTTCGACAACGCCGGCATCCCCATCGCCGAGATGTATGTCACTCCCTTGGCTTTGGGCGACGAACTTCTCAACGAAGTGGAGAAACGGGCAGGATGCCTGCTCGTCGACCTCGGGGCCGACACCACAACCATTGCCGTATATACACGCGACATCCTCCGCCACATTTCCGTGCTCCCCTTGGGCAGCAACAACATAACGAAAGACCTCGAATCGCTCCAGATGGACGGGCGCGAAGCCGAGGCCATGAAGCTGAAGTACGCCTCGGCATACACCGATGTGGCCGACATCGACCCCAACATGCTGTGGGCCGTGGACAGCACGCGCAGCGTGCCGAGCAGCAAGTTTATAGAGGTGGTTGAGGCCCGCGTGCTCGAGATTATTAAGAACGTGTGGTGTCAGGTGCCCTCGGAATATGCCGACAAGCTACTCGGAGGCATCATCCTCACCGGAGGCGGCTCCAACCTGCCCAACATCGAAGAGGCTTTCCGCCGCCACACACAGATAGAGAAAGTGCGCACGGCAAAGTTCCTGCCGCTCAACATACACTCCGAATCGGCAAAGATAAACATCCCCCACGACGGAACGGCGAACGGAGTGATGAGTATTCTGCTCAAAGGTGACATGAACTGTGCCGGAAACGGCATCAACCGCACACTCTTCGACGACAACACAACGCCGTCTAACGACAATGCGGCACAGAACGCACAGCAGGGAACGGCTGCCAAGGACACAGTACACACTCCATCGAGCACCGTAAGCGATGCAAAAGCAAGCCCCACAACGCCCGACAGCAGCAAAGCCGGTGACGGGAGCGACACGGAAGATGGCGACGACACGGAAAGAAATCCCCGCAAAAACATCTTCGGCAAGGCCGCCACGTTCCTGAAGAAGTTCGGCAACGCAATCATAGAGGAGGAACAATAAAGTTACAACGATAACCATTAGCAACTATGCCAGAATACAATAACAACCCAATGATGGTGGACTTCTGCGCCCCGGAAAAGAAAAGCAACATAATAAAAGTAATCGGTGTAGGCGGAGGCGGAGGCAATGCCGTGAACCACATGTACCGCGAAGGCATCCATGATGTGTCGTTCGTGCTGTGCAACACCGACAGCCAGGCTCTCCACGACTCGCCCGTGCCGGTGCTTCTGCAACTCGGCGAGGAAGGGCTGGGGGCAGGAAACAAACCCGAGCGTGCCCGCCAGGCAGCCGAAGAGAGCATCGACAAAATCAAGGCCATGCTCAGCGATGGCACAAAGATGGCATTCATCACCGCCGGGATGGGCGGCGGAACGGGCACAGGCGCGGCTCCCGTGATAGCCGAAGTGTCCAAGTCAATGGGCATCCTCACCGTGGGTATCGTCACTATACCGTTCCTGTTCGAGGGCAAACGCAAGATATACCAGGCCCTGGACGGCGTGGAAGAGATGTCGAAGCACGTCGATGCGCTCCTCGTCATCAACAACGAACGCCTCCGTGAGATATATCCCGACCGCACCTGGCGCGCCGCTTTCGGCAAGGCCGACGACACCCTCTGCGTGGCGGCAAAGAGCATTGCCGAGATAATCACCGTCCACGGCATCATCAACCTCGACTTCAACGATGTGCGCACCGTGCTCAAAGACGGCGGCGTGGCAATCATGTCCACCGGCTACGGCGAGGGTGAAGGACGGATGCGCAAAGCCCTTGACGACGCGCTCAACTCTCCCCTGCTCAACGACAACGACGTGTTCAACGCCAAGAAGATACTCATCAACATAAATTACAGCGAGAACGATAGCGACGATGCGGGGCAGAGCGGCCTCCTGATGGAGGAGATGAACGACATACACGACTTCATGGCGAAGTTCGGAAACGACTTCGAGATAAAGTGGGGCATAGCCCTTGACCCCGATTTGGGAAAGAAAGTGAAGATAACCATCCTTGCCTCCGGCTTTAAGATAAAGAATGTCAATGGCATGGACGAGCATCTGAACAAGCACACGCAAGAGGAAGCGGAGCGCGACAGCGAGAAGGAAACGGAGAAGATCTTGCAACTCGTAGAGTTCTACGGCAACACCGACAACACCATCGTGAACAAACGCCGCCCGCACATATTCCTCTTCCGCAACGAAGACCTCGACAACGACAACATAATACTCGACGTGGAGGCGACACCCACCTACAAGCGTTCGCGACAGGCTCTGGAAGCGATACGGCAGAAGTCGGCACCGCGCGCAGCCGCCTCCGAGCCCAAACCCGAAGAGAACATGGAGCCGGAGACTATAAGCTTCGGCGAATAGACGGCATCGGATTTACTAAAAACTAATACACAATGAAAAAGTTTCTCATCTCAATCATGCTCCTTTGCACGCTGGACATGAGTGCGAAAGTGAAGTTGTTGCCCATATTCAGCGACAACATGGTGCTGCAACAGCAGACTGACGCCCCGCTATGGGGCGAGGCGACTCCGGGAAAGGCGGTGACCGTCACGACCTCATGGGACGGCAAGACCTACACCACCGACGCCGCCCAGGACGGCAGATGGATGCTCCGCGTCGCCACGCCAAAGGCGGGAGGTCCGTACAGCATCGTCATCAGTGACGGGAAGGCAGTCACTCTTAACGGCGTAATGATTGGCGAGGTGTGGCTCTGCTCGGGTCAAAGCAACATGGAGATGCCCATGCAGGGATGGAACCGCCCCATGAACGCCGACGAGATAGCCGACGCCGCCCAGAACACCAACCTGCGCCTGCTGCACATCAAGCAGAACTACAGCTACACGGAACGCACAACCTTGCCCGAACAGACAACGGCATGGACAAAGTGTACGCCCGAGACACTGCGCGACTTCTCTGCCACAGCATTCTTCTTCGGACGCGATATAGCCGACACGCAGCATGTGCCCGTGGGACTTATAATGACCTGCTGGGGCGGAACGCCCGTGGAATCGTGGATCAGCGGAGAATCGCTGGCACAGATGCCGGAGTTCCGCAGCCGCATAACAGACATGGAAAAGGCAGTCCGAAACAAGGCCGGGCTGCAGGCGGAATACTTCAAGGCCACCGACAGCGCGGCCGTGAAAGCAGGGCTGGCGGACGGCAGTTTCAGCACCGACGGCACTGCACTTTGGGCGCAACCCTCGTTCGACGACTCCTCATGGCAGCTCATGGCGCAGCCGGGGACGATAGAAGAGCACGGGCATGAGGGCTTCGACGGCATGATATGGTACCGCAAGACCATCGACATACCTTCTTCATGGGAGGGCAGAGAACTTACCCTCTCGCTCAGCGCGATGGACGACCACGATGCAACCTACTTCAACGGGCACCTCATAGGGCACACCGAGGGCTACGGCGTGGCACGCCGCTACATCATACCCGCATCGCTTGTGAAGGCAGGAAAGGCCGTGGTGACGGTGCGGTTGCTCGATACCGGCGGAGGAGGCGGAATGTGCGGCTCTGCCGACGACATGCTCCTCTCTGCCAAAGGAAAAAAGGAAACGCTGAAAATGGCGGGCGACTGGCGTGTCAGATGCGGTGCCGGACTGGCACAATTAGGCACGCTCCCACGCTTCGACAGCTACGACCAGTTCTCGCCCACAGTGCTATACAACGCCATGATACGCCCTCTCGTGCCCTACGCCGTGAAAGGAGCAATATGGTATCAGGGCGAGGCCAACGCCGACCGCGCCTACCAGTACCGCGAGCTCATGCCGCTAATCATAGCCGACTGGCGCAAGCAATGGCAGCAGCCCATGCCGTTCTTCATGGTGCAGCTTGCCAATTACATGAAGCGCAACACCGAACCCGTGGAATCGACATGGGCGGAACTGCGTGAGGCGCAACTCAAATCGCTCTCCGTGGAACAGACAGGCATGGCAGTGGCAGTGGACATTGGACTTGCCGACGACATACACCCGACCAACAAACAGGATGTGGGACACCGCCTCGCACTCGCAGCACGGCACACGGCCTACGGCGAACAGATAGCCTACTCGGGTCCAACATACACGGGCTTCACCATAGAAAAGGGGCAAATACGCATACACTTCAGCCACACCGAGGGCGGACTCAAAGCCAAGGGCGACCGTCTCACGGGCTTCACCATAGCCGGAGTGGACAGGAAATTCCATTGGGCCGAGGCAAAAATCGAGGGTGCTACCGTCGTGGTGAGCTGTCCCGAGGTGGCATTCCCCGTTGCCGTGCGCTACGCCTGGGCCGACAACCCCGAGTGCAACCTGTACAATGGGGTGGAACTGCCCGCCTCCCCGTTCCGCACCGACGAATGGCCGGGACTGACACTGGGGACGAAATAAAGCCCGTCAAGCATCCATAGCCCCGAAACCTAAACTTTTAAAGCCCCTGTAAGCATGCACCTACGACGACTCACTGCCACCACGAGCACGTGCCTGCGCCACCCCCGCACCGCAGCCGTGGCGCGCCGTGAAAGGTTAAGAACACACCGATTTTCAACTGAGTGATGCCACCATGGCAAGAATAGGCCTCGTACGAAAACACGTAGAAGGCCGGGCGTGTCGGAGCCATTCATAAACAACATTTGAACGGTATCAATACGCATGTAAGAAAAACATGCCTTCTCCATCAGGAGAACAACTCCTTCAGCACCGGCAGCGATTTCAGCTCCGGAAAGGCAGGCTCATGCAGGCGGTAGTATTTCAATACCAGCTCCACACAGCGGTTGCGCTCCGTGCGCGACATCTTCACAAGGTGCATCGTGGCATAGTTTACGCGCATGAGCAAGCCTATCTTGCGCGCCTCGGAAGGCTCAAGAAAGTCGGGATGAAGCGGCGCATAAGGCACGAAGCACGCGCCACGCAGGTCGAAATACGCGCTGTCCTGCGCCCCGTCTGTATTGGGATAGAAGCCGATGAAGCGCGTAAGGCGCAGCATATATATAATGTGGAAATTAGCAAAGTCATCCCCACAGGCATCGAGCCACCTCACGCTCTTTTCCATATAGGCGAAGAGGGCGGCGTTGGCCTGCTCCGAACGCGTGGCATGACGGGTAAACTCCGCCACGAAAAGGGCTATGCACAGTTTGCGGGCATCGAACGGCAGCGACACGAATGGCGACTCCATTTGCGCCTCGGCAATGCGCAGCAAACGCCGTGCAGGCCGGTAGTCGAACTCCACCCTGAGCAGCGTGAGAGGCTGGAACAGCTGCTTCTTCACACGCGCATGCCCCGTCTTGGGAATGCGCTGCATGAAACTGAGCCGCCCGTGAGTCTCAGTGAACAGATCAACAATGACCTGCGAATCGCCATATCTCAGCGAATTGAGCACTATCGCACGTGTCTTCACCAACATAGCCGTGGCATTTTTATCGCAAAAATACGAAAAATGAGGAGGTTATCAAAAATATTGACATAAAAATTTGGCGGGAAAAATAAAAAGCAGTACCTTTGCATCCGCTTTAAACAGGCACTCCGGTCCCTTCGTCTATCGGTTAGGACGAGAGATTTTCATTCTCTAAAGAGGAGTTCGACTCTCCTAGGGACTACACGAAAAAGAATAAAAAAGAAGAAACAACAAAGATGGCAAACCACAAATCATCACTTAAAAGGATCCGTCAGGACAAGGCAAGGGCTTTGCACAACAGATACTATGCAAAGACCATGCGCAATGCAGTTCGCAAACTCCGCGCTATCACTGACAAGGAAGAGGCAGTGAAGCTCTATCCCTCTGTACAGAAAATGCTTGACAAGTTGGCCAAGACCAACATCATCCATAAGAACAAAGCCGCCAACTTGAAGTCAAGCTTGTGCAGCCATATCAGCGGCTTGGCATAACCAGGCAGCCGCCACAACCCCCATACAGCCACAATCCACACGGATTGTGGTTTTTTTGTTCCCCATATTTTGCTTTCAAAAATTTCACCAGCCCACTTTTTTTTCGTAATTTTGCAAAGATTAATTACTTAATGAAAAATGGCAGAAAATCAAAATAGCACAAGCAGCTATTCAGCCAGCAACATTCAAGTGCTCGAGGGCCTTGAAGCAGTGCGCAAACGCCCTGCAATGTACATCGGCGACATCAGCGAAAAGGGGCTCCACCACCTCGTGAACGAGACCGTGGACAACTCCATCGATGAGGCCATGGCTGGCTATTGCACCCACATCGAGGTGACCATCAATGAGGACGAAAGCATCACCGTGCAGGACAACGGCCGCGGAATACCCGTGGACATGCACGCAAAGCTCCACAAGTCGGCCCTTGAAGTGGTGATGACAGTGCTCCATGCGGGCGGAAAGTTCGACAAAGGCTCCTACAAGGTCAGCGGCGGACTCCACGGCGTGGGCGTAAGCTGCGTCAATGCGCTGTCCTCTCACATGAAGTCGCAGGTTTTCCGCGATGGCAAGATATACCAGCAGGAATACGAACAGGGTCGTCCCCTCTATCCCGTCAAGATAGTGGGCGAGACCGAACTGCGCGGAACACGCCAGCAGTTCTGGCCCGACCCCACCGTGTTCACCACCACACACTACCAGTGGGACATCATCTCGCGCCGAATGCGTGAGCTCGCCTACCTCAATGCAGGCATACACATCACCCTGCGTGACATGCGCCCCGACGAGGAAGGCAACGTCCGCGAGGAGATTTTCCATGCAAAGGACGGGCTCAAGGAGTTCGTGCGCTACATCGACCGCCACCGCGACCACCTCTTCGACGATGTTATATACCTTAAAACGGAGAAGCAGGGCGTACCCATCGAAGTGGCGATAATGTACAACACGGGCTACAACGAGAACATACACTCGTATGTGAACAACATCAACACCATAGAGGGCGGAACCCACCTCACAGGTTTCCGCATGGCACTCACACGCACTCTGAAAGCTTACGCCGATGCTGACGCCGCCATATCGAAGAACATCGAGAAGGCAAAGGTTGAGATTACGGGCGAGGACTTCCGCGAAGGGCTCACCGCAGTCATCTCCATCAAGGTGGCAGAACCGCAGTTCGAGGGTCAGACGAAGACCAAGCTCGGCAACAGCGAAGTGGCAGGCGCCGTGCAGCAGGCCGTGGGCGAAGCCTTGACGAACTACCTTGAGGAACACCCCAAGGAAGCAAGGCTCATCTGCGACAAGGTGCTTCTCGCCGCAACGGCTCGTGTTGCCGCACGAAAGGCGCGCGAAAGCGTGCAGCGCAAGAACCCCATGACGGGCGGAGGACTCCCCGGCAAGCTCGCCGACTGTTCCAGCCGCGACCCGAAGTCGTGTGAGATATTCCTCGTTGAGGGCGATTCGGCAGGCGGTTCGGCCAAGCAGGGACGCGACCGCTACACACAAGCCATCCTTCCGCTGCGCGGAAAGATTCTCAATGTGGAGAAGGTGATGTGGCACAAGGTGTTCGAGTCAGAGTCGGTGATGAACATCATCCAAAGCATCGGCGTGCGGTTCGGCGTTGATGGCGAGGACGACAAGGAGGCGAACATCGACAAGCTGCGCTATGACAAGATTATAATCATGACCGACGCCGATGTCGATGGCTCACACATCGACACACTCATAATGACGCTTTTCTACCGCTTCATGCCGCGCATCATCCAGGAAGGGCACCTTTACATAGCCACGCCGCCGCTCTACCTCTGCTCCTACAAGAACAAGGTGAAGGAGTATTGCTACACCGAGCAGCAGCGGCAGGCGTTCATCGACAAGTACGCCGACGGCATAGACGACGGCAAGAACATCCACACACAGCGTTACAAAGGTCTCGGCGAGATGAACCCCGACCAGCTTTGGGAGACCACCATGGATCCGAAACAGCGTCTGCTGAAACAGGTGACAATAGAAAACGCCGCCCAGGCCGACGAGATTTTCTCCATGCTCATGGGCGACGATGTGGAGCCTCGTCGTCAGTTCATCGAGCAGAACGCCACCTACGCGAAAATCGACGCATGACATCCCTGCCGCAAGGCAGCAAACATACAAGGCGAAGCCTGCCAGGAACGGCTGTCCACAGTGACAGTTTCCGGGCAGGCTTCGCCTTTTCACGCTTAACGGCGGCGTTGGATGGCGCGCCTTTCGGCACACTCGGGGCACAGCCCTTTGAGCACATAGTTCACACTTTCGAGCACGAACCCGTCGGGCAACGGCACCACAGGCACGGCGATACGGGTGAGACAGAACGTGCGGTGACACTCCTCACAGCAGAAATGCGTGTGCTCTTCCTCCAACGAACAGTCACAGTCGTCGGCACAGACGGCATACTTCGCCGCCCCCGTGCCGTCGTCCACGGCATGCACAAGACGGTGGAGCAGGAAGAGGGAGAGTGTCCGTGAGATGGTGGACTTGTCCACCGTCGGCAGCAGGCGCTCCATCTCGGGCAGCGAGACGGTCTCGTCGCCGCGCATCATCGTGCGCAGGATGAGAAGCCGCATGGCCGTGGGCTTTATGCCGCGGTGCAGGAGTTTGTGCTCAAAGTATTCATCGTTGTTCATAACAGGAATGTTTCCGGCATGCTTTCTGACAGCCGCTAAATTACGAAAAACATTCCTGCCCCGCAAGCACGGCAACGTTTTTTTGAAGTGACGGAAAACCAAGCCGCAGGAAACACGCGACCCCGGAAAGCCCGCACTTCACCCTACCCTTACAAAGGAGGCTTCCCTGCTCCACGAAGAAGGCTTCTTTACATTGCGAACAAGTCTTCTTCACGTTGTAAGGAAGCCTTGTTTTCAAACCGGAGAACATGAGTGCACGCGAAAGGCAAAAAAGCATTTGAATGCCAAGTGCTTGCACATTTCACGCCCTTTACTGCCAAAAACGGGGAAAAGCTGGCGGCGACGGCAAAAAAAGGGAGGCACATTCACGGGCTTTCGGTAATTATTCGTAAATTTGCAGAAATACATCCGCATCAAAAGGACATTTCAATCAATAAAAATAGAATCACACATTCGCACATTTAAAGAAGTACAATGAAAAAGCATTTGATTCTGATATCGCTTGCCTTGGCAACAACGACATCATTCGCACAGTCAAAGATCGACGCACAGAGCCGCTTGGCACTGGCACAACTCAACACCGCCACGGTACAGGCCGGACGCAGCAACGCCCCGGCATCGCCCGCCGCGGCACAGCAGACAGTGGAGGTTATGGTGCGCATGCAGCCCGGCCACTCGCCAGAAGAGATAAGTCTCGACGGCGTGGAAGTGGGCGTGACACGCTCGGAATTCGGAGTGGTGAGCCTGCCCGTAAGCAGTATGGACGCCCTTGAAGCGCTGCCCGAAGTGCGCAGCATATCATACAAGCAGTCCATGGTGCCGTGCCTCACACATGCCAACAAGGACACCGGCACCGACCGCCTGCATCAGGGCGACGGGCTCTCTCAGCCCTACACCGGCAAAGGCGTCACCGTGGGTGTACTCGACAACTGGCTCGATCCCAACCACATAATGTTCCGCGACAGCGAAACGGGCGAGAACCGTGTCAAGCTCTTCATCACATCGGGCGGAGTGGTTTACTCCACACCCGCGAAGATAGCCGCATACGAACCCACCGACGAGGACAAGAGTTCCGACCACGGCACTCATGTCACCGGCATTGCGGCCGGCAACTTCGACAACGGCAGCGTCACCCTCACGGGAGCGGCGCCCGAAAGCAACATCATCATGAGCTACCTCTCCGAGGATATCGCCAGCTTTATGAAGAAACTGGAAACCTTCGTGCGCTTCGCCAAGAAGAACGGCACACGCCTTGTCATCAACATGTCCTACTCGCCCATCGGCGGTTCGCACGACGGCACGGGCGCACTGGCAGCATACATCGACACCGTGAGCAAGCAGGAGGATGTGGTGTTCTGCCTCGCCTCGGGCAATGACGGAGCCTACTACTGCAACCAGAACTACACTTACAGCGAAGACCTGGAGCAGGCGCGCACGTTCCTCGAGGGCACAGTGGGCAACATCGACGTGTGGGCAAGCGACTCGCGTGAAGTGGGCGTGGCTTTCGTGGCATACGACAAGTCGCAGAAGCGCACCGTGAGCGATGCCGTACAGATAGAGATGTACGGCACTAACACCATCGATGCGGCACAGAGCGGCACTCTGGGCAACTATTTCAGCGGCACCATCACCAGCACCGCCTACATCGACAAGAACAACTACCACTACAATGCGTTCGTCACCCTCAACCTCGCCAAGAGGTCGTCAGACAGCAACATAGTCCTCGGCATGATCATAGCAGGGCAGAAAGGGCTCTCCATGCGTGCCAACACCACCGTGACCCCGCGCTTCGTGCCCGCCGACGAGCAGTATCCGGGATGGGGAGCAGGTGTCAGCCGCGACGGTTCGTCCACCGATTTCGGAACGGGAACGGAAGCCATCGTCGTGGGTTCATACAACACCACCGACAGGGTGACCTACGCCAACGGCGTCACCTACGGCCTTTCAAACTACGGTTTCAGCGACAAGGCAGGCGACGTTTCATCGTTCACAAGCTACGGCACCTACTCCACAGGCCGCTCCTACCCGCACATCCTCGCGCCGGGAGCCTTCATCGAGTCGGCAATGAACACCTACTACATGGAGAACACCGCCGTAGGCACGCACAACCCATACACCCGCTCGGTGACAGTGGATGGCAAGACCTACTACTTCACATCCTACATCGGCACCTCACTGGCATCGCCTTTCATGGCAGGCACGGCAGCCCTCTGGCTTGAAGCCAACCCAAGCCTCTCGCACACTGACATCCGCGAGATAGCCATACAGACAGCACGCCGCGACGCCCAGGTGGAAGCCGCCAACCAGGTGCAGTGCGGCGCAGGCAAGCTTGATGCGTATGAAGGCCTTAAAGAGGCCCTGCGCCGCGCCGCCACCGATGTGCGCCGGATCGACAGCGAACGCGACTTCCTGTTCAACTGCAACGCACGCGGGCAGTACGACTTCTTCATCGCCGGTGCGACATCCGTACAAGCCTTGGTGTGCAACATACAGGGACAGACTGTCCGCACCGCCGCTGCCTCCGCCGACACGCTGCAACTCAGCACCGACGGACTCGTTCCCGGCGTGTATGTGGTGAAGGTGACGGGCGGAAACAAGTGCCACTCCGTGAAAATCGTGGTGGACTGACACCAGCGACATCATTCTGCGGGGGCAGGCAGAGCCTTGCTTCCGTAGCCTTTGAAACAAGAACTTTACTAACAAAGCGCCAACAATATGAAGAAAACCACTCTTTCAATGCTTCTCGCCATGGCATTTCTGTCAGCGGGAGCACAGTCAAAACTCGACCTTCAGAGCCGCGCCGCACTGCGCGACATGAAGGCAGTGGCTGCCCGGACGGGCAAGGCAGGTTCGCCGGAACGCATCAGTGCCGCGACAACAGCCGTAAAGATGCTCGTGCGCCTCAACCCGGGCTTCGACGCTTCGGCCCTCAATGCCGACGGAGTAACAATCAGCCGCACACGCGGCGAGTTCGTCACCGTGAGCGTGCCGATGGATAAAATCGACGCGCTCAACGACAATGCGGCAGTGATGTCAATCGCCTACAAGAGCCCCATGCGCCCCATGCTCGACCGCGCGACAGCCGAAGCCGGTGTCGATCGCATCCGTGCCATGGAGGAAATCACGCAGACCTACTCGGGCAAGAACGTGGTGGTGGGCATCATCGACAAGTACCTCGACCCCACACACCCCATGCTCTGTGACCCCACAACCCACAAGTCACGCGTGAAGATGTATGTCACCGACGGCCTTGACCTGTTCACCACACCCGAAGAGATGGCGGCTTACGTTCCGTCGGCAGGCGTGAAAAGCGGCGACCACGGCACTCATGTGGCTGGCATCGCAGCCGGATTCTACGACGACGGCACCTACTCCTGCAAAGGCGTGGCACCCGATGCCGAGATACTCATGGCCGACATGACGGAGAATGCCAGCAACTTCATGGAGATAGTGGAGGCATTCGTGGATTACGCCAAGTCGGTGAACAAGCCTCTTGTCATCAACATGTCCATCGGAATAATGATGGGCCCGCACGACGGCACATCCACCCTCTCGGCTTATATAGACAAGGTGGGCAAGTCGGGCGACGCCACTTTCTGCATCGCAGCAGGCAACTATGCGCAGTATGCCAGCATGCAGAGGCACACATTCAACTCTGAGGATGAGGTGATGAAGACCTTTTTACGTTTCAGCGACGAGGCGCCTTTGGAGATTTGGGCCGACGACGACCGCAAGTTCGAGGTGGAGTTCGTGCTCTACGACCTCACCGAGGACAAGGCTCTGCGCACCTACACGCTCGCCGAGAACGAGAACTTCGCACAGCTTGCGCCCATGTCCGAGAGCGTGGACCTCAGTAAAATATATGTAGGTTCCATCTATGTGGAGCGCGCCCTCAGCAAGAACAACAACCGTTACTACTACTGGGTGAACTGCAAGGGCACCATAACCGACCCCTCACGCTACCTTTGGGGCTACATAGTGCACGGCAAGAAGGGACAGCGCATAATGACCACGTCGTCGCCCTACCCGTTGCTCGTGGGACGCGGACTTCCCGGTTGGGGCGAAGGAGTGGAATATGGCATCACCAACGACCTCGGCAGCGGCGAGACCCCCATTGTCGTCGGGGCATACACCACACGCGAAAGCGGCACATACGCCGACGGAACGGCATACAGCACAGCCGACTACGGCAAGGGAGAGAAGGACGGCGAAATAGGCTCGTTCTCTTCTGCCGCCACCTATGACACCGGCCGCAGCTTCCCGCACTTCTGTGCCCCGGGCTCGTTCATCATCTCTGCATCAAGCTCTTACTATATGAACAACAGCGGCATCGGCGACGATTCGAAGAAATATGTGCAGGCTGTCAATTTCGACGGCAAGACTTACCACTTCCGCGCAATGCAGGGTACGTCCATGGCAACGCCGTTCACCACCGGAGTCATGGCTCTTTGGCTCGACGCCAAGCCCGACCTCAACAGCGTGCAGCTGCGCAATGTCGCCGTCAAGACGGCACGCCGCGACAGCCATGTCACCACAGCCGACAACCAGATACAGTGGGGTGCGGGCAAAATTGACGCCTATGCAGGTCTGAAACTCATCCTCGACGGCGGCTACGACGGCATCAGCACCGTCAAGGGCGACAAGGCATTCATCTACAACACCGTGGGTGACAACGCCTACGAGTTCTGCATCGCCGGCTCGACATCGGTAAGCGCGCAGGTGTTCAACACACAGGGGCAGCTCGTCCGTGCCGTCTCCGCCAACGACTCCGCCGTCACCGTGAGTCTTAACTCACTGCCTGAGGGCGTGTATGCCGTGAAGGTGGCAAGTCAAAAGGGCACCCACACAGTGAAGGTCGTGAAGCGATAGTTTCTTTCAGAGTCCACCTCACTATGAACGCCTTGCCTTTGGCTATGTAATCCCGCCATTAGGGCTTACTCGGGACTTTCGCCCGTCAGACAATGGCTCATACCGAGCATACCAAAAAAAGGCTCGCCTGCGCTTCCGCGTGGCGAGCCTTTTTATTTTGAAAGGTTGTAAGTACTGTCCCTGTTAGAGCTGCGGGCCGGCTGCAACGAGAGCCTTTCCTGCTGCATTGTTCTCGTACTTCTTGAAGTTCTTGATGAAGCGTGCAGCGAGATCCTTGGCTTTCTCCTCCCACTGTGCGGCGTCTGCATAAGTGTCGCGCGGGTCGAGAATCTCGGTGGCGACACCCGGAAGGAGTGTAGGCACCTTGAAGTCGAACATAGGTATCTGCTTTGTGGGAGCCTTGTCGATTTCACCATTGAGGATTGCGTCGATGATACCACGTGTGTCGCGGATGGAGATACGCTTGCCTGTACCGTTCCAACCTGTGTTCACGAGGTAAGCCTTGGCGTTGTTCTTCTCCATCTTCTTCACCAGTTCCTCAGCATATTTTGTAGGATGCAGCTCGAGGAAAGCCTGGCCGAAGCATGCGGAGAAGGTAGGCGTGGGTTCTGTGATGCCGCGCTCTGTACCAGCCAGCTTGGCTGTGAAGCCTGAGAGGAAGTAGTACTTTGTCTGCTCCGGTGTCAGGATAGAAACGGGGGGCAACACGCCGAAGGCGTCGGCAGAGAGGAATATCACCTGCTTTGCTGCGGGTGCGGAAGAACCCGGCTGTATGTTGTTGATGTGGTTGATCGGGTAAGAAACGCGGGTATTTTCCGTAACGCTCTTGTCTGCGAAGTCGATTTTGCCGTTGGCATCAACTGTAACATTCTCGAGGAGGGCGTCGCGACGGATTGCGTTGTAGATGTCGGGCTCCGACTCCTTGTCGAGGTTAATCACCTTTGCGTAGCATCCGCCCTCGAAGTTGAACACGCCGTTGTCGTCCCATCCGTGCTCGTCGTCGCCGATGAGCTTGCGCTTCGGGTCGGTGGAGAGTGTGGTCTTGCCTGTTCCCGAGAGGCCAAAGAAGATAGCGGTGTTCTCACCGTTCATGTCGCAGTTGGCAGAGCAGTGCATTGAAGCGATGCCCTTCAGGGGAAGGAAGTAGTTCATCATCGAGAACATGCCCTTCTTCATTTCTCCTCCATACCATGTATTGATGATAACCTGCTCTCTTGAAGTGACGTTGAAAGCCACGCAAGTCTCGGAGTTAAGTCCGAGCTCCTTGTAGTCGGCCACCTTTGCCTTCGAGGCGTTGTAAACGACGAAGTCAGGCTCGAAAGTCTCGAGTTCTGCCTCAGTGGGACGGATGAACATATTTGTCACGAAGTGAGCCTGCCATGCCACTTCAACGATGAAACGCACGGCCATGCGTGTGTCCTTGTTGGCGCCGCAGAAGCCATCGACAACGTAGAGGTTCTTGTTGCAAAGCTCTTCCTTGGCGAGGTTCTTCACCTTTGCCCAAACTTCTTCCGACATCGGATGGTTGTCGTTCTTGTATTCCTCGGAAGTCCACCACACGGTGTCCTTGGAGTTCTCGTCCATCACGATGTACTTGTCCTTGGGCGAGCGTCCGGTGTAGATGCCGGTCATGACGTTTACTGCGCCGAGCTCGGTCTGCTGTCCCACCTCGAAGCCTTTGAGGCCTTCCTTGGTTTCTTCTTCAAACAATTTCTCGTAAGACGGATTGTGGGCGATCACCGTGGAACCGGTAATGCCGTACTTTGTCAAATCTAACTTTGCCATTTTTATAAAAATATTGATTTAGATGTGAATTATTGATTTCTTCTTTTTACCGCCGCAAAGTTATGAAAAAAGTACAGAATAACAAGAGTCCCATTATAAAAATGTGGAAATGCCTAAACCTTTTTTATGTTAAATATTCGGAAAAATGCGGGCATTCCCGAATATTGCAATTTGCATATTGCAAAACAACGGGAGAAAATGCGTATTTTTGCGCGGCTTCCAAAAAAATCACGGCCTGATGCGGAAGTGACGGCAAACATCCTTCAATACAAACACCGCAAACCCTACATCTATGGAAATTATTGATTTCAGCAAGTCGAACTCCATCATCAACAAGTACATGGCGGAGATGCGCGACAAGGACTATCAGGGCAACCGCCTGCTCTTCCGCAACAACATAATGCGCGTGGGCGAGCTCATGGCATACGAACTCAGCAAGACATTCAGCTACGAAGAGCGCGTTGTCGAGACGCCGCTCGGCGTGGCCAAGGTGAACGTTCCCGCCGACAGGATTGTGCTCGGCACCATATTCCGCGCCGGGCTGCCGTTCCACCAGGGCTTTCTCAACATCTTCGACCATGCCGGCAACGCCTTTGTCAGTGCCTACCGTGAATACACCGACCACGCCCACACAAAAGTGGGAATACACGTGGAGTACCTGGCCACGCCCGACCTCAGCGGCGCCACACTGATCATTGCCGACCCGATGCTTGCCACCGGCGGCTCTATGGAGCTGGGCTACAAGGCATTGCTCACCAAAGGCACACCCGGGAAGGTGCATGTCGCATGCGTGATAGCCGCACCGGAGGGCTTGGAGCACATCAGAAAGACATTCCCCGGGGACACGACGGTATGGTGTGCAGCCATCGACCCGGGACTGAACGACCACAAATACATCGTGCCGGGGTTCGGCGATGCCGGCGACCTCTGCTACGGCGGAAAAATCTAAGGCTCTTTTACACGGTTTTCAAACAAGGCTTCTTTTCACTGCAAAGGAGGCTTCTTTGCAACATAAACAAGGCTTCTTTGCACTGCAAAGAAGCCTTGTTTATAAACGGCGCATATCGTATTGAAAATCAAGAATATACAAAAAAAACGAATATCCGACCTTCTACGTGCTTTCGGACGAACCCCCGTGCGCGGCGTCAAGCCTCGCGCTGGCGCGTGCCCATGCGTGCCTCGACAACGTTCACCACATAGTCGCCGAGCTTCTCGCACTCCGACACGATGTCCATGTACATCGTTCCGATGGCGTAGGTGTACTTGTGGTCGTTCACATCGTTTATGTTCTGGCTCTTGAGCTGGTTGCGGTAGTTGTTTATCTCGTTCTCAATGTTGAACGAGCGGTGGGCGTCGTGGCTCTCGCGGCGGCCTTGCATCAGCACGTTCATCTGCGTGAGCGCGTCGTCGGTGAGCTCGAACATCTGGTGCAGGTGCTCGTACTGCTTCTCGGTGAAGTCCTCCTTGCCGTTCATCCTGCGGCTGATGGTGCGTGCGATGTTGTAGCACGAGTCGCCTATCGACTCTATCTCACTTATCTCACGCAGCATGGCGCGTATCTTGGCCTTCGTCTCATCGGAAAGGTGGGCGTCGCTGACGGCATCGAGATAGTTGGCTATCTCAATATCCATGTTGTCCGAAATGCTCTCATACTTTTCTATTCTCGCAAAGAGTTTCGAGAAGGCCGCCCCGTCCTTTACGCCGAGCAGCTCGCGCACCATGCCGAACATGCGCTGGATGCGTTCGGCGAACGACTGAATTTCCTTCTGTGCCTCGAGCACCGAGAGCTCCGGTGTCTTCATGATGCTTGTGCCGCCGATGTAGCGCAGGCGGAACTCCTCTTCCTCATCCACACGGCGCGGCTTGATCACATAACACACGAATTTCTCTATCTGCGGCACGAACCATATCAGAAGCATGGTGTTGCAGAGATTGAACGAGGTGTGGAAGGCGGCAAGCACCACCGACAGCTTGTGCGCGTTCATGCCTCCCGCCTCGGGGTCGTAACCCACCATGTGGCACACCATGTTGATGAACGGATAGAACAGCACGAGCACCCATATCACGCCGGCAACGTTGAAAACGAGGTGGGAGAAGGCCGCGCGGCGCGCCTGCGTGTTGGCGGCGAGGGCGGCGAGGTTTGCCGTGAGCGTGGTGCCTATGTTCTCTCCCATCACCAGGGCGATGCCCATATAGACGGGGAGCACACCGCTCGAGCACATCACCATGGTGATGGCCATGAGAGCCGCAGACGACTGCAGAATGCAGGTGAGCACGGTTCCGATAATGAGGAAAGTTATTATGGTGAGATAGCTGCTTGTGTCGAACGAGCCGAAGAAGTCAAGCACCGACTGGTTATGGCTCAGGTCCATTTCGTTGCCGGTCTGCGAGAGCAGCGCAATGGAGAAGAACATGAACGCGACACCGAAGAGGAAGTCGCCGATGTAGCGGTAGCGGCGCGTGTAGATGAGCAGTATGGCGATGATGAAGGCCGGGAACACGGCGTCGAGAAGGTTGAACGAAAAGCCGAGCGACATGACCCACGCCGTGAACGTGGTGCCTATGTTGGCTCCCATGATTACCGATATGGCCTGGGCGAGCGTGAGAAGGCCTGCATTGACGAACGAGACGGTCATCACCGTCGTGGCTGTCGAGGACTGCACGGAGGCTGTTACAAACATACCGGTGAGCAGTCCGGTGAAACGGTTGGTGGTCATCGCCCCGAGGATGTGGCGCAACTGCGAGCCGGCCATCTTCTGGAGCGCTTCGCTCATCACCTTCATGCCATAAATGAGGAGTGCCAAAGAGCCGACAATCTTAAAAAAAATCCAAATCGACATATTTTTATTTAATTTGTTTGCGGTGTTGCTTCCGATGCCGAAAAACGGTGTATCTTTGCATAAACTTGCAGAAGATAGGCGTTCTGTCCCTGCTCCTGACCCAATTAAAAACTGTAACAGAAATGAAACAGACAATACAAATCCGGTGCAAAAATAATAAAAAAATCCTAAAAGTGGCAACCGGCAGCACACTTTCTGAGATTTTTTCGGCAGCACGTCCCGACATGCCTTTCCCGCCGGTAAGCGCAAAGGTGAACAACAAGGCAGAAGGACTGCATTACAGGGCGTACAACAACAAGGATGTGGAATTCCTTGACCTGCGCTCGCCGTCGGGTATGCGGGCATACACGCGCACGCTATTCTTCGTGCTCTGCAAGGCTGTCCACGACCTTTTCCCGACAGGAAGCGTGGTGATAGACATTCCCGTGAGCAACGGCTACTACTGCGACCTGCACATAGGGCGGCCTGTCACGCCGCAGGATGCCGACGCCCTGCGCCGCCGCATGGACGAGATCATAGCGCAGGCGATGCCCATCCGCAGGCACGAGGTGCCCACGGAGGAGGCCATAAAGCTCTTCGAGAGCCTGGGATGCCACTCCAAGGTGCAGCTGCTGCGCACCGTCGGACGCCTGTACACCACTTACTATGAGCTCGACGGCTACGCCGACTACTTCTACGGAGCCATGCTCACCGACACTTCACAGCTCACCCTGTACGCCCTCGACCCCTACTACGACAGCATCCTGCTGCGCGCGCCGTCGCAGGCCGACCCCACCACCGTCGGGCCGATGATCCGTCAGGACAAGATGTTCGACATCTTCCGCGAACACCACCGTGGGCAGGAAATCCTCGGGATGGGCACCGTGGGCATGTTCAACACCGCGGTGAAGCAAGGGCACGCCAACACCATAATAAATGTATCGGAGGCGTTGCAGGAAAAGAGGATTGCGCACATCGCCGAAGAGATTGCCCGCCGCCCCGGAGTGAAGATGGTGCTGATAGCGGGGCCGTCGTCGTCGGGGAAGACCACCACCTGCAAGCGGCTCAGCATACAGCTCCTCACCAACGGCATAAGGCCTGTCCCCGTTTCATTGGACGACTATTTCGTGGACCGTCATCTCACTCCGCTCGACGAGAAGGGCGACTACGACTACGAAAGCCTGTATGCCCTCAACCTCGAATTGCTCAACCGGCAGCTCGGGCAGCTCTTCGCCGGCGAGGAGGTGGAGCTTCCCCGATACAATTTCCAGACGGGGAAAAGCGAGAAAAGCGGCACGCGCCTGCGCCTCGCACCCAACGACGTGCTCGTGGTGGAGGGCATCCACGCGCTCAACCCCGAACTGACGGCGCAGATCCCTGAGGAGCAGAAGTTCCGCGTATATGCTTCCGCGCTCACCACCATACTCCTCGACACGCACAACTACATACCCACCACCGACAACCGCCTGCTACGCCGCATCATACGCGACTACAAATACCGGGGCTGCTCGGCACAGGACACCATACGGCGGTGGCCTTCCGTGCGCAAGGGCGAGAACAAATGGATATTCCCCTATCAGGAGAATGCCGATGCAATGTTCAATTCAGCGATGATATACGAATTGGCAGTGATAAAGACGCAAGCCGAGCCCGTGCTCGACCAAGTGCCCGAAAACTGCGGGGAGTATGCCGAAGCCTACCGCCTGCGCAAGTTCCTCGACTACTTCGCGCCCGTGTCCTACGACACGCTGCCGCCCACTTCGCTGCTCAGGGAGTTCCTGGGCGGAAGCTCGTTCAACTATTGACTTCTTTCACTGTATTCCGGAAACAAGGCACAAGGAGATGAACCGCGAATTAACAGACATCATGTACATGCGCCGCTGCCTGCAACTTGCACGCTGCGGCATGCGCCGCGCCAAGCCCAACCCCATGGTGGGTGCGGTGATAGTGGCACAGGGGCGCATCATAGGCGAGGGCTACCATGTGCGCTGCGGCGAGGGGCATGCCGAGGTGAACGCCTTTGCCTCGGTGAAGGAATGCGACACACCGCTGCTCCGTGAAGCCACTGTCTATGTGAGCCTTGAACCGTGCTCGCATTACGGCAAGACCCCTCCCTGTGCCGACCTTATAATAAAGAAAGGTGTAAGGCGCGCCGTCGTGGGCTGCATCGACCCTTTCGCCAAGGTGCAGGGGCGCGGCATAAGGAAGCTGCGCGAGGCGGGAATTGAGGTGACCGTGGGCGTGCTGCGCGAGGAATGCGAGGAACTGAACCGCCGTTTCTTCACCTTCAACACGCTGAACCGCCCCTATGTCATACTGAAATGGGCGCAGACGGCCAACGGCTTTATCGACGACCACGGCCATGCACTCGCCGTTTCCACACCGTTCACGCAGATGCTCGTGCACAAGCTGCGCTCCGAATGCGACGCCATAGCCGTGGGGCACACCACCGACGAGCGCGAGCATCCGCGCCTCGACGTGCGCCACTGGTGCGGCACGCCGCCCCTGCGTCTTGTCATCAGCAGGGACAACCCGGAACTGAGGGACGTGGATTTCACGCAGCCCGTAATCCCGCAGCTCATGGAATGGCTGTGCGCACGCCACTGCCAGAGCCTGCTCGTGGAGGGAGGCGCACGCACATTGCAGGCTTTCCTCGATTCCGGCTGTTGGGACGAGATACGCATAGAGACCTCGCCCGCCACCGTTGCCGGTGGCACGAAAGCCCCTGCGCTGCCGTACGGAATTAAACTGAAGGAAGAAAAGCACTACGACGGCAACACGATAAAGTCCTACAGAAACACTGCGCATGCCGACAAACAGTAGGGCAAGCGAAAGGAAAGTGAAGATATAAAAAATCCCACCGTTAAAGGACGATGGGAAAAGAACCTGATGTTTTCTTAACGGAATAATCCTTATTTCCCGTACCTCATCTTCACCAGCACGGGATAATGGTCGGACGGCGTGCGGAGCTGATACTCCTTGAAGCGCAGCTCCTGCGGCGCATCATGGCCTTTCCGCTCCCCGGCGTCGCTGACAGCGTTCTTTGTCCAATACATGTTGGTTAGCATGCCGTAGCGTTCCACATTGAATTCGGGTGACACGAACACATGGTCTATGCGCGAATCGCTTTTCAATGCAGGGTCGAACGAGTTGAAAGTACCGTTCTCTGAAAAGCGGAATGCAGCACACTCGTACGAGTCCTTGAGCACGCCCGAAGTGGTGAATATGCGGTAAATCTCATCGTTCTGGTCCACGTTGAAATCGCCGGTGAGCACCACAGGCGCGCCCTTTGCCGTCTCCTTTATGCGCTTCACGGCGAGCTTTGCGGCTTCGCGGCGCGCCACCACGCCTACGTGATCCATGTGGAGGTTGAAGTAATAGAACGTGAAACCAGTGCCTTTCTGCCTGAACTCGCCCCAGGTACAGATGCGCACACAGGCGGCGTCCCACCCGAGCCCGGGCTTTTCTGGCGTCTCGCTGAGCCAGAAATCGCCGTGGCGGAGCAGTTGCAGACGCTCCTTCTTGTAGAAAATGGCGGAGTATTCGCCGCTCTCCTTGCCGTCGTCGCGCGCCACACCGATGTGGGCGTAGCCGTCGAGGCGTGCCGTGAGGTCGTCAAGCTGCGCTTTGAAGCACTCCTGCGTGCCGAAGGCGTCGGGGTCTTCAAAGTTTATCTGGTCGGCAATAACCTTGCTGCGCACAGCCCACACATTGCCTTCCTTGTCGTCGTCGCTGTTGTGCTGACGGATGTTGTAAGTGCCTACAAACAGTGCCTGCGCACTCATCGCCATGGCAAAGGCGAGTGCCATGACTGTGGAAAAATAGCGTTTCATAGTGTCTTTATTGTTTGTATATTGACGGTTTAAGCTTGCTTCCCTGCAAATTATCACACTGGGAAACAGTGCAAAGTTACGCTTTTTCTTCCATTCCGTTAGCATTTCTGCCGTCTTTCTGCCCCTCCGGCAAAGGCGTTGTCTGCATTGTAGAATATTTTTTGTATTTTTGCAGACATGAATGTAAAGATAGAACCCTCGTGGCACGAGCAACTCGCCCATGAGTTCGAGCAGCCATATTTCGTGCGCCTCACCGACTTCGTGCGGCAGGAGTACCGATCCGGTGTATGCTACCCTCCTGCGCCGTTGGTTTTCAACGCTTTCAACCTCTGCCCCTTTCCCCGTGTCAAGGTGGTGATAATAGGTCAGGACCCCTACCACGAGCCCGGACAGGCACACGGACTGAGTTTTTCTGTCAATGAGGGCGTGCCTTTCCCGCCGTCGTTGCAAAACATCTTCAAGGAAATAAGCAATGACCTCGGCACCGCCATGCCCGCATCGGGCGACCTCACCCGGTGGGCGCGCCAGGGCGTGCTGCTGCTCAACGCCACCCTTACCGTGCGTGCCCACCACGCCGCCAGCCATCAGAAGCACGGCTGGGAGGAGTTCACCGATGCCGCCATCCGCGCCCTCTCCGCCCGCCGCGAGCATCTCGTCTTCATTCTCTGGGGCGGCTACGCACGCTCCAAGGCAAGTCTCATAGACGCTTCGCGCCACCTCATCCTACAGTCTGTACATCCCTCGCCGCTCTCCGCCAACCGCGGCGGATGGTTCGGCAACCACCATTTCTCACAGTGCAACGCCTATCTGCGGCAGTGGGGCGAGGAGCCCATAGCATGGTAACCGCACACAACAACATTTCAGCATGATATTAGACATCGGCTCCATACTCGTCGCCTCCGACATCGTCACCGAGCATTTCTGCTGCGACCTCGACGCCTGCAAAGGCATCTGCTGTGTTGAGGGCGATGCCGGCGCACCCGTCACCCTTGACGAAATAGCCGCCATAGAGAGTGCCCTCGATGCCGTTTGGGGCGACATGTCGGCACAGGCACAGTCCGTGGTGGACAAGCAAGGTGTGGCATATACCGACCGTGAGGGCGACCTCGTCACCGGCATCGTCGCCGGTAAGGACTGCATCTTCACCTGTTACGACAACGGATGCTGCCTCTGCGCCCTCGAACGCGCCTACCGTCAGGGCAAGACCCGCTTCATCAAGCCCATCTCGTGTGCCCTCTACCCCATCCGTGAGAAACGCTTTGCCGACGGCACCATAGCCCTCAACTACAACCGTTGGGACGTATGCCGCGATGCCGTGAAGAAAGGGCGCGAGCTCCGCCTGCCCGTCTATCGGTTCCTTGAAGGCCCTCTCGTACGCCGTTTCGGGCAGGAATGGTACGACGAACTATGCGCCGTGGCAGAGGAATACAAAAGGAGCAGCCCGTCCGGCCTCATGCTGCCGCAAGGCCAAAACTTCTGACACTGATTGGCGACATTAATCCCGTAATTTGGGCAAATGACGCCCGCATTCCAACGATTTTCACCTGACAGCAATGCCTTTTCTAAAAGAAATTCCATATCTTTGCATAAGAAAAGACCGAACTTTAATCATGCAACGCACTGCCATTTTCGTGGGGTCTTTCGACCCCTTCACCATAGGCCACGACTCCATCGTGCACCGCTCGCTGCCGCTCTTCGACCGTCTCGTCATAGGCGTGGGAGTGAACATCGGCAAGCACTGCATGCTCTCCTCCGAAGAGCGTGTGGATGCCATACGCCGCCTTTACCGCGGTGAACCGCGCGTCAGTGTGGAACAATACTCCGGCCTCACCGCCGATTTCGCCGCCAGCGTGGGGGCGCAGTTCATTGTCAAGGGAGTGCGCACGGTGAAGGACTTTGAGGCGGAGCGCGAACAGGCCGACATCAACCGTCGCCTGACAGGCATCGAGACAGTCTTGCTCTTCTCCCTCCCCGGCATGGAAAGCGTGTCGTCGTCGGTGGTGAGAGAGCTCATGCACTACGGCAGGGACTGCTCCATGTTCCTTCCAGCGTGCGACATTGAGTCGCCACAAAATGGCGACGACCGTCCGTAAACGAAAAACCCAGGAAATAAAAAAATGATTACATACAACACCGACGGCGTAAGGATGCCGAAGATAAAGAAACGCGACACCTCGGCATGGATACGTGCCGTTGCCGCAGCCCACGGCTACAAGGTGGGCGAAGTGGGCTATATGTTTGTTGATGACAGGAAAATTCTCGAGGTGAACAACGAATACCTCGGCCACGACTACTACACCGATGTCATCACCTTCGACTACGACGAGCCGGGAACAGTAAGCGGCGACATCGTCATCTCGCTCGACACCGTGCGCTCCAATGCCGAAAAGTTCGGCAAGGACTACTATGACGAGCTCCACCGCGTCATCATCCACGGCATACTCCACCTCTGTGGCATCAACGACAAAGGCCCCGGCGAGCGCGCAGTGATGGAAGTCGAGGAAAACAAGGCTCTCGCCATGCTCTGAACCCGCACGCCGACCCCCTAAAAAAAAACTAACCTCTGCCCTCCGCTTTCTTGCCTTTAAGGAGAGCATACCCGAACCTGCACCTCAGGCACTCCTTTCTCTCGCAGTACCTGCTGTGCAACTGTATTAAAGCCTGCGTGTCGGCGGCATTCTCCGCCTTCACGCCACACTCTTTCCAAAGTCTTATGTAAGTGTTGTCCTCCGGAGGAAGCCCCTCCAGGAGCATGGCGGCACGTTGCACCAACGCCTCGTCACGGCGATGGCGGCCGTAGGCGTGCAGCATAGGCACCACGGCGTTCACCACCAACAGTTGCACCGATGCCGCAGAGAGCCGCTTCGCGCTCTCCCTGCCTGCGTTGCCGAAGGTGTAGTGAGTGCGCCAATAATCGCCCGCTTCCGTTGCCAAAGCCTTGCCCGCCGCGTCAAGAGTCTCACACTCCGCCACCCTACTCAGGTCGGCACGGCGCGAGCAGTACAGCGTGGCAAGCTGCGACAGGCGTATGTACGGCGAGTTCTGCGGACGCAGGCGCATGAAACGCCACACCGTACGGGGCATTGCCGTGAGCGAGAACTTGTGTGCGAGGTACCCGTATTCGCGCTGCAACGCAGTGAAGTAGGTGTCCGCCAGAGCCGCCTCACGCTGCCGCTGTGGCATGGCTCCGGCATCAAGGAGTCCTGCCGTACCCATGAACATCGCCTCCACCTGCATTGTGTTGTCGCGGTGATGAGCCACCTGCATCAGCGGCAGAGCCGTGGCCCACTGCTCAAAGGCATCACTGTTCGTGCCGAAGCCAAAGCTGCGTGCAAGCGTTATGAAGAAGGCCTTTTCCCACGAACCCTCTGACAGTTCCACACGCCGCCTTATCACCGCGGCTCTGTCGTCCGTCCGTTCCGCCACGAGGGCACTCATCCATGAGTGTATTTCCATGGACGGCATCTGCATCACCGCCTCACGGCACGGCGGATAGGGGTCGGCGGCAAGCAGGCGGCGGTAGTTCTCCGCCACGTGTGGCGGCACATGCAGCTCTATCTGCGGTGGGTGCGACCCATCGGCAGTGACAATGTCGGCATCCGTCACCGACGCTATGTGCAGCACTACATTGTTGTACGCCTCGTCCTTGTCGTGCCGGTGGGCATACCAGTCGGCTGCCCGTTCGTGTATCTCCACGTTGCCCACCCACACCACGCCGTCAATCTTCACCTTGGCATTGAAGAAGTCGGGACCGTCGTGACGGTTGTGCAGCCCCGGATCTATCACCTCCACGAGGCGGCCGTCGGTAGTGCGCAACTCGTGCAGCGGCAGTATGCGATGCTTCCAGATGTAGTGCAGGAGAGCTTCCATAAAAACATTTGTGCTTTTTATAATAAGGTAAAATCAAACAACCGCCTTTTCAGCAGGCCGTCAATCCGCACTTCTCCTGCCCCTCCCCAATCGGAGAGGGGCGGGAGGGGTTTTAATCGGCCGCGTTGCAGCGCACGGTGCGCTTATGGTATTTTGTGCCGTTGAGGGCGCGCATTACCTTTTGGGCGTCGGCCTCGGGCACTTCTATGTAGGAGAAGCGGCCGAGGAGGTCGATGTGCCCCACTTCCTGCCGTCCTTTCACATGGCGGTTGATGAACTGCATCACCTCGCCGGGATAGAAGCCGTCGTCCTTGCCGAGGTTGATAAAGAGGCGGCGGAAGCCTTTTTCCGCCTTGCGGCGGCCGCCGTTTGCCTTACGCTCTCCTCCCTCTGCCCTTCGGCGGCCGCCCCTGTCGCGGGCGGAGCTGTTTCCGGAGCCCTTGTCACGGTGTGCGCCGGCACCCTTGACGGAGGGTTTCACTATCTCGGGCGCGTCGGCGTAGTATTTCAGGAAGCGGCCGAACTCAAGCGACACTATCTTCTTCAGTATGTCTTCCTTTTCGAAATATTCGAAATGGCGGTTGATGTCGTCCATGAACGGTGCTATCTGCTCCTCATCGACATCGGCCTTCTCTATCTCACCGATGGCCTTGAAGAGTTGCTTGGAGCATATCTCCTGCGGCGAGGGCAACGTGCCGTCGGTGAAGTCCTTGCCTATGGTGCGTTCGATGGCGCGCACCTTGCCGCGCTCCTTGGTGTGTATGATGGAGATGGATGTGCCCTTCTTCCCGGCGCGCCCCGTGCGTCCTGAGCGGTGTGTGTAGCTCTCGGTGTCGGCGGGGAGCCCGTAGTTGATGACATGGGTGAGATCGTCCACATCAAGACCGCGTGCCGCCACGTCGGTGGCTACGAGAAGCTGCGTTATGTGGCGGCGGAACTTCTGCATCGTTATGTCGCGCTGCTGCTGCGAGAGGTCGCCGTGCAGCGGCTCGGCGTTGTAGCCGTCGCGTATGAGTTTGTCCGCCACCTCCTGCGTCTCCGCCTTGGTGCGGCAGAACACGATGCCGTAGATGCGCGGGTAGTAATCGACGATACGCTTGAGGGCGAGGTACTTGTCCTTGGCGTTCACCATATAATATATGTGGTTCACGTTCTCCGCCCCTTCGTTGCGCGAGCCCACCACTATCTCCTTCGGGTCGTGCAGGTAGCCCTGCGCTATGCGTTCTATCTCACGACTCATCGTGGCGGAGAAGAGCAGCGTGTTGCGGTCGGCGGGCACATTGTCGAAAATTTCGTTGATGCTGTCGGAAAATCCCATGTTGAGCATCTCATCTGCCTCGTCGAGTACCACGTTGCGCACACAGTCAAGCTTTGCCGCCCCGCGGTGCATGAGGTCGATGAGGCGGCCCGGCGTCGCCACTATTATCTGTGCGCCGCGCCTCAGTGCGTGCATCTGTTCGATGATGGATGTGCCGCCATACACCGCCACAATGTTGATGCCCTTGATGTATTTGGCGAACGACTTGAGGTCGTCGGCAATCTGGAGGCACAACTCGCGTGTGGGCGAGATGACGACGGCCTGTGTCTGTCGTGTCGTGGTGTCGGTACGTTGCAGCAACGGAATGCCGAAGGCGGCGGTCTTGCCGGTGCCTGTCTGTGCAAGGGCTATTATGTCGTTGCCGTTGCCGAGGAGGTAGGGTATCACCTCCTCCTGCACGGGCATGGGGCGTTCGAAGCCGAGTTCGTCGATGGCGCGGCGTATTTCGGCGGAAACGCCCAGTTCTTCAAAGGTGTGCATGACGGCTGTCGTTGCGTTCTGTGGTGTCGTCATTCGGCTTTCTTTGCGTTCACCTTCACCACCTCGACGGTGAAGACAAGGGTTGAATAGGGTTTTATTGCACCGGCAGGGCGCGAGCCGTAGGCGAGGTCCTGCGGTATGTAGAGCATCCATTTGCTGCCTTCGGGCATCATGCAGAGAGCCTCTGTCCAGCCCTTTATCACCTGGTCAGGACGGAAGGAGGAGGTGTCGGGGGTGCGCTTGTAGCTGCTGTCGAACACGTTGCCGTCGATGGTGTGGCCTTCATAGCGCACGGTGACATTGTCGTCAGCCTTGGCGACAGCCCCGCTGCCCTGCTTTATCACCTTGTACTGCAATCCCGAAGGGAGCACCTTCACGCCCTCTTTCTTGGCGTTGGCGGCGAGCCAAAGCTCGTTGTCGAGCTTATAGGCGGCGTTCTTCTTCTCCTCTTCGGCCTTGCGTATGGCCATAAAATGTGTGTTGGCGGCCTCGACATCCATTATTGTGGTGTCGCTGAGGACGGCGGCGATGAAGCCTTCGTTGAACTTCTGCTTGTCGATGGTGTAGGGCGTGCCCTCGAAGTCGGCCTTTACGCCGGTGAACATGCGCTGCTCGAGCATCTGTGCCACGACATATCCTGCCACACGGGCATTGAAGTCCGGTTGTTCAGCCTTGTCGAGTGCCTCACGGAGTGCCGTGGCAAAGTTGCCGAACTGGGTGGAATCCACCTTCATCTGTGTGGTGATGTACTGTGTGAGTCCGCGTGTCAGAGCCTGCCCTGCGGCGTAGCTGAGCGTGTCAGAGGGCGTGGCGAGGGTCATTGTTTCCGTCTTATGCGCTTTTTGAGTGGCGGCAGGCTTTTCTTTCTTCTTGCCGGGCAACTCGGGTGCGGCGGCGAAGGTGGCGCTGGCTGCGAAGAGGAGCGCGAGGATAGTGATATTTTTCATTGTCGTTTGTTGTTGTAAAAAAAAATAAAACTCCGCATGGGCAAAGGCATCGTTGCCGGTGCTTTTGTTCATGCGGAGTACGTGTGTCTGTAACGGTTATTTGCCCACTTTCACGAGTTCTATCTTGAACACGAGGGGTGAGAAAGGCTTTATCTGACCTGTCTCACGCTCGCCGTAAGCCAGTTCCTGCGGGATATACACCTCCCATACCGAGCCTTCGGGCATGTGTACGAGAGCCTCTGTCCATCCCTTTATCACCTGGTTGGCGCGCAGCTCCACGGGCTTGCCGCTCTTGTAGCTGCTGTCGAACACCGTGCCGTCGATGAGGCGACCCTCGTAGTTCACGCTGACGAGCGAGGTGTCCTTAGGCATTGCGCCCTTGCCTTCCTTTATCACCTTGTACTGGAGACCTGAGGGGAGCACGGTCACGCCCTCCTTCTTGGCGTTGGCGGCAAGCCATTCCTCGCCTTTTTTCTTGTTGGGGCCGTACTGCTCTTCCATTGCCTTGGCCTTGACTTCCTGGATTTTTTTCTGCATTGTCATCTGAGCCTGCGACAGGGTCATAAGACCGTGCTTGCCGTTCACGCCCTGCACGAAGCCCGCCATGAAGTTTTTGAGCGAGATTGTCTTGGTGCTGTCCTCACCGAAGAGTTCATGGTTGATGCCCTTCATCATGCGGTTGGAAATCTGCTGTCCTATCTGCACGCCCATATAATAGGCTGCCTTCTTCTTGTCGTCACCGGCGTTGGCACCGTCGTTGAGACCCTTTATAAAGGCGTTCATGTAGGTCGTGTCAATCTCCATCTGCGTGAGATATTCCTTCAAGCCTTGTGTCTGTGCCATACCCATGGCATAGCTGAGGGTATCGACATCCGTCTTGAGGCTGGGCTTCGGTGTTGAGTTGCCGCACGAAGCCATGAAAGCTGCGGCACTGATAGCCATAGCGGCTACGATTGTGAGATTTTTCATTTTATGTTGCGTTTATGTTTTTTGCTTTATCCTGTCAGGCATCCTATTCTTTCACCTCTATCAGTTCCACATCGAACACGAGAGCCGAGAAAGGCGGTATCTGCTGCCCTGCCCCGTGCTCACCGTAAGCGAGGTTGTAGGGGATGAAGAAACGGTACTTTGCACCCTCTTTCATAAGTTGCAGGCCCTCAGTCCAGCCTGCAATCACGCCGTTCAGGGGAAACGTTGCGGGCTCGCCGCGCTGCAAGCTGCTGTCGAACAGCGTGCCGTCGATGAGCATTCCCTCGTAGTGGCACACCACGGCATCGGTGGCCTTTGGGCTGCGCCCGTTGCCTTCCTTTATCACCTGATACTGCAACCCTGAGGGGAGCACTGTCACGCCCGCCTTCTTGGCGTTGTCGGCAAGCCATGCCTCGCCTTTCTGTCTGTTGTCCTTGTACTTCTCGGCGGCGGCACTGCGCTGTTTCTTCTCCTGACTTTCAAAGAATTCCTTTACTATTGTCTGCGCTTCGGCGTCGCTTATCTGTGGTTCCCTGCCCTCAATGACATCCTTGATGGACTGTGCGAAATCGTCGATATTGAGGCCTTCGGCACCCATCTGCGACAGTTGGCGGCCTATGCCGAGACCCAAAGCGTAACTTACTTTATCCATTTTTAAAGTTGGTTGTTGGTGTACTAAACGTGATTAAAAAACATGCAAATTTACTATTTTTCCCCGAGAGGCAAGGCTACTTTGTCGAAAAATTAAGAATTTTGCATATAATTATAGAACTTTACCGTACCTTTGTAAGGCTTTAATTGACACTACATCCGACAATGACAGACGATTTCGACATACGCAAGGAGAGCTCCCCACAAGGGGAAAAGGACTTCGAGAACGCCCTGCGCCCGCTGCGCTTCGGCGACTTCAGCGGCCAGCAGAAGGTGGTGGAGAATCTCGAGGTGTTCGTGGAGGCGGCGAAATACCGCGGCGAGCCGCTCGACCACACGCTGCTGCACGGCCCGCCCGGACTGGGGAAGACCACTCTGAGCAACATCATCGCCAACGAACTGGGCGTGGGGTTCAAGATCACGAGCGGCCCCGTGCTCGACAAGCCGGGCGACCTGGCGGGCATACTCACCTCGCTCGAACCGCGCGACGTGCTCTTCATCGACGAGATACACCGCCTGTCGCCCGTGGTGGAGGAATACCTCTACTCGGCGATGGAGGACTACCGTATCGACATAATGATAGACAAAGGCCCCTCGGCACGCTCCATACAGATCGACCTCAACCCCTTCACCCTCGTCGGGGCGACCACCCGCAGCGGCCTGCTCACCGCCCCGCTGCGCGCCCGTTTCGGCATCAACCTGCACCTGGAGTACTACGACCCCGACACGCTGCGCCGCATACTGCGCCGCTCGGCAGGCATAATGGCAGTGCCCATTGACGACGATGCCGCCATGGAGATAGCCCGACGCTCGCGCGGCACGCCCCGTATAGCCAACGCCCTGCTGCGCCGTGTGCGCGACTTCGCGCAGGTGAAGGGCAACGGGCGCATTGACAGCGACATAGCGCGCCTCTCGCTCTCGGCACTCAACATCGACCGCTACGGCCTCGACGAGATTGACAACAAAATTCTGCTCACCGTCATCGACAAGTTCCACGGAGGCCCTGTGGGCGTGAGCACCATAGCCACTGCCATCGGCGAGGACACGGGCACGCTCGAGGAGGTATATGAGCCATACCTCATCATGGAAGGCTTCATCAAGCGCACGCCTCGTGGACGCATGGCAACGCCGCTGGCATTCCGCCACCTCGGGCGTAACTTCACTGCAAGCGGCGCGGCACAGCCGGGACTGTTCGACTGAAAAGTCCCTCCCAACCATCCCCAATCGGGGAGAGTTTAGAAATACGGAAGACTGACAGGCAGGCGACAACAGGACATCGGGCGTCCCCGCCCGACAACACTGCGCGGGAAATGTATTTTTTTGATTGTGACGGTTTGGGTGATGTTGTCGGGCGGGGACGCCCGACCTCCCAACCCCTTCGCCCTGCACGCGACAATAATCGGAGCAAGGCAAAGTTTTCTCGATATAATAATGTAATTTTGCAGACTGAAGCATTCATTGCACAGAAAGACAGGTAAGTATGGTTCTCAATTACATCTGGATAGCATTTTTCCTCATAGCATTCTGCATCGCCCTCGTGCGGCTCGTTGTCATGGGCGACACCGGGGTCTTCCCTGCCATGATGAACTCCACGTTCGACACGGCAAAGACGGCGTTCGAGATTTCGCTCGGGCTCACTGGCGTGCTCTCGCTGTGGCTGGGCATAATGAAGATAGGCGAGAAAGGGGGCGTGGTGAACGCCGTGGCACGGCTGCTGTCGCCCGTCTTCACACGGCTGTTCCCCGACATTCCGAAGGGACATCCCGTGACGGGCAGCATCTTCATGAACATCGCCGCCAACATGCTGGGGCTTGACAACGCCGCCACGCCGCTCGGGCTGAAGGCAATGGAGCAGTTGCAGGAACTGAACCCGAAAAAGGATACCGCCACCAACCCGATGATAATGTTCCTTGTGCTCAACACGTCGGGGCTCACGCTGATACCCGTCTCCATCATGGTTTACCGTGCGCAGATGGGCGCGGCACAGCCCACAGACATCTTCGTGCCCATCCTGCTCGCCACGTTCTGCTCCACCCTGGCGGGCATCGTCGTGACATCGCTCTACCAGCGCATCAACCTCCTCAACCACACCATGCTGCTCACCCTCGGCGGAATGTGCGCCGCCGTGGCGGCAATAATATGGGGCTTTGCGCAGATGGACAAGGCACAAATGGGGCTGGTGAGCACAACGGTGGCGAACATACTGCTGATGGGCATCATTGTGGCGTTCATCCTCGCCGGCGTACGCCGCAAGGTGAACGTGTACGACGCCTTCATTGAGGGGGCAAAGGACGGCTTTGCCACTGCCGTGCGCATCATCCCCTACCTTGTGGCGATACTCGTGGGCATCGGCGTGTTCCGCGCCTCGGGGGCTATGGACATGCTCATCGGCGGCATAAAAGCCCTCGTGGAGGCGGCGGGATGCAACGCCGACTTCGTGGGCGCATTGCCCACAGCCCTGATGAAACCGCTCTCGGGCAGCGGCGCACGCGGCATGATGGTGGATGCCATGAGCACCTTCGGTGCCGACTCGTTCGTGGGACGGCTCTCGTGCGTGTTCCAAGGCGCGACGGACACCACCTTTTATATACTCGCCGTGTATTTCGGCAGCGTGGGAGTGCGCCACACCCGCCATGCCGTGACATGCGGCCTGCTGGCCGACCTCGCGGGAGTGGTGGCGGCAATAGCCATTTGCTACATGTTCTTTTAAAAGTAAAAAGGGTGGCATGGCAAGGAGTGTGGTGTATGAATTGAGCAAGAAATTTGCTTTTAGGGTCGTCAGGCCACATCTGTATCTGAACGAGGAAAAACGGGAACATGTGACTCGATGCTCAACGATGTGAAAATAATAACAGGAACGCCGGTTAATATCAGTTAATATCATTAATAAAGTGAAACAGAAAAACAATAAAGTCATACAAAAGTAAAAGCCAAGAAAGTAAATGAGCGGTAACGAATGTGCCCCCGTGCACAATTCTCCCATTTTTTAATGGGTTAAGAAGTATCTTTGGGACACTCAATCTCGCCCTCTTTACTTTTTTACTTTTTTACTTTTTTACTTTTAATATTATGGCCAACTTAAAATCCCTTGCCAAGGACACTGCCATTTATGGCATGAGCAGCATCGCAGGACGCTTCATCAACTACCTGTTAGTGCCTATACAGACCACGGCGTTCGCCGCATCCGGAGGGCAGTACGGCGTGGTGACCAACATCTACGCCTATACCGCGCTGCTGCTCGTAGTGCTCACTTACGGCATGGAGACCACCTTCTTCCGCTATGTGAACAAGAACGGCGAGACGGCGCAGACCGTCTATTCCACCGTACTCATCTCCGTGGCATCCACAGCGGCACTCTTCGTGGCTCTCGTGATGGCGTTCCTGCCGCAGATAGCCGCCTTCATGAAGTATCCCGACCACAAGGACTGGGTGGCGGTGATGTTCGTCTGCGTGGCCATCGACGCCTTCAAGTGCATACCGTTCGCCTACCTGCGCTACCGGAAGAAGGCGGTGAAGTTCGCCTGCCTGCAACTCGTGAACATCTGCCTCAACATTATCCTCAACCTGCTCTACCTCATCGTGCTGCCCGCACTGAGGCTCAACCCCTTCGGACTATACGACGACCGTTTCACTCTCGACGTGGGCATGGTGTTCTACATCAACCTCGTGTGCACGGCAGTGGTGCTGCTCTGTTTCCGCCGCGAGCTCACCGGCTTCCGTTGGAAATTCGACTTCGCGCTCTGGCGGCGTATGCTGCGCTACGCATGGCCGCTGCTCGTGCTCGGCATAGCCGGCATACTGAACCAGACTCTTGACAAGATAATATTCCCATACCTTTACAGCGGTGCCGACGAGAAGACACAGCTCGGCATCTACGGGGCTGCCGTCAAGATAGCCATGATTATGGCAATGATAACGCAGGCGTTCCGCTACGCCTACGAGCCGTTCGTGTTCGGCAAGGCAAAGGACAGGGACAACCGCGACACCTACGCCAAAGCCATGAAGTACTTCGTCGTATTCACGCTGTTGGCGTTCCTCTGTGTCGTCGCCTACATTGACATCCTGCGCTACATAATACCCAACCGCAGTTACTGGCCGGGGCTGCGCGTGGTGCCGATAGTGATGGCCGCCGAGATAATGATGGGCGTGTATTTCAACCTGTCGTTCTGGTACAAGCTCATCGACAAGACCATCTACGGCGCCTGGTTCTCCGCCGCCGGCTGCGTGGTGCTCGTCACCGTGAACGTGATGTTCGTGCCCAAATACAGCTACATGGCGTGCGCCTGGGGCGGAGTGGCAGGCTACGGCACCGCCATGGTGCTGTCGTATGTGGTGGGGCAGCGCAAGTATCCCATCAATTACCCCATAAAGCAGATAGCCGCATACGTGGCAATGGCGGCACTCTTCTACTTCCTCATGGACACGGCAAACACCCGTCTGCCCAGGATGTGGGCACTCACGGCGAACACCCTGCTCATGGCGGCGTTCGCGGCGCACATTGTGTGGCATGAATTCCCTACCCTCCTGCAACGGTTCCGCCGCACGGGCAACCCTGGAAATAAATCAACGGAAAATAAAAACAAACAATAAGCAAAAATGAAGAAATCACTCTTACTCACGGCTGCGCTGTTGCTTTCAGCCCACGCCGCCCACGCCGACGAAGGCATGTGGACCCTCTACAACCTGCCGCAGGCGGTGTATGAGCAGATGAAAAGCTACGGCTTCACCGCACCCTACGACAAGATCTACAAGAGCGACGACGCCATCATGCACTCCGTAGTGCACTTCTCGGGCTACTGCTCGGGCGTTGTCGTGTCGCCCGACGGTCTCGTGCTCACCAACCACCACTGCGGTTTCGAGGCCATCCGCTCGCACTCCACCGTAGAACACGACTACATGATTGACGGTTTCTATGCCAAAACGTTTGAAGAAGAGCTCCCCAACAAGGGGATGTTCGTGCGCTTCATGGTAGAGCAGAAGGACATCACACCCCTGCTCGAACAGCGCGGGATAAACGGCATGGACGACACGGAGCGCGAAAAGCTGCTCAGTGAGGTGGAGAACGAGCTCATAAAGCAGACGCACGAGAAGGACCCGCAGCTCGAACTCGAAGTTAAGCCGTTCTACGAAGGCAACAAATACTACGCGACGACCTACCGCGAGTTCCGCGACCTGCGCCTGGTGTTCACCATTCCCAAGTCGATGGGCAAGTTCGGCGGCGAGACCGACAACTGGATGTGGCCGCGCCAAACCTGCGACTACTCCGTGTTCCGCATCTATGCCGACCCGAAGACCAACGGCCCGGCGGACTATTCCAAGGACAATGTCCCCTACCGCCCGAAGCACTGGGCAACCGTCTCGACCGACGGCTACAAGGAGGGCGACTTCGCAATGACCATAGGCTATCCCGGAAGCACCGAGCGTTACCTATCGAGCTACGGAATACGCGAGATGCGCGATGCCGAGAACGCGCCCCGGGCACAGATACGCGGTGTGAAGCAGAAGGTGATGCTGCGCCACATGCGCGCTTCGGAGGCCGTGCGCATAAAATATGACTCGAAGTACGCGCAAAGCTCCAATTACTGGAAAAATTCGCTCGGCATGAACAAGTGCATCGACTCTGTGGGCATAATCAGGCAGAAAGCCGACTTCGAGGACCGCATCATGGAGTATCAGAAATGGACGGGCTACCTCAAGGGCAAGCTCGACTTCGACAAGATGGCAAAACTCTATGCCAAGCGTTTCGATGCGGACAAGCAGAACACGGCATGGCGCGAGACCTTCGTGCGCACCTCCGAGTTCAACTCGCGCGCACTCGCCATCGCCAACATGACGGGCGACGGCAGCACGAAAGGCGGCAAACGCCACCACACCTTCACCGACAACAGCAGCGAATGGGACGCCGACCTCGACAAGGATGTTATGGCGGCACTCATCGACAACTACCGCCAGTATGTCCCGGCAGACAGGCTTCCGGCTTTCTACACCACGATAAAGGAGCAGTTCGGCGGCTCAGCACGCAAGTATGTGGACTGGCTCTACTCCACATCCGTGCTTATGAAGAGCGGCAAGCGCATAGCACTCACAGGAAAAGCCCTGCGCAACGATCCCGGTTACCAGTACGGCAAGGCTTTGAAAGCACTGCACGACGAATGCCTCAAGGTATATAACGAAGTGGACGCCGACATAGCCGTGCAGGAACGCTACCTCTGCGACGCCAAGATACGCATGGAGCAGGATCTGCCTCACTACTCCGACGCCAACTCCACCATGCGCCTGAGCTACGGGCAGGTGGGCGGTTACCTGCTCGGAGGCCAGCCCTCGGGCTACTACACCGAGGCCTCGAGCATCGTGGAGAAGATGAAGGCGGGCGAGCGCGGAGTGACCGACTACATGGTACAGCCCGTGATGAAGGAGCTTCTGGGTGCCGCCGACTTCGGCAAATACACCGACAAGGGCACAGGCAAGATGCAACTCTGCTTCCTGACAAACAACGACATCACCGGCGGCAACTCGGGTTCGCCGATGTTTGACGGCCGCGGCCGCCTCATCGGACTCGCCTTCGACGGGAACTGGGACTCGCTGTCGAGCGACATCTGGTTTGACAAGCGGCTCGCGCGCTGCATAGGAGTGGATATACGCTATGTACTCTTCCTCATGGACAAGTGGGGGCACGCAGACCGTCTGCTTGAAGAAATGGGAGTGAAATGACACGGAAGACAGCGAAAAGGAAACAGATGAGACTTCAAATCACCGTTTTTCTGGCTCTGCTCACAGCATCGCCAAACCTTACGGCAAAGGAAATAACGCCGCAACAGGCGCAGGAAATCGCCGCAAGGCACATCGTCCTCGACAGCAGGAGCAACGCCCCGGCACGCCCTTTCAGCATCAGTGTCCCGGCAGCGGCGACAGCAACGGTGCCCTATTACGCCTTCAACGACGCCCGCGGCAACGGTTTCGTGCTCGTTTCGGGCGACGACTGCGTGCCGCCGGTGCTCGGATACAGCACAACGGGAACCTTCGACGAGACGGACATGCCCTTGCAGATGCGCGAATGGCTGCAATCGGTGACGGCGCAGATAGCGGCACAGCGTGCGGAAGGCAACGGCACGGCACGCCCGCTCGCTTCGCTTGACGACAATCCCACCGTCGTCGTTCCGGCACTGCTGTCGTCGGCATGGGACCAGACATACCCCTACAACCGCCTGACCCCCACCGTCGGCGACCGGGGCACATACGCCGGATGCGTGGCAACGGCCACGGCACAGGTGATGCGCTATCACAGGTGGCCGCAGAAGGGGACGGGGTCGGTGAGCTACGACACTCCCTCTTACGACAACAAGAGCATCAGCATCGACTTCACCCAGTCGGTTTACGACTGGGACAACATGCTCGACAAGTACGACATCTACGCCCAGGACTGGAGCACCATAGAGGCAAATGCCGTGAGCGTGCTCATACGCGACGTGGGGGCGGCATGCCACCTGCAATACAGCACCACCGGGACGGCGGGCTACTCCAACGATGTGGCGATAGCGTTGATGCGCAACTTCGGCTACACCGCCGAGTTCCATTACAAAAGCGATTACAGCACCGCCGAATGGATGGAGATGATAAAGGGGCAGCTCGATGCCGGAATGCCCGTGATTTACAGCGGTGTGGGACTGGAAAGCGGCGGGCATGAGTTCGTGGTCGATGGCTACGACAGCAACGGCTACCTACATGTGAACTGGGGATGGAGCGGCACGGGCGACGGTTTCTTCGCCCTCGCCAACTTCGGCGACCACAACTATTGTCTCTACACCGACGCCATATTCGCACAGCCCGACCGCACGGCGACATCGGGAAGCGACTTCCAGACGCCCCTATGGGCGGTGTTCGACTTCGGGAGGGCAATGGAGGCCATGACAACATACACCACGACAATAGACGACGTGTCGTATCTCGACCTTTACCTCGACATTGAATGCGGCTCGAACATCATCACTTTCGACGGCAGGCTGCGCGTCACACTGAAGGACGGTGATGGCAATATAGTGGCGACAATTGACGAGGACGACTGCCGCCTGACGACGGAGATATCGCAATTTATCTACAAGATGGAGCCCGCAATGTTCACGCCACTTGCCGACGGCACCTACCGGATAGAGGTGGAAAGCACCTGCAACCGCAACGACGGCACGCCTTTCGGCGAGTGGAAGCACGCCATGATCGACGCAAACAGGATATTCGTGACGAAGAGCGGCGACGGACTCGTCTTCACACGGCGCGCCAAACATGACGCCCCCATAAGCGTGGAGAGTCTGGAAATAGCTCCCGATGCGGGCAAGACATTGCAGATTGACAGCCCGATGAACATCAGCTTCCAACTCACCGCCGACGGCGGCGACTGCCTTGGAAAGACCGTCGCGCTCACTCTCACAAGCACTGACGGCGCCACGGCTGCACCCGTAAACATAAAGCTTGGCGATGTTGCGGTGTTCGAGGGCATGCCATACGTTTTTACATTCAGCATAAAGGCCACCAAAGCGAAAGGTTTTCTCCCCGGACACTACACGGTGTCGCTCAGCACCTACGACAAGGACGAGGGCTACACCGACATCACTCCCGAGGCAAAACGCCGGCCGCTCACCATCGGAGACGACGGCAGCATGACTGAACTGGGGACGCTTCACAGCGAAGCCACCGTCGTGAGCCGCCACGACATCCTCGGCCGCTGCATCGGGACTCCGCGGAAAGGCAGCCTCAGTATAGTGAGACTCAGCGACGGGCGCACCGTAAAAATATTGGGAAACAATTAGTTTTCCAACGTGTTCTGCACGAAATGAGGGGAGGGGGCTTACCTTCAGTATTGTCACCCTCTTCCACTGCCAATAAAAAGAAGGCTTCGTTTCACAATTATGGCGGACACAAATGGCGGAAAACATGTGAACGGATGTTACAAGAGGATAAAAATCAATGTAAACGGGTGAAAAAGGTGAAAAACGGCAATGCTTTTCTTCACTCAACCACGATTTTCCACTATCTTTGCATAAGACAACCACTGAAAGAAAATGAACATAGCACTCATTGGCTACGGCAAGATGGGCAGGATGATTGAAGCCATCTGCAAGCAACGCGGCCACAAAATCGTCAGCATCATCGACATCGACAACCAGCAGGACTTCGACTCCGAGGCCTTCGCCAGTGCCGATGTGGCAATAGAATTCACATCGCCCACCGCCGCCTACGGCAACTACCTGCGCGCATTCAAGGCAGGGGTGAAGGTGGTGAGCGGCTCCACGGGATGGATGAAGGAGCACGGCGACGATGTGCGCCGCCTCTGCAACGAGGAGGGGCACACGCTGTTCTGGGCGTCAAACTTCTCCGTCGGCGTGGCGATATTCTCGGCGGTGAACCGCTATCTGGCACACATCATGGACGGCTTCGCACAGTATGACGTGCGCATGGAGGAGACCCACCACATACACAAGCTCGACGCACCTTCCGGAACGGCCATAACCCTCGCCGAAGACATAATAGGCAACATCGGCCGCAAGACTTCATGGGTGAAGGGCGAACAGCACCTCGCCGACGGGACGGTGGAGGGCAGCAACGCTTGCCGCCCCTCCGAGCTCGCCATAGAGAGCATACGCCGCGATGAAGTGCCCGGCATACACAGCGTCATCTATGACAGCGACGCCGACAGCATCACCATAACCCACGACGCGCATTCGCGCAAGGGCTTCGCTCTCGGTGCCGTGCTCGCCGCCGAATACACCCACACCCACACGGGTCTGCTCACCACCGGCGACCTGTTCAAGTTCTGACACACTGCGGAACGGGCACTGCCACTGTCCCGCACGGCGGCACAGAAAGGTGCGGAAAAGCCGGGAACAAGAAAAATACTTCAAAAAAAACAATTAACAGTAAATGATTTCCAAAGAAAAGAAAGCCCCAAGCCCACGCACACAGTGGACAAAATTCATAACAGTGGCACTCCTCTATCTGCTCTTCCTCTATTGGGTGAAGAGCTGGTGGGGACTCGTTGTGCTCCCGTTCATCTTCGACGTGTATGTCACCAAGAAGATAAAGTGGCAGTGGTGGCGCGACTCCGAGGGCGTGACACGCTTCATCATGTCGTGGGTGGATGCGCTCGTGTTCGCTCTCGTGGCGGTCTATTTCATCAACCTCTTCTTCTTCCAGAACTATGTCATACCCTCGTCATCACTTGAGAAGTCGCTCCTCACCGGCGACTACCTTTTCGTGTCGAAGGTGAGCTACGGTCCGCGCAAGCCGCAGACGCCGCTCACGCTCCCCCTCACACAGCACACCCTGCCCTTGTTCGAGTGCAAGAGCTACGTGGAATGGCCGCAATGGAAGTATGAACGCGCCGAAGGCCTGGGCAAGGTAAAGCTCAACGACATCGTGGTGTTCAACTACCCTGCGGGAGACACGCTGTGCAGCGCACCCAAATTCCAGGCCAACGACTTCTACCAGATGGCATACGGCTACGGCGAGCAGCTCTACATGGAGCGGAACGGAGGCGTGCCCGTCGATTTCAGCGGACTCTCACGGCAGCAGCAGCGCGACATCTTCGCCAAGGCTTACGCCCTCGGCCGCCGCTATATGGCAGAAAACAAGGCGGAATTCGGCGACATCATCACACGCCCGGTGGACAGGCGCGAGAACTACGTTAAACGCTGCGTGGGACTGCCCGGACAGACCTTGCAGATAAAGGACCGCACCATCTACATCAACGGACGCGCCATCAAGGAACCCGACAACGTGCAGTATGCCTACGACATAAAGCTGCGTGCACAGATGCCGCTCGAACTCATCGATGCGCTGGGAATATCG
Organism: bacterium; assembly: GCA_963599085.1. Lineage (GTDB taxonomy): Bacteria > Bacteroidota > Bacteroidia > Bacteroidales > Bacteroidaceae > Prevotella. Next base: position 38,816 of record CAVBVK010000002.1, on the reverse strand, counting down.
TCCGAGCAGCTTCTCAGCCTCAACCAGGCAGGATACATGCCTCTCACCGCACGCGCGGCAAAGGCGTTGAAAGCCCGCACGGACATCGTGGAGAGCATACAGCTCGTCACCGATGCCACCACGAGTGACATCTACCCGCTCAACGGCAACACCGGCTGGACCCGCGACAACTACGGGCCGGTGTGGATACCGCAGAAAGGCAAGAGCATAGCCCTCACCATGGACAACATATCCATCTACGAACGACCCATACGCACATACGAAGGCAACGACTTGCAGGTGCGCGGCGGCAAGATATACATCAACGGCAAGGAGGCGCACAGCTACACCTTCAAGATGGACTACTACTGGATGATGGGCGACAACCGCCACAACTCGCTCGACTCACGCTACTGGGGCTTCGTGCCCGAGGACCACATCGTGGGCAAGCCCATCTTCATCTGGTGGAGCCACGACCCCGACCATTCCGGCTTCTCGGGCATACGGTGGAGCCGCCTGTTCAAGATGGTGGACGACATAAAGTGAGACACGTGCCCGTGAGCAACCCTCTTCCCACACAGCACGCCCCCCTCACGCACCGCAGCGGCACAGCGGCAGAGCACAGCGAGGAAGCGACAGCCCTGCTCTCCGCCGCCTATTTCCCCCCGGTGCAGTGGTTCCAGAAGCTGCACCGGCACAGGAGATGCGTCATTGACACGGGCGAACACTTCGTGAAGCAGACCTACCGCAACCGCTGCATCATAGCCACCGCCAACGGCACACAGGCTCTCACCGTGCCGACGGAGAAGCCGCAGGGCACAAAGGCAGCCATGCGCGACATGCGGATAAGCGACCACGGCAACTGGCGGCACCTGCACTGGAACGCACTGGTGTCGGCATACGGCGAGAGCCCGTTCTTCGACTACTACGCCGACGATCTCCGTCCTTTCTTCGAGGAACGTTACGAACGGCTTGCCCGGTTCGACATCGCCATAACGATGAAACTCTGCCAGTTCCTTGACGTGCGTCCCGACATTACCGTAAGCGACACATACGTAGATGCGGTAAAGCTCGCCGACGAGACAGGACACGCCGTGGCAGACTTCCGCGAAGCCATACGCCCGAAGAACGCACCTGCGGACGCGGCGTTCACGCCGCAGCCATACTGTCAGGTGTATGCCTGCCGCCACGGCTTCCTGCCCAACATGAGCGTGGCTGACCTGTTATTCAACGAAGGCCCCGAGGGCATCTTTTACCTGTGACACAGTACAACGAAGAGAGAAACATAAAAGGAATAAACCCTAAAAAACAACCAGTTATGAAGAAGAAACACATCAAGGCAGCCGCGCTCGTCATGGCAGGCGCACTCGTCACAAGCTCGTGCGTGGGCTCGTTCCAGCTCACCCACCGTCTGGCACAGTGGAACAAGAATGCCACGAAGGAGAAGTTCCTCAACGAGATAATATTCATCCTCATCTCGCCCGCCTACCCGGTGTGTGCCGTTGCCGACGCCCTTGTGGTGAACACAATGGAGTTCTGGTCGGGCACGAACCCTCTGGCCGACCGCGTGGGCACAAAGCGCAACGTGCAGGGAAAGGACGGACGCTACTACGCCGTGACGACAAAACGCTACGGATATGAGGTGAAGACACCCGACGGCGAGACCATACGCTTCACCTACGACAAGAAGACCGACTCATGGTCGCAGCAGCAGCGCGGCAAGAAGACCGAAATTTTCCGATTCAACGCCGACGGCACCATCCAGGCTTCGCTCAACGACGGCCGCACGATACGCGTCACTCCCGACGCCGCCGGACTCTTCGAGGCGCGCATGGCAATGCACGGTGCCGACCTGAGCATGGGCTATTAAGAAGCCTGGGCAGCAGTTCCAATTGCAGGGGCTTATCTTATGACACTTAGGAGGTCGGGCGCCCCGCCCGACAACAACAAGCGAATAAACGTAAACAATAATATCATCGGCTTTCTTCATGTTGTCGGGCGGGACGCCCGACCTCCTAAGCTTGCATGCTTAGCCACAAAACACCGTCAACTCCCCTTACCGGACAGCAATATATTTTTCCTGTAAGGGGAAGGATTTTCCGTTCCCCAACCCTTAGGGTTCCAATTATGAGCCTTTCCCCTTACTGTAAGTTCTTCGGCTTTTGACGGTAGTAGTACCCCCCCGTTTGCTTCCATTCCGACGGCGTGAGACCCGTCGTTTCCTTGAAAATGCGTTGGAAATATACGCGCGAGGAAAAACCGCACTCCGTGGCAACCACCCTATTGTTGTATTCGGGATGCGCCGCCATAAGCGTTTTCGCCTCACGAATGCGTATGCCCGAGAGCCATGTGAGGAAGGTGACGCCATGAATGTGGGAGAGGTAAGAGATGAAGTCGGTACGGCTTATTTCTACCCGCCGCGTGAAAGCGTCAAGCGTGAGGTTGCTGTCCCTGAACCCGTCCTCACTCTGCCACTTCTTAACGGCGCGCTCTATCATCTCTATGCGCCCGGCTGTCATCATGGGGAAGGGCATCCCGGATGAGTTGCCACCGCCCGATGCGGTGGTTATGTCCAACACGCTCTCGGGGAGATTGAAACCGAGGGATATGAAGCGCGCCACGAAAAGCACCACAATAAGCAGGGTAACCGGGGCGAAGATGTAGAGCAACGGTGCCGAGAGGACGAAGAACGGCGACAGCCATGCGAAAGCGCACAGCATAAATATGCCTCCATACACCATGTGCAGATAGACATTAAAGGGGTAGCCGAGTTCCCATTCAAAGCGGAGCTTCATCTGGCCTACCCGCTTGTACAGCAGCCGGATGTAGTAGCACAGCATTGCCAGGTAGGCGGCGACGGCAAGCCAGAACACATCGCCTATATGTACACTGCCCTGCACTGCCACACCCAAGCCCGCCGTCACGGCGATAACGGCATAGCACAACACGCCGACAAGCATGCTGCGGCGGGCCTTGACCCTCCCCACGAGGACATTGAGCAGTGAAAGGGAGAGCAGGAGAGCCCCGGCTGCATAGAAAATCAGGCCGAAGAGCGCGTCCACATCGTCGCCCTGAGCACGCCATCCGAAATGATACTGCATGAGATAGTGTATGCCAAAGACCAGCAGTGCCGCCGTCATCAGCCAGCGCGACCGCTCGTAAACACGGATGCGGTTTGACACATAGAAGCGTGAAAACACTGTGAAAAAGGCTGACACGAACATTACTGTCATGCAGGTATATTGAAAAGTTTCAAGGTCGAACATTTTTTACTCCTTCTATAATTAATGTCATATCTCCCGGCGGCGCTGCCGGACAGGCATGTTTTTTTTCGGACACAAAATTATCAATAAAAGCCCGAACGGCAAAGCCTTTGTAAAAGAAAAAAATCTCCGTATCTCCTAAACAAAGTACTTTTCCCCACAAAATGAACAATGTTTTGGGGCAAACCATGGAAACTGCAGGAGGTCGGGCGTCCCCGCCCGACAACAACAAGGGAGAAATGCCTTTCCACACAGTCCCTGAGAGATGTTGTCGGACGGGGACGCCCGACCTCCTGATAAGAAACAGTCTTCCTTTAAAAAAGTGAATGACGCTTGTTGCGAACCGGGCAACATGAGTCCGGCGAAATGTCCGGACTCTTCAATTATGACACTGCCGTCAGAACACGAGCTTGCGGCTCACTATGACACCGCTTTCCAGCTCGACACACACCACATGAAGACCCTTGCCGTAGGCGCTGATGTCGATGCTGCTGCCGTCGTACTGGCGTTTGAGCAGGCGCGCGTCGCCGCTGTAAAGCTCCACGCCCGTTATCTTTTCTGCACTGTCCAGCGTGAGGGTGCCGCCGTTTACTGTCATGGTCACGGCATTCTCCACAGCGGGGTTGAGCTGCACGTTGTTCACACCTGCGGGCAGAGTGCCGCTTGACAGGCCCTGGAAGAAGATGGAAACGGGGATGTTGCCGTCGTGCTGACCCGCGGCATTGCCGTTGAACTCGGCATCGGGCACAGAGATGCGCACTTTGTGCGTGCCTGCCTTGACGCTGCCCAGACTGATGATGCGGTTGTCGATGACATCGCCCGGGCACCAGTTGCTGAACGACTGCCATTCCTCGTCGGTCTTCTGTGAATAGCCGTAGATGCCGTTTGCCTGTGTGTTATAGACGCGGAACTTCTCGCAACTCGTGCGGCCGGGCTTGTAGGTGAGCGAGAGTTCGTCGTCGTAATATATGAAGTGCATGCGGCGGCAGTACTCCTCTCCGTTGTGGGCCACACCGTTGTTGTCGAGATAGCCGCCCGCGCCGTGGTTCGACGTGACGATGACGAGCTGTGCGTCGGTCACGTCCTCGGGCACGGTGAAGGTGTAGGTCTTCGTTGTCTTGCCTATGGTGTCGGTGGCACTCTCGCTGTAATTGTTGAGGTCGCCGCCCCGGTATTCGGGGTTTTTCATCGTTATGGGCACGACAACATTGTTTGTGACGGGTGCGGCAGCGGGCTGGGAAGTGACGAAGTCGAGCGAAGCCTGGAACACGTCGTTGCGCCCCGCACAGCCCTCAATCTGCGTGTTGGCGGCGTAAGGGATGCCGAAGATCTCGTACTCCACCCAGATGTCGTACTTGGAGAGGAGCCGGCTGTCGCGCAGGATGTTTGAAAGGTAGTCAAGCGTGTATTTGTATGTCACCGAGGTGGGCGTGAGGTTCTTGTTCATAAACGGCGTGACGAAGCGTCCTATCTCAATGCGATCCACCTTGTCGTAGTCGTAGGAGGCGCTTCCCTTCGGCACAAAGGCGAAGTTCACGTTGCCCAAGCGGTCGTAGTTGTCGCAGCAGGCATACACGCGCAGCTTCATGGTGAGGGCGTCGCCCATCGCGGCGAGTTCTTCACCGGTGAGCTTCCGCGAGTAGCTCGACGTGGTGTGGCGCAGTATTCCGTCGTCAAGGTTCTTGGCCTCATCGGGCAGATCCTTCACGAGGTACTGGTCGTAGAAAGTCACTTTGTCGTAGATGTGGAGTGTTTTCCTGCTTGTCTGGGCATCCGTTGTGGCGGAGACAAGCGGCGAAGCCATCACGATGACGGCCGCAAGCGTTTGCTTTAATGTGGAAATAATCATAGTCTTTTGTTTTTTACCCTGAATAAGAACTTGTCTTCATTATTCTTCAACCAATTTTCCGGAAAAATACCAGTTTGAATGCAAAGGTAGAAAAAAAACTTTAAAAATGAAGTTTTTAACTGTTTTATTGTAAAAACAGCAGGAAAAGCCCATCATTACTTCAAGGCAGTATGACCTTCGGAAAGAATAGGCTGACAAATGGATGCGGTATCAGGTATTTTGACGATAATTCCGCCAACGGGCACTGAATTAACAAGATTTAACAGGGGGCGGTTCCTTTTTCCAAATTGAACTAACTTTGCACCTGTAACAAAACAGTTTCAATAACATTATTAACATTAACACCAAGCGATTATGAAAAGAAGAAATCTACTTTTCACAGTGATGACCGCCCTTTTCCTGCTGGCATCCACCAGTCTTTGGGCGGCGCAATCGGGCAAGTGCGGCGACAACGTCACATGGACTCTGGACGGCGGCGTACTGACCATTGAGGGTACGGAGCGATGAGTGACTATAGCGAAGCCACTCCATTGGGCAACTTGTCTTTCACAAGTGTCGTCATCAAAGACGGGGTGACAAGGATTGGAAACTATGCGTTCATGTATTGCACAGGACTGACGAAAATAGAATCCCTGGCAGAGACTCCTCCTGCCTGCGGTGACGATGCTTTCTCTGGTGTAGATAAGAACAGCTGCGAGCTGTACGTGCCGGAGAAGTCAATCAAGGCATACAATGACGCAGAGGTATGGCAGGACTTCTTCAACATCGCCGCCGGTATCAGCGGCGTGGCACAGGAGAGCAATGTGGGCGTTTCCGCAAGCAACGGAACAATCACCGTGACGGGAGCCGCAGCAGGCACTGTTGTGGAAGTATACAACGCCAACGGAACACAGGTTTACCGTGGCACAGGCAACACCGTCAACGTTCCGTCGGCAGGTATGTATATTGTAAGAGCAGCAGGCAAGACATTCAAAGTCAATACCGCCAGATAGACTGCTGACATACATAGAAATAAGTAAAATGAACCCCGGAAGTCAAGACAAGGACTTTCGGGGTTCATTCTTTTTGCTACCATTACAGGCAAAGTTATACATTAGGAGGTCGGGCGTCCCCGCCCGACAACATCAAGCGGAAGACTATGACATTTCTTGCTTGCGCTTATTTGTTTGTCGTCTTGTGGCTAAGTTTGCAAAAGGTAGGAGGTCGGGCGTCCTCGCCGACGACATCAAGCGGAAGACTATGACATTTCTTGCTTGCGCTTAGTGCTTGTTGTCGTCGGGCGGGGACGCCCGACCTCCTATAGATTGCTTGTGTTTAGTCGCTTGATGCTGTCGGGCGGGGACGCCCGACCTCCTGAATATAGTGCATGTGCAGTAATTTTTTTTGACAACGGGAAGTTCCTTTTCAGAGGTTCCGCTTGGGCGTAAAAGCGGGGCAGCAGCCGTTTTGTGGCGGAAAAAATGGGATTTGTAATGCAAAGAAGCCTTACTTGCATTGCAAAGAAGCCTTGTTTGCATGACAATTAAGGTGCCTTCGTGCTGCAAACAAGGCTTGCCCGTGTTGTAAAGAAGCCTTGTTTGCGGTGCGGGAGCCGCCTTTTTACATCAAAACATCATTTTGATTTTTGCACAAAAACGCTTATACTCGCTTAATAACATGGCAGTCAGCCGCTTGCGGCTGCACGCCGTATTTTGTGAAATTGCCGCCGATTTTCCCCGGCTTCGCGAATGAACGGATTTTTGAGCGGTTGGAAATGCAAATATAAGACAAGCGGACAGCCGGTGTGCAATGTCGCAACAGCAGAAGGCCGGGCGATGCCCATTCTCAGCGCGCTATACCTTGCGCCCGAAATCGGCAGGAATTTCTCCCCATTTGGCGGTTTCCCACTTCACCACCTCATTGTTTACGGCGTGCGTCCGCAGCCACGCCTCGGCACGCGCTATCACCTGATAGAGTTGCTCGGTGCGCGCATTGCGCTGGAGCTTTGTCTTGCATTGTTTCTTCTTCACCCACAGTATGGCGTTGTAGGAGTCGGAGTAGATGGTCTTTCCCTTCACGCCCTGCCGTTCGAGCAGTGCCAGCGCATGCACTATGGCGAGAAACTCGCCGATGTTGTTGGTGCCGTGCACCGGCCCGAAATGAAACACCTGTGCGCCCGTGGCAAGGTCGATGGCACGGTATTCCATCGGCCCCGGGTTGCCGCTGCACGCTGCATCCACCGCCCAGGCATCGGCTGTCACTTCGGGAGGGAGCGGCAGCACGGTGTCGCGGCGGTCAGCGGGCGGGTTGTATAGGGTCTGCATCGGTGTCGTCGTAGCTTCGTTACATTCTCTCGGGCACCTCTATTCCTAGCAGAGCCATGCCGTTGCGCAGAGTCTTGGCAACGTTCTTGGCGAGCACGAGGCGCACCGTCTTCTCGTCGGCAGTGTCGGCAGAGAGTATGGAGTAGTCGTGGTAGAACTGGTTGAAAGCCTTTGTCAGTTCGTAGCAGTAGTTGGCTATGCCGCTGGGCGAGTAGTCTTTGCCGGCCTGTTCCACTGCCGCGCCGAACTCGCTGATCTTCTGCACGAGTTCTATCTCCTTTTCGTTGAGCGGCATAGTGGGCGCGAGCTGTGCGGGAAGCACCGTGCCTTCGGCCTCGGCCCTGCGCAGGATGGAGCGTATGCGGGCGTAGGTGTACTGTATGAACGGGCCTGTGTTGCCGTTGAAGTCGATTGACTCCTCGGGGTTGAAGAGCATGTTCTTGCGTGCATCCACCTTGAGTATGAAGTATTTCAGTGCCCCGAGGCCCACGACGCGTGCTATCTCGGCGCGTTCTTCCTCGCTCATGTCGCCGAACTTTCCGAGTTCTTCGCTTGTCTGGCGTGCGTCGGCAACCATGGCAGCAATCAGGTCGTCGGCGTCAACCACGGTTCCCTCGCGGCTCTTCATCTTGCCGTTGGGCAGCTCCACCATTCCGTAGGAGAAGTGCACAAGCTCCTTTCCCCACTTGAAGCCGAGCCGGTCGAGCAGAATGGAGAGCACCTGGAAGTGGTAGTTCTGCTCGTTGCCCACTACATAAATCATCTTGTCGATGGGGAAGTCGGCGAAACGCATCTCGGCGGTGCCTATGTCCTGTGTCATATAGACGCTGGTGCCATCGGAACGGAGCAGCAGTTTCTGGTCGAGTCCCTCGTCGGTGAGGTCGGCCCACACCGAGTTGTCGGGCTTGCGGAAGAAGAGTCCCTTTTGGAGTCCCTCCTCCACTTTCTTCTTTCCCACGAGATAGGTGTTCGACTCGTAGTAAATCTTGTCGAAGCCAACGCCGAGTGCCCGGTAGGTTTCGTCGAACCCGGCATACACCCAGTCGTTCATCTTGGTCCAGAGCGCGCGCACCTCGGCGTCGCCCTGTTCCCATTTCACGAGCATTTCGTGTGCTTCCTTCATAAGGGGCGACTCTTCCTTGGCCTTCTTCTCGGCCTCTTCACCGTCCATTCCCTCTGCCGTGTATTTGGCCTTGAGCTCTGCCACCTCCTCGCGGTAGTGCTTGTCGAAGGCCACATAGTAGTCGCCGATGAGGTGGTCGCCCTTCTTTCCGCTTGTCTCGGGAGTCTCGCCGTTGCCCCACTTGAGCCATGCGAGCATCGACTTGCAGATGTGTATGCCGCGGTCGTTCACGATGTTGGTCTTCACCACGCGGTTGCCGTTGGCCTCCATAATCTGTGCCAGCGACCATCCGAGCAGGTTGTTGCGCACATGTCCGAGGTGGAGCGGCTTGTTGGTGTTGGGCGACGAGTATTCAATCATCACGAGCGGCGAGTCGGCGGTTACGGGCTTTTCGCCGTATTTCGGGTCGGCGTCGATGTCGTTGAGCAGCCCCAGCCACGCCTCGCGTGCCACCACGAGGTTGAGAAATCCCTTCACCACGTTGTAGGAAGCCACTGCGTTGCAGTTGCGGCAGATGTGTCCGCCCATTTCCTGCGCCGTGTCCTCGGGCTTCTTGTGCGACATCTTGAGGAAGGGGAACACCACAAGCGTGAGGTTGCCCTCAAACTCGCGCTTCGTTTTCTGCAGTTGCACCGCCTGCTCCGGCACGTCCTGCCCGTAGAGATCCCTTACGGCCTGACGGGCGGCGTTTATGATTTGCTGTTCTATTGTCATGTCTTTTCTTTTTTGTTCTTTCTTATTGAAACTGTGGGGAATTGCCTGCAAAGTTACGATTTTTCCTTGAACCCGTCGGCGGAAAAGCGGAAAATGTATGTGGCGAGGGTGTATTGTTGCGTTTTTTGTGCTACATTTGCAGAGCGAACGACACTATTGCATGGAAACATTGAAGCAAAAGACAGCACGCGGGCTGCTTTGGGGAGGCCTCAACAGCGGCTTGCAGCAGGTGATAGGACTGGCTTTCGGCATCGTGCTGGGGCGGCTTCTGTGCCCCGACGACTATGGCATGATGGCGATGATCAGCATCTTCTCGCTCGTGGCCACGGCGTTGCAGGACAGCGGTTTCCGCACGGCTCTCACCAACCTGCACCACCCCACTGCGGAGGACTACAACTCGGTGTTCTGGTTCAACATCCTCATGGCCGCCACACTCTACCTCATCCTCTTCCTTGCCGCACCCCTGATAGGGCACTACTACCACACGGAGCGCGTGGTGCCTCTGTGCCGTTACTCGTTCTTGGTAATCATTCTGGCATCGCTGGGCACGGCACAGTCGGCGTGGCTCTTCAAGAATCTGAAGGCAAGGCAGCAGGCCACGGCGGCGGCGGTGGCTGTACTGGTGTCCAACACGGTGGGCGTGACGATGGCATTCGCGGGATTTGCCTACTGGGCTCTTGCCACACAGAACCTCATCTATGTGGCGGTGAACGTGGGAATACAGTGGCATTACTCGCCGTGGCGGCCCTCCCTGCACGGAATCACGTTCGCCCCGGTGCGCAGGATGTTCCGTTTCTCGTGCAAAGTGCTTGCCACCACCATCGTAAACCATGTGAACAACAATGTGCTGAACATGCTTTTAGGGCATTTCTTCTCCCCGCGCGAGACGGGCAACTTCAACCAGGCCTACCAGTGGAACATGAAGGGCTACTCGCTCGTGCAGAGCATGGTGCTGCAAGTGGCACAGCCCGTGCTTGTGGGACTTGACGACGACCGTGAGAGGCAGCTCCGCGTGTTCCGCAAGTTAGTGCGCTTCACGTCGTTCGTCACCTTCCCGCTGCTCTTTGGTTTCGCCCTTGTGGCACGGGAGTTCATCGTCATCGCCCTCACCGAGAAGTGGCTCGCCTCGGCTTCACTGCTGCAACTGCTCTGCATAAGCGGCGCCGTGATGCCGCTCTGCGCCCTGTTCAACAACATGGTGGTGAGCAAAGGGCGCAGCGACATACTCCTGTGGTGCACGTTCTCGCTCGGAGCGTTGCAGACACTGACGATGCTCGCCATCTGGCCGTTGGGCATTCATGTCATGGTGGTGGCTTTCGTGGGCATCAACGTGGCGTGGCTCTTCGTGTGGCTCTACTTCGTGCGCCGTCTCACGGGCTACGGCTACCTCATGTTCGCGCGCGACGTGCTGCCCTTCGCTGCCGCTGCCGCCGCCGTCATGGGGCTCGCCTACCTCGCCACGCAGCCCCTGCACAGCCTCTGGGCACTGCTGCTCTCGCGCATAGCCATCGCCACCGCAGCCTATTACGCCGTCATGCGCATGGCTCATGCCGCCATTCTCGACGAGTGCCTGGCATTCGTACGCGGCAAGATGAAATAGAAATAACGCACGGAACGCATCCTTTTATAATAAAATAAGTATCTTTGCATAAGATAGGCTGCACTCGGCAATTTGAAAGCAATCTTTCATTGCCCTCGTTTGCACTATCTTTGCATAAGATAGGCTGCACTCGGCAATTTGAAAGCAATCTTTCATTGCCCTCGTTTGCACTATCTTTGCATAAGATAGGCTGCACTCGGCAATTTGAAAGCAATCTTTCATTGCCCTCGTTTGCACTATCTTTGCATAAAAATGATTAAGAACCAAATCTGATGACAAACAAACGTTTCTACCCATGGCTCGTTGTGGCTCTGCTCTGGATCGTGGCACTGCTCAACTACATGGACCGCCAGATGCTATCCACCATGCAGGAGGCCATGAAAGTGGACATTGCCGAACTCAACCGTGCCGAAGCCTTCGGCGCACTCATGGCCGTATTTCTCTGGATATACGGCATCGTGAGCCCGTTCGCGGGCATCGTCGCCGACCGCATAAGCCGCAAACGCCTCGTCATAGGAAGCCTTTTCGTGTGGTCGGGGGTGACATGGCTCATGGGATACGCGTCCAATTTCCAGGAACTCTACATGCTGCGCGCCGTCATGGGCATAAGCGAAGCTCTCTACATACCGTCGGCCCTGTCGCTCATCGCCGACTGGCACGAGGGAAAGTCGCGCTCGCTCGCCATCGGGATTCACATGACCGGCCTCTATGTCGGGCAGGCGGTGGGAGGCTTCGGAGCCACCATCGCGGCCACATTCTCATGGCACGCCACATTCCACTGGTTCGGAATTATCGGCATGGCCTACTCCCTCGTGCTCGCAATGCTGCTGCACGACCGCCCGAAAACGCTTTCCGCCGGCACGGCAAAGCCTGCGCCACAGACCGCCACAGACCGGAAGGAGAACCTGTGGAGCGGGCTCAGCGTGGTGCTCTCCACCTGGGCGTTCTGGGTGATACTCTTCTATTTCGCCGCCCCGAGCCTGCCCGGATGGGCGACAAAGAACTGGCTGCCCACCCTCTTCGCCGACAGCCTCGGCATACCAATGGCTGAAGCCGGCCCGATATCGACAATAACCATCGCCGCATCGTCGTTCATAGGAGTGATAGCAGGCGGCATCCTCTCCGACAAATGGGTGAGGCGCAACATCCGCGGGCGCATCTACACCAGCGCGATAGGCCTCGGGATGACCGTCCCGGCACTCGTCCTGCTCGGTGTGGGACACAGCCTCGCCGCCGTAGTGGGCGCAGGCGTGCTCTTCGGTGTGGGCTACGGAATGTTCGACGCCAACAACATGCCCATCCTTTGCCAGATCATCTCGGCACGGTACCGCGCCACTGCCTACGGCATAATGAACATGGTGGGCGTGTTTGCAGGTGCCGCCGTGACGCATGTCCTCGGCCGCTTCACCGACGGAGGCAGCCTCGGCACAGCCTTCGCCGTGCTCGGCAGCGTGGTGCTTGCGGCTCTCGTGCTGCAACTCTCGTGTCTCAAACCGAAGGCAGACAATGTGGAATGAAGTCAGGCAAAAGCCGGGACATCCAACGGAAACATAAATTCATCACAACAATATGGAAAAGATAACAGGACTTATCGACGCTCCCTTCACCCCGTTCCATGCCAACGGCGACGTGAACCTGGAGCCAATAGAAGCATACGCACGCATGCTTCAGAAAAACGGATTGAAGGGTGTGTTCATCAACGGCTCGTCCGGCGAGGGCTATATGCTCACCACCGAAGAGCGCATGCAGCTCGCCGAGCGGTGGGTGAGCGTTGCCCCCGAGGGGTTCAAGGTGATTGTGCATGTGGGAAGCTGCTGCCTCCGCGAGAGCGCACGCCTTGCCGAGCACGCGCAGAAGACAGGGGCATGGGGCATCGGCTCCATGGCTCCGCCGTTCCCGAAAATCGGGCGCATTGAAGAGCTTGTGGAATACTGCGCGGCAATAGCCGCCGCCGCACCCCGGCTCCCCTTCTACTATTACCACATACCCGCTTTCAACGGGGCATACCTGCCCATGCTCGACCTCCTGAAAGCCGTGGACGGGCGCATCCCCAACTTCGCAGGAATAAAATACACCTACGAATCGCTCTACGAATACAACCAGTGCCGCCTTTATGCCAACGGCAAATACGACATGCTCCACGGCCAGGACGAGACCATCCTGCCATCGCTCGCGCAGGGAGGGGCACAGGGCGGCATCGGAGGCACGACCAACTACAACGGCCGCGAACTCACCGGCATCATCGAAGCGTGGAACCGCGGCGATATAGAGACGGCACGCGAGAAGCAGAACTTCTCACAGGAAGTGATCAACGTGATATGCCGTTTCCGCGGCAACATCGTGGGAGGGAAGCGCATAATGAAGCTCCTCGGCTTCGACCTCGGCCCCAACCGCATCCCGTTCCGCAACATCACCGACGACGAAGAGGCACAGATGAAGAGCCAACTCGAGGCCATAGGCTTCTTCCAGAGAGCCAATGTGTTCTGATTTACACACGTAACCCATTCACCGACAAGCTACAATGGACAAAAGAAAATATATGGAAATGTGGGCGGAGAAATACAAGTCCGGCCTCACCGAAGACATCATGCCGTTCTGGCTCGAGCATGGTCTCGACAGAAAGAACGGCGGAATATACACCTGCCTCGACCGCGACGGCAGCCTGATGGACCCCACCAAGTCGGTATGGTTCCAGGGCCGCTTCGCATTCATCTGCTCGTTCGCCTACAACAACGTGGAGAGACGCCCCGAGTGGCTTGAAGCCGCGCGCCTGACACTCGACTTTATCGAGGCGCACTGCTTCGACAACGACGGGCACATGTACTTCTCCGTCAGTGCGGAGGGGCGCCCCCTGCGCCAGCGCCGCTATGTGTTCTCGGAGACCTTCGCCGCCATCGCCATGGCGGAATACTCGCTTGCCACGGGCGACAGGCACTGGGCGGAGCGCGCCTTGCAGGTGTTCGACGACACGCAACGGTTCCTCTCCACCCCCGGCTACCTCGCCCCGAAGTTCGAAGAGAGCGTGCAGTTGCAGAGCCACAGCATCATTATGATTCTCATCAACGTGGGCTCGTGCCTCCGCAAAGTGATTGACGACGAAAAGCTCACACGGCAAATCGACGACTCGATAGCACGGCTGAAAAAGCATTTCATACATCCCGAGTTCAAGTGCCTGCTCGAAACCGTAGGCATGAACGGAGAATTCATCGACACCAACCTCACGCGCACCATCAATCCGGGCCACTGCATCGAGACATCGTGGTTCATAATGGAGGAGGCCAAGCTGCGCAACTGGGACAAGGGATTGCTCGACATGGCTTTGGAAATATTCGACTGGTCGTGGGACTGGGGATGGGACAAGCAGTACGGGGGCATCATCAACTTCCGCGACTGCCGCAACCTGCCGCCACAGGACTACTCGCAGGACATGAAGTTCTGGTGGCCGCAGTGCGAGACCGTCATCGCTTCGCTATACGCCTACCTCGCCACCGGCGACGAAAAGTACCTCTACCGCCACGAACGCATAAGCGAATGGACATACGCCCACTTCCCCGATGCCGACAAAGGCGAATGGTACGGCTACCTGCACCGCGACGGGACAGTGGCGCAACCGGCCAAGGGCAACCTCTACAAGGGGCCGTTCCACATCCCGCGCATGATGATAAAGGGATACATGCTGTGCAAGGAAATACTTGAAAAATAAGCCCTCTTCACTTCACTTTTTCACCCTCCGACAATGGACAAGTTCTTCGATCTTTCAGTTTCCAACTACGGCACGGCACGCAAGAACCGCTATGCCGTGACAATACTGCCCTGGGGCGCGACAGAACCGCACAACCTGCACCTGCCGTACATGACCGACTGCATACTCTCGCACGACATTGCCGTGGAGGCGGCGGAGCGGCTCCACACCGCACACGGCATCTGGGCGATGGTGATGCCGCCCGTCTTCGCAGGGGCGCAGAACCCCGGACAGCGCGAGCTCAACTTCTGCATACACTACTCCTACGACACGCAACGCTCCATACTGCGCGACACCGTGGCATCGCTCCACCGCCAGGGACAGCGCCGCCTGCTCATCATCAACGGCCACGGAGGCAACAACTTCAAGAACATGATGCGCGACCTCACGCTGGAATTTCCCGACTTCATCATCGCGGCAAGCGAGTGGTTCAAGATGACCGACGCACGCCCGTTCTTCGACACCGTGGGCGACCACGCCGACGAGCTCGAGACTTCGGTGATGATGCACTACCATCCCGAGCTCGTCAGCCTCAGCGAAGCGGGGAAGGGCGACAGCCGCGGCTTCGCCATCAAAGCCCTGAACGAGGGCAAGGTGTGGATTCCGCGCAACTGGGCAAAGGTAAGCCGCGACACGGGCATAGGTTCCCCAGCAAAGGCGACAGCCGTGAAAGGGGCGCGTTTCGCCGCCGCCGTGGTGGAAAAATATGTGGAGTTCCTCGCCGACTTCGCCCGTGTGGAGAGCATCGACGACCTTTACGAACCCCAGCCCGTCACAGAATGACACTAATTCCACGCCTCATCGCCGCAGCGGCAGCCCTGCTCTTCGCCACCGCCACACACTGCACGGCACAGAAGACAGAACCCGTCGGCGGATTTCCCGACACGGAAGAGGGCTACGGTCTCGGCGTGTCGGCATGCTACGCAGGGCGCATCGGGCCGTGGATAATAATGGCGGGCGGCTGCAACTTCCCCGAGCCGGGCACGAAACGCTATTACCGCGGCATCTATGCGGCACGTGTCGGCACCGACACCCTGTGCTGGCAGCGTGTGGGCGAACTGCCCGAAGAGGCGGCATACGGCGGCACGGCGACCTCGGGCGACAGCCTTATCCTCATCGGGGGCAACAACCGAAGCCATAGCATGAGCAGCGTCCTGAGCCTGCACATCACCCCCGACGGCAGCAGAGCCACTGTGCGCCGTCTGCCGCCTCTGCCCCACACCGCCGACAACATGGCGGTGGCACAGTCGGGCAACGACATATTCACCGTCGGGGGAAACCTCGACGGCAAGCCGTCGGCCGCCGTCCTGCACACCCGCCTCGGCGGCAAAGGCACAGGATGGAGCCGCTTCGCCACGCTCACGGGTGCTCCCCGCGTGCAGCCCGTAGCCATCTGTGTGGGGCGGAAGCTGTATGTCTGGGGCGGCTTCCACGCCGATTCGGACAACAGCACGGTGCACACCGGCGGCGAGTGCATCACGCTGCGCACACGCAAGAGCACCGCACTGCCCGCCCCCACCGACTCCACTGGCAACCCACTGACCCTCGCCGGAGGCACGGCATGGGCGCACGACGGCGTGATATGGGCTGCCGGAGGCGTGAACCGCGACATTTTCCTCGACGCCATCAGCGGCCGTTACGAACTGGTGGAGCAGAAGGAATACCTCAACCAGCCCGTAGCATGGTACCGCTTCAACCCCCTGCTCTGCCGCTACAACACGCGCCGCCACCGCTGGCAACCCACACACACCGCCCACCCCATGCTCGCCCGCGCAGGGGCGGCAGCCCTTTGGGTGCGCGGTTTCGGTTGCTTCTACATCGGCGGCGAACTGAAGCCGTCGGTGCGCACCCCGCAAATTGTGCGCATCACCGACGGGCATTGAGGCACAGCACTTTTATTTTGCCTTCAAACACCCAACCGGCAGTCCTCAGGGCAATACATGAAAAAGCCCATGCCGAGCGTACAAAAAAATCATTGCTGTCCGCTAAAACTTTTAGGATTGCTGCCATTTGCTTCCAAGCCAAAGACTGAGGAATTAAAAACAATTGTAGGGGCTTACTTTATAACGCACAGGAGGTCGGGCGTCCCGCCCGACGACATCAAGCGAAAGGCTCGCAAGCAAGAACGCAATAAAAGCCCTCTCCCTCTGTGTTGTCGGGCGGGACGCCCGACCTCCTGCATTTTGCAATTTTAGCCACAAGACGACAACAAATCCACTTTACCGGACAGCAATAAAAAAACAACCGCTACCAAAGAGCCGAGAACCCTTTGATAGCGGTTGTTCACACGCGCCATTGGCGCACTGCCGTCATCCCACCTGACTGCCGGGCTTCACCTTGCCGAGCACGGAAGTCACTGTGAGCGAGCCGTCAAAGTCCACGGCGGAGAGTATCATGCCCTGGCTTTCTATGCCCATCATCGTGCGCGGCGCGAAGTTGGCGACGAACAGGACATCCTTGCCTATGAGCTGTTCGGGCTCATAGAAGGCGGCGATGCCGCTGAGGATGGTGCGAGGGGTGCCCGAGCCGTCGTCGATGGAGAATTGCAGCAGTTTCTTGCTCTTCTTCACTCTCTGGCAGTCGGTGACATGTCCCACGCGGATGTCCAACTTCCCGAAAGTGTCGAAATCCACGTTCTCCTTCACCGGGGCGGCAACATAGGCTGCTGCCTCGTTGGCCTTCTTGGTATCCTCGAGCTTCTGCAACTGTGCTTCGATGGCGTCGTCCTCGATCTTTTCGAAGAGGAGCGAGGGTGTGCCGAGCTGATGTCCGGGTCTGAGCAGATCCGTGCTGCCGAGCTGCGACCATTCGCTCGCACTGATGTTGAGCATCCCGCGCAGCTTCTTTGAGCTGAACGGCAGGAACGGCTCAAACGCTATCTCGAGGTTGGCGACGAGCTGGAGCGAGATGTAGAGTATGGTCTTCACGCGCTCCATGTCGGTCTTGGCGACGTGCCAAGGCTCGCAGTCGGTGATGTACTTGTTGCCTATGCGTGCGAGGTTCATCGCCTCCTTCTGCGCGTCGCGGAATTTGAAGGCGTCGAGCAGGGACTCCACCTTCTGCTTCACATCCTTAAATTCCTCTATGGCACGGCTGTCCACATCGAGCAGTGTGCCGCATTCGGGCACCACTCCGTCGAAATATTTTTTGGTGAGTTGCAGCGCACGGTTCACGAAGTTGCCATATACCGCCACGAGTTCGTTGTTGTTGCGCTCCTGAAACTCCTTCCATGTGAAGTTGTTGTCCTTTGTCTCCGGCGCATTGGCGGTGAGGACATAGCGCAGCACATCCTGTTTGCCGGGGAAATCGGCGAGATACTCGTGCAGCCACACAGCCCAGTTGCGCGATGTGGAAATCTTGTCGTTCTCAAGATTGAGGAACTCGTTGGACGGCACGTTGTCGGGAAGGATGTAGCCGCCGTGCGCCTTGAGCATGGTGGGGAACACGATGCAGTGGAACACGATGTTGTCCTTGCCTATGAAGTGCACGAGGCGCGAGGTGCCGTCCTGCCACCATTTCTGCCACGTGCCCCAGCGTTCGGGGTCGCCGTCGCACAGTTCCTTGGTGTTGGAGATGTAGCCTATGGGCGCATCGAACCACACATAGAGCACTTTCCCCTCTGCCCCCTCCACGGGAACGGGGATGCCCCAGTCGAGGTCGCGTGTCATTGCGCGCGGCTGCAAGTCCATGTCGAGCCACGACTTGCACTGCCCATATACGTTTGGACGCCACTCCTTGTGCCCTTCCAGTATCCATTGTTTCAGCCATTCCTGATAGTTGTTGAGCGGCAGATACCAGTTCTTTGTGGCTTTCTTCACGAGTCCGTGGCCGGGGTTGTTCTTGTTTGTGGGGTTGATGAGTTCCTCGGGCGAGAGCGTTGCGCCGCATTTCTCGCACTGGTCGCCGTATGCGCCTTCGGCGCCGCAGCGCGGACAGGTGCCCACGATGTTGCGGTCGGTGAGGAACTCGCCCGTCACCTCGTCGCAGAACTGCTCTTCCGTCTTCTCCACAAGCTCGCCCTTGTCGTAGAGAGTGCGGAAGAAGTCGCTCGCGAACTTGCTGTGTATCTTCGAGGTGGTGCGGCTGTAAATGTCGAAGGATATGCCGAAGTCTTCAAACGACTTCTTGATGAGGTTATGGTAACGGTCCACCACCTCCTGCGTGGTGATGCCCTCCTTGCGTGCGCGTATGGTCACCGGCACGCCGTGCTCGTCGCTTCCGCCGATGAACATCACTTCCTGATGCTTCAGCCTGAGGTAGCGCACATAGATGTCGGCCGGCACATACACCCCGGCGAGGTGTCCGATGTGTATTCCTCCGTTGGCATACGGCAGGGCGGCGGTGACTGTCGTGCGCTTGAATTTGTTTTCTTCCATAAATATATAATGTGTGTGTGTTTGTTTCTATGTGTGCAAAGTTAATGCAAACCGAATGCAATGGAGCTTGCTTCGATTGCTGAGGTGCAGCTTAACTTATGCAAAGTTAGTGCAAAAATCCGATTTAGACCGGCTTGAAAGGCATTTATTTGACAAAATGCACTACCTTTGTAATCAGTGACACAACATCCTTTTAAATATGAAGATACAGATTATCAACGGCCCGAACCTTAACCTTCTGGGGCGCCGCGAACCGGAAATCTACGGCAGCACGGCCTTCGACACCTGCCTTGACGGACTCCGCCGACAGTATCCGGAAGCGGAAATAGACTTTTTCCAGAGCAACATCGAGGGCGAACTCATCGACAGGTTGCAGCAGACGGGCTACTCCTGCGACGGCATCGTGCTCAACGCCGGAGCCTACACACACACGAGCATCGCCCTGCTCGACTGCATCCGCTCGATAGAAAGCCCCGTCGTCGAGGTGCACATAAGCAACGTGCACAGCCGCGAGGAGTTCCGCCGCAAGTCGGTCATAGCACCGGCGTGCATGGGAGTGATATGCGGCTTCGGCACGGACAGCTACCGCCTCGCCGTAGAAGCCATCATACACGCGAAGGAAAAGGGAAAGTAAAGGAAAAGGGAAAACGCTTATGGACAGCCTGCTGCAAGAATATGTGCTCGCCCACTCCGACCCCGAAGGCGACTACCTGCACCGCCTCTACCGCGCCACCAACATACACACCGTCCACGGACGCATGGCAAGCGGGCACCTGCAAGGGCGTCTGTTGAAGATGCTCGTGCGCATGATACGCCCCAAGAACATCCTCGAAGTGGGCACATTCAGCGGTTACAGCGCGCTGTGCATGGCAGAGGGGCTTGACGAGGGCGGCATGCTCTGGACCTTTGAAATAAACGACGAGATGGAAGACTTCACACGCCCGTGGATAGAACAGTCGGGCGTGGCTGACAAGATACGCTTCATCATCGGTGACGCCAACGTGGAAGCCCCGCGGTTGGGCATCACTTTCGACATGGCTTTCATCGACGGCGACAAGCGCACCTACATTGAAACCTATGAGACGGCAATGCGCCTGCTGCGCCCGGGAGGCTTCATCATCGCCGACAACACGCTTTGGGACGGCCATGTCACCGACCCTTCATACGCCAACGACCACCAGACTGCCGCCATCTGCCGCTTCAACGACCATGTGGCAACCGACAGCCGCGTGGAGAAAGTGATGCTCCCGATGAGGGACGGGCTCACGGTTGTATTCAAGAAGTAAAAGGCAGCCCCGTCATTCTACCATCCCGAGCTCGCTCCGCCGCCGCCCGAGTCTCCGCCGCCGAAAGTCCCGCCGAAGCCGCCCCGCCGTCCGCCGAGCATCGAGCCAAGGAGAAAGCCCGTCGCGGCAGCAGCCCCGCTGCCGTTGTTGTCGCGGTCGATGGGGGTGTCGCGCACCACGGTCTTGCCACATTCCCGGCACAGATAGGTGGTGCGGATAACGCGCTTTCCGGTGGAGAGGCGCAGCGTCTCGCTGCCCATCTTGCGCAGGCCGCGCTTGCGGCAGTGCGGGCACCGTGCGCTTTCGCGCCCCACGATGGAGATAAGTATGATTGTTCCCGCCACGATTGCCACCACCACGAGGAAGGAGACAAGGCTGTCATCGTCGCCGGAGGTGTCCGGAGCCTGCTCCTCTTTCAGCACGATGCTGCCCAAGGCCTGCACGCCCTGCACCATGCCCTTGTCCCAATTGCCCTCACGGAAAGCCGGAATCATGTAGCGTTGCTGTATGCGTTTGCAGAGAGCGTCGGGCAGAACACCCTCCATACCGTAGCCCGTATGGAAACGTACGATGCGCCTGTCCATCACGAAGAGCACAAGTATGCCGTTGTCCTTGCCTTTCTTGCCTATTCCCCAATGGCGGAACAGGCTCTGTGCAAAGCCGAACGGCTCCTCATCGCCGATGGACGGGAGCATGACAACGGCCGCCTCCACACCCGACTTCCGCTCCATCCGGGCACAGACGGCATTGATGGAGTCGCGTGCCGTGGGCGTGAGTATTCCGGAAGGGTCGCTCACATACTGCCGCGCATCGGCCAGACGCACGTTGGGGACAGTCGCCACAGTGTATGCCTGTGTCCTGTCCTGCGCCACGGCAGAGGCGAGAACACAGACGAAGAGAGCTGCTATGAGGATTGACCTATTCATCGTTCGGCGTGTAAAACTGAGGATTTTGGAATGCCGTAAGGAGCCGGACGGTGTGCCGGGGACTTGTGCACCGCGCATCAGAACTTCACGGCGGGAGCCTTTTCCGCACCAGCCTCGGCCTCAAAATAGTTCTTCTTTTCGAAACCGAACACCCCGGCGATTATGCTGCGGGGGAAACGGCGGATGGAGGCGTTGTACTTCTTGGCGGCATCGTTGAAGTCCTTGCGCGCCACATTGATGCGGTTTTCAGTGCCTTCAAGCTGCGACTGCAACTCAAGGAAGTTCTCGTTGGCTTTCAGGTCGGGGTAGTTCTCCGCCACCATGAGCAGCCGTCCGAGAGCCTGCGACACTTCGCCCTGCGCCTTCATGTACTTCTCCATCTGACCGGGAGTGGCGTCTGCGGCGTCGATCTTCACCTGTGTGGCGCGGCTGCGGGCCTCCACCACCTCGGCGAGGGTCTGCTTCTCGTGTGCGGCATAGCCCTTGACAGTGTTCACGAGGTTGGGGATAAGGTCGGCGCGGCGCTGATACTGCGTCTCGACATTTGCCCATTTGTTCTGTACTTCCTCGTCCATGCCCACGAGTCCGTTGTAGCCTGTCACGCCCCAAAGCACGAGCACGGCAAGCACCGCACCGGCTATAATCCATCCCTTGTTTTTCTTGTTCTTCATAATTTCTGGTTTTTATTGTTTTTTCCTTTTCTGTTCTCACCGGAATTCCACACGGTTCCCGTAATGAAACGCATGCAAAAGGCAGGCCAAACCATGCGCCGTGCCATGCTTTCAGTTCACAAATTTAGGTATTTCCCTGCTTGAAGTGCAATGTTTTCTGTTTTTTTTGCAACCATTGGTTTATTTTATGGGTCAGTGATGAGGATTTTGCTTAACTTTGCACATCTTAATATACACACGAAAATAAAAGCAAACGAAAATGCAAGAGACAAGACAAAACCGCATAGCGCGCCTTCTCCAAAAGGAGCTGAGCCTCATCTTCCAGACACAGACACGGCAGACGCACGGCACTTTGGTGAGCGTGACACGCTGCCGGGTGTCGCCCGACCTCAGCATCTGCACCGCATACCTCAGCATCTTTCCATCGGAAAAGGGCGGGGAGATACTCCGCAACATCACCGCCAACGAGAAGACCGTGCGCTACGAATTAGGCACGCGTATGCGCAACCAGCTGCGCATCATCCCCGAACTGCGTTTTTTCATTGACGACTCGCTCGACTACATAGAGCATATCGACGAACTCCTGAAGAAACAATGAACTTCCCCTTCTTCATAGCGCGCCGCTATCTGTTCTCGAAGAAGAGCACCAACGCCATCAACCTCATCTCCGCCGTATCCATGGCGGGCGTGGCAGTGGGCGCGATGGCACTGGTGACGGTGCTGAGCGTGTTCAACGGCTTCCATGACCTTGTGGCGTCGCTCTTCACGAACTTCGACCCCCAGATAGAAGTGACACCCGCAACGGGCAAGGCAGCACCCGCCGACGACCCCCTGCTCACGCAAATACGGCGCCAGCCCGAGGTGGCGGTAGCCACGGAATGCGTGGAAGACCAGGCACTGGCGGTGTATGGCGGGCAGCAGCAAATGGTGACGCTGATGGGCGTGGAAGACAACTTCACGCAGCTGACACGCATCAACGACATACTGTACGGCGACGGCGAGTTCGCGCTGAAAGCTGCAAACCTCTACTACGGGGTCATCGGCATACGCCTTGCACAAAGCCTTGACACGGGGGCGCGGTGGAACGGCTATATGCACATATTCGCCCCCAGGCGCGAGGGGCAGCTCGCCGATGCCGCCGACCCGTCGGACGGTTTCGTCACCGACTCGCTGATTTCACCAGGAGTGGTGTTCGCCGTGAACCAGGCCAAGTACGACCGCGACCACATCATCACCTCCATCGAGTTCGCACGCCGTCTCTTCGACCGTCAGGGAATGGTCACCTCGCTGAAACTGCGCCTCAAGCCGGGCAGCGACATAGCCTCCGTGAAACAGCGCATGCAGCGCATCGCAGGCGACAGATACCGTGTGCTCGACCGCTACGAGCAGCAGGCCGACACGTTCCGCATAATGCAGATTGAGAAAATCCTCGCATACGTCTTCCTTACGTTCATCCTCATTGTGGCGTGCTTCAACATCATCAGTTCGCTGTCGATGCTCATAATCGAGAAGAAAGGCGACGTGGCGACACTCCGCAACATGGGTGCCACCGACCGGCAGACAGCCTCAATATTCCTCCTTGAAGGCCGCATGATAACGGCGATGGGGGCTGTCGCGGGCATACTCCTCGGCCTCCTGCTATGCTGGCTGCAACAGACGTACGGCCTTGTGCCCATGGGCGACAGCAGCGGCACATTCCTTGTCGATGCCTACCCCGTAAGCGTGCATTACGGCGACGTGCTCGTGGTGCTACTGACAGTGCTCGCCACAGGCTGGGCGGCAGCATGGTATCCTGTGCGTTACCTCTCGCGCCGGCTGCTTTCGTGACCTCCCCAGAAGGCATGCCACACACGGTTGCAATAATAAATTATCCCTTAAAGGCACCGGAAACAGACAAACGCCAAGATAAAACACGTTTATTCCGCGCAAAACTAAAACAGTGTGCGCTAACACTTTACATTCTGTTATCAGAGAAGGCAGTCTGAAAATACAGATTGTTGCGATTTTATACAAAATTAACCCTAATTCTGTACGGATAATTGGGATTTATATATAAATTTGCAAAAAATAGAAATGGCTATGAAGAAATTATTACTTTCCGCCCTACTCATGCTGGGCTTCGTACTGACAGCAAGTGCGCAGCTCCCCGCAGTGACGCTAAAAAGCATCGACGGCAAGGTCGTGAAGACCGACACACTGTCGAACAACGGCAAGCCGTTCATCATCGACTTCTTCGCCACTTGGTGCAAGCCCTGCAACCGCGAGCTCACCGCCATCAGCGAAGTGTATGAGGAGTGGCAGGAGGAGACGGGCGTAAAGGTGTACGCAGTGTCCATCGACCAGGCGCAGAACATCAACAAAGTGAAGCCGCTCGTCGATAACCACGGATGGACATTCGACGTGCTCCTCGACCCGAACAGCGACTTCAAGCGCGCACTCGGAGGGATAAACATCCCGTTCGTGGTGGTGTGCGACGGCAAGGGCAACATCGTCGCCAAACACAACGGCTACACCGAAGGTGCGGAAGAGGAACTCATAGAGAAAGTACGCGAACTCATTGCAAACGGGAAATAGTCCCCGGCGGAACACGCACAACAACCCGTGCACGGCAGGACAGCCGTAGCCGGGACAAGTCAAGACACAACAAATGATTTCCAGCAGAACACTATCGCTCGTCATCGCCGCATCGCTGGCAACAGCGGCAAGCGCGCAGAAGGTGAAAATCGGCGACGGCTACGATGTCACCATCACCGGAAGCGTGCAGAGCGACATACTCATACCACAGGAAGACGACCGCATCGGCACGGGGAGATATGACGACAAGATCCTCACCAACACCTACGCCGAGGTGCACGCCATGAGCAAATATGTCGATGCAGGCGTAAGAATGGAATATCTGGAGCACCCGCTCCCGGGGTTTGAAAAGGACTTCAAGGGATGGGGGCTACCTTATTATTATATAAAGGGAAAGATAAGGAACGCCGAAGTGACACTCGGCAACTTCTACGAGCAGTTCGGCTCGGGGTTTATCCTGCGCACCTACGAAGAGCGTTCGCTCGGCATCGACAACTCACTGCTCGGAGGCCGCCTCGTTTACAAGCCCTTCAAAGGCACGCAGCTGAAGCTGCTCGGCGGACGGCAACGACGCTATTGGGACCACAACGACGCATGGATATCGGGTGCCGACGTTGAACTCAACATCGACCAGTGGAGCCGCAAAATGCAGGAAGCGGGAACAGTGCTCACCCTCGGCGGCTCGTATGTAAACAAACGCGAGCACACACGCGACGAAGTGTATGCCGACGCGGAACACATACTCAACTTCCCGCTCTACACAAACGCGTTCGACGTGCGCGCCAACTTGCAGAAAGGAGGCTTCAGCCTGCTCGCAGAATATGCACAGAAGACCGACGACCCCACCACCGACAAGAATTTCCCGTACATATACCGCAAGGGATATGTGGCGATGGTCTCCACATCCTACTCCAAGAAGGGGATGAGCCTGCTGCTCCAGGCCAAGCGGAGCGACAACATGACATTCCGCAGCTTGCGCAAGGACAACGGCACGGCATCGTACATCAACCACCTGCCGGCATTCTCGATGCAGCAGACCTACGCCCTCGCCGCACTCTACCCCTACGCCACACAGCCCAACGGCGAGTGGGCATACCAGGCGGAGCTGGGCTACAAGTTCAAGCGGCACACCCTCCTCGGAGGCAAATACGGCACAAGCGTGAAGCTCAACTTCTCGCACATCCATGCCATTGAGCGCAACATCAAGGACGGCGGCACGCCCGGAACGGACGGCTACGGCTCGGCATTCTGGAAGTGGGGCGACCAAACCTACTATCAGGACATAAACATACAGGTGGAGAAAAAGCTCTCAAAGAGCTTCAGCCTCAACCTCATGTACATGAACCAGTTTTACAACAAAGCCGTTGTGGAGGCTCACGGCGACTTCATCCACTCCGACATCTACGTTGCCGAGGGGAAATACCGCTTCAACAAGAAACTCACACTGCGCGGCGAGGCACAGTACCTGCACACCAAGCAGGATCAGGGCGACTGGTGGTACGGACTGCTTGAGCTATCGGTGTTGCCGCATTTCATGTTCACCATAAGCGACCAGTACAACGCCAACGAGCACTACTACACTCCTGCCGGAGCCATAGACGAAGCCCGCGGCACACACAAGGAGCACTACTTCACCGGCTCCGTCACCTACACCAACGGCGCACACCGCCTGCAAATAGGCTACGGCAAGACACGCGCAGGCTACAACTGTTCGGGAGGCGTATGCCGGTATGTGCCCGCAAGCAAGGGCGTGACAATGTCCTACAACTTCAACTTCTAAACGGATTGTATGAAAGCAAGGCAAATAACACATATCATCGCCGCGGCATTCATGGCCATGTCCGCCGCTTCGTGCAGCAACATCGACCCTGACGACCGGCTCATCTATGTGAAACCCGCAGAAGTGCAGCGCGCCGTCCTCATCGAAGACTTCACCGGGCAGAAATGCCCCAACTGTCCGCGAGGCACCGAACGCCTCAACGAAATCGCGGAGACATACGGCGAAAGCAACGTGATAGTGGTGGGAATACACAGCGGGCCGCTCGGGTTCAAGGGAACGGAAAAGAACCTCGGGCTCGCGACCGACGAGGGAAACGCCTACTACACAATGTGGGACAAGGAAAACAAGGTAGGCCAGCCGTGGGTGCTTTTCAACCGCACCCAGGCGCCGAACAACGACATAGACACGTGGATGGGTCCCGTGTCGGCACTCATCACCAAGAAAGCGGTGCTGTCGATAGGCATCGACAACACCTACGACGAGGCTACACGCAAACTCACAGTCAATGCCGATGTGCTCGGGACAAGCGGCAACCGTACCGCCAAGCTGCTGGTATGGCTCATCGAGGACGGCATCGTGGCAATGCAGACAATGGGCGACGGCACCGTCAATCGGGAATATGTGCACAACCACGTGTTCCGCACTTCGGTGAACGGGACATTCGGCAAGGAGGTGGACATAAAGGAGGGCGAGCACACTTTTGCCCAATACAGTTACACGTTGCCCGAGACCTGGAATGCCGAAAATGTGTCGGTGGTGGCATTCGTCTATGACGACACCGAGGTGTTGCAGGCTGCCAAGAAAGCCGCGACAGCCGCTGCCGAAGGCGAATAAAGCAGACACGAACAACGGAACCGCCGGGGAAAGCACGCGACGGCGATGCCGTCGCAACAAAGCGGCAAGGTCTTTACAAAAGAAAACAAACGAAGCAAATATAACTCCTATTATGAAAAAGATACTTCTACTTTGCGTTGCGCTGCTGAGCACAGCCGCAACATTCGCGCAGCAGGACGACAACCGCGTGTTCGTGTTCACCGACAAGGACGGGAACGCATACGAAGACAATGCGACGGTGGTGCGCGACGAGATTGAAATCAACGAGTTTGAGGAAACAGCGCAGATACTGTCGGGCATCTATGTTAAGCAGACTGCCACCGACAAGAACTATGCCGTGGCGATGAGCGTCACCGTGAACGGCATCGACAACGGCATGCTGAGCGTGTGCTTCCCACAAAACTGCCTCACGTTTACGGCCAAAGGCTCCAGCGACCTGGGCAAGAACGTGCTCTCTGACGCTGCCTCCTACAACAAGGAAACAGGATTGGCAGGCATGGCAACTGAATGGATACCGTCGGCAGAGGACGCTTGGGGCAAGTGCACCGCCACGTTCACCCTCACCACACTCATCAAAAACAGCTTTCTCGACTACACCACTGTGGGCAAGAGCAGCGTGATAACAGTGCAGTTCGTGAACCGCGACCCGGCGGCAATCAACGGCGTTGCCGACAACGGCACAGCCAAGGAAGTGGCACGCTACACAGCCGACGGACAGCGCATCAATGCCCCCGTGAAGGGCATCAACATCGTGAAACTCTCCGACGGACGCACCGTAAAGCTCAACGTGAAGTGACCGGCGAAAGCCCGCAGAGCCTCCATATCCCCGAGACGAAGAAAAAAAGGAAAATACAACTCAATCAATTAAAAATATCAAAATGAAGAAAATCTTACTCCCATTAGCAGTATTGTTGCTGTCAGCTACGGCAACAAACGCTCAGGTGCAGGGCTTTGAGAACTCTCTCCAGGCTGTTTCCGCAACAGCGAGAGCACCCAAAGCCAATGTAGCACAAGGCCAGAAGAAGGCTTATGCCCCCACAAAGGCCGACGGAACGGAACTCACCGCCGAACAGCGTTACATCGGCAACGCAGGTTCGGACACTCCTTCCTCAGCCGTAGGCGTACCCGGTGCCACAATAAGCGAGGCAGGCACCGTCATCCCTGCAAGCGCTCTCAAGAAGTATGCAGGTGACAAAATCATCGGCGCCCGCTTCTGTCTTTATACAAGCATCGGCGCAACGACAGTCAGAATGAACTATTCCAACGGTCAGGATGAAAAAGGAGCATTCCAGATAGGTGATGAAATCCTCAGCAAGGAACTCTCCGAGACAAAAGCAGTGACCCAGGAAGAACTCGTATGGAACGAAGTGCGTTTTGACACTCCTTACACAATTCCCGCAGAGCCACAGGATCTGAAGATTGGTTTCGACTATACACAGAAGGAAGAAATGACAGCAGACGGTAAGGGCTACACCGACGAGTGCTATCCCCTTTGGGTGAACAATTCATACGGTTCTGTCGGCACATTTATCCTCAAAGCTGACTTCACCGACACGCAGACAGGAGAGAAGTTCCAGGCATGGGCGCCTGTTCCAAACAGCGACAACGCGTATGTGACCCTCTGCATGCAGGTGCTTGTAGAGCGTGAAGGCGGCTTCGTTCAGGACATCGTGATGAATTCCATCTCTGCCGACAAGTTCGCTTGGAAGGACAACGGCACGTTCGACGTTTACTTCTCCTGCTACAACGACGGCACCAACCCCATTAAGGACTATGAAATAGGCCTCTCCATCGACGGCAAGGAAGTGACCTCATGGGCTCCCGGCATCGAGCTCACAAATGAATCCAAGACATTCAACGCCGAGAACATCAGGGTTCCCGCAGACGTAGCTGTCGGCACTCACAACATGAAAGTTTATGTAAAGAGCATGAACGGCGCGACCCCCACCGGCGAGATTGCCAACGACACGCTCCAAAGCACGCTCCGCGTATATAACGACTGCATGAAGAAGCAGAAGAACCTCGTGGAGCATTTCACCAGCCAGGGCTGCTCCACCTGTCCTTACGGCTACGATGTGCTCAACCTGCTCACAACGAACCGCGACGACATCGCTTGGGTCGCCATCCACAACTACTACCAATACACCAACGACGACGAGTATGTGTGCGATGCAGGCAAGTACATCTCCGCTTACAGCACCTACGGCTATCCGTACGCAAGCTTCAACCGCTACTTCATCCCCAACTCGCAAATCAACACTGCGGGCAGGGTTGCAGTGCCCGTCGGCTATTCAAACAAAAAAGAAGCAGCCGATGTTTTCAGCCAGTTCATCGACCTTTCCAACACGAAGAACCCGTCGTTCGTGAACCTCAACATCACCGCCAACTACGATGCTAACGACGGCGAACTCACCATCACCGTAAAGGGCAACGGCGTGAAGGACGCTGCCAAGATTCTCCAGTCCGCATGTCTGACAATCTACCTCACAGAGGACGGTCTGAAGGGCACACAGCAATACGGAAGCTCAACTCTCAAGAAGTACGACCACCGCAATGTTCTCCGCATGGTGGTGACCGGCCCGAGCGGCGACGCCATCAACTGGAAGGGTGACGACTTCGAGGCAACTTACGTTGTGAACATCCCCGAGGAATACGACTACTCACAGATGAGCGTAGTTGCATTCGTAAACAACATCTTTGCCCAAATCGACAAACAAGGAAATGTGGTGGGATGGAACAGCTCCGACGAAGATATTTGGGTGTCGAACTGTAACTCCCTCGCCATATCCGACGGCGCGACGACAGGCATCAAGACCGTCGTTCCCGCAGAAAGCAAGCAGGTTGTGGCACGCTACGCTGCCGACGGCACACAGCTCTCTGCACCCGTAAAGGGCATCAACATCGTGAAGTTCTCTGACGGTACAAGCCAGACCGTGCTCGTGAAGTAACCCACGACAACAGACAACGCCGGAGCCGACAGCGGCAACACCGCCACGGCTTCCCGACAACACACAGCAAAGGCAATGCAGACACCGCACAAGCGGCCTGCATTGCCTTTTTCCGTGCCCCGCCCGCAAAAATGCCGCCTTTTGCCATAAAATGTTAAGAATTAAGTCCATAAATTTTCGGCAATGTGAAAAAATAAGTATCTTTGCACGACTGTGGAGAGCGTGCAGGCTCTTCAACCAGATGGAAAAACAAACAACAATAAAAATAAAGACAAAATGCAGAACAAAGGAATTGTAATTCTAACAGCCGTCCTGCTGACGCTGGCGAGCATCTTCTACCTCTCGTTCTCGGTTGCCACAGAGTACTATGACAGCCAGGCAGCGAAGATCAAAGACCCCATTGCACAGCAAGACTACAAGGACTCTGTGAAGTACCTCGGCATCTACTCCTACCAGAAGTGCCTCGAGACACGCATAGGGCTCGGCCTTGACCTCAAAGGCGGCATGAATGTAATCCTCGAAGTGAGCGTGCCCGATGTCATCGAGACACTCGCCGACCACAAGAGCGACGCCGCTTTCGTCAAATCGATGAAGGAAGCCAAGGCAGAAGAGGAGAGCAGCCAGGAGGACTTCGTCACACTGTTCATCAACGCCTACCACCGCAACGCCAAGGGGCACCGTCTGGCAGAGATCTTCGCCACGCAGCAGATGCAGGGCAAGGTGTCGCCCAACAGTTCCGACAAGGAGGTGGAGAAAGTGCTGAGGGCAGAAGTGCAGGCAGCCATCGACAACTCGTTCACAGTGGTGCGCACACGTATCGACAAGTTCGGCGTGGTGCAGCCCAACATCCAGAAGCTTGAAGGACAGCAGGGACGCATCATGGTCGAGATGCCGGGCATCAACGAGCCGGAGCGCGTGCGCAAGCTCCTTCAGGGAAGTGCCAACCTCGAGTTCTGGGAGACATACAACTCCGACGAGATAATACCCTACCTCACACAGATCGACCAGCGCTTCGCCAACGCAGGAAGCGAGCAGGAAGCCGCTGCCGACACCACAGCCACCGACACCACAGCGGCAGCCGTGGCAAAGACAGAGCCTTCAAAGTTCCAGATAAAGAAGGACAGCAAGGAGCCCAAGGAGTCCACTTCGTCGGCGGCAGAGATTGAGGCTGCCAAGAAGCAGCACCCGCTGCTCGCCATATTGCAGCCCACAGGCAACGGCGCGCTCAGCCTCGTAGGCTACGCCGCAGCACGCGACACCGCCGCCGTGAACAAGATAATCCACTCGAATCTCGCCAAGCAGATACTCCCGGCCGACTGCCGTCTGCTATGGAGCGCGAAGGCTGCTGACGGCCTTACCGTCAAGAACTACTACGAACTGCACGCCATCAAGGTGACGACCACCAACGGCCGCGCACCCATCGAGGGCGATGTCATCACCGATGCAAAGGACCAGTTCGACAACCTCACAGGCTCTCCCGAGGTGAGCATGAGCATGAACAGCGACGGGGCACGCCGCTGGGCAGCACTCACCAAGGCCAATGTGGGCAAGGCCATTGCCATCGTCCTTGACGGGTCGGTATATTCCGCACCCCGTGTGAACGGTGAAATCTCGGGCGGACAGTCGTCCATCTCGGGCAACTTCACCATTGAGGACACCAAAGACCTCGCCAACACACTCAAGTCGGGACGCATGCCCGCACCCGCACGCATCGTGCAGGAGGAAGTGGTGGGTCCCACCCTCGGCGCACAGTCCATCCAGCAGGGCTTCATGTCGTTCATCGTGGCGTTCGTGATACTCATGCTCTACATGGTGGTGATGTACAACTTCATCCCCGGCATGGTGGCCAACGGCGCGCTTCTGCTCAACCTCTTCTTCACGATGGGCATCATGGCGTCGTTCCAGGCAGCCCTGACCATGCCCGGAATTGCCGGTATCGTGCTCGCGCTGGGTATGGCCGTCGATGCCAACGTGCTCATCTACGAGCGCACGAAAGAGGAACTGAAGAAGGGTCTCGGCACGAAACAGGCTCTGGCATTAGGTTACAGCAACGCCTTCTCCGCCATCTTCGACTCCAACCTGACCTCCATCATCACGGGTGTGATACTCTATGTGTTCGGAACCGGCCCCATCCGCGGCTTCGCCACCACCCTGATCATCGGCATCGTCTGCTCGTTCTTCACGGCAGTGTTCCTCACACGCCTCGTGTATGAGAACCGCCTGAAACACGACAAGTGGACACACCAGACCTTCACCACCAAGGTGTCGCGCAACTTCATGGCCAACAAGAACTTCCGCTTCATGTCCATGTACCGCAAGACATTCATCATCACCGGCATAATGCTGGCTGTTGTCATCGCCAGCTTCGCCATCCGCGGCCTCAGCAAGGGCATCGACTTCACCGGCGGACGCAACTATGTGATTGTGCTCGAGAAGCAGGTGGAGCCCGAACAGGTGACGGAAGCACTCCGTCCGCTCTTCCACGACGCTACGGTAAGCGCACTGGCACTGGGCACCGACCACAAGACCATCCGCATCTCCACCAACTACAAGATAGAAAGCAACAACCCCGCAGTGGACAACGAGGTGGAGAACATACTCTACAAGGGTCTGCACTCGGCAGGGCTCGTGACACAGAGCAATGTCGAAACGTTCAAGAACCCCGACATACGCTCGGGAGGATCCATCGTCAGCTCCACCAAGGTGGGACCGGCAGTGGCAAAGGACATCACGCACGGGGCCATCGTCTCGGTGATACTCGCCCTTGCAGCAATCTTCCTCTACATCCTCATACGCTTCCACAACGTGGCGTTCTCCATCGGCTCCACCATAGCCTTGGCCATCGACGCCACCATCGTCATCGGCTTCTTCTCGCTTCTGTGGGACATCGTCCCGTTCTCGCTTGAAGTGGACCAGACCTTCATCGGTGCCATCCTCACCATCATCGGCTACTCCATCAACGACAAGGTGGTGGTGTTCGACCGTATCCGTGAGAACCTCACACTGCACAAGAAGATGAATTTGCAGCAGCTCTTCAACAACTCCCTGAACGAGACCCTTTCACGAACCATCAACACCTCGTTCTCGACACTCATGGTGCTGCTCTGCATCTTCACCCTCGGCGGCGAAAGCACACGCAGCTTCTCGTTTGCGATGGCACTCGGTGTAATCGTCGGAACGCTGTCGTCCATCTTCATCGCAGCTCCCATTGCCTACCTCACACTGGGTCACAGGATAAAGGAGCACAACGCAGAAGTGGAAGAAACAGCAACCGCGAAAGCCTGAATGTGACAATTCTTTTCATAATTTTGCATAACAGCGCCGTGCCGCTTTCCCCGCTGACGGGGGAAGCGGCCGTTTTTGTAGGATAACGGCAGGAGGTCGGGCGTCCCGCCCGACAACACCATACGGGGAATGTTTTTTATTGCTGCCCCGGAAAGTGGATTTGTTGCCGTCTTGTGACTAAAATTGCAAAATGTAGGAGGTCGGGCGTCCCGCCCGACAACACAGAGGGAGAGGGCTTTTATTGCGTTCTTGCTTGCGAGCCTTTCGCTTGATGTCGTCGGGCGGGACTCCCGACCTCCTATTTCCCATGTTTTTATTTCTCTATTCCGAAAAAAATGCGTAAGTTTGCACACGTTTAACGCGCCTGCCGCACGGCAGCGGTACAGACGCACGCCAATAAGCAGCAAGGTCTTGTAGTTCAATGGATAGAACAACGCTCTCCTAAAGCGTAGATTTGGGTTCGATTCCCAACAGGACTACTCCAAGGCACCCGACCCACCGTGCAATGCCTTGAAAAATCCACACAACCATTACGCACTATGAAAAAAGCGATGACAATTGCCCTGCTGCTCCTTACGGCAGTTTTGTGCCGGGCACAGATGGCATCTCCCGTGAAATTCTCCGCACAGATGAAAACCAACGGTACCGCTGAGGGCGAGATCGTGTTCAGCGGGAAGATTGCCGACGGTTGGCATGTCTATTCCACCGGCCTCGGCGAGGACGGCCCCACCCAGGCAACATTCCATATTGACAGTAAAGACGGCGTGGAACCCGTAGGCAAGCTCACGCCCAAAGGGCGCGAAATATCGCAGATGGACGAGATGTTCGACATGGAGCTGCGCTTTTTCGAGCACTCTGTGCAGTTCGTGCAGAAGGTGAAGTTCACCAAACCCAAGTATTCCATAAAGTGCTATCTTGAATACGGTGCGTGCAACGCCAGCGAGTGCATGCCGCCCACACAGGTGGAATTCAGCAAGAGCGGCGTGTCGCCCGCCATCGACCAAAAGGCCGTCAAGGAGGAGAAGACAGAGGAACAAGCCACCGAAGCCGCTGCCGCCGGGACGGCTCTCACACCTGACTCCGCCGCCACTGACACTGTCTCCGCCACCGTCCCTGCCGCATCCGGCAAGCAGGCGGGCAGCGCACTGTGGACACCCGTAATCAAGGAACTCGCGCAATACGACACACCCGTGAGCAACTCGCTGCTCTACATATTCTTCGCCGGCATCGTGGGCGGCTTCCTCGCGCTCTTCACACCGTGCGTGTGGCCCATCATCCCCATGACGGTGAGCTTCTTCCTCAAACGCAACAAGGACCGGCGCAAAGGCATAAGGGATGCCGTGACCTACGGTATAAGCATCGTTGTCATCTATGTGGCACTGGGACTCATCGTGTCGCTGCTCTTCGGCGCGAGCGCACTCAACGCCCTCTCCACCAACGCCGTGTTCAACATATTCTTCAGTCTGCTGCTCGTGGTGTTTGCCGCATCGTTCTTCGGGGCGTTCGAGATAACGCTCCCGTCGTCGTGGAGCAACAAGATCGACCGCAAGTCGGAATCCACAAGCGGTCTGCTCAGCATCTTCCTCATGGCGTTCACGCTCTCGCTCGTGTCGTTCTCGTGCACGGGTCCCATCATAGGTTTCCTGCTCGTGGCAGTGAGCACCGAGGGAAGCATCGTGGCACCCACGGTGGGGATGTTCGGCTTCGCCCTGGCTCTGGCCGTGCCCTTCGCCCTCTTCGCCATGTTCCCCGCACTGCTGAAGTCGGCGCCGAAGTCGGGCGGCTGGATGAACGTGATAAAGGTGGTTCTCGGATTTATCGAACTCGCCTTCGCGCTGAAGTTCCTCTCCGTGGCCGACCTCGCATACGGCTGGCACATACTCGACCGCGAGACTTTCCTCGCACTGTGGATTGCCATATTCACCCTGCTCGGACTTTACCTGCTCGGGATGTTCCACTTCCCGCACGACGACGAAGGCCGCCGCACCAACGTGCCGCAGTTCTTCCTCGCTCTCGCTTCGCTCGCCTTCGCCTTCTATATGATACCCGGACTGTGGGGCGCGCCGCTCAAAGCCGTCAGTGCCTTTGCGCCGCCCATGAACACACAGGACTTCAACCTCTACAAGAACGAGGTGCACCCGCGCTTCAAGGACTTCGACACCGGAATGGCGGCCGCACGCCTCGAGGGCAAGCCCGTAATGATCGACTTCACAGGCTTCGGCTGCGTGAACTGCCGCAAGATGGAGGCAGCCGTGTGGACTGACGCCACCGTGGCCGATATGCTGAACCAGAAGTACGTGCTCATCTCCCTGTATGTGGATGACAAGACCCCACTGCCCGAACAGACGGAGGTGACCGAGGCCGACGGCACAAAGCGCACGCTGCGCACCGTGGGCGACAAATGGAGTTACCTGCAACGCTACAAGTTCGGCAGCAACACCCAACCCTTCTATGTGCTTGTCGATGCCGACGGCAAGCCCCTCACCGGCAGCCATTCCTACGATGAGGACATCAACAAGTATGTAGAGTTCCTGCAAAGGGGGCTCGACAGCTTCGCCAACAGGAAATAATGCGGCAACCGACCCCGGCAGCCGCTACACCGCCGCGGCTGCCGTCACCTTAAACCCACTGTCAAACCGCTTATGCTCGACACCCGTACACGACAACAGATCATCGCCCTCATCCACCGCGAGGTGGTGCCTGCCGTAGGCTGCACAGAGCCGATGGCCGTGGCGCTGTGCACCGCACGCGCCACGGAGGCACTCGGCGGCCGTCCCGGACACATCACCGCCCTGCTCTCGGCAAACATCCTCAAGAACGCCATGGGCGTGGGAATTCCCGGCACAGGCATGATAGGCCTGCCCATAGCCATTGCCATGGGAGCGTTGGCGGGACACTCCGAGTACGGACTGGAAGTGATAAAAGACCTCACGCCCGACTCCCTTGAAGAGGGAAAGGCGTTCGTCGCCGACGGGCGCATAGACATAAAGCTCAAGGAAGGCATCGCCGAAAAGCTATACGCCGAGGTCATCTGCGAAGCCGACGGCCACCGGGCGCGCGCCATAATAGCAGGCTCGCACACACATTTCGTGCTCGTCGAGCACGACGGCAACATCATCCTCGACTCCCGCACTGCCTCCGCCGACGGCAGCGACTGCCAGGAAGAGACACCGCTCAACCTGCGCATGGTTTATGACTTCGCCACCACCACGCCTGTGGAAGAGCTGCGCTTCATCCTCGACACACGCGACTACAATATCCGTGCGGCGCAGCTCTCCAAGAAAGGCAACTACGGCCACTGCCTCGGCAAGACCATCGACCGCCCGCTTAGCCACGGCATCTTCGGCAACAGCATCTTTTCCCACATCCTTTCCGCCACCGCCTCGGCATGCGACGCACGCATGGGCGGTGCCATGATACCCGTGATGAGCAACTCGGGGTCGGGCAATCAGGGCATCTGCGCCACCAATCCCGTGGCGGTCTATGCCGAGGAGAACGAGAACACCGAGGAAGAACTCATCCGCGCGCTCACCATCAGCCACCTCACCGCCATCTACATCAAGCAGAGCTTGGGCAAGCTCTCGGCACTGTGCGGCTGCGTCGTGGCGTCGATAGGGTCGAGCTGCGGCATCACCTACCTCATGGGCGGCGACTACACACGCATCTGCTATTCGGTGAAGAACATGATTGCCAACCTCACCGGCATGATATGCGACGGCGCAAAGCCAAGCTGCGCCCTCAAGATCTCGTCGGGAGTATCGACGGCGCTGCTGTCAGCCCTGCTCTCGATGGAGGGCAAATGCGTGTCGCAGGCGGAGGGAATCATCGACGACGATGTCGATCGCTCCATACGCAACCTAACCAGTATCGGTGCGGAAGCGATGTGCCGCACCGACGAGATGGTGCTCAAAATAATGACAAACAAGGGTCAGGAGACCTCCTGAATCCACTCTTTTTGCCCCGTTTAGTCGTGTACTTCTTTTTTTTTCATTAACTTTGCATGCGACAAACATCCCCGGCAATGAGGAAACAGGTCTTCATTACCGCCCGAAACACAAGTCGCCGCAATGGTGGAATTGGCAGACACGAGGGACTTAAAATCCCTTAGCCAGGAATGGCTGTGCGGGTTCGAGTCCCGCTCGCGGCACAAAGGGCGACGGAAAGCCCTGCAACGGAAAAGCATGAAAAGCATGAAAATTCTTTCGTCAAACGGAAAAAACCACTGAAAAAAACATTTGCAAATAACTTTTTTCTGTACCTTTGCAATATCATTACATAACAAATATATCAGAAAAAGTATATAAACATCACAATCTTTAATTAAACACTTATTATTCACCATTTAAACAGAAAGGATTTCTTATGAAGAAGATTCTACCTTTTTTACTTTGCCTTCTGATGTCAGTGACAGCAATGGCAGGAGAAACTTATACGTTTGAGGACACTTACCGCTATAACGGCAATGTGACAAACAGCGGCGACGGCGCAGGAAAAGTTGTCATCACCGACAATGAAGACGGCACTTACAATGTCTCCATCTCCGGAATTTTCATTTATGTGGACCTTGGCACCACCACATTCAAAAACGTTCCCGGCACCACCAAGAACGGTTACACAAAGCTTTCTTCCAACATGGAGTTTTTAGAGGGAGAAGTTGAGGGCAGCGGCTTCAACCGCGGCGCAACAAAGATGACCGTTGAAGGTGCTTTCAAGGGCGACGAGTGCTACCTCTACCTCGCAGGAACATTCCAGGGATGGAGCGACAACCCGTTCGAGATATGGTTCGGAACGGAGCTCGAGCCCGATGCCATCGTGTACAAAGTGAAGGCTGCCGTGACCTACGGCGATGACACCGTGATGCACAACGACGACGAGATCCGCATAACAGACAACGGCGACGGCACAATGAAGTTCACTTACATGAAGTTCACCATTGCCGAGAGCAACATCCTCGTCGGCGACTACACCATCTACGACATCGCTGTTTCCGACGCTGACAATGAAGGCTTCAAGAGCTTCTCAAGCAACGGTCCGGCAAAAGTCACCAACCTCGGCGCATTCTCAGCCAACTCGGGCATCAACTCCGAATTGGACATTCCGGCTTCCGTATCAGGCCGTTTCAACGACACCGACCTCGAGGCTACGGGCGAATGGATGGTGTCCGGCTCAGGCACAGCACCCCACGCCAAGTTCAGCATAAGCACCACCGAGACAGCCATCAGCGCTGTTGAGGCAGGCAACGCCGCCGTTGAAGGCATCTACTCTGCCACCGGCGTGAAGTACAACAAGCTCCAGAAGGGCCTGAACATCGTACGCAAGGGCGGCAAGACCTTCAAGGTGATGGGCAAGTAATCAACATCTCCATATACTAAATGCGCAAACGGGCGCAGGGCATGAAACCCTGCGCCCGTTTCTTTTGGGACGCCCGACAACACTGGGAAAACCGACGGTATTTCTTGCTTGCACTTAGTCGCTTGATGTTGTCGGGCGGGACGCCCGACCTCCTATCTTTTATAAAGTAAGCACCTACAATTGTTTTTAATTTTATTGCTGTCCGGTAAAG
>CAVBVK010000001.1:0-135645 GCA_963599085.1 bacterium | reverse complement strand
ACACCCGCCAAACTAACGGCGGAAACAGGCAGAGCGCATTAATCTGTCCAGGACGCTCCTTCTGCATATCGAATTTTATCACCTCCGTCCCGCCGCAGGGGCGGGAAAGGATCAAACGGTTCGTTTTCTACCCGGACGCACGGGACATCATTTCCCGGGCATCCGCTTCTTGTACTACTTGTCTGTTATGTAATCTTGTCAAAGAACTCTTCTCTAAGCAACCCGCTTCTGCGGGAAAGCGGATGCAAAGGTAATGCAAATATTCTTCACACGCAAGAATTTGAAGAAAAAAGTTTGAAAAAATCGGATTGAGGGGCGGATAATTGACGCAGGTCAATAGTGCGGGAGGGATTTGAGGGAGGCAGGAGGTCGGGTAACTGCAGGAGGTCGGGCTGAAGGTAGGAGGTCGGGCGTCCCCGCCCGACAGCATCAAGCGAGAAGCATGCGCCTGGCTCGCGGCGGGACGGGTGTTGCCCTTTGGGTGTTGTCGTCGGGCGGGGACGCCCGACCTCCTAATAGTTGCACACTGACCGCCGGCTTGTATTATATTTGCATTTCCAACCGCCCAAAAACCCGTCCACACGCGAAGGCAGGGGAAAGCGCGGCGATTTCACAAAATGCGGCGTGCAGCCGCAAGCGGCTGACTGCCATGCCGTTAGATGAATATTTTGTGCTTTTGTGCAAAAGGGAAAAGCCGCTCCGGCGCAAAAACATGGCCGCCGCACCGCAAACAAGGCTTGTTTACAACACGGGCAAGCCTTGTTTGCAACACAAATGCACCTTGATTGGCACGCAAACAAGCCTTCTTTACATTGCAAGCAAGCCTCGTTTGGCAAAGCCCCCGCCCTCCCCCGCCACAAAACGCCCGTTTTTACCATTTCACGACCCGGCGGAGCATACGGAACGGGAGCTCCCGATGTCAAAAAAAATTACTGCACACACTATATTTGCATATAGCAGGAGGTCGGGCGTCCCCGCCCGACGACAACACCCAAAGGGCACCCGTCTCGCCGCGAGTCAGGTGCATGCTTCTCGCTTGATGCTGTCGGGCGGGGACGCCCGACCTCCTGCAGCTTCTCAACCTCCTACAGCCTGTCCGACCTCCCACTCTTGTTTGTCCGTGCGTGTGGCTCGGTTTTTTACCTCCCACTCTTCCCCGACCTACTGTCTTTACCTCCCATTTAATATATATTATATATAAGGTACACGAGGACAAAAAATATCAGTATAAAAACGAAGTATTAATTGCAATTTTTGTAAATTTGCAGTGGCAATAGAGACAGGCGGAAAAGAAACAGCCGGACATGTCATTTACAACGAAAAAACATATAAAAACATGAAGAAAATCAGAGCAGCCGTAGTGGGCTACGGCAATATCGGGAAATACACAGTGCAGGCTCTCGAAGCCGCCGACGACTTTGAAATTGCGGGCATAGTGCGCCGCAAGGGAGCCGAGGACAAACCGGCAGAGTTGGCTGGCTATGAGGTGGTGAAAGACATACGTGACCTCAGCAACGTGGATGTGGCGATACTCGCCACGCCCACACGCTCGTGCGAGGAGTATGCCAAGCGCATACTGCCGTTAGGCATCAACACCGTCGACAGCTTCGACATCCACACCTCCATCCTCGACTACCGTGCCGCCCTCACGCCCGTGTGCAAGGAGCACGGCACGGTGAGCGTCATCGCCGCCGGATGGGATCCCGGAAGCGACTCCATCGTGCGCACCCTCATGCAGAGCCTTGCGCCCAAAGGACTTAGCTACACCAATTTCGGCCCCGGAATGTCAATGGGTCACTCGGTGTGCGTGCGCTCTAAGGAAGGCGTGAGAGACGCCCTTTCTATGACAATACCCAAGGGCGAGGGGCTGCACCGCCGCATGGTGTATGTGGAACTCGAGGAGGGTGCGAGCCTTGAGGAAGTGACAAAGGCGATAAAGGCCGACCCCTACTTCTCCCACGACGAGACGCACGTGTTTGCAGTGGCATCGGTCGATGCCGTGCGCGACATGGGTCACGGCGTGCATCTCACACGGAAAGGCGTGAGCGGAACGACGCAGAACCAGTGCATGGAGTTCACCATGAGCATCAACAACCCCGCCCTCACGGGTCAGGTGCTCGTGAATGTGGCACGCGCATCAATGCGCCAGCAGCCGGGATGCTACACCATGGTGGAACTTCCCGTGATAGATATGCTCGCAGGAAGCCGTGAGGAACTCATTGCCCAACTCGTGTAAGACCATACAGACCTGATTTCATCATGCCTCCATCACCCAAAGCCTGTCTGCCGCTTGCTGCCCTTTCGTGCATCACAGCCACCACACAGGCGCAACAGAAGCCCGGCGCGGAACGCCCCAACATTGTCTATATAATGTGCGACGACCATGCATTCCAATGCATCAGCGCATACGGAAGCCCGATATCGGAACTCGCCCCGACACCAAACATCGACCGCATAGCCCAACGCGGAATGCGGTTCGACCGTGCCTTCGTCGAGAATTCGCTTTCAACACCGTCGCGGGCGTGCCTGATGACCGGCATGTACAGCAACCAGAACGGACAACGCCAGCTTGCCGAGGGCATTGACTCTACACGCACTTTCTTCACCGAACTGCTGCAACAAGCCGGTTACCAGACAGCCGTGGTGGGCAAATGGCACATGGGATGCGACCCGAAGGGATTCGACTACTACCATGTGTACAACGACCAGGGGCAATACTGGAACCCGCAGTACCGCGGTTCGGACACGGGCAACAACTTCGTGGTGGAGGAAGGCTACTCCACCGACCTCACCACCGACCATGCCCTCGAATTCATAGAGCACCGCGACCCGAGCAAGCCGTTCTGCCTCATGCTGCACCACAAGGCTCCGCACCGCAACTGGCAGGCCAACTTAAAGTATCTTGGAATGTATGACAACGTGGAATTTCCGCAGCCCGAGACATTCTACGACGACTATGCCACACGCGGACCGGCAGTGCGCACGCAAAAGATGAGCATAACCAAAGACATGCGTTGGGAGCAGGATTTCAAGGTGCCCGAAATGCTCGACACCACAAACGCCGACAGTTGGGACTCTTATTTGAGCCTTATGGGCGAGATAAACCGCATGACCCCGGCACAGCGCAATGCGTGGGGCAAGTATTATTTCCCGCGAAACAGAAAGCTGCTCGAAGCCAACCTCACCGGCAAAGAACTTGACAACTGGAAATACCAGAGCTACATACGCGACTACATGAGCGTAATTGCCAGCGTGGACGAGAGCGTGGGACGCGTGCTCGACTACCTCGACCGCAACGGACTCACCGAAAACACCATCATCGTGTACACCTCCGACCAAGGCTTCTACATGGGCGAACACGGGTGGTTTGACAAGCGTTTCATGTATGAGGAGTCGCTGCGCACGCCGCTCATCATCTCCTATCCGGGACACACACAGCCGGGATCGGTGTGCACGAA
This sequence comes from bacterium, assembly GCA_963599085.1. Classification (GTDB taxonomy): domain Bacteria; phylum Bacteroidota; class Bacteroidia; order Bacteroidales; family Bacteroidaceae; genus Prevotella. The sequence goes on along the minus strand of CAVBVK010000001.1, from coordinate 132,187 downwards.
ACTCGTGCAGAACATCGACTACGCCCCCACCTTCCTCGACCTCGCGGGCATAAAGAAGCCGAGCGAGATGCCCGGACGCTCGCTCGCGCCCGTGTTTGACAACGGCGACAACGTGAAGAACTGGCGCACAAGCATTTACTACCACTATTACGACTATCCCACCTACCACATGGTGCGCAAGCACGACGGGGTGCGCACCGACCGTTACAAGCTGATACACTTCTACGGCAAGGGCGGAACCGACGCCATACAGGAAAACAAATACCAGCGTCAGCCGGGAACACGCGAATACGGTGGAGCAAAATATCTCGAAACGCTCGGATATTTCGAGCCCAAGGATCCGGCGGTGAACTACACCGAACTGTATGATTTGCAATCCGACCCGCACGAACTCAACAACATCTTCGGCAAACCGGGCTACGAGAAAGTCACCAAGCAGCTGCAACGCGAGCTTGACAAATACCGCAAGAGCCTCAACATCGACGAGCACTAAGTGACGGTAAGAACGACATCGCACTTGAACAGCAAAACAAGCACTACGAGCGACAGTTCACACCAACGATAAAAACAGCGTGCCCGGCGTTGTCGGACGGGACGCCCGACCTTCTATACCTCCTGAAAAAACAAAAAAATTATATTTACTTAATCAGATTTTTTCAGTAAGTTTGCACCCGTAAAAACATTATTACGGAAAATGACTTATACTATTGAAAAAGTGACAACGCTCATCGGCGCACACCGTTACGGCACGGCTGACGCCAAGATAGGGTTCCTTCTCACCGACAGCCGTTCGCTCTGCTTCGCCGAAGAGACCCTTTTCTTTGCCCTGAAATCGGGCAGAAACGATGGGCACAACTACATTTCCGACCTTTACCGCCGCGGTGTCCGCAACTTTGTGGTGGAGGATGTCCCGGCAGACTACGGCACGGCATACGCAGACGCGAATTTCCTGAAAGTGGCCGACACGCTTGTGGCGCTGCAAAGGCTCGCCGAACGCCACCGCGACGAGTTTGACATCCCGATAGTGGGAATAACCGGCAGCAACGGCAAGACAATAGTGAAGGAATGGCTCTACCAACTGCTCTCGCCCGAAATGGCGGTAACACGCTCGCCGCGAAGCTACAACTCGCAGATAGGTGTGCCGCTGTCGGTGTGGCTCCTCAACGAGCAAAGCGAGGTGGGAGTGTTCGAGGCCGGCATTTCAGAACCCGGCGAGATGCTCGCACTGCGCGACATCATACAGCCGACAACCGCCGTTCTCACATTCGTGGGCGACGCACATCAGAAAAACTTCAGTTCGCTTGAAGAGAAATGCCGCGAGAAAGTTATACTTTTCCACGATGCCAAGACCATTGTCTATTGCAAAGACGATGAAGTGGTGGAGCGCGTGGTGTCGGCATCAGACTATCGCGGCGAGAAGCTCTGCTGGTCGATGAAAGACAACACAGTGCCCTTCTTCGTGGAAAACGTGGAGAAAGACGGACTATGCTCAACCATACATTATATATACAACGGCGTGAAAGGGTCTTACAGAATACCTTTCATTGACGATGCCTCGGTGCGCAACTCTGCCACGACAGCCGTGGTGGCACTGCACATCGGACTTAGGCGCGAACTGCTCGCAAGCCGTATGGACACACTTGAGCAGGTGGCCATGCGGCTTGAAGTGAAAGAAGGACAGCACGGTTGCACCCTCATCAACGACTCCTACAACTCCGACATCAACTCACTCGACATCGCCCTCGACTTCATGAACCGCCGCCCCGACCACAAGGGACGCAAACGCACGCTCATATTGAGCGACATCTACCATACGGGCGAACCTCTCGACACGCTCTACAACGAGGTGTCGGGACTCGCATTGCAGCGCGGCGTGCAGAAGATTATAGGCATTGGGCCGCAGATTATGGCCCATGCCGACCTCATAAGGGTGCCTGAAAAATTCTTCTTCCACGACATTACGTCGTTCATACACAGCGAAGTGTTCAAGTCGCTGCACGATGAAGTGATTCTGATAAAGGGCGCGCGCCGCTTCGGTTTCGACAACATCACCGAACTGCTGGTGCAGAAAGTGCACGAGACAATACTCGAGGTGAACCTCTCCAACGTCGTGAAAAACCTCAACCATTACCGTTCTTTCATGCGCCCGGAGACTAAACTCGTGTGCATGATAAAGGCCGATGCCTACGGGGCAGGTGCCGTGGAGATAGCCAAGACGTTGCAAGACCACCGTGTGGATTACCTTGCCGTGGCCGTGGCCGACGAGGGTGTGACGCTGCGCAAGAACGGGATAACGTCGAACATAATGATAATGAACCCTGAGATGTCGGCTTTCAAGACCATGTTCGACTACGACCTTGAACCCGAAGTGTATTCCTTCCGCCTGCTTGACGCCCTCGTCCGCGAGGCGCAGAAGGAGGGCATAAGCAACTTCCCCGTACACATAAAGCTCGACACGGGCATGCACCGCCTCGGCTTCGACCCCATGCAGGACATGCCAGCACTCATCGACAGGCTGAAAAGCCAGTCGGCCCTCATCCCGCGCTCGGTGTTCTCGCACTTCGTGGGAAGCGACAGCGACTCATTCGACGATTTCTCCGCCAAGCAGTACGAACTGTTCTGCCACGGAAGCGAGCTGCTCTGCCACGCCTTCCCGCACAAGATCCTGCGCCACATGGACAACTCCGCAGGCATAGAGCACTTCCCCGAGCGGCAGCTCGACATGTGCCGCCTGGGATTAGGACTGTACGGGTACGACCCGCGCGACAACTCGATGATAAACAATGTCACCACCCTGAAAACGACAATACTGCAAATTCACGGCCTCAAGGCAAGTGAAACGGTGGGCTACAGCCGCCGCGGCACGCTGACAAGAGACTCGCGCATAGCCGCGATACCCATTGGCTACGCCGACGGACTGAACCGCCGTTTGGGCAACCGTCACTGCCACTGCCTCGTAAACGGGCAAGAAGCCGAGTATGTGGGCAATATCTGCATGGATGTGGCAATGATCGATGTCACGGGCATTGACTGCCGTGAGGGCGACCAAGTGATTGTCTTCGGCGAGGAGCTGCCCGTCACCGTGCTGTCCAACGCCATGGGAACCATCCCCTACGAAGTGCTCACCGGCATCAGCAACCGTGTGAAACGCATATATTACCAGGACTGAAAACGGCACAGGCTCACAAACAGCAAAGAGGGGGACATGTCCCAGTTTTGACATGTCCCCCTCTTTATCGTTTACATGCGCCATGTAACGGCATTGCATCAAACGTAAGTCTCGAGGAACTTCAGCGTGCCCTCCACTTTCAGCGACGCCGTGGTTGCAGGCACGAGCATGCTTTCGCCGGCACGCAATGTCGTGGTGTTGCCTTCGTTGTCGGTGACGGTTGCCTCACCTTTCAGGCCGATGAGTATCACGAAGCTGTCGAGTTCGGAGTAGTCCAGGGTCATGGGCTCGTTCAAGTCATAAACCGCCGTGTTGAAATACGGGCACTGCACGAGTGAGATGCCGCGGTTCTTGGCTGGGATATAGTCGGTGCGGTAGTCGGCCTCGACATTGTAGTTTATGCACTCGGCGGCTTCCTTGGTGTGCAGCTGGCGGTAGTTGCCGTCCTTGTCCTTGCGCTTGAAGTCGTAGATGCGGTAGGTCACATCACTCGTCTGCTGTATCTCGGCGAGGAAGCAGCCCGTGCCGATGGCGTGGATGCGCCCTGCGGGGAGAAAGAAGCAGTCGCCCTCCTTCACGTCGTAGCGTGCTATGGCGTCGCAGATGGTGTCGTTCTCCACCATTCCGGCATACTCTTCGGGAGTGATTTTCCGTTTCAGGCCGCACAGGAGAGTGGCGTCCTTGTCGGAATCGAGCAGGTACCACATCTCCGTCTTGCCGCGCTCCTTGCCCTGACGCTTGGCTATCTCGTCGGTGGGATGCACCTGTATGGAGAGGTCCTGGCGCGCGTCGATGAACTTGATGAGCAACGGGAACTCGTCGCCGAAGCGTGCGTAGTTGTCCTCACCCACGAGCTTTCCTTTCAGTTCGGCCACCAGTTCGTTGAGTTTCTTGCCCTCATACTCGCCGTCGCTCACTACGGTCTCGTTGCCGGGCACACCCGATATTTCCCAACTCTCGCCCACATTCTCCTGGTTTACATCAAGATTCTTGAACGGAATGATTTTGTCGCCGCCCCAAAGGGTGCTTTTAAGCAGTGGATTGAATTTCAGTGGTTTCATAATCTATATGTTTTTAAATGTATCAACAAATGTTCACCGCCGCACTAATTCTCTTTCCAGAACTGCGGGGTGAATATCACCAGCACGCTGAATATTTCAAGACGGCCGACGAGCATGAGCGCGGAGCACATCCATTTTGCCGCTGCCGGCAGTACGCCGAGCGACATTGTCGGCCCTATCTCATGCCCGAGCGTGGGACCCACATTGCCCAGGCAGCTCAACGTTACGGTTATGGCGTTGGTGTTGTCTATGCCCATCGCCATCAGTGCGAACGAGCAGACGAGGGTCAGTATGAGATAGACGGTGAGGAATGCAAGCAGTGTCACGCGCTTGGCAGAGGGCACATTCGCGCCGTCGATCTTCAAGGGCAGCACGGCGTTGGGATGCAGTATCTGCCGAAATTCGTTCCTGACGGTCTTCAACAGCATCACGCCCCGCACGCATTTGAAGCCTCCACTCGTTGAGCCCGAGCATGCCCCGAAGAACATGCACACCGCAAGAGCCGCCCAAGTGACATGCGGCCAAAGCGCGGCATCGTCGCTCACGAAGCCGGTGCTGGTGACAAACGACACCACCTGAAACACGCTGCTGCGGAAGGCATGCTCCCAGCCGTAGCCGCCGCGTACGAGAAGCTGCAACATTATGAACAGCGTGCACACGGCGACAAGCGCGGCATAGAACCTGAACTCGGCGCTGCGGAACAGCATGCGCAACCGAAAGCGCGACACCGACACGTAGAGCAGCGTGAAATTGATGCCCGCCACGAAGCAGAAGAATGTGAGGATATACTGTATCGCAGGGCTTAGCGCACCGCTGCAATTAAGTGTCGCGAAGCCGCCGGTGGCGGCTGTGGTCATGCCGTAGTTCAGGCTGTTGAACAAGTCCATGCCCGCCAAGGAGAGCGAGAGCGTGCAAAGCAGCGTGATGACGAGGAACACCACCCACAGCCATTTTGCGCCCGTGCTCAGACGGGGGTGCAGCTTGGTCTTTATGGGTCCCGTGGCCTCGGCGGCAAACACCTTCACCGAGCCACCGACAAGCGACGGCAGCAGCGCAATGGTAAAGAAGACAATGCCCAAGCCGCCTATCCACTGCATTAGCGAACGCCAGAAAAGCAGTCCGTGCGGCAACGCCTCCACATCGCTTATCATCGTGGCGCCGGTGGTGGTGAAGCCCGACATGGTCTCGAAGAAGGCGTCGGTGAACGACGGCAGGTAGCCGCTCACCACGAAAGGCAGCGTTCCGAGCAGCGAGAACACGAGCCATGTGAGCGTCACCACAAGATAGGCGTCGCGCCGCGACAGGCTGTTGTCGCTGCCGCGACCCATGAAACGCATGTACAAGCCGCACAGCACCGTAGCCGCCACAGCCACGCCGAAGGCAAGGATGTCGTTCTCACGGTAGCAGAATGCCATTGCCAGGCACACCGCCATGAGCGCGGCCTCGATGAAAAGCAGCGAGCCGATGACCTTGTATATGAGTTTCAGGTTTATCATAGAAACAGTTTTTCCACATTCTTCATGTTCAGGGCGTAGCAGAACACCATCACCGAGTCGCCCGCCTGTATCTGCGTGTTGCCCGAGACGAGCACTCCCTTGCCGCCCCGCACGAGTCCGCCGATGGTCATCCCCTTAGGCAGCCCGAGATCCTTCACGGGCTTCCGGGTTATCCTTGAACCTTCGGTGGGTATGAATTCCGCCACATCGGCATTGGCGATGGTGAGGAAGCGCACGTTATGCACGTTGGCATCGAGCATCATCTGGTAAATCCTGCTCGCAGCTATCGACTTCTTGTTGATGACAGTGCCTATGTCCAGGCTGCCCGCCATGCTCACGTAGTCGATGTTCTCCACCATTGCCACCGTCTTTCTCACGCCCAACCGCTTGGCGGCAAGGCACGCCAGGATGTTGGTCTCGGCGTTTCCCGTGAGTGCCACGAACGCCTGCGTGTTCTTTATGCCCTCCTCGATGAGCAGGCTGAGGTTGCGGCCGTCGCCGTTGATGACGAGGGCATCCTCGCGTCCGAGCAGCGTATTCAGGCGTTCGCAACGCTGTTCGTCGGTCTCTATCACCTTCACGTTCATGTAGGCGGGCATTGTCTTCACCGTGCGCACCGCCGTTGCGCCCCCGCCCATGACCATAACGTTCTTCACATCCACATAATGTTCCTTGCCCACAATCTGCCTTATGTAGGGTATGTACTGCCGCGTGGTCATAAAGTAGGCCAGGTCGTAGAGTTCCAGTCTGTCATTTCCGCCGGGGATGATGGTTTCCCCGTCGCGCATTATCGCCACGATGTGATAGGGATCGTCGGGTCCGCAGAGGTCGCGCAAGGGGCGGTCGAGGATTTCACATGCCTCGCGCAGCTTTATGGCAAGCATCACGAGCGCACCGTCGTGCACATCCCAACGCTGCCGCACCCACGACATCTTGAGCCCGTTGTTTATGTCCTGCGCCGCGAGCATCTCGGGATAGATGAGCCTGTCGATGCCTAAATCGGCGAAGAAGTCCTGCGCTTCCGGTTCTATGTACTCCGAGTTGTCTATCTTCGCCACCGTTTTCCGTGTGCCGAGAGCCTTTGCCAGGAGACATGCCGACATGTTGCAGCTCTCGTCAGGAGTGACCGCCACGAAGAGGTCGGCGTGCCCTGCGCCCGCATCCTTGAGGCACTTGAGGCTCGTGGGCGACGCCTCCATGGTGAGGAGATCCACATCCGTGCCAATGCCGGCAAGGCGTTCGGCGTCGGTGTCGATTACGGTGATGTCCTCGTGGTCGCGTGCGAGCAGGCGTGCGAGGTGTGTCCCGATGGCGTATGCGCCGGCAATTATTATCTTCATGGGCGCAAGTCTCCCTTTATTGCGTTCTTTATCGATGCGATGTCGAGCCCCACTATACTGCGGAGCTGTGCCACCGTGCCGTGCTCCACGAAGTTGTCGGGCAAGCCGAGGCGTGTCACCTCGGGCGTGTAGCGGCGGTCGGCCATCCATTCGAGCACTGCCGACCCTATGCCTCCCGCCCTTGCCCCGTCCTCGACGGTGACTATGCGGCTGAACCGCTGCGCCACTGTAGTGAGCAGTGCGTCGTCGAGCGGCTTGGCGAAACGCAGGTCGTAGTGTGCCACGCTGAGGGGGCAGCCCTCCTGTTGCAGCTCGTCGATGGCGCACTGCACATCGTTGCCGAGCGGACCGTAGCTGAGCACCGCCACATCAGTGCCATCGCGCAGCTTGCGTCCTGTGCCCACCGCCACTTCCTCAAGGGGGCACTGCCAACTGGTGCGCACGCCCCTTCCACGCGGATAGCGTATGACGAAGGTGCCTTTCCCGGGCAGTTGTGCGGTGTACATGAGTCTCCGCAGCTCGCACTCGTCCATGGGCGAGGCGAGGGTGAGGTTGGGCACTGCGCGCAGGGCGGCAATGTCGAACGCGCCGTGGTGTGTGGCACCGTCCTCGCCCACGAGTCCGGCGCGGTCGAGACAGAGCACCACCGGGAGGCGTTGCAGCGCCGCATCGTGTATGATGTTGTCATAGGCGCGCTGCGCGAACGCGCTGTAAATATTGCAAAAGGGCATGAGCCCGTCCTTTGCCATGCCTGCGGAGAAGGTGACGGCGTGCCCCTCGGCTATGCCGACATCAAACACGCGGTCGGGCATTTGCTTCATCATTATGTTCATGGAGCAGCCCGTGGGCATGGCGGGGGTCACCCCCACTATGGCGGGGTTGGTACGGGCGAGTTCGAGCAGGGTGTTGCCGAAGACATCCTGAAACTTCGGCGGCAGCCCGGTGTCGTCATTCCCGATGCGCTCGCCCGTCTCGGGGCGGAACTTCCCCGGTGCGTGCCAGACGGCGGCATCGGCTTCGGCGGGCTTGTAGCCCTTGCCCTTGACGGTGTGCAGGTGCAGCAGTTTGGGACCGCTCATGTCCTTGAGCTGGCGCAGGATGCGCACCACCTCGGTGACATCGTTGCCGTCGAAGGGGCCGAAGTAGCGTATGTTCATTCCTTCAAATATGTTCTGCTGGTGGCTGATGGCCGACTTCAACGCGTTGTTCAGGCGTATGAGACCCTTACGGCGGTCGTCGTTGAGGTAGCCCTTGGAGTGCAGCCACTGCGAGGCCTTGAAGCGCAGGCGGTTGTATGTGGCGTTGGTGTCGAGGTTGAGCAGGTATTTCTCCATGCCCCCCACGGCACGGTCGATGCTCATGTCGTTGTCGTTGAGGACGATGAGCAGGTCGTTGGGCGACGACGACACGTTGTTGATGCCCTCGAAGGCGAGCCCGCCGCTCATGGCGCCGTCGCCTATCACCGCCACGACATGCCGCCCGCCGTTGCCGGTGCGCTTGGCGGCAATGGCCATGCCGAGTGCCGCCGAGACAGAGTTGGAGGCGTGCCCGCAGGCAAATGTGTCGTACTCGCTCTCGTCGGGCGACGGGAACGGACGCACGCCGTGCAGTTTACGGTTGGTGCAGAACGTGTCGCGGCGGCCGGTGAGTATCTTGTGCCCGTAGGCCTGGTGCCCCACATCCCACACTATGCGGTCGTAGGGGGTGTCGAAGACATAATGCAACGCCACGGTCAGCTCCACCACCCCGAGCGAGGAGGCGAGGTGTCCGGGGTTCACCGAAAGCTCCTCCACGATGTCGCGACGCAGCTCGGCGCACAGCTCCGGCAGTTGCCCGACAGCGAGCTGGCGCAGGTCTGCGGGGTATTTAATATCGGCTAAGAGTTCGAAATTTTCCTTGTTCATCAGTCATTAATGCGATTGACATCGGCAGGCAGATGCCGGGCGCTGCGGAGCGGGCCCCATACGGGCCTGCACCGCAGCGGCGGGTACCGCCAGCCTTATGCAAAGGTAGTGCAAAAGCACGAAAGGACAAAAAAATTCTCCTTTGTTTTTCAGACAGCGGCACAATGCGATTTGTGCCAGCATAGAACTGCCTGACCTCCTGTCAATATAATATAATAAGGTGAAGCCGTCTTGTATCCACGCCATATTGTCTGCAAAAGGCAGAATTCCCGCAAACTGTTCCATTTGCCACGGACGACAGACCGGAAGCTCCTGATTTTTGCATTTGAATACATTTTTTGCGCAAAAATAAAAGATTTTTAAAATTTTACTTGCCAAATCGAAAAATATGTATTACTTTTGCTGTGCTACATGACAAAAAACGGAGTTTATTTTATAAATACCAGATTTTGACTAATAACGAAGTTCAGTATTGAGTGCAATAAACTGGAAAAGTATCAAAAGTTATACAATATCTAAATTTTACTAACATTAAATTCAACATCTATGTCAAAGCAAGTAAAAACAGTCAGTATGCTGCTTGCCCTGTCGGCATTGTCCGTGGGTGCAGTGAATGCTGGGACTATTACTTCTCCAACTGCCGTACAGAATGTACAGACGGATGCAGAATGTAAAGGTGTCGTTATCGACGCTACGGGTGAGCCGATGATCGGCGCATCGGTGGTAGTGAAAGGCAAGGCCAAGGTCGGCACCGTTACCGACATTGACGGTAACTTCACTCTCAAGAACGTGAAACGTGGCGACATTCTCCGCATCACTTCTCTTGGCATGACCCCGGTGGAAGTGGCTTGGGAAGGCCGCGCACTCAGAGTGACACTGGAGGACGACTCCAAACAGATTAACGAGGTGGTGGTGACCGCCCTCGGCATCAAGCGCGAGCGCAAGTCGCTGGGCTACGCCATTCAGGACGTGAAGGGCGATGTGCTTGTCGATGCACACGAGAACAACGTGGCAAACGCCCTCACAGGTAAGATTGCCGGTGTGCAGATCACACGTTCAAGCAACGGTCCTGCCGGTTCTTCAAAAATCCAGTTGCGCGGTAACAACTCCATCACAGGCCTCAACCAGCCGCTCATCGTGGTGGACGGAATACCTATGGACAACTTCACCGGCGCTTCCAACAACGACTTCTGGAACCCGTCAGCCGACATGGGTAACGGTCTCGGCGACATCAACCCCGAGGACATCGAGTCGATGTCAGTGCTCAAGGGAGCATCGGCAGCAGCCCTCTACGGCTCACGTGCAGGTAACGGTGTCATCCTCATCACCACAAAGACAGGCCGTCAGAACAAGGGTCTGGGCATAACGATAACAGGTACTGTCACAGCAGAGACCCTGTTCACGAAGCCTGAAATCCAGAGCGAGTTCGGACAGGGCGAGAACGGCGTTTACAATGCGACGAGCTCTTCAAGCTGGGGTCCCCGCATCGCAGGCCAGACCATCACACGCTGGGACGGCACGGAAGTGCCCATGCGTGCATACGACAACCTTGAGAACTATTACGGAACAGGCACTGAGCTTCAGGAGAATGTCACCCTCTCACAGCAGTACGGCAAGACATCCATCTACGCGTCCGTAACGAACATGGACAACAAGTCGATGACTCCGGGTGCAAAGCTCAGCCGTACCAACATGATGCTCCGCGGCGTCACCAACTTCGGCAAGAACGACGCATGGACATTCGACGGCAAGGTGCAGTACATACGCAACAAGGCCAACAACCGTCCCATCTCCGGTAACAACAGCAACAACTCCGCACTCGGAATGTACACGTTCCCGCGTTCGCTCGACATACGCGACTTCAAGAACAGCGTGGACGAGAACAACAACATGGTGTGGTGGGACACAAGCGGCAACAACCCGTACTGGATGAGCGACCACAGCCTCAACCAGGACTCGCGTGACCGTTTCCTCATGAACGCATCTCTCAAATACAAGATACTGTCTTGGCTGACAGCCGAAATCAAGGGCGGTACCGACATGTACACGACAGAAACGACAAGCCATGTATATTCGGGCAACTCAAACGTAACCACTGCCTATGGCTACAACCTCACACACTTCTATGAGAACAACTTCAGCTTCCTGCTCACAGCTACAAAGGACAACCTCATCGACAAGTTGGGCGGAACAGTGACTTTCGGCGGCAACCTCATGCAGACAAAGAAAAGCGGCATAGGCGCAAGCACGACAAATCTTGTCATCGCCGACAAGTTCTCAGTGAACAACGGCACCAACACGCCGGGCGTGACAGAGACATTCACACAGAAGAAGATCAACTCCCTCTACGGAACAGTGGGACTCAACTACGACGGATGGGCATTCCTCGACGCCACATTCCGCAACGACTGGTCGTCGGCACTCTCCAAGGAGAACCGCTCGTTCTTCTATCCCTCCGTTTCAGCAGCATGGATCTTCACCGACATGTTCAACAAGATGGGCAAGAAGATGCCGTCATGGTTCACCTTCGGTAAGGTGCGCGCTTCTTACGCAGAAGTGGGTAACGACATGGATCCCTACCAGCTCTACAACCTCTACACCACAAGCAAGGACTCACACGCAGGTATCAACGCCAATTCCGGCAATACCCTTTACAACGCCAACGTGAAGAACGAGCTCATCAAGTCGTGGGAAGTGGGTCTCGAACTGAAGTTCCTTGACAACCGCCTGGGCTTTGACCTCGCCTGGTACAAGTCGAATGCCACCAACCAGCTCCTCAACCTTCCGTTGAACAACCTCTCCGGTTACTCTTCAAAGAAGATCAACGCCGGTGACATCCAGAACACCGGTGTGGAATTGATGGCTTACGCCACACCCATCCGCACAAAGGACTTCGAGTGGACCATCAACTACAACATCTCCCACAACGAGAACACCATCAAGGATCTCTACGAGGGTGTGGAACTCTATGACCTCGGCGGTTACGACGACCTGCACGTATATGCAGTGAACGGCGGCAACTACGGCGAAATCTGGGGAACCAAGTTTGTCCGCGTGGAAGAAGGCGAATACGCAGGACAGCTGCTCCTGACGAGCGACGGTCTGCCACAGCGCACCACTGTAAAGGAAAAGATCGGCGACCAGCAGGCAACATGCAACATGGGTCTCACCAACAGCTTCCGCTACAAGGACTGGACTCTCAGCTTCCTCATCGACGCACGTCTCGGTGGCCAGATATTCTCAGGCACACTGCAGAAGATGCAGGCTGTCGGTACAGCCAAGGTGACTGCCGCCAACGGGCGTGAGGACATGATCGTCGATGGGGTCATCGCAAACGACGACGGCACATACACCAGAAACACCAACGCCGTGACAGCACAGAAATACTGGAATGCAGTGGCTGGCGGAAACCTTGGTGTAGGCGAAGCCAACATATACAGCGCAAGCAACATACGTCTGCGTAACATCTCCCTCGGATACACCGTTCCGACGAAGTACCTTGCAAAGACCATTCTCCAGAGCGTACGTGCCGGATTTACTGTGACAAACGTTTGGATGATTCACAGCAATCTTCATGGCCTTGATCCCGAATCAGTGTATGCCACCAGCACCAACGCAACAGGTTTCGAGTATGCAGGTCTGCCGACAACACGCAGCTATGTGTTCAACGTATCCATCGGTTTCTAATCATTAAAAAGACAGGAATATTATGAAAACAAACAAAACGATACTGTCCGCAATGATGGCCCTCGCTCTGGGAGCTGTCGTCACTTCTTGCAGCGATTTTGAAGAAGTAAACACTGACCCGCTATCCACGGGTGCGGACAAGATAAAGCCATACTACTCTCTTGGCGCTTCAATCATCGGGGCACAGCAAGACCCCCACATAGCAGAGCGTCTGTTTGTCATCAACTGGGCAGCAGCCGCCCGCCAGGACGGGGAGGACGGTTTTGATGTAAGCGTAGGCCGTTGCTCCGACGACTTCGCCGGAGAATCATGGACATATGAGGCAAGGTGGCTCACCAGAGTCAATACAGCCGTGCAGCTTGCAGAAGACCCCCAGGGTACATTGACGGCTCACGAGAAGGAGTTTTATCCCAATGTCTTGCAGATGGCACGCATCTGGCGCGTTTATCTCATGAGCGAGCTCACCGACAATTTCGGTCCTGTGCCACTCGACGGCTTCCAGGGCGTGAACCCGACCTTCAGTTCTGAGAAGGACGTTTACTACTGGATGCTGGAAGAACTTGCCGATGCCGTCGGCAAAATCGACCTGACCGTGGAGCCGACAAGCGACGAGGCCAAGAACGATCCGGCATACGGATTCGACGCAGCCAAATGGAAGGCCTACGGAATCTCAATGCGCATGCGTCTCGCAATGCGCCTGTCCGAGGCTGACCCAGCCAAGGCCCAAAGCGAATTTGAGGCTGCTGTCGCACAAGGACAGGGCATCACAACAACCGACGGCACATTCCGTGTACAGGAGTATCCGGGATGGGACGACTGGACTGGCGTGATGAGCCGCTCTTGGGACTGGCAGGAGCTGTCTGCCACAATGGCCAACCTCACCACCAACCTTGGAGGTGCTGACCCCCGTGAAGCTCTCAAGACAGTCGTGAAATCGACCACCACCACTGACGAGGACGGCAACGATGTGGGACGTTACGACGCCCGCATGAAGGATGCCGGCACATATCTCGGTGTGAAACTTGAAGATCACTGGGAGAACACGACCGACAACCCGACACAGCAGTACTTCTTTGACGCACTGCCTACAAAGGTTGATCCGCGCGCACTTGTTTACTATTTCCTCCCGGGCGACTACACCAACCGCACAAAGAGCGGTGTTGTCAGCGCATTCACAAATGAAGACGGACGTTCGCCGCAGGTGCAGATCTGCTACAAGGCGGAAGATGACGGCTCTGAAACGGAGCTTGCCCGTGTTGATGCAACATTCGCATGGAACGGACTTACAGCAGGCTGGACAAAAGACGACAAAACCACGACCAACGGTATCGTCAATGGCTCGCAGACTTGCGGCAACCGCGGCTACGCTGGCACATATCCCGCCCTTGCTGACGACTATCGCGACAGCAACAACCAGCGTGTGTTCTTCGGCCCGTGGGAGACTTACTTCCTGCTCGCCGAGGCAGCAGTGCGCGGATGGAACGTGAACACGACAGGCGAAGCCGCATACTATGCAGGCATCAAGGCCAGCTTCGAATACAACGGTTTGGCCGACCTCTACGACGCTTATATAGCTTCCAACGACTACAACCGCGTGGGAACTTCCGTGAACTGGAACCACACCACAGAGCCTGTTGCCACAATGATGAAGTATATCAATGGCTACACAAAGGCAGAAGGTGAGATTCTTTACAATTATCCCAATGCCAACAACGCCCTTTATACAGGCAACAAGCTGAACGACCACCTCACAAAGATCATCACCCAGGCATACATCGCCAACACGCCTTGGCTGCCTCTGGAGAACTGGAGCAACCACCGTCGTCTCGGTTTGCCGTTCTTCGAGATTCCTGTTGCATCTGCATCGTTGACATACATGCCAGCATGGAAAACGGAATCTTACAAGGAACCACAGCAGCCAGAATTATTCTATCAGCGCATGACTTACCCGTCAACCCTGCAGTCGTCTGACGCCGCAGGTTACAGACAGGCATGCAGCCTGCTCAAAGGCGGCAATGACAGCTCGCTCACACCGCTGTGGTGGGCTATCGGCGGCCATTGATTTCCCGTGAAGAAAACATGACACGAGGAGCATGCTCCTCATAATACAAGACAAAGGATGTGCCTCTCCACAAGGGTTGCACATCCTTTTTTCGTGCGAAGAAGCACTGTAATCGGAAAAAATGAATTACCTTTACACACGCGTAACATTACGCGACAAACAACATCAACCCCAAAACCACATTTTTACATAAATGAAAACAAGACAGATAGCATGCTCGCTGCTCCTCGCAGCAGCCTCTTTGGGCACACAGGCCCAAAGCATCACGGGCGCAGAGACACCCGAACAGAAAGACAAGCGCATGGAATGGTTCGCCAATGCCAAGCTCGGCATCTTCATACACTGGGGCATCTACTCGGTGAACGGAGTGTCGGAGAGTTGGTCGTTCTACAACAAGTACCTGCCCTACGAGCAGTACATGAGCCAGTGCCAGGGCTTCACCGCATCGAACTACGACCCCAAGGCGTGGCTCGACCTCATCAAGGAGAGCGGAGCACGATATACCGTGCTCACCACAAAGCACCATGACGGCGTGGCACTTTGGGACACAAAGCAGAGCGATCTCAACACCGTCAAGGCCACGGCAGCACGGCGCGACCTCGTGACACCTTTCGTCAAAGAGGTGCGCAAGCACGGACTGAAGCTCGGCTTCTACTATTCGCTCATCGACTGGAGCGACAACCGCTATCCGAACATCACCCGCACCGACACGCGCTACGCCATAAAGGACGACTCCGCACGCTGGCAGAGCTTCGTGGACTTCGACTTTGCACAGCTGCGCGAGCTCAATTCATTCAAGCCCGACCTTTACTGGTTTGACGGCGACTGGGAGCAGACAGCCGAAGACTGGCACGCGAGCGAACTGGTGCAGATGCTGCGCAAGGCCAACAGGAATGTCATAGTGAACTCGCGCATACAGGGCTACGGCGACTACGCCACTCCCGAACAAGGCGTGCCGGTGGTGCGCCCCGAAGACAAGTACTGGGAACTCTGCATGACAATGAACGACTCGTGGGGTTACCAGCATGCCGACACCAACTACAAAAGCCCCTACATGCTGCTGCGCACATTCGTCGATTGCCTGAGCATGGGCGGCAACATGCTCCTCGACATAGGCCCCAAGCAGGACGGGACAATTCCCGAGGAGCAGGTGGCTGTATTAAAGGAGTTCGGACGATGGACAAAGAAGCACCACGAAGCCATCTACGGCACCCGTGCCGGCATTCCCGGCGAGCATTTCCAGGGTTACTCCACGCTCAACAAGGCAGGTGACGTGCTCTACCTCTACCTGCCCTACCGCCCCAACGGCCCCATTGAGGTGAAGGGACTGATGAACAAGGTGAACCGTGTGTGGGTTGTCGGCGACGGCGAGATAATACAGTCGAAGGTGTACAACAAGAATTATTGGAGCGAAGTTCCGGGCAATCTCTACATCGATGTACCCGAACGCGCCCTCGACCCCATGATCACCGTGGTGGCAGTGCTCCTCGACGGCCCGGTAAAGCTCTACCGCGGCGCGGGCAAAGTGATAGAAAGCAACTGACGGCACAACACTTCAATACATTACACAGCACCATGAATATCAAGACAATAGCCTTCGCCATGCTCTGCCTCGCAGCCACAAGCGCGAATGCGGCAAGGCACAAGGAACTGGCAGCCAAGGGCAACTGCACGGTAAAGGTGTTCGAGAACGAACGTGTGAGATGGAACCCAGACAGCGTGCCTGACTTCGCCGATGCCGACAAGGACGGCATAATGCACCTTGTGAACGGGCGCATCATCATAAAGAAGGTGACGCTGCCCCACTACGAACGCAGCGTGAAAGTGTCGGCAAGGGTCAGCGTAGCGTCCAACGGCGACCGTTGGGACAAGTCGGGTTCGTGCTTCGTCATACCCAAGACTTCGGCGATAAACCTCATCAACATGGCACAGGGCAAGACGCACTACCCCGCCATCGACTCCACACTGGTGGAGAAACTCGTGGGCGTGACAGCAGGAAAGGGCTACCAGCCCAATGTGGAGATCATGCGTTTTATGACTCCCTTCGGCGTGGGACATTACAGCGACAACGACAACCCGCTCTCGTCGAAACGCCGCCCCGTCTATATACCGAAGTGGGAGACCCGCACCGACTGGCAGCAGGACATCACCTGCCTCTACCCCTTGCTTGAAGACGAGGCCTACATAGGCATCTTCATCGACACATGGACAAAGGAGGGCTACACCGCCAGCCTGACCCTCGACTTCCGGGAAAGCGCTGTCGGCTGCGACCGCCGCACGCCCGGCCGTGTGCTTCCGCTCGTGAACACCGTATATTACATGAAGCAGGAGTATCCCGACATTTTCTCGCGCCGCCCGCTAACCACCACCTTCACCATCCCCAAGAACGCACGCAACATACGCCTGCGCTACATCACGACAGGGCACGGCGGACATGACGGCGGCGACGAGTTTGTGGAGAAGGAGAACATACTCTCCATCGACGGCAAAGAGGTGTATCGCTTCACCCCGTGGCGCGACGACTGCGCCTCGTTCCGCCGCTTCAACCCCGCCACAGGAGTGTGGCTCGTGAAGCGCACGGCAGCCTACATCAACGAGGACGGATACTCCGAGAAAGAGGTGGAAGAGCCTGTGGCATCAAGCGACTTCTCGCGCTCCAACTGGTGCCCGGGCAGCGATGTGGTGCCGGAGGAAGTGCATCTCGGCACGCTCGCCGCAGGACAACACACCTTCACCATCGACATCCCGAAGGCACAGCCCATAAAGGGCGACGAGCTGAACCACTGGCTCGTGTCGGCCTACCTCGTATGGGACGAGGATTGAATCAGGAGGTCGGGCATCCCCACCCGACCTCCTGCATAAAAAACGAAATTTATATCACATTAGCAGAATTTTATTCGTAACTTTGTGGCAATAAGACAAATACTGAGTTCTATAACATCCATGCTCTCTGCCACTGACTTTCACCGCCGACAGCGGCGCATACAGGGAAGAGTGCTCCTACAAGTGCAGCCGCAATACGGCGCGCCCTATCTGACGACAACCATCAATCACACAGTTATATGACAAAACTTTCCATTCCCACCCTCGTGCTTTTGTGCGCAATGGCAGTGCCCTGCACCGCCACCGACTACAAGGGCACGGCTCCGGATGACGGTGCCACCTGCCGCCTCTACAACGTAGGCGCAGACAAATTTCTAAGTTCCACCGACGGCACACTCACCCTCGGCGGTAGCCCCCTAACAGTAACGCTGACAAAGACAGCCGACGGCTACTACACCCTAAGCACCGCCGACGGCAACATCAGTGCCACGCTGTGGGGCTCACCGCGCAGCGACGGCAGCGGCAAGTACATGCAGTGGAAGTTCACCAAGGTGACGGGCACCGACGATGTATATACCCTTGCCAACCGCAACCGTGAGGCGAGCGCCACGTTCAGCATCTATCAGGACACCGCCACGGGCGCATTGGCCCTGGAAGCGGCACAGCCCGGCACACAGTTCACGCCTGCACAGTGGAAGCTGGTGGGCGAAATCGATCCGCCAACCGTTATCGAGACCATTGACGAAGCGGCAGAAACCGATGCAACAGGCAAAGCCGACGCAGCGACACACGACATGTTCAACACTGCAGGACAGAAAGTGAAAGCCAACGCCACCGGTAAGGAAAACATGCCGAGGGGCATCTACATCATCAACGGAAAGAAACTAATCAAATAAAGCGTCACCACAATGAAAACAACCATAACAAGACAAACCGTCATGCTCGCAGTGCTGTTCGCCGCATTCTTCGCCGTCAGTGCAAAAGCTGACACCAAGACGGTGCTGTGGTCGTCATACGCGCCCGGCGGCACTTCATTCTCGAAAACCATCGACATCGACTTCACACGACAGACCATCACTGCGGAGATCGACCTCTCCACATGCAGCTCGTCCGCCACGAACGAGAACATCCTGTCAGTGGGCAACGCCATCGGGGCATGGGGAAGCGCAGAAAGCCAGACCCTGCACTTGTACTACACAAAAAGCAGTTCGACGGTGGAGGTGGACTACCTCAACGCCACCGAGAACACCGTGCGCAACACAGCGACAAGCATCAGCGGCACCGCTACGGTGGTAATCTCGCAGGACGGCGTCACCATCAACGGCACGAGCTATGCCTCTGCCGACGACATAGCGGGGCTCACAGCCCTCACCAGTGTGGATATAGGCAGCAAGGAAGGAAACAGCCGGAGCAACGCCACATACAAGGAGGTGTATGTCACGACGAAGGCCGTGGCACCGCAGTTTGCAGTTCCTGCCATCGGCGGCACATACTACATCTGCCCTAAAGCCGAGATTGAGACTGACCTCAAGGCGTTCACCGTGACGACACAAAGCAACGACGAGAGCATCACGCTGACAGAACTCAGCAGGACAAACGAGGGACAGAAGTGGAACATCGTGCAGAGCAAGTCGTCTGAATACAGTTTCCTCTTCAAGAACGTGTTTTCCGAGCTCGCACTCGACATGGCGTGCAACAACCAGAGCATCCCCCCGTTGCAGTGGACATCGGAGCACGACTACAATGGCGGCTCAACTGCCAACACGAACCAGGAATGGAAAGTGGTGAGCGCAGGCACCGACAACACATATTATATATGCATGCAGTATAACGGCACCGTGTATTACCTTGCCACATCATCCTCTTCCGACAACCTCGCACGCACCACCACACAGAGCGAAGCCACTGCCTTCGGGTTCATCAAGGCCGAGACGGCAGGCGGAGGCGACACGGGCGACCACGGCGACTTCGACATAAGCTGGATAAGCAACCAGAAGAAAGTGGGCGACAACAAGGAGGAAGCACACGCAACATTCATCCCGTACGCATCGGTTGAAGACATGAAAGCCGACGCCAACTACGACGAGCCGTGGCTCACGCCGACAAAGGCAATGACACTCAACCTCAACGGCGAGTGGAAATTCAAGTACGTTGCAGGCACATCGTCAGGCCCGGGAGAGTCCGATTTCTATGCTGCCGACTACGACGACGCGTCTTGGGACAACATCCGCGTGCCGCTGTCATGGGAAATGGCCAACTACGGCAAGCCCGTATATACCAACGTGGGCTACCCCTTCCAGAACACGCCGCCACGAGCCACGACCGGCTTCACCTCGTACGGCGTTACCGACCACAACGCGACGGGCTTCTACCGCCGCACGTTCAACATGCCTGCCGACTGGTCGGACAAGCGCGTGTTCCTCCATTTCGACGGCGCATACAGCGCAATCGTGGTATGGGTGAACGGCAAGTATGTGGGTTATTCGCAGGGTTCAAACACCGATGCGGAATTCGATTTGAGCGGATTTGCGCAGGAAGGCGAGAACCAGCTCTCCGTGCGCGTCTATCGCTGGTGCGACGGTTCCTACCTCGAGGGACAGGACATGTGGCACCTCTCGGGCATCCACCGCGACGTTTACCTTGTCGCCACGCCTAAGGTGTTCGTTTCCGACCACTACATCACAACCGCTTCTCAAGGCGACGACGGCACAAGCGGCACACTGAACGTTGCTCTCACCGTGGACAACCGCGACAATACGGAAGCGAAGAAGAGTGTAAGCGTGGAACTCCTCGATGCCGACGGCAAGGCTATAAAGAGCGGTTCGGCAACATACGACGGCACTGAGGGTGCAACTCTCAATGTGTCCCTCGCCGGGCTCAGCGGTCTCAAGGCATGGAACGCAGAGAGTCCTTATCTCTACACGGTGGTAATACGCCAACAGGACGCTGCCGGAAACGACGAAATGGTGTTCTCCACAAAATACGGGTTCCGCAACATCACCAAGAACGGCAACCTCATCTATATCAACGGCAAGCGCGTGTTCTTCAAGGGAGTGAACACTCAGGACACGCATCCTGAATACGGCCGCGCCATAGATGTGCCTACAATGCTCAAGGATGTAACCCTCATGAAGCAGGCAAACGTGAACACCGTGCGCTCGAGCCATTATCCCCGCCAGCCGAAGATGTACGCGATGTTCGACGCCTACGGCCTCTACTGTATGGACGAAGCCGACGTTGAATGCCATTACAACCAGAACCTCGCCTCAAACAGCACATGGACCGACGCCATCACCGACCGCGAAGTGCGCATGGTGATGCGCGACCGCAACCATCCAAGCGTCATCTTCTGGTCATTGGGCAACGAAAGCGGCAGCGCAAGCTGCTTCTCGACGGCATATTCAAAGATAAAGGCACTCGACAGCCGCCTCATCCACTATGAAGGCAACATGAGTTACAGCGACCTCGGGTCGAACATGTACCCCACAGTGTCCGATGTCCAAAGCTATTCATACGGCCATTCAAGCAAGCCCTACTTCATCTGCGAGTACGCACACGCCATGGGTCAGGCCGTGGGCAACCTCAAGGAATACTGGGACATAATAGAAAACAGCTCAGGCATTACCGGCGGCTGCATCTGGGACTGGGTGGACCAGGCCATCTACGACCCTGCGAAACTCGTCAATGGCGAGAAGACAAGTGC
This sequence comes from bacterium, assembly GCA_963599085.1. Classification (GTDB taxonomy): domain Bacteria; phylum Bacteroidota; class Bacteroidia; order Bacteroidales; family Bacteroidaceae; genus Prevotella. The sequence goes on along the minus strand of CAVBVK010000001.1, from coordinate 110,942 downwards.
CAATGGCTTCAACTATTGGGTGGCAGGCTACGACTACAACGACCCCAGCGGAGTGGGCTACGGTTTCCAGGGCAACTTCATGGACAACGGCATCATCACTCCTGACCGTGCCTGGACGGGCAAGCTCACCGAGGTGAAGAAGGTGTATCAGAACGCAGCCTTCACGGCACTCGACGGCAAGAAGCTCACCGTAAGGAACAAGAACAGCTTTATAGACCTCAGCGACCTGTACACGCTCGCATATAAGGTCATGCGCAACGGCGAGGTGGTGGAGCGCGGAAGCATCGCAGCACCGTCAGTAGCAGCAGGCGACGAAGGCACCGTCACACTGCCGTTCACCACCGACACGACAGCCGACGACGCGGAGTACCTCATCAACGTGAGCCTCTGCCTGAAGGAAAGCACCGCGTGGGCACAGGCAGGCTACGCCGTGGCAGAGGAGCAGTTCGCCCTCAACAATCGTCCGGAAATGGCTGGGCACGTTGCCGACGGAGGCACGCTCACAGTGTCGGGAACGACTGTTTCGGGCACGACAAAGGACGGCAAGGCGTACCAAGTGGCGTTCGGCAACAACGGAAAGATGTCGTCATGGACATACGCCGACAACCAACTCATGCACGCAGCACCCGACTTCAACAGCTACCGCGACATTGACAACGACCGCAACTGCAACTACGGTTTCGCCAATTCCTCATCGACAAGCGTGACAGCAAGCCTCGCAAAGAGCGGCGACAACGCCAAGATGTCGGTGCGGGGACAGGCTTCCAACTGCAACTACACCATCGACTACACCTTCTATCCCGACGCAACGGTAGATATGAAGGTCACGCTCTCGCCCACAGGCAGCACCCGCCGTCTGGGCATAGGGATGCAGTTCGCCGAAGGGTTCGAGGATGTGGAGTACTACGCCCGCGGCCCGTGGAGCAACTATTCCGACCGCAAGACGGGCTCGTTCATAGGCCGCTATGTCACGACCGTGGACGACATGGTGGAGGAACTCACCCATCCGCAGACCTACGGCGACCACCAGGACCTGCGCGAGCTGACCCTTACCAATGCCGACAAGAACCTGAGCCTGAACATAAAGGCTGACGGACAAGTGGCGTTCTCGCTCTCACACTACGACGAGACACGCTGGTGCGCCACGGGGGACACCATGTGGAGCGATGTCCTGCATTGGTACGACCTCACGCGGGAGGGTCAGGTGTATGCACACTTCGACTACTTCCAGCGCGGACTCGGCAACAATTCCTGCGGCGGCGACAGCTGTCTCTCGCAGTACCTCTGCCCCACAAGCGGCAGCTACACCTACACCCTGCGCTTCAAGCCGACAATAAACGAATGACAATGAAACAAGGGACATGAACGTCCCATAACCCCGACGAGAGTGTGCCAGTTCTGACACACTCTCGTTTTTTTGTCCGCCACAGTATCCACAGGCATGAATTAAGGAAAGGAAAGAAACGTATTCTCGTTTTTTTTCAGTAAGTTTGCAATGGCAATACGACATAACCCTTAAACAGACACCGACATTATGGAAAATACCGAACGCATAACCAGCCACTTCCACATCGCCGCCCCCGTGGCAGAGGTGAAGCCTCTGGGCAACGGACTCATCAACGACACGTTCAAAGTGACGACCTGCGGCGATGCGCCCGACTACGTCCTGCAACGCATCAACGACAGTATCTTCACCGATGTCGATCTGCTCCAGCACAACATCGACGCTGTCACCGCCCACATACGCCGCAAACTCGAAGCCGAAGGAGCCGCCGACATTGACCGCAAGGTGCTCCGCTTCATCCCGTCGGACACGGGGAAAAGCTATTGGCAGGACTCCGACGGCAGCTACTGGCGAATGTCGGTCTTCATACCGCGCGCCTTCACGCACGAAACGGTGAACCCCGAATATTCCTACCACGCAGGAAAGGCGTTCGGAAACTTTGAAGCCATGCTTGCCGACATGCCCGAAGAACTGGGCGAAAGCATCCCCGACTTTCACAACATGGAGCTCCGCCGCCGCCAGCTCGACGAAGCCCTGAAGGAGAACCGCGCCGGACGCGCCGACGAAGTGAAGGACTTTGTGGCACAGCTCGGGCAGTATGCTGACGAGATGTGCCTCGCGCAGCGGCTCCACCGTGAAGGCAAACTGCCCAAACGCATCTGCCACTGCGACACGAAGGTTAACAACATGCTCTTCGACGAAGAGGGGCGCGTGCTCTGCGTGATCGACCTCGACACGGTGATGCCGAGCCTTTTCTACTCCGACTACGGCGACTTCCTGCGCAGTGCGGCCAACACCGTGGCGGAAGATTCGCCCGAGTTCGGGCGCATAGACGTGCGCATGGACATCTTCGAAGCCTTCACACGCGGCTACATCGGGTCGGCATCGGCATTCCTCACGCCCCTCGAGACAGAACTACTGCCCTATGCCGCCGCCCTGTTCCCATACATGCAGGCAGTGCGTTTCCTTTGGGATTACCTCAACGGCGACCTGTATTGGAAGACAGCATACCCCACACACAACCTCGTGCGTGCCCAAAACCAGTGGCACCTGTTCCTCAAAGTGCGCGAACATGAAGCCGAGATGAAGGCATTTATCGCCTCAGTCGGTTGACAGACGCCACGGCCGCCAGCCCAAACAAAGGGCAGTGCAGGTGCACATCAGGGGAAAAACATATAACTTTGCACTTACCGTAAACAACGACAAACAAACAACCGGCGGCGCGTCCCGATAAAGACGCCACCGCCGCAAAAACGTAAAATAACATTATGGCAACAACACCAGAATTCAAGTACGCCCCGATGTTCCAGCTCGGGAAGGACAACACAGAGTACCGCCTGCTCACAAAAGAAGGCATAAGCACCGGAGATTTCGAGGGGAAGACAATCCTTAAAGTGTCGAAAGAAGCCCTTACACTGCTCGCGCAGCAGGCATTTCACGATGTGGAATTCATGCTTCGACGCGAACACAACGCACAGGTGGCGAAAATCCTCGCCGACCCCGAGGCTTCCGAGAACGACAAGTATGTGGCTTTGCAGTTCCTGCGCAACGCCGAGACTGCCGCCAAAGGCGTCCTGCCCTTCTGCCAGGACACCGGCACTGCCATCATACACGGCGAAAAGGGGCAGCGCGTGTGGACCGACTTCGAGGACGAAGAGGCACTCTCGCTCGGCGTGTACAACACCTTTACACAGGACAACCTGCGCTACTCGCAGAACGCTCCGCTCAACATGTACGACGAGGTGAACACACGGTGCAACCTCCCCGCACAAATCGACATCGAAGCCGTGGAGGGCGACGAGTACCGCTTCGTGATGGTGGCAAAGGGCGGCGGCTCGGCCAACAAGACCTACTTCTACCCGATGACAAAGGCAACGATACAGAACGAAGGCACGCTCCTGCCCTTCCTCGTGGAGAAGATGAAGAGCCTCGGCACCGCCGCGTGTCCTCCTTACCACATCGCGTTTGTCATCGGCGGCACGAGTGCGGAGAAGAACCTGCTCACCGTGAAGCTCGCCTCAATAAAATACTACGACAACCTGCCCACCACAGGCGATGAAACCGGCCGCGCCTTCCGCGACACCGACCTTGAAGAGAAGCTCCTCAAAGAGGCGCACAGGATAGGGCTCGGCGCGCAGTTCGGCGGCAAGTACCTCGCCCACGACATACGTGTGGTGCGCCTTCCGCGCCACGGAGCAAGCTGCCCCATCGGCATGGGCGTGAGCTGCTCGGCCGACCGCAACATCAAGGCGAAGATTAACAAGGACGGCGTATGGCTCGAGAAGATGGATGCCAACCCGTCAGAACTCATCCCCGAGGAGTACCGCCGCCCCGGTGAGGGCACGGCAGGCATCGAAATAGACCTCGACAAGGGCATCGACGCCGTGCGCGCCGAGCTCACCAAGTATCCGGTAAGTACACGTGTCAATCTGAAAGGCACCATCATCGTGGCACGCGACATTGCCCATGCCAAGCTCAAGGCACGCCTTGATGCCGGAGAAGAGATGCCCGCCTACTTCAAGAACCATCCCATCCTCTACGCCGGTCCGGCCAAGACACCCGAGGGCTATCCCTGCGGAAGCATGGGCCCGACCACGGCAAACCGCATGGATCCCTACGTGGATGAGTTCCAGGCCAACGGTGCATCGCTCGTGATGATAGCCAAGGGCAACCGCTCACAGGTCGTCACCGACGCCTGCCGGAAGCACGGCGGCTTCTACCTCGGCACCATCGGCGGCGTGGCGGCAGTGCTTTCGCAGAGCAGCATCAAGAGCATCGAATGCGTGGAATACCCGGAACTGGGCATGGAGGCCATCTGGAAAATCACCGTCGAGGACTTCCCTGCCTTCATTCTCGTGGACGACAAGGGCAACGACTTCTTCCAGCAGCTGAAGCCCTGGTGTCCCAACTGCAAGTAAGCGAAATCCTGTCTGCGGACGGACAAATACGCGCTGTAGGGCGGCGGAAAGGCAACCGACAGAAAGCCTTGCCAACATTCACAAGAAGAGGGTGTGTCAAAACTGGCACATCCTCTTCTTATATTTTGCTATTAGCTTCGATTTAAATTTATTGCTGTCCGGTAAAGTGGATTTGTTGTCGTCTTGTGGCTAAAATTGTAAAATGCAGGAGGTCGGGCGATGCCTGTCCTTCAAAGGAAACGAGGGGCATACCAAAATTGGCACACCCCTCGTTTCTTCGTTTATGCAAAAAGCCTGACGGCTTACTTTATCAAATCCACCGAACGCTTCAGGAAAGCGTCGAGTGCAGCGCCTTTAAGCATTCCGTTTTGCAGGAAAGCAAGGTCAATGAGCTGGTGCACCACCTTGTTGTCCTTGGCAGCAGCGGCGATTATACCGTTCTTCTTGTCGCGCTGCTCTTCTATCTGCTTTTCCACGTTGCGCACATCGTCCTTCTCTTCCTGCGTCACCTCTTCGGCTTTCTTCTTGCCCTGCTCCTGTCGCAGCACGGCAAGGCGTGCCTCCAAGCCCTTTATCTCGCTTGTCACGGGCTTCAGGGTGTCGGCGCAGGCGGCAGTTTCGTTTTCAAGGACACCCTTGATGAGCGGATGGTCGGTGTTGAGCACGATATTGTACATGTCGGGCATCTGTCCGTAGAAAGACATGCCGGCCTGGTATTGGCTCACTTCCTTCATTCGCCGCATATACTCGCTCTGCGTCATCATCACCGGAAGGGCCTGCTCGCCGAGAGCCTCCACCTCCACTTGGAACTCCGCCTTGTCCATCTTCGGCATCTGCGAACGGAATGTCTGTGACAGAATGTCACTGCTTTCCTTGTCAAGACTGTCGGCTTTCTTGTCGTCCTTCACGATGAGGCGGTCGATTATGTCGCTGTCCACGCGTGTGAAGCGTGTCTTCTCCAATTTCTGTTCGAGCATCGACACCATAGGCGTGTCAAGCTGCCCGTCCATGAAGAGCACGCTGTATCCCTTGCCTTTGGCTGCCTCTATGTAGCTGTATTCCCCCTCCTTGCTGTTGGCATACAGATAGACGAGGTTGCCGTCCTTGTCGGTCTGGTTGTCCTTGACAAGTGTCTTGTACTCGTCGTAGGTGAAATATTTGCCATCGACATCCTTGAACAAGGCGAAATCCTTGGCACGGTCGTAGAAGTCGTCCTGCGAGAGCATCCCGTAATTGATGAATATCTTGAGGTCGTCCCACTTCTCTTCATACTCCTTGCGGTTCTCCTTAAAGATGCTGTTCAGGCGGTCGGCCACCTTTTTCGTGATATAGGTGGAAATCTTTTTCACGTTGGCGTCGCTTTGCAGATAGCTGCGGCTCACGTTAAGCGGGATGTCCGGCGAGTCGATTACGCCGTGCAGCAGCGTGAGGAACTCGGGCACTATGCCCTCCACCTGGTCGGTGACGAACACCTGGTTGCAGTAAAGCTGTATCTTGTTGCGCTGCAACTCTATGTTGCTCTTGATGCGCGGGAAATAGAGGATGCCCGTAAGATTGAACGGATAGTCAACGTTCAAGTGTATCCAAAAAAGCGGTTCATCCTGCATGGGGTACAGCGTGCGGTAGAAGTTCTTGTAGTCCTCGTCCTTCAGAGTGCTCGGGGCTTTTGTCCACAGAGGCTCCACACTGTTTATAATGTTGTCCTCTTCTGTATCGACCTGCTTCCCGTCCTTCCATTCCGTCTTCTTTCCGAAGGCCACGGGCACCGCCATGAACTTGCAATACTTGTTCAGCAGTTCGCCGATCTTCACCTTGTCAAGGAACTCCTTGCAGTCGTCGTCGATGTGGAGGATGATGTCCGAACCGCGGTCGGCCTTTTCAGCATCGCTTATCTCGAACTCAGGGCTGCCGTCGCAACTCCATTTCACGGCCTTGGCACCGTCCTTGTAGCTTTTGGTGACAATCTCCACTTTCTTGCTTACCATGAACGACGAGTAGAAGCCCAGGCCGAAGTGCCCGATGATGGCATTGGCATTGTCCTTGTATTTGTCAAGGAAATCGTTCACGCCGGAGAATGCTATCTGGTTGATGTACTTGTCTATCTCCTCCTCTGTCATGCCGATGCCACGGTCGCTGATGGTAAGCGTGCCCTTGCCGGCATCGAGGCTTACGCGCACAGTGAGGTCGCCCAGTTCACCCTTGAAGTCGCCGCGCTCGGCAAGCGTCTTGATTTTCTGCGTGGCATCCACGGCGTTCGACACCATTTCACGAAGGAAAATCTCATGGTCGGAATAGAGAAATTTTTTGATTACGGGGAATATGTTCTCGGTTGTAACCCCTATATTTCCTTTTTGCATATCTTTGTTGGTTTTTATTGTTCCACACATCTCCATGCAAACAGCGTGCCAAACTGGCACGCCAAGGGCGACATTGCATGCAAACGGGACGCACTGCCGCCTGTCGTTTGCATGATGACAATGTCATTTCAGATTTATCCTCACGCCCATCTGCACGTTGAACGCCCACGGGCAGGACTTGAAAATGTTTTCCACGGCACTGCGGTTGTCGAAGTAACAGCGCATGCCGGGCTCGGCATAGAGCCCCACCTGCGGCACGATACGGTACTCTATGCCCACGGCGGCGTTGCCCGAGAGCTGCGGGCGGTCCCTTTCCATGGTGGCGTCGCCGTCGGGCGTGTCAAGCGAGGCTTTTACGTTGAAGTCAATCTGTGCGCCGAGTGTGGCATAGGTATGAACGAACCGGCTGCCCCACACCTTGCAGTTGAGTGCGAGTGGCACGCCCATGTAGTGCAGGGTCTGCCTGTCGGCGAGTTCGTCGGAACCGAGGATGTGTATAAAATCGGATGTGACGCGCGTATAGACGAGTCCGCTACGCAACGCAAGGCGGTCAGAAAGGCGGTAAGCCAACGACACGCCGATGCTCAAAGGCTGGTTGTGATGTTTCACTTCCTTGTAGTCGGCGCGCAGCAACGGTAGGTTTTCCATACAGACACTGCCGTTGCTTTCGGCAGAATTGGCACGATTGCCGAGCATGACCATAGTGCCCGTCACGCCACGGCTCTGCGCCATTGCGTTGGCGGCGTAGGCTTCCACACTCCACTGTGAAGCCCTGCGTGCCGGTGTGTGCACGGAGACCTGGTTCCACGGCTGTGACTGCGAAGCCGCTGCCGACGCCGTCTTCTCCTTATAGGCAGGTGTCCCCTCATTCCGCACGGCATCATCCCCGTCCGGCACTGCCGCTTCCGCTGCACCGGCATCGGGCAGCGAAGCCACATCAGGCACGGGCACTTCCGCTGCGGCATCGACCTTTTCCACAACGCTGCGGACACTTCTTCCTGTCGCGGCGACAGCCACGAGAGGGGCGGAGGGACAACCGGGCGTGGGTTCATGCCCGTTGTCGGCAGGCGCGATGTCCCTTCCTGCCGTTGCCTTCCGTACAGCGACGGGGGCGGGGGAAGACCCGTCGTGGAGGAAGACACCTACAAGCAACAACGCCACGGCGGCTGCGGCGGTGAGCCAAGAAGCGGCAAGCAGCACCCTGCGCTGCCTTCGTGGACGGCGGGCAGCATCGAGACGGCGTTCTATATCGTCCCAGACGCCGTCGGGCACAGCCGCCTTGTGTCCGGCAAGGCGGCTGCGCAGCTGTTGTGTCCAATCGTTTTGTTCCATTATCGTTGCTTTTTGTTATATTCGTCAATCATCCTTGCGAGCATCTTCTTGGCGTGGAAGAACTGCGACGCCGATGTGGCAGGACTTATGCCGAGTTCTGCCCCTATCTCCTTGTGGCTCATTCCGGCAAACACATAGAGGTTGAGCACGATGCGGTAGCCGTCGGGCAGGCGGCCTATCATGGCGTTGAGGACATCGTCGCTCACCGTGTCCATGTCGGGGGCATCGTCGGCGGGAGCTTCGGGCAACTTGTCGGTGAAGGTCACACGCTTGCGCTGCCGCAGCAGTCCGAGGGCTTCGTTGGCTGTTATGCGTGCTATCCACGATTTTAGCGAGCCCTCGCCCCGATACTCGAAATCGCCGATGCGGCGGAACACCTTTACGAAACTGTCCTGCAGGATGTCGAGCACATCGTCCCTGTCCGGCACATACCGCAGTCCCACGGACATGGCATAGCCGGAATATTCATCGTAGAGCCGGCGCATGGCAAGGCGGTCGCCCCGCTTCACCTCGTCCACAAGGCGTTGCTCCGGTGTCTGTGTCTGCATATAGTCAGGTTTCACTCGAGTCTGTGAGGTTGTTCCTTTTTCTGGATTTCTGCAAGTTTATCATCGTACAGTCTGCCCACATTGGCCTGAGGCTGGATTTGGAGGAGCTGCGGGGAAGCGATGCCGGTTCCAACCAAGCCACATCCATATAATGCTGCCCGGCGGAAATCATTGCATGCAAACGGTGTTTTTTGTTATATTGGCAGGTTTAGGGCGGTGAGAAGGATAACTCAGGGCTCGCACGGACGCTGCGTGCCGCCCAGTTCAACGACCTCGCACCCGGATATATTCGCCCCGTCGATGGTTATGCGCACAAGTGTGCGCTTGCGCTGCCAACCCTGCATTCCCGCGGCACCGGGATTGATGTGGAGCAGGTTGAGCGCGTGGTCGTACTGCACCTTGAGTATGTGCGAATGGCCGCTGACGAACAGTTGCGGCGGACTGGCGTATATCTTCGCCCTGACACTGGAGTCGTAACGGCCGGGATAGCCGCCGATGTGCTTCATCAGCACATCCACATCCTCGCAGCGGAAGCGCAGCAGTTCGGGGAACATCAGCCGCAGGTCGCCCCCGTCACAGTTGCCGCAGACGGCGCGCAACGGGCGGAATGCCGCCAGACGCTCAGCCAGTTCGGTGCTGCAAATGTCACCGGCGTGCCATATTTCATCGCACGGCTCAAAGTATTTCAGGTAGCGGTCGTCCCAATAGGAATGGGTGTCGCTGATAATTCCTATGCGTTTCATGCACGTTGCAGGCTTCTGACAAACCGGGCGACAATCTCCTTCGTGCCTTCAAACCCGAGCCGTGACGAGTTGATGCAGAGGTCGTAGGACGAGCTGTGCCCCCAGATCTTGCCCGTATAGTAGTTGTAGAACGAGGCGCGCGCGCTTTCGCCCGACTCTATTATCTTGCGTGCCTCAGCGGCAGTGCAGCTGTGCCGCTTGCACACCTGGGCTATGCGTTCGTCGAGGTCGGCGGTGATGAAGACGCTCACAAGGTTCTTGTGCTCGCGCAGCACATAGTCGGCACAGCGCCCCACGAACACACACGACGACGCGTCGGCAGCCTTGCGTATGGCGTCACTCTGCAACTTGAAGAGGTTTTCCTGCGACAATCCGTTGTTGTAGAACGTATTGTCGCTGATGAAGGGCACATGCATGTGGAACACCGATGACAGAAAGCCCTTCCTCTCGTCGTTCCTCTCGAAGAATTCCTCGCTGAAGCCGCTCTCCTTTGCCGCGAGGTTGAGCACCTCACGGTCGTAGAACTTGCAGCCGAACTCGGCGGCAAGCATCTTTGCCACGACGTGGCCTCCGCTGCCGAGCTGCCGCCCCACGCTTATGATGACATTACCGTTGTTTTCCATATATTGTCTATCCTTTCTTGAAACGCTTTATATAACTGGACAGCATCACCGTCGCCACGATGACGGATATAAGGTCGCTTGCGGGCTGCGCCATCCATACGCCGTCCACGCCGTAGAAGTTCGGCAGCACAAGAAGCAGCGGCAGGAAGAAAATCAGCTGCCGCGAGAGCGACAGGAGCATGCTTATCTTCACCTTGCCGATACTCTGGAAGAAGCCCGTGCACACCATCTGCGCCCCCACGACGGGGAACACTATCATGTTGATGTGTATGGCACGCTCGGCGATGCGTATGAGGTTCTCGTCGGTGGTGAATATGCGTGCGCACTCGTAGGACAACCCCTGGCCTATGATGAAGCCCGTGGTGGTGATGCAGACAGCCACGATGAACGTGTAGCGCAGCACGCGCAGCAGGCGGTCGTAGTTGCGTGCGCCGTAGTTGTAGCCCGCAATGGGGAACATGCCTTGGTTCATGCCCATGTTTATCATTATGAAGATGAAGGCGATCTTGTTGGTTATGCCGAACGCCCCCACCGCCATGTCGCCGCCATGACGCATGAGCGAGTTGTTGATGAAGATGATGACGATGCACGAGCACACGTTCATCGAGAACGGCGACATCCCTATCGCGATGATGGTCTTGATGATACGCGCCACGGGACGGTAGATGCCCCGCTTGAAATGCACGATACACTGCGGATCGCTGAAAATGCGGCACTGCCACGCCAACACTATGGCCTGTGAGATGACTGTGGCAAGCGCGGCTCCCCCGATGCCCATATCGAGAGGCCAGATGAATATGGGCGAGAGAATGGCGTTAAGCACCACGGTGAAGATGGAGGCCATCATGGCACTGCGGGGCTTGGAGGCGGCACGCAATATGGCGTTCATTCCGAAGAACATGTGCGATATGGCGTTTCCTGCCAAGGTCACGACCATGTACTCGCGGGCGTAAGGCAGTGTGGCATCGCTTGCCCCGAAGAAGCGGAGGATGGGATTGAGGAATATCAACGCGATGATGCTGAATGCCACACCTATTATTACATTAAGCGTGAAGGCATTGCCGAAGATGCGCTCGGCAGTGTCATAATCCTTCTGGCCGAGCTTCACCGAGATGCAGGTGGATGCTCCCACACCCACGCCGGCGCCGAAGGCTGCGGCGAGGTTCTGCAAGGGGAAGGTGATGGCGAGGCCGCTTATGGCAAGCGCGCCGCATCCCTGCCCGATGAAGATGCTGTCGGTCATGTTGTAAAGCGACGCTGCCGTCATGGCAGCAATGGCAGGAAGGGCATACTGCATGAGCAGCTTTCCCACCGGTTTTGTGCCGAGCTCGAGTGTAGCCTGTCTGTTGTTATCCATCAGCTTAAATTAAAAAGGCAGTGAAACGGGCTACTCGCCATACACTTCGCGCAGCTTCCTTTCGAGCTTGTCGCCGCGCAAGTCGGCCGCGACGACGGTGCCGTCGGGTGCCACAAGGTAGCTGGACGGGATGGAAGTGATGCCGTATGTCTTTCCGGCAAGGCTCTGCCAGCCCTTCAGGTCGCTCAGATGAACCCACGGAAGCTGCATTTCGTCAATGGCTTTCTTCCAGCTTTCGGCCTTGCTGTCGAACGAAAGGCCGACGATGTTGAAGCCCTTTGCCTTGTACTTATCGTACGCCGCCTTCACGTTGGGCATCTCGGCACGGCACGGCCCGCACCAGCTTGCCCAGAAATCTATGAGCACATAGTTGCCCTTGCCGCAGTACTCGGAGAGTTTGTGCGCCTTGCCTTCGGTGTCGTTCTCTGTTATGTCGATGAACTTCTTGCCTATGAACGCCTCCTTTTTGGCGAGCATGGCAAGATATTGGTGTGCTCCTGCGAGGGCAGGATGGGCGGAATACGCCCTTTCGGGGGCGAGAAGCCGCTTTAATTCGTCGTACTCGCAGTCGCCAAGGACATTGTCGATGAACGCGACGGGAATGAGGTTGTCGGCGTTTTCGTTGATGATTTCAAGCGAACGCCTTGCCTGTTGTTCCGAAAGGGCCTCCATCTGCGGTGCAAGTTCGGACTGGAGCTTCTCGAGTTCGGCTTGTGTCGCGCCGCTGTGCTGTGCTGCCATGAAGCGGGAGTAGATGTCCTGCATCTGCGAGGAATACTTGTCCATCTCGCGGTCGTAGGCATTGAGCTTGGTGTTCTGTGCCGAACCCGTGAGCACGTTGCTGTCCATGTCGGCAGTGATTGGGGTGCCGTCGTTGAAGAATGCGCGGTAGCCCTGCCTGGAAAGCGTGAGGCCGAGGAGGGCATTCTCCGGGGCAGTGCCTTTCAGGGCAAACCTGCCCGCCTCCACTTTCGCACTGTCCAGCACGTCAAGGTTGCGTGCGGCGGCATTGACCACATACACCGTCTTGGCACCACTGTTGCAAGTTCCGGTGATGTTGTATTCAACATTCTTCTGTTGGGCTGCCGCCACCGTTGCCACAAGAGCCAGTGTAATGGCTGAAAAGAGTCGTCTTGTCATATTATAATCCGTTTAATTGTTTGTATGGTTTTACCGATTTGGCTGCAAAATTAACAATTTCCCGCTTAAAAGGCAACGATTGGCGCATTTCTTATGCTAATATAACATTCTACAACACATAACGCAAAAGGCAGGAAACCACGGCTTCCCCGCCGCAATCCCCCGCCTTTTGCGTATAAAATCGTAATGCAAAAATGTCACAAAACGAAGCGCAAGGCTCCGTCATCATGCCTTATCTTGAAAAAGTTTTAGCGTATAGCAACATTCAAAAAAAACATTAACAATTAGAACGTGCCACAGCTTACGACAAAATCAGTGACACATAAAATCATTACCAATCCTCACTTTCATCTCCAGAAAATGTCATTTTCACCTTTTTAATTGTCTGCCGATACGAACATTTAACACGAAATTCCCGATAATAATCACAGTGCGTTATGAAGTTCTTAGAAATTGAGAGTAAGCGACAGCTTTGATACGCCCCCGAACTTGGGCGGTTTATACTTATGTCAGATGTCCTTTCCTAAATGAACTTTGCGAAAATAAAACAAAGACACGGAAAAGTCTCCACCTCTCCCTCAAACATCCGACGCAAATTAACTACCATTCTGCCACATTTCGCCCCACGACATGCCCCATAGTCCATGCTGCCTGCAAATTGAAGCCGCCCGTTATGGCATCGACATCAAGCACCTCTCCGGCGAAGAAGAGGTGCGGACAGACACGGCTTTCGAGCGTGTTCATATCGACGGAAGCCAGCGACACGCCGCCACAGGTGACGAACTCATCGCGGAAACGGCCTTTGCCGTCGATACGGTAAATGTCATTGGTGAGCGTTTCCACGAGCCGGTTGGTGTCTTTCCTGCCCAGTTCGCCCCACCGTTTCTGCTGCGGCAGCCCCAGTTTCGCCAGGAGATAAAGCCAGAGGCGTGCGGGAAGATTGAGAGGGCGTGCCGAAGTGAGCTGCTTCTGCGCGTTGGCAGCAGCGATGGCAGCCACCGCTTCGGCGGCAACCGAGCTTTGTGTTATGCCCGTCCAGTTCACCGCCACCGCCGTGCGGTAGGCGTTTTCGTGCAGGAAGCGCGCCGCATACGACGAGAGTTTCAGCACCGCCGGACCGCTCATGCCCCAGTGTGTGACGAGGAGTGCGCCTTCCGCCCTGTGCTTCGTGCCGGGAATGGAGGCGATGACAGGCTCCACCACGGTGCCCATGAGTTCGAGGAAGCGCGCGTCGGGCACATTGAAAGTGAAGAGCGACGGCACGGGCGGCTCCACCGTGTGCCCCAGACGGGCATAAATGTCCAGCCCCTCACCCTTGGGAGTGCCGCCGGTGGTGACGGCGACACGGTGGAAATCGGCCTCAAAGCCGTTGGCAAACATGAGGTGCAGCGTGCCGTCGGCGTTACGGCGGATGTCCGTCAGGCGGTGACCGCAACGCAGATGCACGCCGAGGCGCACGGCAAGGCGCGTGAGACACGAGACTATGCTCTGCGCATCCTGCGACGCAGGGAACACGCACCCGTCGTCCTGCGTGACGAGGGGCACGCCCTCACGCTCGAACCATTCGCAGACATCCGTATGTGAAAAGCCTTTCAGCAGCCGCTTCATGAGTTTGTGCCCGCGCGGATAAGCACGGCGCGCATCGCCCACGAACGCGAACGAATTGGTGAGGTTGCAGCGTCCGCCGCCGGTTATCGCCACCTTGGCGAGCATGGCGTTGTTCTTCTCGAATATGGTGATGTCGGCACCGGGGTTGCGGCGTTTCGCCTCGATGGCGGCAAAGAAGCCTGCCGCGCCGCCGCCGATGACGGCGATGTGTAGGGATGGACTCATATACAAGTATGTGTGTTGCGGTTTTGGAGGTGCAAATTTACTAATAAATGTTTGCATTCTGCAATAAAATGACTACCTTTGCCGCCCGTAACCGTTCACGCGGAAAGCCGGGCAATGCCCTTCACACGCGCCGACGGCGGAAGACAACACACAGAGTGCTTGGTAAACCTCTTTAAAAACAAGGATAATGCGAACAAAAAACAGACAAGTGAGCGTGCTGTTCATGCTTTTCAGCATACTCTTCTGCGTTTGCCTCATTGCCGCAAACGTGCTCGAAACAAAGCAGATTTCCCTCGGTCCCGTCAATTTCACCGGCGGACTGATAGTGTTTCCAATCTCCTACATCATCAACGACTGCGTGTGCGAAGTGTGGGGCTACGGCAAGGCAAGGCTACTTATATGGCTCGGCTTCGCGATGAACTTCATCTTTGTGGCGTTCGGCGCGCTGTGCGATGCCCTTCCCGCCGCCCCGTACTGGGAGCAAGATGAGGGTTTCCATGCCATCTTCGGACTGGCGCCGCGCATTGCCGCGGCCTCGTTCCTCGCCTTCCTCGTGGGCTCTTTCGTCAATGCCTACGTGATGAGCCGCATGAAACTGAGGTCGGGGGGCAGGAACTTCTCCGTGCGCGCCATCATGAGCACGGTGTTCGGCGAGACCGCCGACTCGCTGATTTTCTTCCCCCTGGCTCTCGGCGGCGTTGTGCCCACGGATGTATTGCCCGTGCTCGTCGTCTCGCAGGTGGTGATGAAGACGCTCTACGAGATAATCGTCCTGCCCGTGACAATACGCGTGGTGAGGGCAACGAAACGCCACGAGAACGAGGACGCCTTCGACAATGGCGTGAGTTACAGCGTGTGGAAGGTGTTCAATATATGACTTTTATATGACAACAAACTCTGAAAACCGGCGCGGCGAGGGCTTGCAGGCTCTCGGCGCGAAGACGGAATACCGCGGCGACTACGCCCCGGAAGTGCTCGAAACATTCGTGAACAAGCATCAGGCAAACGACTATTGGGTGCGGTTCAACTGCCCTGAGTTCACCTCGCTCTGCCCCATCACCGGGCAGCCCGACTTTGCCGAAATACGCATAGCATACATACCCGACGTGAAGATGGTGGAGAGCAAGAGCCTGAAACTCTATCTTTTCAGTTTCCGCAACCACGGCGACTTCCATGAAGACTGCGTGAACATAATAATGAACGACCTCATACGGCTCATGGATCCCAAGTACATAGAGGTGACGGGCATATTCACCCCGCGCGGGGGCATAAGCATCTGGCCCTACGCCAACTACGGGCGCAAGGGCACGAAATACGAGACGCTCGCCGGGGAACGCTTCGCAAAGCACGGCATGTAGGTGCATGCAAAGCGGAAACCATGCAAATATTGTCTCTGTGCAGTAAAATTATTTGACAGCGGCGACTGCCGTTCCAGATGTCTTGCAATGCCTTTGCAACGGGACGGAGACCCCTTTACAACCCGACGGAGGCTTCCTTGCACTGCAAAGAAGCCTTCTTCGTTTGGCAAACAAGCCTTGTTTACAGTGCAAACAAGGCTTGTTTCCACGTTGGAAACACCGGTTTTAAGCCCCAAAAGCGTGTTTTTGTGCCGGTTTTACATTGTACAAAAAGAGCATACAACACGAAAGACCATGAAACCCAGAGCAATACGGCTGCACAGCCTATATGCCATCCTTTTCGCCGAAAAGTGCATCGGGCAGCCGTGCACACATTTTCAGGCAACCAGAGAGACAAATATCCGACAAGAACGGAGCAAGTGTGCAAAAAAGGGGAAACACTCCGCCGTGCCACATATAGCCAACATTTACTAAAAAACAGGCACCATGCCCCCATAATTGGATTTTTTTGCCTAAATTTGCACATTTAAAACGGGCTCATGCCCGCACATCACAAAATCAGAAAATTCACAAGAAAGGAATAGAGATGAAAAAGAAAATCCAATTCAGTCTCGTCTATCGAGATATGTGGCAGTCGTCCGGCAAATTCCAGCCACGCAAAGACCAACTGGCACGCATCGCACCCGTGATTATCGACATGGGCTGTTTCGCCCGTGTGGAGACCAACGGCGGAGCCTTTGAACAGGTGAACCTGCTCGCAGGCGAGAACCCCAACGATGCCGTCCGCGCCTTCTGCAAACCCTTCAACGAAGTGGGGATAAAGACACACATGCTCGACCGCGGACTCAACGCACTGCGCATGTATCCCGTGCCCGACGACGTGCGTGCCCTCATGTACAAGGTGAAGGCAAGGCAGGGCACCAACATCACGCGAATATTCGACGGACTGAACGACATACGCAACATCATACCGTCAATAAAATGGGCAAAGGAAGGCGGCATGACACCGCAGTGCGCACTGTGCATCACCACCTCGCCTGTGCACACCCTCGACTACTATATGGGCATTGCCGACCAGCTCATCGCTGCCGGAGCAGAGGAAATATGCCTTAAGGACATGGCAGGCATCGGACAGCCGGCATTCCTCGGCAAGCTCACAAGGATGATAAAGGAGAAATACCCGGACATCATAATACAGTACCACGGGCACTCCGGCCCCGGACTCTCGATGGCAAGCATCCTCGAGGTGTGCCAGAACGGGGCGGACATCATCGACACCGCCATCGAGCCGCTGTCATGGGGCAAGGTGCATCCGGACATCATCTCGGTGATAAGCATGCTGAAGAACGAAGGCTTCGACGTTCCCGAAATCAACATGAGCGCATACATGAAGGCGCGCGCAATGACCCAGGAGTTCATCGACGAGTGGCTGGGCTACTTCATCAACCCCGGCAACAAGATAATGTCGTCGCTGTTGCTCGGCTGCGGGCTTCCCGGCGGCATGATGGGATCGATGATGGCCGACCTCGGCGGGATGCGCACCACAATCAACAACGTGCGCAAGCGCAACGGCGATGAGGAACTTTCTATGGACGACCTGCTCATAAAGCTCTTCGACGAAGTGGAGTATGTGTGGCCGCGCGTGGGCTACCCGCCATTGGTGACGCCTTTCTCGCAGTATGTGAAGAACATCGCGCTTATGAACCTTCTGACCATCGAGCAGGGAAAGGGACGCTTCGTGATGATGGACGACTCCATGTGGGGAATGATTCTCGGCAAGAGCGGCAAGATTCCGGGCACTATCGCCCCCGAACTCGTGGAACTTGCGAAGAAGCAGGGACGCGAATTCACAGATGTCGATGCGCACACCCTACTCACCGACGCACTTGACGGCTTCCGCAAGGAGATGGACGAGAACGGCTGGGAATACGGCAAGGACGACGAAGAGCTCTTCGAACTCGCCATGCATCCCGAGCAATACCGCAACTACAAGAGCGGGCAGGCAAAGAAAAACTTCCTTGCCGACCTCCAAAAGCTCAAGGACGCGAAACTCGGGGCAAACCTCTCTCCCGAACAGCTCAGTGCCTACAAGCACGCAAAGGCCGACGCTGTGGCAGCTCCGGTAAAGGGTGAAATCCACTGGGAGTTCTCCGGCGAGGGCGAATGCGCGCCCACGGTGGAGCCGTTCATAGGCAAGGAATACAAGGAGGGCGATGTGCTCTGCTACATACAGGCACCCTGGGGCGAATTCGTGGAAGTGAAGGCGGCACTCGGGGGAAAGCTCGTGGAAATCAACGCGAAGCGCGGCTCAAAGGTGTCGAAAGGCGATGTCATCGCCTACATCGAGCGCGAACACGAGTGAATTCCTTTCCAGAAGCCATGGAATGAAGGAAGCCGTGGAAGGACTGCGGCTTCCCCTTCGTCCGGCAACTCCCGACCAAGATGTTCCAGGAAATAATAGACAAATATTACAGCGGGAATGCGGCTCTGCGCCACATCCTCGTCACACACAGCCAATCTGTGGCGCGGCTTGCGCTGCAGATTGCTTCATTACACCCCGAACTGCACATCGACACCGGCTTCGTGCGTGAGGCCGCGATGCTCCATGACATAGGCATCGTGCTCACAGACGCGCCCGGGATAGAATGCCACGGCACCGAACCGTACATCAGGCACGGCGTGTGCGGTGCCGGACTGCTGCGGAAAGAGGGCGTGGACGAGAAGTACGCACGGATATGCGAACGCCACACCGGAGCCGGGCTCACGCTCGACGACATAGTGCGGCAGCACCTGCCCCTGCCACACACAGACCTTGTGCCGGAGACAACGGAGGAGAAACTGATATGCTACGCCGACAAGTTCTTCTCGAAGACACGCCTCGACCGGCAAAAGACCGTGGAGCAGGCGGAAATGAGCCTTGCCAAGTTCGGAAGCGGCACAATAGAGCGTTTCCGCGAGATGCGCCGTCTTTTTGAGTAACAGGACACCCACAACAGACAATGAGAACAAAGACTGTCATAGCACTCTTGCTCTTCGCCTTACTCTTCCCGCTGGCAGGCAGCACGCTGCCCGCACCGCAGAAAAAGAAGAAAAAGGCAGGGCAACATGACTCCACAATGCCGGCCGACACCGCTGTCAAAGCCGACACGGTGGCAGCCGCAGCCATTGACACGACACGGATGGACTCGCTCGAACTCGCCATCTACCGCCACAACAGAGCCGTTGATGACTCGATAAGGCTCGATTCCATCAACAGGCAACGCGCTACGGGCATAAATTCTCCCGTGGAATACACCGCCAACGACTCGCTCGTGTATGACGCCACGACGAGGACAGCACAGCTCTACGGCAGTTCCACGGTGAAATACGAGAACATGGATCTTGCCAGCGAGAAAATCCGCATGTGCCTCGACAGCAGCATCGTGCACGCAACGGGTACAGTAGATACCACCGACGCCTCGGGAAAGAAGCTCACCGGGACGCCCGTTTTCAAGATGGGAAGGGACGAATACGAAAGCGACACCATGGCGTTCAACTTCAAGACGCAGAAGGGTCTCATCGCCAACGTGAACACAAAGCAGCAGGAGGGCTTCCTGCAAAGCCGGATTTCAAAGCGCAACGCCAACGGCGACATCTACCTGCAACACGGCCGCTACACCACCTGCGACGCCAAGCACCCTGACTTCTACATTGCCCTGTCGAGGGCAAAGGTGCGCCCCGGCAAGGATGTCACCTTCGGGCCAGCCTACCTTGTTGTTGCCGATGTGCCGCTGCCGCTTGCCATCCCCTACGGCTTCTTCCCGTTCACGAAGAGCTATTCGAGCGGTTTCATCATGCCGTCGTACGGCGACGAGAGCGACCGCGGCTTTTACCTGCGCGACGGCGGCTACTACTTCGCCATAAACGACAAGTGGGACCTGAAGCTTTTGGGCGAGATTTACACCAAAGGCTCGTGGGGGCTGTCGGCAGCTTCCAACTACAACCGCCGCTACAAATACAGCGGCAGCTTCTATTTCAGCTATCAGGACACGAAGACAGGGGACAAGGGCATGCCCGACTTCGCACGCCAACAGAGCTTCAAGATACAATGGAGCCACCGTCAGGACAGCAAGGCCAACCCGTACAGCTCGCTCTCCGCAAGCGTGAACTTCGCCACATCGAGCTACGAACGCAACAACCTCAACTCGCTGTACAACCCGCAATCGCTCACGCAATCCACAAGGACATCGTCCGTCTCGTGGAGCACCACATTCTCAAGCATAGGCCTCTCGCTGAGCAGCACCGCCAACCTCTCGCAGAACATGCGCGACTCCACCATCAGCATGACGCTCCCCGACCTCAACATCTCCATAAGCCGCTTCTATCCCTTCAAGCGCAGGCACGCCGTGGGCAAGGAGCGTTGGTACGAGAAGATATCGATGTCGTACACCGGCCACATCTCGAACAGCATCAGCACAAAGGAGGAACAGCTGATGCACTCGAACCTGATAAAGGACTGGCGCAACGGATGGAACCACTCGATACCCGTCAGCGGCAACTTCACCCTGTTCAACTACATCAACGTAAGCCCGTCGTTCAACTTCCAGGACCGTATGTACTCCAACAAGGTGATGCGCTCGTGGGACGAAAAGCGGCAGACGGAAGTCACCGACACCGTATATGGCTTCAACAATGTATATAACTGGAGCATGAGTATGGGAATGTCCACCAAGCTCTACGGATTCTACATCCCGAACAAAAAGATATTCGGCGACAAGATACAGGCAGTGCGCCATGTGCTCACGCCGTCAGTGAGTTTCAACTACGCCCCTGACTTCGGCAGCTCGCGTTACGGCTACTGGACGACCTACCAGAAGACCGATGCCGACGGCAACGTGTCGCTCGTGGAATACTCCCCCTACCAGAATGCGCTCTACGGCGTGCCCGGACGGGGCAACACGGGAAGCGTGTCGTTCGACATATCCAACAATATAGAGATGAAGGTGAAATCGGACAAGGACTCCACGGGAATAAAGAAGATAAGCCTCATCGACGAGCTGGCGATGAGCATGAGCTACAATCTCGCGGCAAAGACCCATCCCCTGAGCGACCTCAACATGCGCATCCGCCTGAAATGGTGGAAGAACTACACTTTCAACATGAGCGCGGTGTTCGCCTCCTACGCCTACGAACTCGACCAGAACGGCACGCCCTTCGTCGGCAACCACACCCTTTGGGGCATGGGCAAATGGGGGCGTTTCCAAGGAACATCGCAGAACCTCTCGTTCACGCTCACTCCCGAGAAGATAAAAAAATGGTTCGGCGGCGGCAACGACAGCAACGCCGGCGACAGAAAACGCAAGACAGACACCGACGAGGAAGAAGGGATGGACACCGACATAGAGAGCAACGTGGACGACGTGATGGTGGAAGGACAGCGCGGGGCAAGGAAAAAGAGCGGCGGAGGCAAGGTGGAGACCGACAACGACGGCTACATGCGCTTCAACATGCCATGGTCGCTCACCTTCGGCTACGGCATCACCATGCGCGAGAACACGGGCGGCAAGTTCAACACGAAGACCATGCGCTACCCCTACAAGTTCTCGCAGAACCTCAACGTAAGCGGCAACCTGCGTCTGAGCGACGGCTGGAACATATCGTTTTCCACGGGCTACGACTTCGACCGGCACGACCTGTCAATGACGACAGCGTCGTTGCAGCGCGACCTCCACTGCTTCAACATGAGCTGTTCGGTGGTGCTCAAGCCATACACGAGCTACAACTTCTCGTTCAGGTGCAACGCCGCGACACTCACCGACGCCCTCAAATACGACAAGCGCAGCGGATACAGCAACGCCGTGCAGTGGTATTGACGGAATAAATTGCCGTTTCTTTCGTTTTATTAAAACTAATTTCGTACTTTTGCAACCGCTTCCCGTTCCGGCGGGCAAGAAGCTGAAAAGAGGGTCCCGTAGCTTAGCTGAATAGAGCGTCAGATTCCGGTTCTGAAGGTCTTGGGTTTGAATCCCAACGGGATCACAAGCGAAGAAGAGCACAACACCCTTGTGCCCTTCTTTTTTTTTCATTAACTTTGCAACGGACACACACTGCCCCCACATCACCAAAACAACAGGAAACAATGATTGTCTGCATAGCCGAGAAACCGAGTGTCGCCAAAGACATTGCCAGAATAATAGGAGCCTCCGGCCAAAGGGACGGCTACATGGAAGGCAATGGCTATCAGGTGACATGGACATTCGGGCACCTCTGCACGCTGAAAGAGCCCAACGACTACACGGAGCAGTGGAAGCACTGGAGCCTGGCAGCCCTGCCCATGATACCTCCACGCTTCGGCATCAAGCTCATCGACGACAAGGGGATAAAGAAACAGTTTGCCGTCATCGAGCGGCTGATGCAGGCTGCCGACGGCATCATCAACTGCGGCGACGCCGGGCAGGAGGGAGAACTCATACAACGGTGGGTGATGCAGAAGGCGGGGGCAAAGTGCCCGGTGAAGCGTCTGTGGATTTCCTCAATGACAGACGAGGCCATACGCGAGGGGTTCAGCACACTGAAAGACCAAAGCGAGTACGAGCCCCTATACATTGCAGGGCTCAGCCGTGCCATAGGCGACTGGCTCCTGGGCATGAACGCCACACGGCTCTACACGCTGAAATACGGCCAGAACCGCCAAGTCCTTTCCATAGGGCGCGTGCAGACCCCCACCCTTGCACTCATAGTAAACCGCCAGAAGGAGATAGACAGTTTCGTCCCGGAGCCCTATTGGGTGCTCGCCACCATCTACCGTGACACCACCTTCACCGCGACGAAAGGCAGGTTCGCCACAAAGGAAGAGGGTGAGCAGGCGTTTGCCACCATTGCGGGCAAGCCGTTCACCGTCACCTCCGTGGCGAAAAAGAACGGCACGGAAGCTCCGCCACGACTTTTCGACCTCACGTCACTGCAAGTGGAGTGCAACCGCAAGTTCTCGTTGAGCGCAGAAACCACACTCAACATCATCCAGTCGCTCTACGAACGCAAACTCACCACCTACCCGCGTGTCGATACGCAGTTCCTGAGCGACGACATTTACCCCAAGTGCGGAGGCATACTCAACGGTCTGCGCGGCTACGAACATCTCCTTACGCCGCTCCGGGGCAAGAAGCTCATCAAGCCGAAACGCGTGTTCGACACCTCAAAGGTGACCGACCACCACGCCATCATCCCCACCGGCGTGCCAGCAACAAGCCTCACCGACATGGAACGCCACGTGTATGACCTCATCGCACGGCGCTTCATCGCCGCCTTTTACCCCGACTGCAAGTTCGCCACCACCACCGTTCTCGGCGATGTGGAAGGCGTGGAATTCAAGGCGACAGGCAAGGAAATACTCTCACAGGGATGGCGTTCCGTCTATGCCCAACCCTCCGGCAGCCCCTCGGGACAGCAGCCAGGCACTCCCGACGAAGAAGAAAAGAAAGGCGACGAAGAGCGCACACTCCCTTCTTTCGTTGAGGGCGAGAGCGGTGCGCACACCCCCACGCTGACGGAAAAGGCCACAACACCGCCGAAATACTACACCGAAGCCACCCTGCTGAGAGCCATGGAGACCGCAGGCAAGTTCGTCGAGGACGAGACACTGCGTGCCGCCCTGAAAGAGAACGGCATAGGGCGCCCGTCGTCAAGAGCCAACATCATCGAGACTCTCTTCAAGCGTCACTATATAAAGCGTGAGCGGAAGAACCTCTTAGCCACTCCGACGGGCATAGAACTCATCGGCACCATACACGAAGAGCTGCTCAAAAGCTGCGAACTCACAGGCATTTGGGAGAAGAAGCTCCGCGACATAGAGCACAGGAAATACGATGCCGCCGAGTTTATCGGCGAGTTGAAGCAGCAGATAACGGAGATTGTCTATGACGTGTTGCGCGACAACAGCAACCGGCATGTAGCCGTCACCACCGACGACGACATCAAGAAAAAAGGCAGGAAGAAACCGGCCAAGGCCTCGCCCAAGGCTCCCTCAAAGTCAAAAGCCCGCACCGCTGCGCCGCCGTCAGCCACCGATGCCGTCATAGGCACAGCGTGTCCGCTCTGTGGCAAAGGCACCATAATAAAGGGAAAGACAGCCTACGGATGCAGCAACTGGCGCAACGGGTGCAACTACCGCATCAGTTTCGTCTCCACACAGGCAGCCCCACAGAACCAGGACAAGGCTTAGCGGCACGGCAGGACAACCCCAAACAAACAACAACCCCAAATAAAACAGCAACGTGAAAAAGCCATTTTCGTCATACACCGCCCTTGCAGCCATTGCCGTTCTCGCAATGGCCATGGCCGCATGCGGCTCAGACAAGAATCTGAAGAAGGCAGAAAAATATCTCGCCATAGGTGAGTATTACGACGCAGCGTCGCAGTTCAAGCAAGCCTACTCAAAGACTTCGTCCAAGGACAAAGCCCGCCGCGGCGAGATAGCCGTGAAGATTGCCCACTGCAACGAGCGCATCAACGCCACACAGAAAGCCATAGCGGCTTACGGCAACGCCATACGCTACGGCAAGGCCACCACCACCGACCGGCTCTGTTACGCCCGCCAGCTGCTGAAGAACGGCGCTTACAAGCAGGCGGAAGTGCTGTTCCGCGAAGTGCTCGACTCCATCGACAACGGGACATACGACGAAGCCGACGGCAAGCAATGGGGCATCGCCCTCAAAGCCGATGCCGCAAGGACACTGGCCAAGAACGGACTGGTCTCCGCCCAAAACGCCCCGCACTGGAAAGAGCAGGGCTCGCGCTACACAGTGAAGCGTATGGATGTGTTCAACTCGCGCCGTTCCGACTATTCCCCCATGCTCTTCGGCGACCAGCACGAACACCTCTACTTCTCGTCCACACGCAATGAGGCGCAAGGCAATGAGCTGAGCGGCATCACGGGAACCAAGAATGCCGACATATTCCATTCGCAGAAGGACGACAAGGGACAATGGAGCCGTCCCGAAGCAGTGACCGGCGGACTCAACACCGAGGCCGACGAGGGTGCCGCCTGCTTCACCCCTGACAGCCGGACAATGTATCTCACGCAATGCCTCACCGACCCTTCCTATCCGCGCTACGCCAAGATTGCCTCATCCAACCGCTCCGACGCCGCATGGGGCAAGCCCACGGTGGTGGAGATAACACGCGACACACTCTCCGCATACGCCCATCCTGCCGTCTCGCCCGACGGTCAGTGGCTCTATTTCACGAGCGACATGCCCGGCGGAATGGGCGGCCTTGACATCTGGCGCGTGCGCTTGACGGAGGCCGGACTGGGCGGCGTGGAGAACCTCGGCGCACCCATCAACACCCCTGGCAATGAGGCGTTCCCCACATTCCGACCCAACGGCGACCTATATTTTTCAAGCGACGGGCATCCGGGCATGGGCGGCCTCGACATCTTCATAGCCTCCGTGGGCAAGGACGGCAAGTACCATATCACCCATCCCGGCTATCCGCTCAACTCGCAAGGCGACGACTTCGGAATGACATTCGAGGGTGTGCACAACCGCGGCTACTTCTCGTCCAACCGCAACGACGGCCGCGGCTGGGACCACATATACAGTTTCGAGAACCCCGAGATAATACAGAACGTGAAGGGATGGGTGTATGAACAGGACGGCTACGAGCTTCCTTCGGCACAGGTATATATGGTAGGCAGCGACGGAACAAACAGGAAACTCAGCGTGAAGGGTGACGGATCGTTCGAGGAGGTGATACGCCCCGAGGTCGATTACATCTTCCTCGCCACCTGCAAGGGGTTCCTAAACCACAAGGAGGAGCTGAAAGTGCCCGTCGCCGACAAGTCGGAGGAGTACGTGTTGCAGTTCCCCTTGGCGTCGATCTCCGCCCCGGTGCTCATCGACAACATCTTCTACGACTTCGACAAAGCCACGCTCCGCCCCGAATCCACCGCTGCCCTCGACGAGCTTGTGAAGCTGCTCAACGAAAACCCGAATGTCACCATAGAGCTGTCGTCGCACTGCGACTACAAGGGTTCGGCCGAATACAACAAGCTGCTGTCGCAGCGCCGTGCCGAATCGGTGGTGGAATACCTCACACAGAAAGGCATCTCACACGACCGTCTCTCGCCTGTCGGCTACGGTAAGGAGAAGCCGAAGACAGTGCGCAAAAAGCTCACCGAGAAGTATCCGTGGCTTAAAGAGGGCGACGTGCTAACCGAGGAATACATAAAAAAACTTGACGACGGCAAGCAGGAGACATGCAACCAGCTCAACCGCCGCACCGAGTTCACCGTGCTGCGCACCACTTACGGAATGTTCGACGAGCACGGGAACCTGAAGAAGGAAGCCTTGAAGACGCCGTCGGCATCTCCCGACGCGGACACCGGCAAGATCTCCGACGACTACGACATATTCATGGAATGACCACGGCCGGCTGCTATTCCGACTGCATCACGCCGTAAATCCCCACCACTCCGGCAAGTGTCAGCACGCCCACAGCCACAAGAGGCACGGTGTAGAACGCGTTGTCCGGCATGGAGACAGGCAGCAACGCCGACAGATCCACCTTAGAAACCGACAGCGACAATGCCGCCGCCATGCTGCCGAGGCTGTTTGAAAAACCCTGTTTCAGCAACGCCACGCCGTCGTTTGCGAAGAACACCACGAGGCACACAAGCGTGCATGCCGCCGTCCACAAGGAATAGGCACGTCGCTGGCGCAGCGGTACGGGCTCGGGTATGCGCCTCATCACGCGGCCGGAGAAGCCGTCGTCGGGCACCTGCATACTGCGGCTCTGTGCGAAAAAAGCATTCAGGAGTTCTTCGTCAGCCGTATTTTTCTGCAAAACATCATTGTCTTTTTCTGTCATAGCCATTCCTTTTTAGATATTCCGTGAGTTTCTGTTTCCCCCTGAACAGATGCGACTTCACCGTTCCGGCGGTCATTCCCGTTATCTGAGCTATCCCGTCAATGGGATAGCCATCCACGAGTTGCAGCGTGATGCAGGTGCGTTCCCTGTCCGAGAGGCACTGCATAGCCTTGCAGATATCCATTCCCAGCCCGTGCTCCGCCCCGCATGTGCCCTGGTGCAGGACTTCGCCCGAGTCGATGCTGGCGGCGGGACGCTGCCGCCGCACATAATCGTAGAACACATTGCAGGCGATGCGGTAGAGCCACGACGCGAAGGCTGCCGTGCCGCGGAAATTCCCTATATTCGTATAAGCCTTGATGAATGTCTCCTGCGCAAGGTCGTCGCTCAGCGTTTCATTCCCTGCCGTCTGGTGAAGAAAGAAACGCCTTATGGGCGACTGGTACTTCACGACGAGGCGGCCGAAAGCCTGCCTGTCGTGAAACACCGCCGCCTGCGTTACAAGAGAGTTATCGTCGTAAGCGTTCATCAAGAGAGTCTCGTATTCATTCCGCCGCTGAACCGTGCCCCTGCGGGTTTTCTTCATTTTCCCCTGCCGCCTTTATGGTAGTGTTCCGCGATGCGGACGGGTCGTCGTCCGCATCACCGTCCATGCCGTCGGCAAAGAATTTCCCGTCGGCAGGAGCGTCGTCCCGGCGTTTCATGCCGTAGTTGGAGCGTGCCATGAACATCTTCCCCGCCCCCATACAAGCCACGAGTGCTCCGATGCCTACAAGCGGTTCGGCGCCGAGGAAATAGAAGAACATCATCAAGCCGATGCCAACCGACAGGTTCTTCACGCCTTTGCGCCACATGTATGACCGCGGCCTCAGCTCAAAGTCCATCTGCCCTTCCGTAAGCGGGCGTCCCTGCTTTATGGCCATTTCGGCCAGACGCACACGGTCCTTATGGCGGTGCACGATGTAGCGCAAAATCACGAAGAGGGCGATGAAAGGCATAGCCAGAAAGAGGAATAGCAGCAATATGCCGAAGAGGGCGATCAGAAAACCCGAGAAACTCGTGGATAACAGGTAGGAAAACCACGAGAACATGTCGGAAAAGCGGGCGGGATCGTAGCGGTTCGTGTAGTCCATAGCCTTGCCGCCGGAGCAGGCCGCGCCGCCGCCGGCATCACTTCCGCCGCCAACGACAGAGGCGGTGTCGGAGTAAGCCACGACGCCATCGCCACCGTCATCAATGTTTTCCGATGCCTTGGCAAGGCGTTTCTGCTCCTTTTCGAGCCGCTGCTGTTCTTGCTTGACACGGCGTTGGGCTTCATCAATACGGTGCCGCGCGGCGGCCTGATGCGCATCCGCCACAGCCTTCTTTGTCTTCGCCACCGTGCCCTTGCCCGCCTGTGCGGCAACGGCTGTCGCCTGTTTCACCGCTTCCGGCTTCTTCTGCGCGCTGTCAGCCACTGACACGTGCGGTGCACCCGTGTGCTGCTGTGCATTTACCGTTGCAGTGTTGCCCAATGCGGCAACCACTGCGAGAGAGATTAATGTCTGTCTTATCATACTGCAATCTGTTTTTTTGTCTGTTTTCATTTAGTTTGACGCAAAAGGCGGCATCATAGTTGCAAAGATATCTTTTTTTTGTTTTTCATTCACACCGGACCGGCGGTAATTCGGGATTTTTGGCTAAATTTGCAAAGGCTATACACCGTGCGGATGCCGACTCCATTGCCGCCGCACACTCACTTCACGAACAAGACATGAACCTGCCACCGCAATTCACCGAATACACGCGTCGGCTCTTGGGCGACGCTTCCTATACCCGTCTTGCCGGGGCTCTCATGTCCGGCGACTGCCCTACCAGCATACGCCTCAACCCGTTCAAGGCCGGAGACTACGATGTCCCGCCCTCCATTGCCGACAGCGCCGTGCCGTGGTGCAGCCTTACGGGACGCTATCTGAAACGCCGCCCCGACTTCACCTTCGACCCCTTTCTTCACGCAGGGATGTACTATGTACAGGAGGCGGCATCGATGTTTGTCCACCACGCCGTGCAGACTTTCATCCATACGCCAGTACGTATGCTCGATCTCTGCGCTGCCCCGGGCGGCAAATCAACTGCCCTGCGCGCGGCATTGCCCGACGGCAGCCTGCTGTTCTCAAACGAACCCATACGCACACGGGCACAGATTTTGGGCGAGAACATGCAGAAGTTCGGGCACGAAGACGTGGTGGTCACCAACAACTATCCGCGCGACTACCGCAAGGCAGGGATAACGTTCGACGCCATTCTCGCCGATGTGCCGTGCTCGGGCGAGGGCATGTTCCGCAAGGACGAGGGCGCGCGCAGCGAATGGAGCCGGCAGAACGTGGAAAACTGCCGCAGGCTTCAGCGCGGGATTGTAGCCGACATCTGGGACTGCCTGGCTCCCGGCGGACTGCTTTTCTACTCCACCTGCACGTTCAACGCACACGAGAACGAGGAGAATGTGGCGTGGATAGCAAGCGCACTCGGCGGCGACATACTTGCCGTCCCGACGGAAAGGGAGTGGAACATCATGCCGTCCGTAACGGGCGGAGGCCCTGTGTGCCGCTTCATGCCGGGCACAAGCCGTGGCGAAGGACTCTTCATGGCGGTGTTGCGGAAGCATGGCGGAAGTGACGGAGAGGCCGTTACACGCTCAAAAACGGAAAAGAAAAAGAAGACGAAAGGCAGGGAAAGCGACAGGAAGGACAACGCCATGCCGCCCGCTTTTGCCCGGGATCCGCTCCGGAACATGCAGGATTTCTGCCAACGCAAGTGCGGCGACAGTCTCCTTGCCGTTCCCTCGCGGTGGGCAGACTGCTACGATGCCGCTGCCACCGCACTGAGGATAATGCACGCGGGAGTGTGTCTCGGCACGCAGAAAGGCAAGGATGTCGTCCCCGGACAGTCGCTTGCGCTGTCGCGTTGTCTTGCCCCCGACGCCTTTCCGCGCGTGGAAGTGGGCTACACGGAGGCTATTGCCTACCTGCGCAAGGAGACGGTGACACTGCCGCAGGGCACTCCGCGCGGTCCTGTGCTGCTCACTTACGGCGGTATACCGATAGGGTTTGAGAAGAACTTGGGTCTCCGCGCCAACAATCTCTACCCGAAAGAGTGGTGTATAAAAAGCCCGCACACGCCAGAGGAAGCCCTGCGCCCGATAGTGATAGAACGTAAAAACAACAATAACACGACATGCAACAATACCTTTCACTGCTAAAACGCATCCTCGACGAGGGCGCGACAAAGACCGACCGCACCGGGACGGGCACGAAAAGCGTGTTCGGACATCAGATGAGATTTGACCTCTCGGAGGGTTTCCCGCTCCTGACAACGAAGAAACTGCACCTGAAATCCATCATCTACGAGCTGCTGTGGTTCCTACGCGGCGACACCAACGTGAGGTATTTGCAGGAACACGGCGTGCGGATATGGAACGAATGGGCGGACGAAAACGGCGACCTCGGACCCGTTTACGGCCATCAGTGGCGTTCATGGCCCGACTACAAAGGCGGCACAATAGACCAGATACAAAACGTGCTCGACATGATAAGGCACCGTCCCGACTCCCGCCGCATGATGGTGACGGCATGGAACCCGGCGGAAGTGGAGGCGATGGCACTGCCGCCATGCCACTGTCTGTTCCAGTTCTATGTTGCCGACGGACGGCTCTCGCTGCAACTCTACCAGAGAAGTGCCGACACTTTCCTCGGAGTGCCGTTCAACATCGCCTCCTACGCACTGCTGCTGCAAATGATGGCACAGGTGACGGGGCTGCAACCGGGCGAGTTCATACATACAACGGGCGACACCCACCTTTACCTGAACCACATAGAGCAGGCGCAACTGCAACTCACACGCACCCCACGCACACTGCCCCGCATGAAGATAAACCCCGATGTGAAGGATCTTTTCGGCTTCCGCTACGAGGATTTCGAACTCGAAGGCTACGACCCGTGGCCCCATATCGCCGCGACAGTGAGCGTGTAAGGACTGCCGACAAGCTGCCGCCGACAAGCGAAGAAGTGCATTCCGCAACAGTAAAACCCAAAATCCAACATCACATATATGATTACCATCATCGCCGCCGTGGCACAGAACCGTGCCATAGGCCACCGGAACAAGCTGCTTTATTGGCTTCCCAACGACCTGAAACGCTTTAAGGCACTCACCACAGGGCACACCATCATCATGGGACGCAACACGTTCGAGTCGCTGCCAAAGGGCGCGTTGCCCAACCGCCGCAATGTGGTGGTGAGCCGCACGCAGACGGATTTTCCCGGATGCGACTGCTACCCGTCGCTCCATGAAGCCCTCGCAAGCTGCAAAAAGGATGAGGACATATATATAATAGGTGGCGCAAGCATATACGAACAAGCCATCAGCTTCGCCGACCGCCTTTGCCTAACCGAGATAGCCGACACTCCTGTCGCCGCCGACTGTTTCTTCCCTGCCTACGACAACTGGCATGAAGTGTGGCGGGAAGAGCACGACACCGACGGGAAGCACCACCAACGCTACGCGTTCGTGGATTACGAAAAGTAAGGCTTCAACAACGGAAAAAGGAGACAGGACACGGTGTCCTGTCTCCTTTTTCCGTTGTTCAGCTGTCACTACCGCAGTCGCCTTCATCGTCGTCATTCACCGGAAGCGCATCAATGGGCACTTGACGGTTGATGGCCGCGTTGAAGGAAATTATGGTTTCACTGCGCGACAGGCCCAAAGGCTGCAATTTGTCGTGGATGACATTGAGCAGATGATGGTTGTTGCGGGCGTATATCTTGATGAACATGTCGAAGCCGCCGGTGGTGTAATGGCACTCCACCACCTCTGGAATGCGGCGCAGTTCCTCCACGACATCGTCGAATTTGGCAGGGTTCTGCAAGTAGAGCCCTATGTAGGCACATGTCTCGTAGCCCACTTTTTCGGGATTGATGACAAACTGCGACCCTTTGAGTATGCCCAGATTGGTGAGTTTCTGGATGCGCTGGTGAATTGCCGCCCCACTGACATTGCACGAGCGTGCCACTTCAAGGAACGGTATTCGGGCATCTTCGGCAATGAGTTCGAGTATTTTCTTGTCGAGCAGATCTAAACTGTGATGTGCCATTTGCAGTTGGAAATAATTGGATTAGACAACAAAGGTACAACAAAATTGACAAAAACAGCAAATATTCATATCATTTTTTTGCGCTGCCGCTGTCGGCTTTCTCTGCCGAATAGCTTATTTTCCGCACGTTGGCGCGGCGCAATGCCATCTTCACTTCGGTGACAAGACTCATCGGCGCGGCGTGGTCGGCCTTTACCGAGACTGTCATGCGCTGCCGGTCGTCGTCCGTCATGCGCCCCTTCTCTGCCGCGAGGAAGCCTGCTATCTCACTTGCAGGAACAATCTTGTCGTTCATCTGCACGCAGAATGCGCCGTCCTTACGGCCTATGTAGATGTATGTCACCGCCGATTTCCGCGTGAGGCGTGTTATCTCCGTGCCCTGCGGAACGGTGTATTTCACTTTAAGCGTCACCGTGCGCATGTGTGTCGCCACCATAAAGAAGAAGAGGACGGTGAAGATGAGGTCGGGAAGCGATGCCGTGTTGAGCGTGGGCACGGTGCGGCGGGAGTTGTCACGCAGTATCATTGCGCACCTCCTTCCCCTTCCCCGGTGTCGTAGGTCTCTGCAATACGCTGCGGACAAAGGTCGCGCACGATGTCCTTCTGCTCTTCGCTGCAACGCGGATAAGCCTTGCCGAAACGCCGCTCGGCAGTTTCGTTGCGCACGAGGGAATAGGCGGCCATTATCTCGTCCTGCAACCGGAAATAGGTGTCGTAGCTTGCCGTGGGGCGCGCATCGATATATATGAGGTGCTCCGTGCCGCGTGTCCTAAGGAAGGCAGCCACCTCCTTGCGGAGCGACTCCACCGCCACTGCCTTGCCGTCGAGCGTGACACGCCCGGCAGGCATGACGACAAACTCCATCGTGTTAGCCTTGCTCACCTTCAGCGGGGGCTGCTCCTCGGCAGTCTCGTCGTCGGCCGGAGGGAGCATGCGCACGAGTCCACGGTCGATATCCATCGATGTCGTCACGAGAAAGAATATGAGCAACATGAATGAGATGTCGGCAGTGGAAGTCGTGTTGAGCTCGGGCACTCTGTGTTGTCGGCGTTTTATGAGCATTGCTGTCGTTACCTTTTGTCTTTCCTTACGCTACGTGTAGCCCCGAACGCCACTGCGCACACGGCTAAGCACACGAGCAACAGCGACGAATTGACGAACATGTCAGCCGTGCGCAGCCAGAAAGTATCGGTGTAAGCCTCGCCATTGACGGCAACGGGGCGTGTGGAACCGAGCATGAACGTGGCGGCAAGCGTGAGTGCCACCACCGCCGCAACGATACGTGCGAGGCGCGCCGCAGGTATCCCGTTCACCACTTTGGCGGCATTGCGGTTCTTGCCAAAACTGCGGCAGGCAGCGCACAGCACGGTGATGACGGCGGCAAGCGTGAGCAGCGACATGAAGCCCACGAGCACATCGGTGAGCAACGGGGCGTTGAGCTCGGGATTGTCGTAATATGGGGTGTCGTAGCCCACGAAGCGGAAGAGTGCGAACACCACCGCCACCAGTCCCACGATGGCATAGAGCACCGTCTGCGATATGCGCTCAGCGGGCAGTTTCCGTGTCC
Source organism: bacterium (assembly GCA_963599085.1). Taxonomy (GTDB): domain Bacteria; phylum Bacteroidota; class Bacteroidia; order Bacteroidales; family Bacteroidaceae; genus Prevotella. Next base: position 77,686 of record CAVBVK010000001.1, on the reverse strand, counting down.
CAGGTTTCATCATTTCGCTTGCTTGTATTTCAGCAGTGAGTCGAGCAGGCATATTGCGCTCTCCTCCATCTGCGCCGTGAGATGGTCGATTTTCGAGAGTATATAATTGTAGAAGAGCTGCAGGATGAGGGCCACGATGATGCCGAAGATGGTGGTGATGAGCGCCACCTTCATGCCTGCCGCCACTATTGTTGGGTTGATGTCGCCTGCAAGCTGTATTTGTTCAAACGCCATCACCATGCCAATCACCGTGCCGAGAAATCCCAGCGATGGAGCCATGGCGATGAAGAGCGTAATCCACGAGCAGCCTTTCTCAAGCTTCGCTGCCTGCACAGTGCCGTAGGCGGCCACGGAACGCTCTATGTCGGCGATGTCGGCATCGGCACGTTGCAGCCCTTCGTAGCACAACGATGCCACGGGTCCGCGCGTGTCGCGGCACTGGGCGAGTGCGCCTTCAATGTCGTTTTGGCAAATCTTGTCGTCGAGGTCGGCCACGAAACGCTTGGCGTCAATCTCCGACAGACTCAGATAGATAATGCGTTCGATGCAAAAGGCCAGGCCGAGGACGAGGGCGAGAGCCACCAGCGACATGAACGAGGCATTGCCCTCAATAAACTTTGTCTTCAACACCTGGTGCAGCCCGCTATTGTCTTCTTCGGCAAGGAAGTCCTCACTGTCGGCCATAGCTGCCGCCATGTCGTCCTTGTCGGTTGCCGCCACGGCAGCGCCGGTGGCTGTTGCGGCCGCCGTATCGGCAGGCTGCGGTGCGGCAAAGCCCATGCAAGCCATGCCCGCGAGCATGACAAAGGCAAGCATTAAAGCCTTGAAAAGGCACGGCTTGTCATTTAAACTGTTCATTTCCTTACAAAAATTCCGTTTTATGTATCGCTGCAAAATTACTTATATTTTTCTTATTACGACACGTGCCGAGTGTCATTTATCTGCGCTTCACGGGGAGAGGCGCCTGTTAAAGCAGCTTCTGCCGTGAATTGGTTTGGGAGCCCTATTCACCGGAGAGGCCTTTAAGGATGTGCTCACGGCAGTTCTCCATGAGCCATTTCGGGGTGCTTGTGGCACCGCAGATACCCACGGTAGAGACGCCCTTAAACCAGTTCATGTCTATTTCGTCGGCATTCTCTATCTGGTAACTGTTGGGGTTCACGCGGTGGCATTCCTTGAAAAGCACCTTGCCGTTGCTGCTCTTGCGCCCGCTGACAAAGAGCACGAGGTCGTGGCGCGCCGCGAAATCGGCGATGTTGGGCATGCGGTTGGCCACCTGCCGGCATATAGTGTCGAAGCTACGGAACGTGGCGGTGGGCGCGATGTGGCTTTGCAGATACTCGATTATGCGGTGGAACTCGTCAAGACTCTTTGTCGTCTGCGAATAAAGATAGGTGTCGCACGAGAGGTCAAGGCACTTTACGTCCTCAAACTTCTCTATCACTATGGCCTTGCTGCAAGTCTGCCCCACAAGTCCGAGCACTTCGGCGTGCCCTGTCTTGCCGAATATCACTATCTGTGCATCGGGGCGTTCGGCATATTGCCGCTTTATCCGGCGTTGCAGTTGCAGCACCACGGGGCAGGTGGCGTCTATTATATCTATGTTGTTGCGGCGTGCCAAGGCATACGTTTCAGGCGGCTCGCCGTGGGCACGCAGCAGCACCTTCACGCCGTGCAGCTGTCCGAGCTCTTCGTGGTTGATGGTGATGAGCCCGCGGCCGTGCAGCCTTTCCACCTCCATACCGTTGTGCACGATGTCGCCAAGGCAGTAGAGTGTGTTGCCTTTCGCCAGTTCCTCCTCCGCCTTCTTGATGGCAGTGGTCACCCCGAAGCAGAAGCCGCTGCCGCTGTCAATCTCTATCTGTATCATTTCCTCCGTGTGAATGTCATTGCTTTGCGTTCTTGCCGTCCGTCACATTGATGCGTATCGTCACCTTGGGCTGCGACGGGTCGTTTGTAATCATTAGCACACGTGGGCGGCTGCGGACTGTCTTCAGCTGCCGCCGCTCTGCCGTTATCTTGAGCTTCGTGCTCTCCCCGGGAGCGAGGCGGGTCTTGCCCAGCGACAACTGTATGCCGCTTGTGAACATCTGCAGATTGCTTATCGCGAGTTCCGAGAGTCCGTCGTTGCGCACGACAATCTCGCCTTTCAGCTTTTTCTTGCCGTTGAACGCGCCGAGGTCGAGTCTGTCGGTGGACAGATAAAGCTTGGGGGCGACGGCAAGCTGTGCCCGCGTGAGGTTGTCGAACTTGGGAAGCAGTACCGTCGAGACGCTTATCTCCTTGCTGCGGTGCACGCGGTCGCCGGGGGAAGAGCCGAGGAAGACCGATGTCTGGGTGAGCCCCATGTCCTTGAGCTTACGCGAGTCGAGGGTCACTGTCACCACTCCGCCCTGTGACGGCTTGAGCTTCGATGGCGAAACTTCGGCTTCGAGGTATGCCGGCAGGTGCATCACGACGGGCTCCACCGTTGTGCTTGTGCTGTTGAAGATGTGTATTTTCTGCTGCGGGCGTTCACCACGGTTCACGTCATCGAACTCCAGATTGTTGCAGTCGGCCTTGATGTCGCCGAGCATGAAGTCGTAGGAGCCGCCGAAGTCCACCACCTCTCTCACCACAATGCCGCGCATGGTGAGCATGACGGGCGACTGTCCGTTGTCGGTGTAGATGTCGATGAGTTTCTCGAAACGGCCCATCGTCTGCGCATCGTAGGTGACACGCACCATGAATGCGGCATCGCCCTGTATCTCGCCCGTGGGATAATCCACCGAGATGCAGCCGCAGCTTGTGCGCACGTCGCTGATGCGTATGCCGTGGTTGTCTTTGTTCTTTATCTCAAACTCGGCGGTGACGGGAGTGCGGTAGGTCACCTGCCCGAAGTCCACCACCTTGTTTATGGGTTCTATCCGCTGTGCCTCGGCTGCGACAGCGGCGAAGGCGAGCATCGAAGCGGCAATGAGAATGTTCTTCATATCGTTTTCTTCTGTTTCTTTTGTTGTCGTTGCAAGCAAGCTGTACCTGCGGCTTTACGGCAAGGAGGCGTCACCTTACGGTAATGGTCAAGGATGCTGCGCGTGCCGAGTATTCGGGACTGTAAGCGCACTGCACCGTACAAACGCCACTGTGGTAGGTGCCGCTGCGGTCGGCATAATATGTAGTCTCGATGGTATGGGTACCTTTTGCGAAGCGGTCGAAGTAGTAGTGCGTTGCATTATCCTTCGGCGTGCAGTAATAGCCGTGGGCGTATCCGCTCAGTTGTTGGGCAGGTTCGAGGCATGCCTCACGTTTGTCCGTCACCTGGACGAAGTCGTAGTCGCGGTCGGCACGGACAGTAATCCTCACCGTCACGCGGTCGCCCTTGTTTATGGCCACCTCACCGCCGGCGATCGGTTTGCCGTCAATCACGAACTGACGCGTTATTGTCATGCCGTTTTGCGAGGCTGCAATGTCGGCAACGGGCTGCATGAACTGTGCATAGACTGCCCCCCATGACACGCCGTCTGTGGATTTTTCGGCGGTGAATGTCCTCATGTCATCGCCCGTTTTGGCCGTCTTTACATAGCCAAGTCCGGCTGTTGCCTTTGGCATCTGGAGCTTGCTGCCGTTGAGTTTCAGTTGTGTCTGCGGAGTGTCGGTGGCGGCAATGGCCTGCGTGTTGCCCTTCATGAATGCGTAGATGGCGTTCACCGAGTTCACGGGCGTGTCCCAACTCTGTGTGCGTTTCGACTGCAACAGCCAGCGTTGCATCTCGCTCACGGTCTGCTTGTCGTCAGGATTGAGCAGTTGCAGAGCTTCGATGGCCGCCACTTGCGACGGTATGCGGTAGTCGTACCAGCTGTATTGTGCCTTGTTGGTGTCGAAATAGCGTCCCGTTTCCTCGTTATATACGGTGTATTCCCTGAGGCTTTGCAGCAAGTCGCGGGCTTCTTCGGTGCGGCGGCACTGTGCCATTGTCACTGCCGTCATGGCTTTTTCGTAGATGCCGTAGGTTCCGCTTTGCTGCGCCGCGAGGTTGATGAGGTAGGCATTGTCGGCCTTTTCCAATGCAGAGAGCTTGCGGTGGGCGATGGCGCAGGCGTAAAGGTAGTTCAGGGCCATGCTGCTCGGACGCAGGTCTTTGCTTCCTTCGGCTTCCAATTTCTTCAAGTCAGCCACTTCGCGAGCCACTTCCTTGGCTATATAAGTGAAGGCACGGTCGATGACAAGGCTTGTCTGCTGCTGTGTGCCAATCATTGCATTGAGCCGTACGAGCGTTGTCAGCACCGAAACGGTGATGTTTGGACTTGCGTCCATGCCTTTCCACCAAGCGAAAGAGCCGTCGTCGGCCTGCAGGCGTTGCAGTTTCTTGACGGCATCGGCGCAGCGGTAGTCGATGAGCGATTCGTCGAAGAACGATGCCAACATCCTCTTCTGTTCGCTTTCACACTCCGCCTGAACCAGCCATGGGGTCTCTTCGAGCACCGTCTGTTTCAGTTCGCGGTTCTTTTCCAGACTGCTTTGCAGCGAAGTCCCGTCGTCTTTCTCGCTCTTCCACAGCTCCACCACCTTCTTTATACTTTCCGACGAAGCCATGATGCTGCGTCCGATGCTGTTGGCATAGAATGAAGTGGCAAGGCTGATGGCGTTCTCACGGTCGGTGGAAGCGACGGACGGCAGCGCCTGCACCATGAACCATGCGGGGTTATTGGTGTATTCCACGGTGAGGCGGTTGGTGCTCTCCTTCACGGGAAAGAGCGGCTCGAGGTCGATGGTTGCCGTGCCCGCACCGTTTTGCGTGAACGCCACGGTGTTGGTGACAAGCTGTTTGTCAGGCAGGACGGGCAGATAATGCTGCTCGCCGTCGCTGAATGCGTGCCCGGAAGCAGTGACACGGCAGACGAGCAAGCCGTCGTTAGGCACCGATTTCATGTCGAACGGGAAGTCGGCAACGGTTGTTTCGCCAGCTTTCACGCTGAATTTCACTTCCTTTTTATATACTTCCCTGTCGGTCTCGGGATTTACCAGCACCATGCGTGCCGTACCGTTCACGTTCTTTTCCGAGGTGTTTGCTATGCGCACTTGCAGGATTGCCTTGTCGGCAGAGCGCACAAAACGCGGCATATTTGGCTGTACCATCACCGTTTTCTGTGCCACCGCCTCGCCGCCGAGCGTCGCGTTGTTCATGTTCCGGTCGTGCGCCAGGCCGTAGAACTGCCATGTCGTGACGCTTTCAGGCAGTGTGAACTTCATGGAGACATTGCCTTTGTCGTCGGTGGTGAGTCCGGGGAAGAAGAAGGCGGTCTCGTTCAGGTTCTCGCGCACCTGTGTCGTGGCGGCAGAGAAGCTGTCGCCGGATTCGCCGGAAGCTCCGTTTCCGCCACTGTCTGCTGCCGTTGCGATTGCAGCAAGCTCTTCCACCGACTCCGTTGCAGCCGAAACCTTCTCCGACTTCATCCTTACTGTACCTATCCTGCCGTTCATTCCGCCTTTGGAACAGAGCACCTCGCCATACAGCGGCATGTTGTTCCCGTCCCAGACACTTATTTCATTGAAGCGGCTCAGGTCGAGTTCGCGCTCTTCAAGGAACTTCACGGGCAATTCGCCGAAGCGTGTCAGCGACGGGATGTAGCTCTTGTCCCATGTGAGGTAAGGCACGAACGAATAAGAAGGCAGCGACATTGTCATGCTGTGGAGCCTCAACGCGTCGAGCGACTTGTCGTAAAGCGTGGCAAGGAGCTGTGCCTTGGCAGGCGTTCCGTCGGGGTTTGTTATGTTGAGGGTCCATGTCTCCTTCTGTCCAGGGGTGAGACGGTCGCGGAAGGTGGTCCATTTCATGTTGAGACGGGTGTCGGGCACAGGTCTGGTTATGCGTGCGGTGTGGCGATAAGCCACGCCCTCCTTCACCCAAGCCACCGACAGTGCCACGCCGTCGCCAAACTCCCTGCGGTATTTTATGGACTTAGTTTCGAGCGCGTTGTGCAGGTTCATGCTGCCCTCGGCGATTATCCTGTCGCCCGACAGCAGTGTGTAAACCACATGCTGCACGCTGTCCGACGAGCCTATCTGCACATAAACGGGGCGGCCGTCGCTTGGGAACTGTGCCGCAGAAACGTAGAACCAGTCATGGGTTTCGGCTGCTACCTTGCGGTCGTGCAGCGAGAACACGATGAAACTGCGGCTTATGGTGTCGTTGCCGCAACAGGCAGTGAGCGTGTGTTGTGCCGAGGCAAGCTGCGAGGCGTCTATCTTCACCTCGGTGTTTGCCTTGCAAGTGCGGCGCTGGTTGTCTATGAAATAGGTCACGTCGCCCTCAATCTCCTCTCCGGCGTTGTTGCGGTAGTCAAAGCGTATTGTCTTCAAGCTGTCACGCAACGCCTTCTGCGGCAGGTCGCACGAGAGCAAGGTGGGGCGGTCGCTCAGCGGTATTGATGTGCTGGCGAGCCTTGTCTCGCCCGCGCCGTCGGTCACCGCCGCCTCCATATCTATCCTGAAATAGCGTTGCGGGCGTTCCTCCTCGGTGTCGGGGAGCGTCATCGGCACCCTCACGCAGAACGTTCCGTCCGTCAGAGTCGTCACGGTGTCGTTGAGAATTACCTCGGTCTTCGCCTCGTTGGCGGCATGACGCCACAACAACGACGGGCGGCGTGTGGCCTTCACCACCACCTTTGCGCCCTGCACGGCAACTCCTGCGTATGATTTTGCGACGCCCTTCACCGTCACGGTGTCGCCGTTCTGGTATCTGGCGTTGAGTTTGTCGAACTCCACGCTGAATGTCGGCCGCTTGTATTCCTCTACGGAGAAGGACGCATACATGACGTTGCCATAGTCTGCCGACACGGTGAAGATGCCGCTGAGGGTGTTCTGCGGAAGGGCAAAGTCGGTCGTTGCCATACCGAAATCGTCGGTCAGCACGCTGTGCCGTGCCACCTCCTTGCGGTTGGCGTCGCGCAGGGTGAGCGTTATCTGCCTGCCCGTCACGGCCTCGGCAGCGAGGGTCTTGCTGTCGTAGTCGTAGGCTATTGCCGCCACATGCACCGTCTGTCCCGGCCGATAGATGCTCCTGTCGGTGTGCAGGCTTGTCGTCCTTGTGACGGGGCGTGCCGAAGAATAATAGAAGCGCGTGCTCATGCGTGTGAAGGGGAACGCCCTGTCGGTGTCGGTGCACACACGGAACGACTCCGGAGCGCGCCCCGTATATGTTATGTAAACCTCGCCGTCGGCGTTGCAAGTGTATTTCTCGATGTCAGGCTTTTCGTCCGTGTAGCCTGTCACCACCTCCACTGTCGCCTCCGGCACCGGCTCACCCGTGGTGGCATCGAGCACTGCCACGCGTATCTTGTTGCCCGGCAACGACTCCGTCAAGGGGTAGAGCCTGCTCACATTCAGCAGTGCCCGTTCAGGAGCGATGTTCACATTGTTTGTCGTGAACTCCACGAGATACATTCCGGCAGGCAGCGGCTGAATGACAAGCGTGTCGCGCGACACCTCATAGTCGGCCTTGCCGAAGTAGCGGCGCGTGTCGGTCTGCGGCGTGAAAGTGGGGTCAATGCTCCGGCGCAGCTTGTCGTAGTCCTTCTGGTTCGAGGGGTCAAGCTGTGTGGTGCCGTCGGCATTGATGCGCGACACCGTCATCCTCAGTTCGCCGATGTTGCATGCCGACATCACCACCACGTTGCGTTTCTGTCCTTCGGGGAGCATCTTCTTGCCCACGGACACATGGAACATGGGCAGCGTGAGCTTGCGCTGGGCATTGCGCAGGATGTTCATCCTCGGCCACGCGCCCCATTTCAGGAGGGCATAGTTGAGGTAGTTCATCTTGTCCTTGGCAGTTATGTCCTCGGCATTGTCCATGAACGAATAGCGTTCTATGGCGAGTTCGCCCGCCACGGGGAGGTCGGCATACTCGGTTATCAGCGAGTCGAGCGACTGCATATACTTCGATTTCTTCACCTTCGTCACACCGTAGTCGCGTTTCTGCTTTACAATCATCAGGGCGGAGAGGCATGCCCCCTCGCGCAAGTTGTGCGAGACATAATAGTCGTGCAGCGTGTTGAGGTCGCCGGCAGCCATTGCAATGACATGGAGCATGTCGTCGTAGAAGAAGCGGCTGTCCACGCCGTCGATGACAAAAGGCTCGTAGGCTGTCGTGTAGATGTTCGACAGCACATCGGGCTCGGCAAGCGATTTCCTGAAGAAAGCCTTGCTCTTCTCCCGGGCGTCGGGTGCGAGCGACGGGTTCTGCTGATATACCGTGCCGAGCACCGACGCATAGACGGCGGCAAGCACCTTGTTGCCGTTCTGCCCTGCCTTCGCTTCTGCCTCTTCAATGCGCTTCACGGCGGGGGCGAGCGAGTCGGGCGAGATGGCTGTTATGGCCTGTGCCGATGCCACCTGCGCCTTCAGCAGTTGTCCGTAGGCCTTTTCGTGCGTTGCCTTCGTGATGATTTCGCCGAGCACCTTTATCTGTGTGCGCGGATGATCCTTGTTCACTGCTGCGTCATATTGCTTCCAAAGCGAAGCATAGCTGTCTGCCCAAGCCATTACAGGCAACAGGAAGACGATGAGAACCGTTGCAAATGCCGTCTTTTTCATAATTGTCGTTCTTTATTTTATGTTCGGAAGCCGCAAATAAGGATATCCCGGAAGCCCGGCTAACTTCGCCGGTTTCCGCACATCCCTGCATTCAGCACTTGCGGATGTCCGTTGCATATTATGTACGTTGCATATTATAATAATGTACAAAGATAGTGCATTTTCAAAGGAAACCAAAGTAAAAGCCGGATTTTTAGCAGTTTTTTCAGGTTTCAACGGACACTGAAACCTCTCCAAAAACCCTTTCCGGCATAGAAGGAAGTCTGCACCGCCCCCCTCGTGAAGAGGAACAGGATGAAAGCCAGCCAAAGGGCGTGGTTGTGCAGGACATGGCCGAGCGAGGCATTGACGGCGAAGAAAACGGCCGCCGCCACTGCCGTTGCAGCGAGCATTCCGCGCGTCGCTGTCACGCCGATGAACACGCCGTCCCATACGAACGCCGCCACTCCCGCCACGGGAATGAGCACCGCCCAGGCAAAATAATGCGACGCCACAGCGATGACGGCACTGTCGTCGGTGAGCAGCGAAAGGAAACGGCCGCCGCCAAGGGCATAGGCCAGCGTGTATGCGGCAGTGAGTGCACCGCCCCAGAGGAACAGCCGACGCACCATACGCCTGAATTCCGCGGCGTTGCCTGCGCCGTACAGGCGGCCGCACAGGGCTTCACCGGCGTAGGCAAAGCCATCCATGATGTAGGAGAAAAGGGTGAAGAGCTGCATGAGCAGCGTGTTCACCGCCAGGATGACAGCCCCCTGCGCCGCACCGAGAGAAAGGAAACGGAAGTTCACCGCAACGAGAAAGAGCGTGCGGAGGAATATGTCGCGATTGACTGCAAAGAACCTGAACAGTGCGTCCCTGCGGCACACGCTGCCCCACTCCACACGCCTTGTCATGCGTGTGCCGTAGCGTTTCGTCCAGAATACGGCAGCGACGAGCAGTCCGGCATATTGCGCCACGAGCGTTCCCGAGGCAATTCCCTCCACACGCCAGTGCAGTGCATAGACGAAAAAGAGGCTCGCTGCGATGTTCACCACGTTCTGCACGATGGCAACGAGCATGGGTATGCGTGTGTTCTGCATGCCTATGAACCATCCCGTGAATGCGTAAAGCCCCAGCATGGCGGGTGCCCCCCACACGCAGACGGCGAAATAGGTGTGTGCCGAAGCTGCGATGTCGCCCGTTGCCCCCGTCGCCTTTATGGCGACGCTGCCCAAAGGCACTTGAAGGACGAGTATCGCCGACGCGGCGACGAGTGCCACCATGAACGAGCGCACGAGTGCCGTAGCCGCACCGGAAAGGTCGCGGCTGCCCAACGCCTGCGCCGTGAGGCCGCTGGTACCCATGCGCAGGAAACCGAATATCCAGTAAATCACGTTGAACACCATCGTGCCCACAGCTATGGCACCTATGTATGCGGCACTGCCCAAGTGCCCCGCTATCGCCACATCGACAAGTCCGAGCAGGGGCACGGTGATGTTGGAGACGATGGCGGGCATGGCTATGCCGAGAATCTTACGGTCGGCAGGCCGTAACTGCATTGCGTTTATATCCAAAGCGTACGGGTGCGGGCGACTGTCTTTCCCGCAACGGAAGGGAAAAATTACTTTATCTTGTCGAAACCCTCGCCGAAGACACCGTGGCAGAACGACTGCGAGACGAGGGCATCGGGGTCGATTTCCTTTATAAGGTTGAACACGTCCTGCGACTCATACTTGCGTGTGAGCACGAGCAGGAGCTCCACACCCTCCTTGGAGTACCAGCCCTTGCCTTGCACTTGTGTCACGCCACGCTTCACGCGGTGGTTGATGGTGTCGGCTATCTCCTTGTACTTCTTCGAGATGATGAGGAACTGCACCGTCTGGCGCGTACCGTTCACCACATAGTCACATGCGTAGCTGGCCACGAGGGTGAACACCACGCCATAGACAATGGTCTCGGTGCTGCGGAAGAGCAGGTAGGACGAGGCGATGATGGTGCAGTCGATGAACTGCATGGCGCGCCCGAAGCTCACACGGAAATATTTGTTGAGCATGGCGATGATGATGTCGGTGCCGCCCGTCGAACCGTTGTGCGAGAACACGATGCCCAGTCCCGCCCCTGCCATGAGCGCACCGATGATGACGTGCATGAACTTGTCCTGACCTGGGGTGATGACGGGTATCTGCTGGAAGAAGGGCTGCAACAGACCCACAAACAGCGAGATTATTCCCACGCCGATGACGGTACGCACGACAAACTGGCTGGTAAGTGCCTTGAAAGCTATGGCAAGCATCGTGACATTGAGAACAAGAAGACTGACACCGGCAGGGATGCCTGCGGCATAATAAATGAGTGCCGAGATACCCGACACGCCTCCCATGACCACCTTTTCGGGGAGGATGAACGCCGTGTAACCCACGGAATATGAGAGGATGCCCAACGTGATGAATATCAAGTCCTTGAAGTTCTTGTTGAACACCTGCCGCGCCTTGCAGGACAGGCTTTCTGTTTGTTTCATTTTAATGGTGTCTTTTAATTTCAGGGTGCTAAATTAATAAATATTTTCCTAATGCAAACAATATAAAAGGCGAAATGCAATATCAAATTGAAATTATATATTTATTGATGTATTGTTACATATTTTAACGCGTCATTTTGGCTGTTTCCCGCACAAATTGCGCCGCTGTCCATTTTATGCAAAAATGGGGCGTGCAGGAGTAAAGGCATTGTGGCGTAATGCGTTGCTGCGGACGGCATCGGGAGTGTGCAATGCCCGGGGCGGCAAACAAGGCTTACTTTCACGCGAAAGCAGTGGTTTTGCGCACGTTATATGCGTCGGCGCGCATGAAAAGAAGGCTTACTTTCACTGCAAACAAGGCTTCTTTGCACACCAAACAAGGCTTGCTTGCATGACAACGGAGGCTTCCCCGTGCCCGAATGCCGCCTTGGAGGCTCTCCTAAGTGTCTGGAACGGCAGTTCAGACCGCACTTTTTTGCGGCTCTGATTATGTGAAAATGTGTAAAAAATATAGACTGTTCTGCTCTCAAAACGTAAAAATTATGAGATGCGCGCTGCACTTTGCTTTCAATCTGTAAGCAACAGTGACGAAAATGACTGTCGGATTGCAAAAAATGTATCGCCATTCTGCGGCAGAACAGGAAAAACTTTGTAAATTTGTGACTGCATTGGCGGTTCATGCCTCCACGCTTTGGAAAGAGGAAAGGGTTGCAGGCATGCCGCAGGAATGCGGAAATCAAGAAAGACAAAACCGGTATGGACATAATGACAGCGGCAATTGCCGCAATGGCGGCGGGCTTGGCAATAGGCTTCCTGCTTGCAAAGACCAGGGGGCAGAAGGCCGTGGCGGCAGCGGAGAACGGGCGCAACACGTTTGAGACACAGGTGAAAATGCTCGAACGGCAGATGGCCGCCGAGCGCGACGAAGCCCAGCAACGGCTGCAACAGGTCAAGGACGAGGCGGAAACACGCCTCCTGCAAGCCAAGGGCGAAGCTGAGAGACGCTTGCAACAGGCCAAGGACGAGGCGCAGGACGCTGCCGGAAAGGCTCTCGCCGAAAAGGAAAAGGCATGCGCCGAGGCCACCAGCGCACAGGAGAAACGTCACGAAGAGGCGATGAAGGCACAGCAGCAGCGGTTCGACGAGATGCTGGGCAAGATGACGGCACAACTGAAGCTCGCCACCGACGAGATGCTGAAGCAGCGGCAGAAGGAGTTTGCCGACCAGAGCAACCTCAACCTCGGACAGATAGTGAACCCCTTGCGCGAGACCATAAAAAGCATGAACGAGGCAATGGGAAAGAGCACCGTGGAGCAGACACGCCTTGCCGCAATGCTCAAGGAGAACATAGAGAACGTGATGCAGCAGAGCATGGCGGCGAAACAGAGTGCCGACGAACTGGCACGGGCACTGCGCCACGGCAGCAAGGTGCAGGGCGACTGGGGCGAGACGGTGCTCGACGAACTGCTCACGGCGCAAGGCCTGGAACGCGGCGTGCACTACGACACACAGGCAGTGATACGCGATGCGGCGGGCAGCGCGGTGAAGTCGGCTGACGGGGCAACGCTCCGGCCCGACGTGATCCTGCACCTCGACAGCCGTCGCGAAGTGATAATCGACTCGAAAGTGTCGCTCACCGCCTTCATCGACTATGTGAACGCCGACAACGAAGCCGACCGCAAGCACTTCCTGAAACTGCACATCGAGAGCATGGCGAAGCACGTGAAGGAGCTCTCCGAGAAGGACTATTCGGCATACATACAGCCGCCCAAGGTGCGCATGAACTATGTCATCATGTTCGTGCCGCACTCGGGCGCCATGTGGACGGCACTCAACGCACAGCCCGACCTGTGGCGCAAGGCTATGGCACAGAACGTGTTTATAGCCGACGAGCAGACCCTGTTTGCCGCCCTGCGCATAGTGAAGCTCACGTGGACACAGATAGTGCAGACACAGAACCACGAGCGGGTGTACGCCCTCGCCAACGAGATGCTTGACCGCGTGGGGCAGTTTATGAAGAGATACCAGGAACTGGGCAAGGCACTGCACAACGCCAACACCGCCTACGAAGAGGGCGGGCGCAAGCTGCAGCCGTCGGGGCAGAGCATCCTGCAAACGTGCGCCAAGCTCGAAAAGCTCGGCGCCAAGCAGAGTGAGCGCAATCCCCTGCCACAGCTTGCCGACGCGGACGGGATAGAGGAAGCCTGACAGTAACGTGTCCTCACGGCGTTCTTGGAAAGCACGGGGCACACACCTGCCGGAACGGCACAGTTTTTGTGCTCCTTAAAAATAAAATCACTACCTTTGCACAGGCTCCACGCACTGTGCTGACAAGCACGGAAAGGTGCAGACGGAAAAACAACCAATGTATAACCAACAATAACTTGAAACTATTTATGAAGAAAATCTTAGGTGCGGCACTGCTCGCACTGTCAGTGACAACGGGTGCCTACGCAGCGCCGGCGAGTGCCGGTGAGCCCGTGGGCAAGTATCAGCCCACAAAGGAAAACCTTGAAGCACGCAAGGAGTTCCAGGACGCCAAGTTCGGGATATTCCTGCACTGGGGACTGTACAGCATGCTCGCAACGGGCGAATGGACAATGACCAACAAGGACCTCAACTACAAAGAGTACGCAAAACTTGCGGGAGGCTTCTACCCTTCCAAGTTCAACGCCCACGACTGGGTGGCAGCCATCAAGGCCTCGGGAGCCAAATACATATGCTTCACGACACGCCACCACGAGGGGTTCTCTATGTTCCACACCAAGTATTCCGACTATAACATCGTCGATGCAACGCCTTTCAAGCGCGACGTGGTGAAGGAACTGGCCGACGAATGCCACAAGCAGGGCATCGGGCTGCACTTCTACTACTCGCACATCGACTGGTGGCGCGAGGACGCAGTGTGGGGAAGGACAGGCCGCGGGACAGGACGCCCCAACCCGAAGGGCGACTGGAAGAGCTACTACACGTTTATGAACAACCAGCTCACCGAGCTCCTCACCAACTACGGGAAAGTGGATGCCATCTGGTTTGACGGCGTATGGGACCAGGACGAGAACCCCTCTTTCGACTGGCAACTGCCCCAACAGTATGCACTCATACACAGCCTGCAACCCGCCTGCCTCATCTGCAACAACCATCACAGCAAACCTTACGACGGCGAGGACTACCAGGCGTTCGAGCGCGACCTGCCGGGGCAGAACACGGCAGGCCTCTCCGGGCAGGAGATAAGCCAGCTTCCGCTCGAGACATGCCAGACAATGAACGGAATGTGGGGCTACAAAATCACCGACCAGGACTACAAATCAACAAAGACACTCATACATTACCTCGTGAATGCAGCCGGACGCAATGCCAACCTGCTTATGAACATCGGCCCGCAACCCGACGGTTGCCTGCCCGAGGTGGCTCTGGAACGCCTCAAGGAAGTGGGAGAATGGATGAAGACCTACGGCGAAACGATATACGGCACACGCGGCGGAATGGTCGCTCCGCACGACTGGGGCGTGACAACACAAAAGGACAACCGCCTCTTCGTGCACATCCTAAACCTGCAGGACAAGGCTCTCTTCGTCCCGACTGGCGACAGGAAAATAAAGAAAGCTCTCGACTTCACTTCGCGCAAATCCGTGAAGATGCAGAAATGCCAAGGCGGCGTGATGCTCTTCTTCGATGCTGTGCCCACCGAAGTGGACAAGGTCGTGGAACTAAGTCTCTGACCTGACGCTCCTACCAAGCCGGATTGGCCTCCACAACCCCGTAAATGCGGAAGCCATATATGGCGAAAGGGAAATCCACACATTGAAAGAGAATGCCGGAGGAGCCTTGCCTGCACAAAGACAAGGCTCCTGCTTTTGTGCCAAGCACGCCAACGCCACCCCCCATGACATATAAATAAAAAACAAATCTGACAATCTGGTTGCCGGAGACCCTGGATTTGAGAATTTCTTCAAAGACTGTCAAACAGAGTTGGACACATCCTTATTGTCCGGCATCAAGAAAAGCCTGAAAGTAATTCAAAAACGGCACACCCTTTCATTAACGCCCAAGGTAGAAGACCTGAAAACAGTGCATAAATGGGTTATGACATACAATGTACCGCATTTCTATGTTCAGGTGTTCTTTGACAAAGTATATGGCATTTCTTTCAAGAAAATACTTGAACTGGTTTCAAATCCCGACCTGGAGGGCGAAAAGTTCTTCGTTGAAAGGGACGCCAAGAACCAGAACAAGACCACAATCAAAGTTCCGCCTCAGAACGGTTACTGTCTGGCCCAGACTGTAATTGAGCCAAACCATCATAGCATACGCAAGGAACTGAGCAAGGGAAGACTGCTTTTCTATGTTGAGTTTGATGGAGGGGAAGCATCTCTTGACAAGGAGAACTTTGAGCAGTTGTTTGATTGCAGTTTATGATAACAGAAAAAGAATATACACGAAAGACCAGCCTCGCACACAGGAAGAAATACGCCCAATTCTTCACGCCTTGCCAGATTGCCGACTTTATGGCGCAATGGATATTGGGCAAGAGGCGGACTTCGGTCAGCATTCTCGAACCGGCTTTCGGCTTGGGAATATTTACCCGCTCCTTATCAAAGCTATGTAACGGAATAAAAGTCACCGGGTACGAACTTGACACGACAATATACAATTACGCTTCTGACAACTTCGCAGACTCGCAGATTGCCATGACCGTTCACAACGGCAACTATCTCACACAATCATGGGGGACAAGATACGACGGCATTGTCTGCAATCCTCCGTACCTTAAGTTCCACGATTACGACAATGCCACGCTTGTCCCATTGGTAAACGACAAGCTTGGCATCAGGCTTAACGGCTTTACAAACCTCTACACATTGTTTCTGCTGAAATCGCTCAATGAGCTCAATGAAGGCGGCAGAAGACAAAAGGAACAGTACCAAAAGCCTGCATCACCATCAAGGGAAAGCAACAAGATATGCGGCTGTCCCTGCTTCTGAACGCTGTATGGTGTGCGAAGGCAGAAACGAGCCGACGGGAATTTGAGCCTCCAGAATTTGCCGCAATAGCGCAATAATGCTATATTTGCAACATGTTACAACCCCATATCCAAAAGAGATGAGAACGAACGACTTTAAAGACATAAGGATAGCTGTGGCAGGAACGGGGTATGTGGGACTGAGCATCGCCACCCTTCTCGCCCAACACCACCATGTGACGGCAGTGGATGTGATAGCCGAGAAGGTGGAGAAGCTGAACGGCAAGATATCCCCCATACAGGACGAATACATAGAAAAGTACCTGCGGGAGAAGCCCCTCAACCTCATTGCCACACTCGATGGCCGTGCGGCATACCGTGACGCCGACTTTGTAGTGATAGCTGCGCCGACGAACTACGACCCCGTAAAGAACTATTTTGACACGTCGCACGTGGAAGATGTGATCGACCTCGTGCTCGAAGTGAACCCCGACGCCGTGATGGTGATAAAGAGCACCATCCCCGTGGGCTACACACGCAGCCTCTACCTGCGCTATGCCAAGAAGGGGGCAAGGCAGTTCAACCTGCTCTTCTCTCCCGAATTCCTGCGCGAGAGCAAGGCCCTTTACGACAACCTCTACCCAAGCCGCATCATCGTGGGATGCCCGCGTGTCATCGACCGCCCCGAGTTTGAGGAGGAGAACAACGCCATCCTCGCCGTCACCGATGTGGAACGGATGCACGAGGCAGCCCGTACCTTTGCCCGCCTGCTTGTGGAAGGGGCGATAGGGAACGCGGAATGCGGGAACAGCCCTGACAGCGCCCTTGGGAAGACTAACCCCGACACGAAGGGCATCCCCTGCCTGCTGATGGGCATGAAGGATGCCGAAGCGGTGAAACTCTTTGCCAACACCTATCTCGCCCTGCGTGTAAGCTACTTCAACGAGCTCGACACCTACGCCGAGATAAAGGGACTTGACACACGCGCCATAATAGAGGGCGTGGGCCTCGACCCCCGCATCGGCACGCACTACAACAACCCCTCGTTCGGCTACGGCGGCTACTGTCTGCCCAAGGACACCAAGCAACTGCTGGCGAACTATGCCGACGTACCCGAAAACCTCATAGAAGCGATAGTGGAAAGCAACCGCACACGCAAGGACTACATCGCCGATGCCGTGCTGCGTAAGGCCGGATACTACGATTATGCCAACGACAACAGCTTCGACGCAAGCAAGGAACACGCCTGCGTCATAGGCGTGTTTCGGCTCACGATGAAGAGCAATTCCGACAATTTCCGCCAGTCTGCCATACAGGGAATAATGAAACGCATAAAGGCAAAGGGCGCGGAAGTGGTAATCTACGAACCCACCCTTGCCGACGGCAGCACCTTCTTCGGCAGCAAGGTCATCAACGATCTCGACGAGTTCAAACGCCGCAGCCATGCCATCATAGCCAACCGCTACGACAACTCGCTCGACGATGTGCAGGAGAAGGTCTATACGCGCGACATTTTCCGGCGCGACTGACACCGCACACGGTAAAAACACGGTAAAAACATCAGGAGGCCGGGTACAATCGTTCCACGCATCAGTCGCCCGGTTTCCTGCTACAAACCTGACCTCCCAAATCCGTCCGCACCCTCAAAACTCGAACACAAACTTGGGCGACGCCTCGCAACCCACGGATGCCTTGAAGTCGCACAGCCCGTAGTTGGGCACGTCGCCGAGCATTGACGTGCCTATGTCAAGCACATTAAGGGCGGTGTGCGAGTAGTGTTCGAACAGCCGATAGGCAAGCATGTTCATCGTGCGCAACGGCGAACAGGCATGAAGGTCGCCCCAATACACCACCTGCGCTATGCCCTCCGCCACATGAAACACCTGCGCCGCCGCCACATCCCCGCCACCGTGGCGCAACAGGAAGAAGTCGGCAGGTATCAGCTCCACCGTCCGCTCCACCTCGGCGAGCGTCATGCTCAGAGTGTAGCCGTGCTCCTCACGGTTGCGGCGTATCACACTGAACGCCCGGCGGAGCCCTTCCGCATCGCCGCGCCGTACTGCTGTGAAATCCCACTCCTGCCTCTCAGCATGGCGGAGATTCTTGCGTGCGTTGCGGGCGAGGCAACGGTCGTAGTCGGTGAAGCGTGCAATGGGGAAATGATAGTTAAGTTCTATGCGTGTGGCTGTGCTCCGGCATGACATCACCGTGGCCGTTTCGGCGAGAAACTGCGGGGCATAGAACAGCGGTGGCAGGCTTACACGCAGGCGGCAGCCAAGGCCACGGGCGTAGTCGGCAAGTGCCTGTACGGCGGCGTCAAGGCTTTCCGGGTGCGGAGTCCTGCAAAAGGAGAAGCCGCCGAAAGGTGCCGAGAAAGGCGACAGAAGCCACTCTCCGCGCCTGCCGAGCGTGATGCCGTAGCGCGGGCTGCCCTCCTCCTCGAACACGAGGAAGTGCAGGTGTTCTGTCTTCGCGGCGTTAAGGCACGAGAAGGCGGCAGTGTTGAACACATGCGGATGTGTCAACGGCAACGCGGCATACTGCCCGGATGTAACTTCTTTAATTGTCATTGGGGTCGGAATTCGTTTATAAGGCGTGCTATGAGTGCCCGCTCGTCGTCGCTCACCACCTGACTCACAGGCAGGCTCAACTCTTCGCGGTGTATGCGTTCGGTGACGGGCAGCGACAGCGAAGCCCATCCGGCATAGCAGCGTTGATGGTGAGGAGGGATGGGATAGTGTATGTCGGTCTGCACACCGTGCTCCTTCAGATACTGTTGCAGCCTGTCGCGGCATGGCGAGAGCACGGGGAAAATATGGAACACGCTCTGCTCCCAATACTCACGCGAGGGCAGCAGCACGCAGCTGTTGTGTATGTTGTCCATGTAGTAGGCGGCAGTGTCACGGCGGCGGGCGTTCTCGTCATCGAGCCAAGGCAGTTTGGCAAGCAGCACGGCGGCCTGTGTCTCGTCCATGCGGCTGTTCATCCCGATGTGGGAGAACACATACCGTCGGCCGGAACCGTAATTGCCGAGAGAGCGCACCATGTCGGCAAGATCCCTGTCGGCCGTGGTCACGGCTCCGGCATCGCCCAGTGCGCCGAGGTTCTTGGTGGGATAGAAGCTGTGAGCGGCAGCATCGCCCAGCGAGCCCGTCAGTTTTCCGGCGTAACGGCAACCGTGTGCCTGGGCGTTGTCCTCGACAAGCCGCAGCGAATGGCGGCGGCATATATCGCCGATGCGTTCCGTATAGGCACAACGGCCGTACATGTGGACAACCATAACGGCCTTGGTGCGCGGCGTGACGGCACTCTCCACGAGGGCATCGTCTATCTGGAGCGTGTCAAGGCGCGGTTCCACAAGCACGGGTTTAAGACCCACACGCGACACTGCTATCATACAGGCGATGTAGGCATTGGCCGGGACTATCACCTCATCGCCCTCCTGCATCTGCCCCAGCTCCATGTAGGCGCGCAGGATGAGGGTGAGCGCATCAAGCCCGTTGCCGCATGCCACACAGTGATCCGTACCAGTATATCGGGCGTAAGCCTGTTCGAAACGCTCCGTGAAAGGGCCTTTCAGGAACCAGCCGCTGTCGGCGACGGCAGCCAGGGCGGCCTTTATCCCGTCGCCGTGCAAGGCGGTGATTTTCTTTATATCCACGAGGTTTATCATCGTCCGGCACAGTTTTGGTTGGAATCGGCATAGGCAAGGTATTCGGAATAGTCCCTTATATAGTCGCTCTCCTCGAACCCTTGCGAGGCAAGCACAAGGCACACGGCACCCGACGAGAAGTCGTCCAGCGTGCGCCAGACACCCGTCTCCACGAGAAGCCCCTGCCAAGGATGGTTCAGATGGAATGTCTCCTTCTCGCGCCCGTTGTCTATCGTAACGCTGAACGAGCCGCTCACGGCGATTATCAACTCACGGCATTCCCTGTGTGCATGGCCTCCACGGCTCTCACCGGCAGGCACGTCATACACCCAATACACGCGCTTCACATCGTAAGGCACGTTCGCCAAGCCCTCGGCGACGGTGAGGTTGCCGCGGGGGTCGAATATCTTTGGCAGACAGACAATGCTTCTTTGCTTTTCGTTCATATTCTGATTTTCTTTAATTACATCATTTGCAGGCACTCCTCACACGGTTGTAAACAGGTGTGACAAGCCACCGCCGCAGCACAAAGGCCGTGATGACGCTTGCGAGAAATGCCGTCACGAACACCAGCCCCTCGCCCACTTCGCCGCAGACGGCGTGCAGGGCGTGGTAGGAGACGCGCATCATTATGAGATGGACAAGATAGATTTCAAAACTTACGCCGCCAAGACGCGTCAGCAACGGCAGGCGCATGAGGCGTGAAAGGAGGCCCCGGCCCTTGTCGGTGACGGCAAGGACATAAACCACAAAAGGCATGACGGGCCAGAAAAGGCAGGCGCAGCGCAGGCTCTTGGGCATGTCACCGTAGAGCAGCCACGCCACTGCCACCGCCGCGACGCCAAGCATCTCGACAGCAGTGGCACGCCATACGGAGAGCGACGCCACGCGCGCGGCAATGCACTGCGAACGCCGTGAGAGAAAAAAGCGGCAGAGAAGTATGCCGAGGGAGAAGTCGATGGCGCGCAAAAGCGGATAGGCATAGAGTGTCCAGTTCACCTTTTCGTCGGGCACCTGCAACGCCAGCGGCACATAAAGAGCCGCCATCACAATGCCTGCCACACACAGACGGCTCGCCTTCCAGCGCATGAGCCGACGGTAGAGCACGGCAAACACGGCATAGAAGAAGAGCATGTCGCAGAGAAACCAAGACACGCCGTTGGCAATACTGATATAATGTGACGATGCCGTCCAGGTCTGGACGAGGAAACTGTGTGAAAGGATTTGTGTGCAGGAATAGCTCACTCCCAAGCGGAAATCGAGCATTATGGTCACCGCCATGGTCAGAAGATGCAGCGGATAAAGGCGCGCCAGACGGATGACGAAGAAACGGCGCGCATTGAAACTCCCGTCCTCCACTTGCCGTCCATAGCCGAGCGACAGCACAAAGCCGCTGAGCACAAAGAAGAAAGCCACACCCGACTCGCCGCCGAAATCGAATGGTGAGCGGTCGGTCGCGGTGATACAGTGCGAGAGGTATATAAAAACAATGAAAAGGAAGCGTGCCGTTTCGAGTGTGCCTATTCTTCCTTTCCGCTGTTCCTGTAGCCGTGTCATTGGCAAATCATGTATATTTCAATGTAAAAACCGTTCTCACTCGCCGCACGGCATTACAGCACTGTGGCTGCCAGACGCTTGGCCTTATCGCGCAGGGCTGTGGTGTCGGCATCCTTGTCGCCGTAGCACAGCACGACACCCATGCGGCGTCCCACATGCTGGACATGCTTGCCGAAGATGCGCACACGGGTGTAGTCCTCGCGCAAGGCGTCCAGAAGGTTGTACTCCGGGTCGTGGTCGGCCTCCTCTTTGGCAAGCACCACGGCACTTGCCCCAGCGTGTTCGAGGTGTATCCCGGCAATTGGCAAGCCCATGACGGCACGGAAATGCAGTTCAAACTCGGAGAGGTTGGTGGTGTGTCCGAGTGTCACCATACCCGTGTCATGCGGCCGTGGCGACAGCTCGGAAAATATCACCTCGCCGTCCTTGGTAAGGAAGAACTCCACTCCCCAGATGCCTGCACCTGTAAGGGCGGCCGTCACCTTGGCGGCCATGTCTTCCGCCTTGCGCAGCTCGTCCTCGGGGATGGCGAACGGCTGCCAGCTTTCGCGGTAGTCGCCGCCCTTCTGCACATGGCCTATGGGCGGGCAGAACAGCGTCGGGCCGTTCTTCTGTGTCACGGTGAGCAGCGTAAACTCGGATTCGAAGTGTATGAACTCCTCGATTATTATCTCCTTCACATCGCCACGGCTGCCTTCCATGGCATCGTTGAAGGCCTTTTCCAGCTGCGAAGCGTCGTTCACCACGCTCTGGCCGTGACCCGACGACGACATAAGGGGCTTTATCACGCAGGGGAAGCCTATTTCCTCAGAATGTCCGCGAAGCTCCTCAAGGGTCTTGGCATAGAAGTATTTTGCCGTGCGAAGCCCCAACTCCTTGGCGGCGAGGTCGCGGATGGCTTTACGGTTCATCGTGTAGTTCACGGCACGGGCACTCGGTGTCACCTGAATGCCCTGCTTCTCGAAGTCGAAAAGACGCTCGGTGCGGATGGCTTCAATCTCCGGAACGATGATGTCAGGGCGGTGTTTCTCCACAACAGCGGCAAGAGCGTCGCCGTCGAGCATGTTGAAAACCTCGCTCTCGTCGGCAACCTGCATTGCGGGAGCACACTCATACCTGTCGCATGCAACGACATACTGCCCTGCACGCTTGGCGGCAATGACAAATTCCTTGCCCAGCTCGCCTGAACCTAACAACAATATTTTTTTCATGTTTGCAATAAGGATTTTCGCTGTTCTCGACTTTCACCTACATGACACCATACTGCCCCGCACCGTGGCCATGCCATAACGGCGCGCCGCAGCAGATGCCTTGTAAGCTTTACAAAAGTATAAAAAAAAAACATGAGCAGCAAATCGACCCGACGATTTTTACAGGAAACGTGAATAATCGCCTTGCCGACGGAACTTTTTGCGGATATGGCGGGACGGTATTCCCGTTCTCGGATTTTTTGTTGTATCTTTGCATAAAATAGGCTGCACCTCAGCAATTTGAAGTGAACTTCATTGCATTCGGTTTGTTCAACATATCAAAATATCAGATGAAACAATTTTTCCTGTCTCTATCATTATTTGTCGGTGGACTTCTCTCGGCAGAAGCCCAAACAGGCGACTTGCCCCGTGTAGCCCCTGAGCAAGCAGGAGTCAAGAGCGGGCAGGTGGCGGCATTTTTCGACTCGTTGATGGCTTTCCCAAAAACAGAAATCCATAGTGCCATCGTGATGCGCCACGGCAAAGTGATTGGCGAAATCCATCCCGCCCCATTCAAGGCGGAATATAACCACGCACTCTTCTCATGCTCCAAGACATTTACCTCTGCCGCCATCGGCATTGCCATCAGTGAGCATAGGCTGAAACTGACCGACCGCCTCGCCTCTTTCTTCCCTGAACAAATGCCAAAGGAGGTGAGCGAATGGCTCTCCGACATCACCATTGAGGATTTGCTCACCATGCGTTCGGGCTTCGTCTGCTTCGACGAGGTGAGAAGCGAACATCTGGATTGGGTCTGGACTTATCTGAACCATCCGATGAACTGCAAGCCCGGCACAAAGTTTCAGTATGATTCTCTCGACACTTACTTGCTCTCCGCCATCATCCAAAAGGTAACGGGCATGACTTTGCTTGACTACCTGAAGCCACGCATCTTCGAACCTCTCCACATAAATAATGTAAAATGGGAAAAGAGTCCGGAGGGCATCAACACTGCCGGCTGGGGGCTCTACCTGCAAAGCGAATCGCTCGCCAAATTCGGTCAGCTTCTGCTCCAACAGGGCAAATGGGACGGCAAGCAACTGATTTCTGCCGAATGGGTAAAGGCGATGATGTCGCCACACGTGGATAATTACTATGGCTATCAGATGTGGATGTGCGAATGGCCAAAAGCCGCAAGAGCTGACGGTGCTTACGGACAATACATCATCGTAAATCCGGAACAAGACATGGTGGTTGTCATCACGCAATGCCTAACTGGCGACGGAGGCAAGGAACAGCGACTCATCAAGAACGTCCTGTTCCCCGGCATTATAAAATCAGACCGCAGTCCCGCATCAGAGAACAAAGATGTGAAACCAGGAAAAGAATACAAACTATTGAAGAGAAAGCAAGCTTCTTACGCACTGCCTTTTTTGGACGGCAAAAAGTTCAACAAGCAGGTAAGCATCCCTTTGCACCAAGCCTATCATCTGGAAAAGAATCCATTGGGTTGGAAAGAGATAACTTTCCTTGCTCCTCAGCAAATGGAGGTAACCGACTCCGTGGGAAGAAAAGGCATCATCGATATGGGATACAAGCAGTGGAAAACAAGTTCCATCAACTTCTACCCACAACATCCACGTGGCACTACGTTGAACAGTTTCAGCACCATTGCCTTTCCTCTCCTTGCCAGCTCTTGCTATGCATGGCAGAATGACGAGCTCGTCATCAAGACCCACTTTGTGGATTGGATTACATCCATAGAGCTTCGACTACATTTTGAAGGCGACTCCATTGTGTTCTATTTATCCGAAAACTATCATCCCAAGAAGACTTCTTTCAAAGGGAAAGTCCTGCATGGCGCAGAGTGATTTTTCAACCCCCTTGATGATATCGGCATGATGCATTGAGTAAAACTGAAAGAAAAGCAAACTTCTAAAAACCATTTCAAACAAAACATATGGCAACAACAGACGACAAGAAAATCATTTTCTCCATGGTGGGAGTGTCGAAAATCATTCCCCAGAACCGCAAACAGATACTTAAGGACATATACCTCTCGTTCTTCTACGGCGCGAAGATAGGCATCATCGGACTCAACGGTGCCGGGAAATCGACGCTGATGAAAATCATTGCCGGACTGGAGCAGCCCTCCCAGGGCGAGGTGGTGTGGAGCCCGGGCTACAGTGTGGGCTACCTCCCGCAGGACCCGCCGCTCGACGAGCAGAAGACGGTGAAGGAAAACGTGATGGAAGGAGTGCAGAAAGCTTACGACGCGCTGCATGAATACGAGGAAATAAACCAGAAGTTCGGCATGGAGGAGTATTACTCCGACCCTGACAAGATGGACAAACTGATGCAACGCCAAGCCGAAGTGCAGGACATCATCGACGCTACCGACGCATGGAACATGGACTCGAAGCTTGACCGCGCCATGGCGGCACTGCGCTGCCCTGCCGGCGACCTGCCCGTGACACACCTCTCGGGAGGCGAACGCCGCCGCGTGGCTCTCTGCCGACTGCTTTTGCAGAAACCAGACGTGCTGCTGCTTGACGAGCCCACCAACCACCTTGATGCCGAAAGCATAGACTGGTTGGAACAGCACTTGCAGCAATATGAGGGCACGGTGATTGCCGTGACGCATGACCGCTACTTCCTCGACGATGTGAGCGAGTGGATTCTCGAGCTCGACCGCGGCGAAGGCATACCGTGGCACGGCAACTATTCGTCGTGGCTCGAACAGAAAACCACACGCATGATGCAGGAGGAGAAGCAGGCGTCAAAACGGCGTAAGGCACTGGAACGCGAACTGGAATGGGCGCACATGGCTCCGAAGGCGCGCCAGGCAAAGGGCAAAGCCCGTCTGAACGCTTACGAGCAGATGCTCGGACAGGAGCAGAAGGAGCGCGAGGAGAAACTTGAGATTTTCATCCCGAACGGCCCGAGGTTAGGCAACAAGGTCATTGAGGCACAGCATGTGAAAAAGGCCTTCGGCGACAAGGTGCTCTTCAACGACCTCAACTTCATGCTGCCGCCCAACGGCATCGTGGGTGTCATAGGCCCCAACGGCGCAGGAAAGACCACACTCTTCCGCATGATCATGGGTTTGGAACACGCCGACGGCGGCACTTTCGAGGTGGGCGAGACAGTGAAACTGGCGTATGTGGACCAGCAGCACAAGGACATCGACCCGCAGAAATCGGTGTATGACACCATATCGCAGGGCAACGAGACAATACGTATGGGCGGGCGCGACGTGAACGCACGCGCCTACATCTCGCGCTTCAACTTCGCCGGAACTGACCAGAGCAAGCTCTGCGGCACGCTTTCAGGCGGCGAACGCAACCGTCTGCAACTGGCTCTCGCCCTGAAACAGGAGGGCAACGTGCTGCTGCTCGACGAGCCTACCAACGACATCGACGTGAACACGCTGCGCGCCCTTGAGGAAGGTCTCGAGGGATTTGCAGGCTGCGCCGTCGTGATAAGCCACGACCGCTGGTTCCTCGACCGCATCTGCACGCACATACTCGCCTTTGAAGGTAACGGCGAAGTGTTCTTCTTCGAGGGCAGCTACTCCGACTACGAGATAAACAAGGCACGCCGTCTGGGCAATGAGGAGATACGGAAAGGCCGCTACCGCAAACTGATGGAGGACTGAAAAGACAGCGTCTGCCAGTCAGCGGCAGACGCCCCGGTTTACAAACAAAGCTTCCTTGCACGACAAGGGGGCGTGCCAAAGTTGACACGCCCCCTTGTTTCATTCGTTCTTTTCGCTCTACTGGTTTACGATTACTTGCAGGGTTCCTCCCCAACTATCTCCCTTGCGCGCTGCAATGCAATGTCTATGTGGCTGCAAATGTTTTGTTCGCCGAGCAAATCGTAGAAGCGTGCCTTGTTTAGCTGACTGTGCACTTTCTCACTTACTCCCGACAACACCACTTCTATACCCTCGTTCTTGCTCATGGTGCAGAGGTTGGTAAGATTGTGGATGCCCGTGGAATCGACAAACGGCACTTTGCGCATTCGTATGATACGCACCTTGGGACGGTCGCCGAACGATGCCATTATCTCCTCAAAGCGGTTGCCTGCGCCGAAGAAGTAGGGGCCGTTTATCTCATATACCTCAACGCCTTTCGGTATGGTGAGGTGTTCAAGGTTGCCGTTGCTCAGGTCTGATTCCTCGCTGATTTCGTTCATCACGACTTTCACATCGGTCGTCTCAGCCATGCGTTTCATAAAGAGCAGGCATGCAATGATGAGTCCCACTTCTATGGCTACGGTGAGGTCGAAGATGATGGTGAGGAAGAATGTGATAAGAAGCACCGTCACATCGCTCTTGGGGTTCTTCATAAGAGTAAGGAACGAACGCCAGCCCGACATGCCGTAGGACACCACCACAAGCACACCGGCAAGGCAAGCCATGGGGATATATTGTGCAAGTGGCATAAAAAAGACGAATATGAGCAACAGCACCAGAGCATGGATGATGCCGGCTATGGGTGTTTTCCCACCGTTGTTGATGTTGGTCATGGTGCGCGCTATGGCTCCCGTGGCAGGGATGCCCCCGAAAAGCGGCGAGGCAAGATTGGCCACTCCTTGCGCCACGAGTTCGGTGTTGGAATTGTGATGGCCACCTATGACACCGTCAGCAACGGTGGCGGAGAGCAGCGATTCTATGGCTCCGAGCACGGCAATGGTGAGTGCCGGTGCCACGAGTCCCTTCACCGTCTCCCATGTCATTACCGGAACGTGCGCGTCGGGAATGGCGTTGCTCACAGAGAAACGGTCGCCGATGGTCTCGATGGATGTCACCCCGGCATAAGTCTTGAGCAGAAGAGCCGCCACGGTCATTATGATGATGGCCACGAGCGAGCCCGGAACCTTGCTGTTTATGCGCGGCATGACGGCAATCACCGCCACACTAAGCACACCGACGGCGGCGCTCCACACATCAATGGTGTTGAAGTGCGTAAGATAGACACCCCATTTCTCTATGAAATCGGAAGGCACATTATCTATATTAAGGCCTAAGAGGTCCTTTATCTGTGTAGTGAAAATGGTGACGGCGATACCGCTCGTAAAGCCCACGACAATGGGGTAAGGTATGTATTTGATTATCGTGCCGAGGCGCAGCACGCCGAAAAGTATGAGAAATGCACCCGCCATGAATGTGGCAACGGTAAGCCCTTCAAGCCCATAGTCCTGTATGATGCCGTAGATGATGATTATGAATGCACCCGTAGGGCCTCCTATCTGCACCTTGCTGCCGCCGAGGAGCGAGATGATGAAGCCCGCAACAATGGCGGTGACAATGCCTTTCTCCGGCGTTACGCCTGACGCTATGCCGAAAGCTATGGCAAGAGGGAGAGCCACGATGCCCACGATGATGCCTGCCATGAGGTCGGACATGAATGTCTTTGAACTGTAATTCCTCAGCGATGTCAGCAACTGAGGCTTGAAATCAAGAGTCTTCATTAATTGAAAAATTAGTGTTGTGGAATGTTATCTTAAAAACAATGGTGCAAAATTAGACATTTTTCACCATACTGCAAAACGAACACATCTTATTGTTAAACCTTGTATGCCTTGCGACAGACAAAAGCCAAGGCCTTACCTAATGCCGCCCCATGCTTAGGACACAGTTTCCGGCATAAACCATTTTAACACAATCTTTCGTCAGGGAACGAATAAACAGCGAGAAAGAAGCCTTATTCGTCCGAAAAGATGTATCTTTGCAGGAGCGTTGCCACCCTCCTGTGGTAGAGTGCAGCAAAGGAAAACGAACCAGACGGAAGTGGAAGAAAGAAAGACGAAAAGGGCTGATTTGGAGAACAGGCGACTCACATGGTTCCTCATGGGAATAGTGCTCGCCCTCTCCATAGCGTATGCCGCACTGGAATACACTGACAGTCCGGGCGGCGGCAAGGCCGATGCCGACATGCTCGACGACATCGACCCCGACCTTGACTTGCTCCCCAGACCAAAGAAGAACGACATGCTCATGGCAGCACAGCCACTGCCCGGCAAACCGAAGACAGAGAAGCTCGACATCGTGGAAGCCACCGCCGAGCAACTGAAGAAGCTGAACGCTATAACCGAGAAGCGCACTTCGGGCAGTGACGATGAGGAATACGACGACAGCGATGACGAGAAAGGCAAACCCACCGACCCAGATGCACCGGCGACAATACCCCCGGTGGCTGTCGATGAGGACGACAACCCGCTCAACTTCCGCATAGTGGAGCAACTGCCCGAATATCCCGGAGGCATGGCGGCACTCGTGCAGTGGCTCACCAAGAACCTCGTCTATCCGCAGGAAGCCAGGAAGCACAACATACAGGGGCGTGTCGTGGTGTCGTTCATAATCAACACCGACGGCAGCCTGTCGGACATCCACCTCACGACAACGGCACATTTCCTGCTCGACCGCGAGGCTCTGCGCGTGGCAAAGCTCATGCCCAAATGGAAGCCCGGCATTGCCGACAACAAGCCTTGCCGCACACTATTCGCCATACCCATAGAATTTAAAATTTAACAATCATAACATCATGCTGAAAGCCGAAGAAATACTGAAAGAGGTGAACACCTTTCTCGACAACATCCCCTACGACCGCACACCGAAGTCGCTTTACGAACCTATAAAGTATGTTCTGTCGATGGGCGGCAAGCGCATACGCCCCGTGCTCATGCTCCTTGCCTACAACCTCTTCAAGGACGACCCCGAGAGCATCCTTATGCCCGCCTGTGCGCTTGAGACCTACCACAACTACACCCTACTGCACGACGATCTCATGGACAACGCCGACCTGCGCCGCGGACACCAGACGGTGCACCGCCGTTGGGACGCAAACACCGCCGTGCTCTCCGGCGACACAATGCTCGTGCTGGCATATCAGCGCATGGCGCAATGCCGTGCCGACAAGGCGCAGGAAGTGCTCGCGCTCTTCACCGAGACGGCTCTCGAAATAGGCGAGGGGCAGCAGTATGACATGGAATTCGAGCACCGTTGCGACGTGCGCGAAGAGGAATACTTAGAGATGATACGCCTCAAGACGAGCGTATTGCTCGCCTGCGCCACCAAGACAGGAGCCATCCTCGCCGATGCGTCACCCGAGGATGCCGACAAGCTCTACCGCTTCGGCGAACAGATGGGACTGGCGTTCCAGTTGCAGGACGATTTCCTCGATGTCTATGGCGACACAAAAGTGTTCGGGAAAGCTATCGGCGGCGACATCGTCTCCAACAAGAAAACCTATATGCTCATCAACGCCTTTAACCGTGCCGACGTTGCGCAGCGTGCCGAACTACGGCACTGGATTGAGGCGAAGCACTTTGAGCCCAAGGAGAAGATAGCCGCCGTGACACGCATCTACAATGAGATAGGCATCGACCGCCTTGCCAAGGAGAAGATAAAATTCTACTTCAACGAGAGCAAGAAATATCTCGACGCCGTAGGCGTGACACCCCTGCGCAAAACGGAAATGGCGAAATACACCGCCGGAATGATGGAACGCCGCTATTGACCATGACTTTACAGTTTATCGACACACACGCACATCTCGACGGAGCGGAGTTTGATGCTGACCGCGACGCGATGATTTCGCGTGCCCGCGAGGCGGGGGTGAGCAAGGTGTTCCTGCCCGCCATTGATCTACACTCAGTCGATACCGTGCTCGATGTATGCCGCCGCTACCCCGGATACGCCTATCCCATGATAGGATTGCACCCCGAAGAAGTACGCGCCGATTGGCAAGATGTGCTCGCGGAAATGGAGCGGAGCCTCGTGCCGGGGCATCCATTTATAGCCATTGGCGAGGTGGGGCTGGACTATTACTGGTCGCGCGAATACGAAAAGGAGCAGCTGCGCGCTTTCGAGCGTCAGGTGGAATGGTCGGTGGAGCACCGTCTGCCGCTCATGATTCACTGCCGCAAGGGGCAGAACGAAATGGTGAATCTGCTCAGGCACTATGCCGACGCACTCCCCGGCGGCGTGTTCCACTGTTTCACGGGCAACGCCGTTGAAGCCGAGCAACTGTTGCAGTTCCCGCGTTTCGTGCTCGGCATAGGCGGCGTGCTCACGTTCAAGAAAAGTCCGTTACCCGAAGTCTTGCCCTCCACCGTGCCGCTGAGCCGCATTGTCCTCGAGACCGACAGTCCCTACATGGCTCCCGTCCCCATGCGCGGACAGCGCAACGAGAGCGCATTCGTGAAGCATGTGCTCGCCAAACTGGCACAAAGCTACGGCGTGAGCGAGCA
Source organism: bacterium (assembly GCA_963599085.1). Lineage (GTDB taxonomy): Bacteria > Bacteroidota > Bacteroidia > Bacteroidales > Bacteroidaceae > Prevotella. The sequence continues at coordinate 47,000 of CAVBVK010000001.1, read as the reverse complement.
GGAAGTGGCCGACACCACCAATGCCAATGTTTACCGTGTGTTCGGTATCCATCAGTGTTAAAGGAACTTAAATATTGTCATAGCCGCCGATAAATGGCAAAAAAACAGTAATTTTGCACCCGAATTTGTAAGGAAAGGTGCTCGAGTGGCTGAAGAGGCACGCCTGGAAAGCGTGTATACGTCAAAAGCGTATCGGGGGTTCGAATCCCCCTCTTTCCGCCAAGAGGGCGTGTCTGTTTTGACATACCCTCTTTCTTTTTCGTTGGACGATGATGAACCCACACACACCACATTGTTTCCTACGGTTGCAATGTTTGCAAATTTTTCGTAAATACAACCTGCTTTTGTGAAAAAATGCTACAAACGGTCGGCTTTTCGGATATTACCTTTATCTTTGTAATTTATATGAAAAGTGTCTGCTGCCACATTAAGGCAAACGGTATTTCCCTAAACATACACATATCGGGCAACTCATTGTCTTAACACGAACTTTACTGGATCAGTTTATTTTAATTAATCATGGTATGAAACGAAACAAACTTCTCTTATCTATTGTACTTTGCCTGTTCTCGGCCGTAGGCTGTTGGGCGAAAAACTCCGTGGCACCGATGTCTGTCGGCAACGTTTTCATGAAGTTGGACGACACCGAAGCCACTGTCCCCGTGAAGCTGACAAATTTCGGCAACACTGAGGTGAACAGCATTTCCTACACCCTCTACCACTTGGACACCAACCAAAGCGAAGGTCCCTTCACACTGAACTTCGACACTCCGCTTGCCGACGGCGAGACGCGGCAGGTGGAAATACCCATGAAGCCCGGCATCACTTTTGGGAAAGCGGATGTACTGTTCAGCGTGACGCTTGTGAACGGCGAATACAACGAGGCATCGGTGAGCTACACATACATCACCTGCTGCACCGTGAACAAGATACCTCACAAGCGGGTGCTGATAGAGGACTTCACAGCCCTGTGGTGCCAATACTGCCCCACCGGCATGGTGGCGATGGAAGTGCTGGTGCGCGAACATCCTGAAGATGTAGTGCCGGTTTCCATCCACAAGGCCGACAAAATCTCCAAGCAGGTGTCGCCCGACGCCTATCAGGACGGCACGATAAGCACCTATGCAGTGACACTTCCGTCCGTATGGTGCGCCCGCGACAGCAAAATAGCCGGTTACGACGGCGAAAGCATCTACCAAATCGAGAAAGACCGCCTCACCTACATGAACATTGACGTGAAAGCCCAATGGGACGAGACGGGCAACAACATCAATGTCACGACCGAAGTGGAGCCTTGCATGACACCCGAAGAAGGCAGCACATACGCCGTGGGCTATGTGCTTACGGCCAGCGGATTGAAAAACGACAGCTGGTATCAGCAGGCAAATTACAGCTACTACATGAGCGATTCGTTCAAGGATGCGCCGTCAGAGATGGACTTCTTCCGCGATCCCGCAAATTATGTGGAAGACTATTATTATGTGAAAGGCATCACTTTCAATCATGTGGCGATAGAATCGCAAGGTATCCGCAACGGCTTGGAGAACTCGCTCACGGGCGACTTTGAAGCAAACAAGACGAAGACTCACACCACAACATTCAGCAACATCGGCAAATACGGCATCATACAGGACCGCAGCCAGATACGGGTGGTGGCGGTATTGTTCAACACCAAGACCAACAAGGTGGAAAATGCAGCCGTATGCAAGATAACGACACCTTCTGAAACATTCAGCATGAGTTTCGACCAATGCGACTGGGCGACCCTCTACACCGACCGTTCCTACACCGTGCCACGCGGCATAGAGACCTACTGCATCGATGCCGAGGGCAAGGTGGAGCAATTGTCCGACGGCACAACCGCCGTCAGCATTGCCGCAAACACGCCCCTTTTGCTCAAAGGCAAGCAGGGAGATGTCTGCACCTTTGAATATACCGACGCATCAGGCTCCGTTGTCGAGACGGCATTGCGAGGCTCTACGGCCGACGGGCTCACCACCACCGGAAGCGCAACGCTTGGCGACAGCGATGTTTATTACTACCGCCTGACTTGCGACGAAGCACATCCCGATGCAGGTTTCTATTGGGCTGCCGATGGCGGCGGGGCTTTCACCAACGAGGCAGGACGCTGCTATCTGGTGCTGCCGCGCGCCAATGTGCCCGAAAACCGCAAAGAAGGCTTCGTTCTCGGTGAGGATGACAAGGAAGTGGAGACAGGCATAAAGCATGCGGAAAGCACTCGCCCGGCAAAAGGCACTACCGTGTTCGACATAACGGGACGCAAGGTGAAAACCGTGACCGTGCCGGGACTATACATCGTGAACGGCAAGAAAACAGTGTTGAAATAAAGCCAATGACAAATAAAAAAACAAGAATTATGAATTACAGAAAGCACATATACACCTTAATTATAGCGGCATTGACGGCGACAGGAGCCCATGCCGGTCCGATAGATGCCGCCACTGCCAAGGCCTTGGCACGTAAACACCTCAGTTCTCCCGTCAGCATCACTGCCACGCCAACACTTTCAACCGGCAAAAGCAAGCGGACGCAAGCCGAAGAACCGGCCTTGCATCTGTTCAACAACGAGCGTGGCGAAGGCTTTGTCATCGTGTCTGCCGACGACCGTATAGGCGGAGTATTGGGATATAGCGACAAGGGAACACTCGACTTGCAGAACATTCCCGCACCGCTTGCAGCCCTGATGGAAAGCTACAAAAGGGCTGTCGAGGCGGTAAGGGTGGACAGCGTGAGTGTGACCCCGCACTACGCCAAGCCTCCAAAGGCTTATGTCAAACCTCTGATGAGCACCGTATGGAGCCAGGAATACCCCTACAATTACTACACGCCGAAAAGCAGTAGCGGCAGAGCCACCTACACCGGCTGCACCATTACGGCTGCCGCTCAAGTGCTTGCGGCACACAGATGGCCCACGCTGCGTCCCGAAGGGGTGACGAAAGGCGAGGGTGCCATGGGCTATGACCATTACGACTGGGACAACATGCTTGACGATTACAGCAAAGGCGGATACAATGATGCGCAGGCACAGGCCGTCGGTGCGCTGATGCGCGACTTGGGGAAGCTCTCCAATGCCACATACGGCGTGAACGGAACCAACTGCGATGAGGGCAAGGTGTGGAACGCCTTGCAGAATTATTACGACTGTACCGTACGCCAACTCGAAAAGGACGTGTTGCCGGGCGGCGAATTCCTGCAAGCCATATACAACGACCTGTCGATGGGTTGCCCCGTATTTATGACCGGCGGCGACCATGCCTTTGTCTATGACGGGTACGACGAAAACGGACTGGTACACATCAACTGGGGATGGGCTGGACTGGATGACGGCTACTTCGACATCAACACCGCCTCGGTGGCGGGCGGAGGCTACGGCAGCGACGGGTGCTACTATGAGAAGCAGGTGGCACTGTTTGTCCACCCCAACAACGGCATTATAGAGCCGCTAAGTCCCAAACCCGTAGTGCTTTCCATCAACAACGACGAGGGATTGCAGTTTGTCGTGGACGGACCGCTCACCACTTCGTCGAAAATCCCCGCGCAACTCAAGGGCGTGGGGGCGCGCAACCTGGCACAAGACGAGAACGGAGCCTACACAGGACAGGTGGGCATCGGCATGTTTTCACAGGATGGCACTTGCCTGCACGTGTTTGCGATTAGCGGAAAACTGACATGGAGCACATATTACACATCATACAATTATGAATCAGACTGGTGGGCGGCAGACCTGAGCGAGATTGACGCCATTGCCGACGGCACCTACTATCTGCGCCCGTTAGGACGCCGCTTGCTCAACACCGACAACGAGGAATGGGGCAACTGGACATACATGGTGAACGGAAACAGCGTACCCATGATTGTGGAGAACGAGAATGTGACCCTTGTGCAAGCTGACGACAAGCCTCACCTCTCCGTTGTCGGTATGCCCGAAGTGCTGGCACCTGCCTACAAATACGGCAGCCAGTTGGCCGGAATTGCCGTAAAAATAGCCAACCTGAGCCGTTATCAGGCACGGGGAGAAGTGCAGGTGGAGCTTACAGGCACGGGTGACCTTGAAGGAGAGACATACACTGTGCCCAATGCCTACCTCACGCACATGGTGGCACAACGCATGGACACCACGCAATGGCTGCTGAGGTTTATCACCTCATACACAGGCACTAACGGCACTTACACGCTGAAAGAAGGAAAATACAAGATGTCGATGAAGTTCAACCACAACATCGAAACGGACAATCCTGATGTTTACGACATTGCTGTACCCGACGGTTTCCTGCTCGACGTGTTCTCCGACAGTTACGAAGGACGAGTGACGGTGACCTCCGTAAAAATGCTTGACAAGGACGGCGAGCCCACAACCACCGGTCATTTCGACCTCACGAAATCGCCCACAGTCACATTAGGCATATCGGGCTATTCGTCGATTGTGAAGCAGAACTACTACAACACGAGGATACGCTACCGTCTTGTAAACACGGAAACAGGCGTCACGGCCTACACGAGCGATGCTTACAGCGTGAGTTTCCCGCGCAACACCGACACCAATCTCGTTGGCTCAACAAGCCACACAATAGATATGGCAGGGCTGCCGGAAGGCACTTACGAGGTGCATGTGGATGTAGAGCGCGACGGAGCATGGCTCGACCGCTGGAACGCCAACACTTTCCGGCGCAAGTTTACGGTGTTTGCCCCGGCACCCACCAATGTGGAATTGCCCGCGCTTGCAGCCGAACAGCTGCAGGAAGCGGCAAGCATCGCCGCTTTCAGCGCACCATTCAACGCGGCATTGCCAAGCGGTGCCAAGGCATGGTACGTGAAACGGGCGGACAACGGCAAGGCGCAACTTGCAGAAGTACCTGAGGGTTACGCCATACCTGCGGGTGAAGGCGTACTGCTTACCGCCACCACTGTCACCGAAAAGTTCGTGATGGAACAAGCCACTGCCGCAATACCGGTGGCTGACATCAACGGCAATCTGCTGCGCCCGTGCGACAAAACTGAACACACCATAAGCTCCGCAGACAATGCATATGTCCTTGACACGAGGGACGGACTGACGGCATTCTACCGTGCCGAGGTGGGTTCCACCCTACCGCGCTACAATTCCTACTTGCAGTGTGACGCCACTGTCCCGTCTTTAATAATAAGTTTCTCGGACGATGCCACCGCCATCTCCTCCGTTGCCACCGGCACTACGGAGAAACCCTCCGCGGTTTACGGTGTGGACGGACGCAGGCTTGCGACAGGAAATGTCCGCGGACTGTACATCGCGAACGGCAAGAAACAGTTGGCAAGAGACAAATAGCCTCCTGACTGGAGTTGGGCTTCGTCCTAACACACGCAGGAGGCCGGGCGTCTTACAATACGCCCGGCCTCCTACTCTATGGGTGAGTTGTTCCCAAGCACATCGATAGCCGACATGTTGTATATGTTCGGCTCGTTATCGGGGGAGGTCATCGCCTTGCGCAAAGCGACAGCTCAATAACAACCACTCCATCAATGACATCTGGAAAGTCAGTGGCTTCAGGAGTCGCATCTCGGTGTTCCGTACACTCAACAAGTATGGGTAAAGCTGAACCGTGGCAAGTTCAGCAGTCCGCTCGGCAAAAGGAAGCAAAAGGATGGAGATGAAAATGTAAACGAATAGAAAGAAACCGCTATGTCAAAGTCAACTATCAAGAAACTCCTTCAAGGAATGTCGAAGGAGGCTATCATAGAAATGGTGCTTGAACTGTATTCCGCCCGAAAGGAAGCCAAGGAATACCTGGAGTTTTATGCAAGTCCAGATGAGAAAGGGAAACTCGAAGAGTACAAGAACATCATCCGTGAGGAGTTCTTTCCCAAGAGACGGCGTGAGCCACAGACACGCTTTTCCGTTTGCAGGAAAGCCGTGGCAGATTTCAAGAAACTCAAACCGTCTGCCGATGCGCTTGCAGAGCTGATGGTGTCGTATATGGAATGGGCTACCAAGTTCACATTCGACTATGGGGATATGTGGGAACAGTATTATGACTCCGTAGAGAGCAATTTTGACAAGACCGTCAAGCACATTGCCACCAACGGCTTGTGGGAGAAATATGACAAGAGGCTTCAGCAGTGCGTGGAATGGGCAAGCGTATGTGGTTGGGGCTTTGCGGATGCCGTTGCCGATATGTACGAGGAAGGCAAGGCGATAGACAAGGAACTTGCCACGAAATACCCGACAACAAGAATGAACGAGGCGGAAATCAAAAGGATGTTCGGAAAATGAATTGGTTCTACATTATAATAGGTTATCTCTTGCTTGCCAATGTCGTGTCGTTCATCACTTACGGCATTGACAAGTACAAGGCTAAGAAAGGCAAGTGGCGCATCTCGGAGGCGACGCTCTTGCTAATGGCAGTCGTTGGCGGCAGCATCGGTGCATGGCTTGGGATGAAGGCATTTCATCAAAAGACCATGCACAAGAAGTTCTATATAGGTGTGCCAGCCATTATCATACTGCAAATTGCGTTTGCTGTATGGATGGCCTATTAAAACGGACAGCTTGTATTGAAGCTAAATACGAAAACATAAAAGGAGAGGGTGTGCCAAAACGCGCCCTCCTTTTATATTGCTGCTTTCCTCTGATGCAGGAGGTGGCTCACACCTTTGCCGCACGCTCATACTGTTCCTTAAGCCACTGCTTCTGTTCGGCGATGGTGAGGTGACTGTTGTCAAGGAGTATGGCGTCGTCGGCACGGCGAAGGGGCGATACGGCACGGTGGGAATCGATGTAGTCGCGCTCCTGCACATTCTTCAGAATGTCATCGTAGTCAGCTGGCATGCCCTTGTCAAGGAGTTCCTTGTAGCGTCGCTGCGCCCTTATCGCGGCACTTGCCGTTACAAAAATCTTAAGCTCGGCATCGGGGAACACCACTGTGCCTATGTCCCTGCCGTCCATGACAATTCCTTTCTCCTTGCCCATGAGTTGCTGTTGCTCCACGAGCTTCGCACGCACGAAAGGCAGAGCCGCCACCTTACTTACGCGCGACGACACCTCGAGTGTGCGGATATCCGTTTCCACGCATTCCCCGTTGAGGAATGTGTCAGGGCGGTGCGTCGCTTCGTTCATGCGAAAACCGATGTTTATCTGCGGCATAAGTGCCTTCAGTCGTTCTTCCTGCACATTGCCGTCAGCATCGAAGAGTCCGTGACGCATGGCAAAGAGTGCCACGGCACGGTACATCGCACCCGTATCAACATATATATAACCTATTTCGCGTGCCAAATCCTTTGCCATCGTACTCTTCCCACATGAGGAATGGCCGTCGATGGCCACCGCAATTTTCTTCATATTGTACTTTTTAAAAGGTTAGGACAACGGCGGAAAAATCCTACCGTAACGGGGAGAGAAGCGGTAAGCCCTACCGCTGCGACCAAGCCTGCGCGCCCCGTACATCACAGTGTATAGCCGACATTCAGCATCAGCGATGTGCTCGACACATGATACTTGCCGTATGCCACATTGAGCTTGAAGCGTTGCAGGTTGAGCCCGGCACCGAAAGAAAGCCCTGCGCCGTGTGCTCCGCCACCGTCAGCATCGTCAATGCTCATCTCACTGGCGCGGCGGAAGTTGTAGCCTGCCCCGAGCCAAAGGCTTTCGGAGAGTGCGGCTTCCACGCCCACGACAAGATGGTTGGCGAACTTGTAGTTCCAGTGGTTCAGATCGACAAGTGTCGCCGACACCCTGAAAGGCGTGTGTGCAAAGCGTTTGCTCACGCCAAGCTGGATATCTATGGGCATGGGGTCGTACTCGTCGTCATAGGCTTTCAGTTGTCCGCCCAGGTTCTTGCCCACAAGCGACACCGACCAGTCACGGTCGGGGTCGTAATAGTTTAGTCCCAGATCTACGCCCATTCCCATTGAACTGTAATGCCCGATGTAGGATGTTATGAACTTCGCTGTGACTCCGCCCACAATCTTCTCGCCAAGCATATACGAGAAGTAGCCCGCCACGGCGATGTCCTTTGCCGAGAAATCGCCAAGCTGTGTGCCGTCGGAGTCAGTCTGCTTCATCGTGCCATAGCCTATGTACTGTGCCGATGCAGCCCACGATGCCTTTTCCTTCACCACACGGCTGAAGGCCGCCCCCGCCATGCTTGTCCCTGCCATGTAGTTCATGTAGCTGAGCGAGACGGTCTTGTCGCTCACCGACGCAAGGAGTGCGGGATTGCCGAAGATGAGTGCCTGGTCGTCCTCGATTATCGTGATGTTGTCGCCACCAAGCGCTGCCGCATGTGCACTCACAGGCAGCCGCAGGAAGTTGTATGCCGTCTGGCTTTCCTGCGCTGCGGCGTGCAGGCATGTTACGAGTGCGGTTATGGCTATGATGGCTTTCTTCATTCGTTCCTGTTATGTGTCGCCCACAAAGTTACGAATTTTAGGCGTGTCGGAAAAATAAAACGGTCGGTATTTTACTGTATGCCCGACCTCCTACCAAGCACCACAAGCAAAGCGTATTCCTCACTTAATGCTGTCAGTAGGAAGTCGGGCATTCTTGAAAGAAAAAGGCGCATGGCCTGCGGGTCACTTCATTTCAAGAACCACTATCGAGCGTGCAGGAATCTTGGCGGTGAGTACTCCTTTTCTGAGTCTTGCGCCCTTGAATGCTGCGGGAACCACCGTATCGGGGTGAGAGAAGTCGTTGTAGTCGGCGATACTTTTGCAAGTAAGGATGGTACCATCCACGGCCTTTGCAGCAACGCCGTCGATATTCACCGTCACATCCTGCGCCTTGTCAAGGCTCACGTTCACGAGTGAAAGCAACACTTTACCGTCGGCAGTGCGGGCTGCCGAAGCACTCAGCAGAGGGATACTGCGCCCCGCCGGAGACTGTCCGTCACCGCGCACCTGCATGGAGTCACACTGTACGCTGAGCGGCAGACAGGTGGACTCCTGAAAGTCGCGGTACATTTTGAACACATGATAGGTTGGTGTGAGCATCATGTGCCCCGTGCCTTTCTGGTCGGTGAGTATCATCGACTGCAGCACATTCACCACTTGCGCTATGTTGGCCATGCGTACACGATCGGTATGACGGTGGAATACATTGAGCGATAGGGCTGCCACGAAAGCGTCGCGCATGGAGTTCTGCTGATAGAGGTGGCCGCTTACTGTGCCGGGTTCCTCGTCCCACCATGTACCCCACTCATCGACAAGCAGCCCGACATGCTTATCCGGGTCGGCCTTGTCCATTATTTCGGAATGGCGTTTTATCACTTCCTCTATTTCAAGGCATTTGCCGAGTGTCCAATAGTAGTCGTCGTTGCTGAACTTTGTGGCAGAGCCTTTGCTGCCACTCCATCCTGTAACGGTGTAGTAGTGCAGGGAAAGACCGTCCATGCGGTTGCCCACATTTTCCATGAGCACCTTTGTCCAGTTCCAGTCGTAGTCGCTTGCACCGCTCGCAATCTTGTAGAGCCGGTTGCCGTCGTAATTGCGGCAGTAGGTGGAGTAACGGCGGTAGAGGTCAGCATAATACTCCGGTTTCATGTTGCCGCCGCATCCCCAGCTCTCGTTGCCAACACCGAGGAACTTCACTTTCCATGCCTTTTCACGCCCATTCTGCCGCCGCAGCTTTGCCATAGGCGTGTCGCCGTCGCTCGTCATGTACTCCACCCATTTGGCAAGTTCCTCCACCGAGCCGCTGCCAACGTTACCGCTGATGTACGGTTCGCACCCGAGCATCTCGCAGAGGTTGAGGAATTCGTGCGTACCGAAGGAGTTGTCCTCAATGGTTCCGCCCCAGTTGTTGTTCTGCATCTTGGGCCGTTGGCTGCGCGGGCCTATGCCGTCCATCCAGTGATACTCGTCGGCGAAGCAGCCACCAGGCCACCGCAGCACAGGCACATGCAGATCCTTGAGCGCGCCGAACACATCCTTGCGGTAGCCGTTGATGTTGGGTATGGGCGAGTTCTCGCCCACCCACAGGCCGCCGTAGATGCACGACCCGAGATGTTCGGCAAACTGCCCGTAGATTTCCTTATATATCTTCTGCGTACCCTGACGGGCGTTCACGGTCACTGTCGCGTCCTGCGCCATGGCTCCAAGAGCCATGGCTGATGCGATGGCAAGAGCTGTAAATTTATGTCTCATAATGATTTAGTTGTTAGATATTATTGGTATTGACTGCTGTAAAAGGTGTGGTTCAGCCTGGAATTCAAGGTTATAGGGAGGGTTCCGTTATCTTTTGCTGTCCACTGCTGCTTGTTCTATGGCAAGTCCGCGGCGGTAGGCATCGATGTAGGAGTCGAAACCGGCGACATCTGCCGGTTCGGGACCAATTTCCACACCCGTGTGTCCGGCGAAGACTTCGGCATCGAGCCAGTCGGCAAGCGTCAGTTTCCGCTCATTGTTCACGAGATACGAAGCAAGCAACGCAATGCCCCAGGCACCGCCTTCGCCGGCAGTAGCCATCACCGAGATGGGTGAATTGATGGCCGCAGCGAGGATGCGCTGTCCCACTCCCTTTGTCTTGAAGAGTCCGCCGTGCCCTGTTATACGGTCCACCTGAACGTGTTCGTCCTTGAAGAGTACATCGTTGCCTATCTTCAGCACCGCCACCGAAGCGTACAACTGTGCACGCATGAAGTTGGCAAGACTGAAAGAGTCGTTTGCGGAGCGCACGAAGAGAGGACGTCCTTCGGCAAGCCCCATGACGGGTTCGCCGGAGAAGTAGTTGTAGGTAAGCAGTCCGCCACAGTCGGCATCGCCCTCAAGAGCGTGGTTGTAGAGTCTGCCGAAAACTTCGCTCATGTCAGCATCCACGCCAAGCAGTTGCTGATATTCCCTGAAAAGACCCACCCACGCGTTGAGGTCACTCGTGCAGTTGTTGCAGTGTACCATGGCGACTGGGCTTCCGCACGGTGTCGTCACCATGTCAATGACCTCGTAAGGACGGCTCAACGGCTTCTCAAGCACAATCATCGAGAACGAGGATGTGCCTGCACTCACGTTGCCAGTGCGCTGACGCACGGCGTTTGTAGCCACCATTCCGGTACCGGCATCACCCTCCGGAGGGCAGACGGCGGCTCCGCCGTGCAGATGTCCCGACACATCGATACGGCGTGCAGCCTCATCGGTGAGGCGACCGGCATCAGCTCCGGCGAGAAGCACTTTGGGAAGGATGTCGAGAATGTGCCAGCCGAGACACCTGGGAGCTATGAGATCGTCAAACTTGCGTACCATCTGAGCGTCATAGTTGTTGGTGGCGGAGTCAATGGGGAGCATGCCCGACGCGTCACCGATACCTATCACGCGCTCACCCGTAAGCTGCCAGTGTATGTAGCCGGCGAGAGTGGTAAGGAAATTGATGTCCTTCACATGCGGTTCGCCGTCAAGAATACACTGATAGACATGCGAAATGCTCCAGCGCAAAGGTATGTTGAAGTTGAAAAGCTTCGACAGTTCGGAAGCCGCCTTGGCGGTGTTGGTGTTGCGCCATGTACGGAACGGCACGAGAATGCCGCCGTCCTTGCCGAAAGCCATGTAGCCATGCATCATGGCACTCACGCCTATTGCCGCCAGACGCTCTATCTCCACGCCGTACTGCCCGTTCACATTGCGGCGAAGGTCGGCATAACAGTCCTGCAGTCCGTGCCAAATGGCATCTATACTGTAAGTCCAGAGGCGGTCAACGAGCTGGTTCTCCCACTCGTGCGAGCCCTGTGCTATGGGGCGGTTGGTGCCGTCGATGAGCACTGCCTTGATGCGTGTGGATCCGAACTCTATGCCGAGCACAGCCCTGCCTTGCTCTATTGTTTGTCTTGCATCCATATTGTTTCTGTAGATTTAAGGATTGTATGTTTTCCTGTGCACGACTTATCGCAGGGCTTTATTGAGCATATAGTACACCTCGTTGGTGCGCAAATCCTGGCGGAAACGTTCGTAGTCGGTGTTTTTATTGATGATGCAACACTCTATTCCAGCTATCTCGGCGTAGTCACGCCAGTATTCGTCAGTCATGCCGAAACTGAAACAGGAGTGGTGTGTGCCACCAGCTTCCATCCAGCAACCTACGCCAACCTCGAAAGTAGGCTCCGGAATCCAGAGAGCGGAGGCTACGGGGAGTTTCGGCAGAGGCTTTGACTTGATGAGGTTCACATCGTTTACGATAAGACGGAAGCGGTTGCCCATATCGACAATGGTACCCGTCGTGCCGTGCCCCTGCTTTGTCGTGAACACAAGGCGGGCTGTCTGGCTCTTGCGGATGCCTATGCCGAGGTGATGAACTTCAAGGCGTGGCTTATCTTCCTCCGATATGTCGGGGTTGATTTCGAGCATGTGCGATTCAAGAATCGATGTGTTGTCGCCATCGAAGTTGAGGGTATAGTCCTCAAGGAACGATGTTCCGCCATCCAGTCCCTGGCTCATGAACCACACGGAACGGTAGAGAGCTGCGCTCTTCCAGTCGCCTTCGGCGCCGAATCCGTAGCCGTCGTGCATCAGACGCTGTGATGCCAGACCCGGAATTTGGTCAAATCCGCGACCCGTTTCCTCCACGTTATAGTCGCCGAGGTCATCGAAGTTGGTTGTGAAGCCTTTAGCTCCAAAGGCTTCAAGCACAAGGCGCAGAGTGAGTTCAGCCTTTGCTGCGTTCCAAATCTTCTTGTAGGCGAGCGACGATTCGTCCTTCAGTTCGTCCTTGACGGTGTATTGTTTGAAATATACGTCATGCACAAGTGCGGTGACATCGGCATCGTTCACCTTGTCGAAATACTGCATAACGGTGGAGAACGGACAGTAATCGACATGATAGCCAAGCACCTGCTCGGCTGCAACCTTGTCGCCATCGGTCACGGCAACATTGTTCATCTGGTCGCCAAAGCGCAGTATCAGACAGTCCTGGGCATCTGCCCAAGCAGCGCAGACGCGCTCCCATACAGCGATGTGTTGCTGCGTTTTCTCGTCTTTCCAATAGCCGATGACCGTCTTGCGGGGTTTACGCATTCGGCTGAGGATATGTGCATACTCGCGGTCACCGTGTGCGCTCTGATTGAGATTCATGAAGTCCATGTCCATAGTCTCGTATGGAATGTGCCTGTTGTACTGTGTGTGCAGGTGCAGAAGCGGCTTGTGCAAAATCTGAAGTCCGTGTATCCACATCTTGGCAGGTGAGAAAGTGTGCATCCAAGTGATTACGCCTACACAACGACGGTCATTGTTTGCTGCCGCCATAACATCTGCCACCTCGTGAGTGTTGTTGGCGGTGCCTTTATATACCACTTTAATCGGGAGGTGTCCCGACTCGTTCAAACCGGCGACCATCTCTTTGGAGTGATTATCCACCTGCACCACTGCGTCACCTCCATAAAGAAGTTGTGCACCGGTGACAAACCAAATCTCAAAAATCTCAAATTCCTTAACCATAATTTCAGTTTTTAGTCGATTGTTGTTTTATTATTGTTTTTTGTTTGGAGCAATTGTTGTTCCTTTCAAAAGAGCGTACTTATGCGCTTTAATGAGACTGTTTTTTTGCCTGTCCGTAGTAAGCGTTGGGACCGTGCTTGCGGCTGAAATGCTTCTCAATGAGGAGCGGATTCATCGTAGTGGCGGGATTGACGGCGAACGAAACGAACGCCATCTTGGCCACCTGCTCCATGACCACGGCGTTATAGACAGCGTTGTCGGCATCGGTGCCCCATGAGAACGGGCCGTGATTCTTCACCAGCACGCCCGGAGTGTGAACGGGATTGATGCCGCCGCGACGGAAACGCTCAATGATAACGTTGCCTGTCTCGAGTTCATACTCGCCTTTCACCTGCACTTCGGTCATATCATCGGTGCACGGAATACAGTCGTGGAAATAGTCGGCGTGCGTCGTTCCGATGTTGGGGATGTCCTTTCCTGCCTGCGCCCATGCTGTGGCGTAGGTGGAATGCGTGTGCACTATACCTCCGATTTCGGGGAAAGCACGGTAGAGAGCGAGGTGCGTGGGAGTGTCAGACGAGGGGTTGAGGTCGCCATCAACCACCTTTCCGGTGTTCAAATCAACCACCACCATGTCGGAAGCCTTCATCATGTCGTAGCTGACACCCGACGGTTTGATCACAACAAGACCGCGCTCACGGTCGATTGCCGACACGTTGCCCCATGTGAAAATCACGAGACGGTGCTTCACCAAATCGAGATTGGCGCGGAACACCTTTCCCTTAAGTTGTTCAATGTCTGTCATTATTATTGTTACAGTTTAAAGTTTGTATCTTCTTCGTTGTATGCTTTTTTGTTGAACCGGTAGAGGTAGGCTCCGCGTTTAGATGTGAGTTTGTCTATGTGTGTTGTCTTTTCGATGAAATCCATGTCTTTGATACGCTTGCGGAAGTTGCGCTTGTCCACCGTTTCGCCGTACACCGCCTCATAAACGCTCTGTAACTGTGCGAGCGTGAACAGCTCCGGCAGGAGGTTGAAGCTTATAGGTTCGTGCGAGACGGTGTCGCGCATGATGCGCCGTGCCTTCTTTATCATCTTGCGATGGTCGGAGAACATTTCGGGAATCTCGTTGATATTCACCCATTCCACACCATGGAGTTCCTGCTGCGCAGGGTCGTAGTCGGCCACGTTTATCATGGAATAGTATGCCACGGACACCACGCGTTCGCCTGGGTCGCGCTCCACATCGCCGAAGACGCCCACCTGCTTGAGGTAGAGTCCCTTAAGTCCCGTGAGCCCGTATAGCACGCGGCGTGCCGCATCCTCCACGCTTTCGTCAGTATCCACGAAGCCACCGTAGAGAGACCATTCACCCCGTCCGGGATCCATCTTACGCCTGCCCATGAGCACCCGCAGCTCGCCTTTGTCGAAACCAAAGATTATGCAATCGACGGCGACATACATTTTGGAATGTTCTGAATAGTATTTCATTGTTTTGTTGCTTTCAGTATTATAACATTTGCGAATGTAAGGGTATGACAGTCAGAGGAATTTCAAATGTCGAAGCCAAATGAAATGAAAAATTGCCCTAACCATTCTGTCTTAATATCGGAGTCCCATAGAGATTCCCTGATGCCTGACGGAAAACGGAAACCTGCGGAAAACGAGTCACTGACTTGCGGGAACGGAGTCCCGCCGCTGCCAAATTCTACCAAAAGTAGCAATAGAACGCTGCACAGAGTGCCACGACACCGAGTGTCGCCACTACATCCCAAATGTTCCAGCTCTCGCGGATAACTGTCTTATAATCGGAACTGAACGTTATCGCTGCCACCTGTTCGGCAGTGGGCTTGGCGGTGAACATGGATATGACATACATCATCACGACGATGAACACAAGCAGCCAGCACTCGAAGATGAGCCAGTTGGTCTGCCAGAACCATGCGGTGTTGTCCCAGAACGCACTGTTCATCGTTGCCTTTCCCGACTCCGTCACAACATTTGTCACGAGGCGGAGCATACCTATGAGGAAGCCGCCGATGAGTCCCCATTCGCCGGCCTTGGGAGTGATTTGCTTGGAGAAGATGCCCAGCGTAAAGACAGCCACCATTGCCGGAGCGATGAGCGACTGTATGTCCTGCAGGTAGGAATAGAGGTTTCCCATGCCCATCATGATAGGCATCCATGCCAGTCCGAGCAGGACCACGACGACAGTGGCAACGCGTCCCACCGTAACGTAGTGTGCCTCGCTCATGCCTTTTTTCATGGGCTTGTAGAAATCTTCGGTAAAGAGAGTGGCGCAGCTGTTGAAAAACGCCGCCAAAGAAGCCACGAGTGCACACACGAAACCTATGGTGACGATGCCCTTGACACCTGCGGGGAGGATGTTCTTCACCATCATGGCGAAAGCGCCATCAGTGTCGTGCGTGTTGGTTATGTCCATAACGATGGCGCTGCCGGTCTTCTGCGAGAGGGCGTATGCCACCATTCCCGGAATAAGGAACATGAACACTGGGAGCAGCTTGAAATAGCCTGCGGCAATGGTGCCACGGCGAGCGCGGCGCATCACCACTCCGTTGTCCTCGCCTTTGGTCTGTCCGAGCACACGCTGTACGATGTGCTGGTCGGTGCACCAATACCAGAAGCCGATGATTGAAGCACCAAGGAACACCACATAACCGGGGAACTGCTGATACATAGGGTCGGCACTGTCGGTGTGGAACATGTGGGTCGTTCCAAATCCGTCGTGCGCCTTGTCGCACACATCCATCATCTGCGACCATCCGGCAGCGATACTTCCGTCGCCGAGCATATTGAGGCCGAGGAAGAGAACGAGGAAAGAGCCTATAATAAGAATAGGTGTCTGGATGGCAGAAAGGGTCATCACGCCCTTCATTCCGCCGAAAACGGTGAAGACGGCGGTAATGGCTATAAGTCCGATGGCGCCGTACCAGAACGGCAGACCCAACAGATACTCGAAGAATATGCCGCCCGTGAAAGCTGTCACCGACACTTTGGTGAGCACGTATGCAATGAGGGTGATGATGCTGAGCCATGAGCCTGTGCGACGGGTGTAGCGGAACTTGAGGAAGTCGGGCATGGTGATGATCTTGCCCATCTTGTTGTTAAGCAACTGATAGAACGGCACAAAGAGCCAGCCAAGGATGAGAATCATCCAGCCCTGCATCTCCCAATGCGCCATGCCCACGCCGTCCTTTGCGCCGGTTCCGGCAAGACCCACAAGGTGTTCGGAACCGATGTTGGCAGCAAAGATGGCTGCACCGATGACATACCAAGGTTCGCCTTTGCCGAAGAGGTAGTCCTGACTGTCGGCACCTTTCATCTTTTCCTTGTCTTTCTTGATGGCACGATAGATGGCAAACACAATTGCCAGAATGCCAACCGACAACACTGCCCAGTCGAGCCAGACAAATTCATTTGAAGTCCAATTCATTTCTTTTTGAGGTTTTTAGGTGAGGTTTTATTTTATGGGTGTGAAATTACACTTAAAAATCAATACCACAAAAAGAACAAGGAAATAATTTTATAATTTAGTGTAATTATACACTTATTCAAGACAAATTAACACTTAAACAGTGAAAAGCGGTGTTTTTTGAGAAGAGGAAGCAGCTATTCGTCCTCGTCGTCCTTTATCGTCTTGTCGTAAATCACTTCGGGGTTGGGCAATCCTTTCTGCATGTCGCTGTATGCGCGCGTGAGGTCGGACTTGTCGATGGAGATGTCGCGCCGGACGGGTCGCCCGGGGTCGGTGAGGGTATGTGAGAAGAGCCATTCGTAGGTCTTCTTCATGTAGAGTATGCGTGCCAAGGCTCCGTGCGATGCCCCTGCGAGCCAGTCAAAACGCAGACGCGAGTCGTTGCCAGAGTCCTTCAATTCCTTCACCACACTCTGCGAGTGCTTCAACGGCACCGCCTTGTCCGCCGTGCCGTGTATTATCCAGAACGGCAGCCCACCCAGACCGGTCTTGTCCTTGAGGGTACAACCGCCGCAGAGAGCCATTGCCGCCGCCACCTTGTCGGGGTAGGTGCCGGCAAAGTCCATCGTGCCGTAGCCGCCGAGGCTCATGCCCATGACATAGACGCGTGTGGAGTCGCAGGGATAGTTGCGCTTTGTCCATTCCAGCACATCGTTTATCTTGGCGGGGTTCCATGCTCCGCCAGGGTTCTGCGGCACGATGACGAGAGCCGGGATCTCGCGGCCGCGCACGATGGCATCGAGTGGTCCGTAGCGACGCACACGGTTAATGTCGCGCCCGCGGAGGCTCTGCCCGTGCAGAAAAATGACGACTGGCGTGGTCTCGTAAGTGTAGTAATAGTCGGCGGGGGTATATACCCAGAAGTTGTAGCCGCCGGGAATTGCACCCGTCACGGGGCGTATGTAGTCGTACTGCGCCCTTGCCGCGGCAGCGGCAAAGAGGAAGCCGAGCATAAGCAACAGTGTCCTTTTCATAGCCATAAATTGTTTTCCTTTTAAGCCGCCATTTTCATGGCTGCTACAAAGATAGCACTTTTCGGCGTGCCGTACGGCGTTTCCGCATTGTTTTTTATTGCTGTCCGGGCGAAACCGGCGTCCTCCCGCCTCCGAAAAGTACAGCGGCATGGAAGACTTCACAGTCTGCCATGCCGCTTCAATTAACAACACTAATATATAAAAGGTATGAAATGAATAACTACATCTTGCCTATGATGCCGAGCTTCGTGCCCTTGATGAAGTTCACGATGGCGTCGATTTCCTTGCCTTCGGGCACCTGTTCCTTTATCTGTATGACGGCATCGAAGACGCTTGTCTGCCCGTGGAACACCAGACGGTAGGCGTTTGCGATATGGTTTATCACTTTCTCCGGTATTCCCGACGATTTGAGCAGCGTCTCGTTCACGCCGGCGTAGTGTACTGGGTTGTCGGTGGCAACGATGAAGGGAGGCACATCGTGCGAGATGCGCACGCCGCCCGTCACCATGGACGCTCCTCCGATGCGCACGTTGGAATTGACAATGACTCCCGACGAGAATATCACGCCACTGTGAACCTCACAGTCACCGGCAATCTTCGTGCCGTAGCCGAAGGTGACATAGTCATCCACCTTGGTGTCGTGGGAGATGTGCACGCCCTCCATAAAGAAGTTGCGGTTGCCGATACGGGTCTCCCCATCGGCGAATGTAGCACGGTTCACGACCACATTCTCACGGAATATGTTTTCGTCACCTATCACTAGGCGTGTGGACGCGCCTTTATAGTTGAAGTCCTGAGGCTCGGCTCCGAGCACAGTGTTCTGAAACACCTTGTTGGCACGACCCAAACGTGTACCGTTCAAGATGCTGACATATGGGTAAACCACGCAGTCGTCGCCGATTTCAACATCGCCCTCGACATAGGCGAACGGGTATATTGTAACGTTCTTGCCGATTTTCGCGTTCGGATCAACGTATGCTTTTTCGCTAATCATAATATTGAGTTTTGAAATTTGAATTTGGTTTCCGTCCCGGTGGCAGCGGTTCAGACTGCACCGTCCGGCTCTAATATCTTCCTCCTCCCAATGCGTAGTAGAGGTTTACCACTGCCTGCATCTTGTAGAAGTCGTCCTGCACCTTGGACAGTTCGGCGTTGAGCAGGCTCTGTTGAGCCGTGATCACTTCAAGATATGTGGCGGAGCCGTCGTTGAACAGCATCTTGTTGTACTCAACATTCTTCTTCAGACTCTCCACTTGCTTTGCTTCAAGGGCACTCTTCTCTGCCGAAGAGTTGTACAGCACGAGGGCATTGCTCACCTCACTGCCTGCCGACAGCACGGCGTTCTGCCATGTATTGTAAGCCTGTTCCTGCTGTGCCTTGGCCACTTTCAGTCCTGCCACAAGCTGTCCGTGGGCGAAGATGGGCTGTGTAAGGCTGCCGACAGCCGAGAGAAGCCACTTGCCGGGGTTGGTGATGGCACCGCCACCGGAGTTGGTGAAGGCTCCTGTGCCCGAGATAGTGATGCTGGGATAGAAACGGGAACGCGCCGTATTGACATCATAGAAGCACTGTGCGAGCGACATCTCGGCGTAATGCACGTCGGGACGGTTGGAGAGGAGCTGCAAGCCGATACCTGTCGAGAACTCGGCGGGAAGCGACTGACCCTCGAATGTGCCGCGGGCGATGTGCTGTGCCTGCTGTCCGAGGAGCAGCGAAAGGGAATTTTCAGTCTCGCGGATCTGCCGCTTCAGGTCAGTGCTCTGTGCCAGTACGGAGTAGTAGTTGGCTTCGGCACTCTGCACCGAGGTCTCGCGCACACGCCCAAGATCTTTCTGTATCTTCATTATGTTCCATGTTTCCTTGGTAAGCCCTGCCATGTTGTCCACGACTTCAAGCTGCTTGTCGAGCATAAGCAGGGTGTAGTAGATATTGGCAATGTTGCTTATCACCTTGGTCTGAACCACAAGCTGGTAATCCTTGGTGGCGAGAAGTACCATCTGTGCCGAACGTTTCTGGTTGAGGAGGTTGCCGAAGAGGTCGATGCTCCAGCTTGCGGTGACGGGCAGCGAGTAGGTTTTTGTGGCCTTGTTGCCGTCCCATGAGGATATGGTGCCCTGCGGGGAGAAGGTGAAGCCGGGCACGAACGCGAGCTTGGCGACAAGGAGCTGCGCCTCCACCATCTTCACGTTGAGTGCGGCATTGAGCATGTCGGTGTTGTTCTTTAGCCCCTGCTCGATGAGCTGTTGCAGCTGCGGGTCAGTGAAGACACTGCGCCACGGCAGGTTACCGAAGCTGGCGGTGTCGGCCACAGCGAGAGTGTCGGCATCGTTCTTGACATCACGCACAAGTCCTTTGGCGTTCACCTCCGGACGCTCATATTTGTTATATATTCCGCAACTGCACATCACAAAGGCGGCAGAAGCGAGAAGAATTGCTTTCTTGAATTTCATTTTTTCTTCGTTTATAAGTTAAGAAGCCGTGGAAACCGGAGGGCATTCCATTCACCTTTGACCTGTTGTCCGACGGGGTTGGCCGCCGGTTTCCACGCTTCCGAACCCTTATTTGGTTTTCTTTTCAATCTGTTCCTGAAGGGCACCGGCAACATACGGGTTGGTGTATTGTCTGATTTCGGTATCCACATTTGCGCTGTCGTCATCGAATTCCATCTTCTTCACCTTCTCCTGCAAGGTCTGGAAGATGTAAAACAGAGCCGGAACGACCATAATCTGGCAAAGCATGCCGATGAGCATGCCGCCGATAGCGGCAGCGCCGAGGGTCATGTTTCCGTTGTAGCCCACGCCCCACGGCATAAGCATCGGCAGCAGACCGATAATCATTGCCAACGATGTCATAAGGATAGGACGCAGACGCGCCGTAGCGCCAAGCACTGCCGACCATGAGATTGCCATACCCGTATGGCGGCGCTCAAGGGCAAACTGCACGATTAGGATGGCGTTCTTGGCCAACAAACCCATAAGCATGATGAGCGCAATCTGCATGTAAATGTCATTGTTCTTGCCGAAGAGGTTGGTGAAAAGGAACGCTCCCGCCAGACCGAACGGCACAGAAAGGATAACGGAAAGAGGCAGGAAGTAGCTCTCGTACTGTGCCGCCAGGATAAGATACACGAATGTCAGACAAAGCACGAAAATGATTGCCGTGGAGTTCGACGATTCCTGCTCGTTGCGGGTAAGACCCGAGAACTCGTAAGTGTAACCCTGCGGCAGGGCGGTCTTGCCCACTTCCGCCATCGCATTCAAGGCATCGCCGGTGGAATAGCCGTCGGCTGCCGACGCATTCACGTTGATAGAGGTGAAGAGGTTGAAGCGGTCTATCTCCTGAGGACCATATACACGGCTAAGGCTCACATACTCATTGATGGGTGCCATTTCGCCCGTAGATGTGCGGACATACACATTGTTCAAACTCTTCAGGTCGGCGCGCTTATCGGGAGCAGCCTGAATATATACGCGGTAGAGCTTTCCGTAGCTGTTGAAGTTGGAGGCATACATGCCGCCATAATATCCCTGCATGGTGGTAAGCACTGACGACGGGTCAATACCGCTTTGCTTGCACTTCGCGACATCAACGTCAATCTTGTATTGCGGATACTTTGTGTTGTACGAAGTCATGGCGTTCGAGATTTCAGGACGCTTGTTAAGTTCGGCAAGGAACTTCTGCGTCACTTTGTAGAAATCGTTCACATCGCCACCTGTACGGTCCTGCATGGAGAATGTCAAGCCGTTGGTTGCGGAGAAGCCCTGCACCATAGGCGGTTGGAAGGCAAGCACCTGTGCACCCTTTATGGCTGCCGTCTGCTTGTAAATCATGCCGAGCACCATCCCGGAACCGAGGTTGTGCACGCCGATATATTTCAGCGGCCCCTCCATTTTCTGACGCTCTTCAAATGATTTCAGCTTGATGATGAACGTTCCCTGGTTGGAGCCCTGCCCGGCAATGAAGTTGTAGCCTGTGATGCGCATGCGGCTTTGGATGGCGGGGTTGGTTGCAAGCATCCGATCGACCTGGTCCATCACCTTGTTGGTCTGCTTCATCGATGTTCCCGGAGGCGTGGACACTGTACAGAAAACGGTGCCGGTATCCTCATCAGGCACAAGTCCTGTCTTGGTGGTTGCCATGAAAACTCCCATCGCTGCGATGCCCACAACGACTGCGCCTATGGCCAGAAGGGGGCGCTCGACAAGGCGGCGCACGCCGTTCTTGTACTTCTCCTGCACCTTGCCGTAAGAGGCATTGAAGGCCGCATGGAAGCGGTCAATGAACGACATCTTGCGTTCCGAGCCATCCTCGTTCTTGGGTTTGAGAAGGATTGCACACAAGGCAGGAGAGAGGGTCAGGGCATTGACCGCCGAGATAATGATGGCGATGGCCATCGTTATACCGAACTCGCGATAGAACGTACCTGACGTCCCGCCGATGAACGACACCGGAACAAACACCGCCGCCATAACGAGCGTGATGGAGATGATGGCTCCCGAGATTTCGTTCATGGCATCAATGGACGCCTGCCTTGCAGACTTGTATCCGAGGTCGAGCTTGGCATGCACCGCCTCCACCACCACTATGGCGTCGTCCACCACTATGGCTATGGCAAGCACAAGAGCTGCCAGTGTGAGAAGGTTGAGCGAAAAGCCGAACACATACAGGAAGAAGAACGTACCGATCAACGACACCGGCACGGCAATCAACGGTATAAGCGTGGAGCGTGTGTCCTGCAAGAATATGTAAACCACGATGAACACGAGCAGGAAGGCCTCGACAAGGGTCTTCACAAGATCCTCGATTGAAGCGTAGAGGAACTCCGTCACATCCTGCATCACGTCAAAATGCAGTCCGGGTGGCAGCGATGCCTCTTGCTCTTTCAGCAGTTTCTTGATGTTGTCGGCAATCTCGGTGGCATTGGAGCCTGCTGTCTGCGTCACCATCATGGTCACTGACGATTTGCCATCCAGTGCCGATTCAATGGCATAAGACTGCGCTCCCATCTCCACGTTGGCCACATCCTTCACGCGTATGGTCTGTCCGTTGCTGTCACTTTTTATTATCATGTCGCCAAACTCCGTCGGAGTCTTCAGACGGCCTTTGTAGCGGATGGTATATTCGTATTGGTTGTCGCTCTGTTCTCCCACGGATCCGGGCGCAGCCTCAATGTTTTGCTGCGAAAGTACGCCAGTGATGTCAGACGGGATAAGCCCATGGTTCTTCATCTTCACTGGGTCGAGCCACAGACGCATGGTGTAGTCCTTGGCAGAGAGGCATTCGCACTCGCCCACGCCATTGACACGCTTGATGGCAGGGACGACATTTATCTGGGCGTAGTTGGCGAGGAACTCGTCGTCGTATCGGTCGTCCTCGGCTGTAAGACCGAAGAGTATCACCGTCGAAGACTGTCGTTTCATCACCTGCACTCCGGCTTTTGTCACCTCGGCAGGAAGCAGTGCCGAAGCTTGCGACACACGGTTCTGGACATTCACCTGACACATGTCGGCATTCATTCCCTGCTTGAAGAACACGGTAATCGATGCCGAACCGCTATTGGTGGCACTCGAAGTCATATATGTCATGCCTTCCACACCGTTGATTTGCTCCTCCAACGGGGCGAGCACCGAGTTTATCACGGTCTCGGCATTGGCACCCGTGTAGGATGCACGCACCATGATTGTAGGCGGCGCGATGTTAGGATACTGCTCGACAGGCAGCGACACCAAGCCGATGACACCCAGGATTACCACGAAGATGGAAATCACCGTGGAGAGCACCGGGCGCTTGATAAATCTATCTAATTTCATTTTCTTTCACTTATTTATTTATGTTCCGCATGCCCAAGGCATGCTTTTGGCAAACGAATTGACGGCGGCACGGGGTCTTGCAGCCTCTGTCCGCAGTCAAAGAATTACTTTCCGAAGTGCTTTTTCAGTTTTGAGATGTCGCCCTGATCGGCACCGATGGATTCGGTCTGCTTGAGCTTTTCAGCATACTGCGCTTCTGTAACGGGCTTTATTTCCATACCGTCGGTGAGCGAAGAAATGCCGTTCACCACCACACGGTCGCCCACGCCGATTCCGGAATTGATGATATAGTTCTTGCCGTCATCGTTGGGATTGACGGTAACGGCAGTGTATTTCACCTTGTTGTCCTTGCCTACGACATACACAAAATACCTGTCCTGCACCTGTGCCACGGCATCCTGCGGAAGGATGACAGCGGAAGTGGCAGTGTGGGGCACCACGATGGAGCCTGAGGCACCGCTTTTAAGCAGCTGGTCGGGGTTGGGAAAATCGGCGCGCATACTCACTGAGCCTGTCGTCGGGTCGATCACTCCGCTCACGGCAGCCACCTTTCCGGGGTGGTTGTAGATTGTGCCATCGGCGAGTTGCAGCTTCACTGCGGGATAATCGTTGATTGCCGCATGTGTGCCACCTGCTGTCTTTGTCATTTCGAGAAGGTCCTTTTCAGTGACAGAGAAATACACCTGCATTGTGCTGATGTTGGAAACGGTGGTGAGGGGCTGCTGGCTCGATGCGCTCACGAGAGCACCCACACGGTAAGGCAGGTCGCCGATGACACCCGTCGCCGGGCTTGTGACATAGCAGAAGTCGAGGTTCTGCTTTGCGGAGACATATGCCGCCTCGGCCTGCGCAAGCTGTGCCGCGGCACTTTCCATCGAATTTTTGGCCGACTGGAGCTCGTATGAGCCGATGACATTGTTCTTAAAGAGTTTCTCCGAATTGTTATATGTGAGGCGGGCGGTGTTGAGCTGCGCCTGTGCTGAGTTCACTGCGGCCTTGGCCTGACGCACTGCGGCACTGTAGGTCACGTTGTCGATGACGAAGAGAAGCTGCCCGGCCTTCACCTGCTGGCCTTCCTTGACGCAGAGCTTTGTGATAAATCCCGACACTTTCGGGCGGATTTCAACATCCTGCACGCCCTTGACCGTTGCAGGATAGGTAGTCTGCAACTCGGCATCCTGACCCTGCAATGTGCGCACGGCATACTCATTGTCGCCGAAGTTAGGCTTTCCGCCACTTTTTCCGCCGCCACATGAGGCGAGCATCACAGCAAAAGCTGTAACCAATAAAATCTTTGTTCTTTTCATTTTTTGTATCTACTATTATTTGTTTTGTTCGTGTTTTATAGTTTATCCCTGATGACTTTGAAAACCGAAAACCCTACCAATAACGCGGAATTTTCGTGTACAAAATTACCAACATTATCAATATATCGCCTGAATAACAGGAAAGATTTAACAACTTTTATTCAAGGTCTTACCTATATCTCCAACATCATGTCCCTTTTTTCGCACAAGAAAAAAAGGACAACACAAAAACATTGATTTATCACCGTGACGGCGTCGGTCTTTGAACCCGAATTGTCCAAAAACCCTTGGATGACAGAATGCGCCATAAAAGGATGCGCGTCTTGTCCGACGGCACCAAATAAAGGCTGCGGATTAAAGGCCGGGATGTTGCGGCGGAAGTCCGGGCGATGTTTCCCTTTCCTGCACAAGCCCCATCTCCGCGGCCTTTTGCATGAGCAACTGCATGAGCGGCGCACGTTCGTTGGCCACGCGGTTGTCGAGGACGGCGTCCTTGAGGGTCTGTTTCAGCGTGCCCACCTCGCGGCAGGGATGCAGGTGGAACATCTGCATTATCTCGTTGCCGTCGATTACCGGTTGCAACAGCCGCTTGTAGTCGCGCTCCTTAAGGTCGGATATTTTCTCGCGCACTATACGGAAATTCTCGAGAAACTGGCGTTTGCGGCAGGCGTTCTTGCTTGTAATGTCAGCCTCGCAGAGCGTCATAAGGTCGTCGATGTCGTCGCCCGCGTCACTCAACAGACGGCGCACGGCACTGTCGGTCACCTCCTCGTCGGCGATGGCGATGGGGCGCATGTGCAAGTCCACGAGTTTCTGCACATACTTCATCTTCATGTCCAGGGGCAGCTTCATGCGCCTGAACATCTCGGGCACCATCTTTGCGCCTATAAAATTATGGTTGTGGAAAGTCCAGCCCACGGCAGGCTCCCAACGTTTCGACTTCGTCTTGCCTACATCGTGCAGCAGTGCAGCCCAGCGCAGCCACAGGCTGTCGCTCTTGGCGGCCACGTTGTCGAGTACCTCAAGCGTGTGGTAGAAGTTGTTTTTGTGCGCCCGCCCGTTGCGTGTCTCCACAATGTCAAGTGCGGAGAGCTCGGGCATTATGAGCGGAAGGAGGCCGCAGCGCTGCAACTCCACAACCCCCCGGCTGGGCTGCGGAGCGAGCATTATCTTGTTAAGTTCGTCGGCTATGCGTTCACCGCTTATTATCTTTATGCGTTCGGCGTTGCGGCCGAGAGCCTCGAAAGTCTCGTCGTCAATGAAAAACCTGAGCTGTGCGGAGAAACGCACACACCGCATCATGCGCAAGGGATCGTCGCTGAAAGTGATGTCGGGGTCGAGCGGTGTGCGTATTATGCCGTCCTCAAGGTCGTAAATGCCGCCGAACGGATCGACGAGTTCGCCGAACCGTCCCTTGTTCAGGCACACTGCCATGGCGTTGATGGTGAAGTCGCGGCGGTTCTGGTCGTCCTCCAGCGTGCCGTCCTCCACTACCGGTTTGCGCGAGTCGTGGGTGTAGCTTTCGCGGCGTGCCCCGACGAACTCCACTTCCGTGCCGCGCCACTTCACCTGGGCGGTGCCGAAGTTGCGATAGACGGCAAGGTGTGCCTTCCATGCACCCGTGCGGGCATTGCGCCCCAGACGCTGCTGTAACGCCTTTGCCACCTCTATGCCGCTGCCCACCACCACCACGTCGATGTCGTTGGTGGGGCGTCCGAGGAAGATGTCACGCACATAGCCGCCCACGAGGTAGCATTCCATCTGCAAAGCGTCGGCGGCTTCGCCTATTCTGTGAAATATGTCTTTATCGAGAATCTGTGCCAGTTCGGCATCGGTGTAAATCTTCATGCTTGTCTGTCTGTCGTGGCTGTGCCACGGATGAGCGTGCTTTATACAATGCAAAATTAGCAAAAAGAAACGGCATCGGCAAGCTATTTTGCAAGTTTGTAGATGCTTCCGCAATGCGATGAAGTGTTTATACAGCAAATATATTTGCCGAAATTTGCCTAATTGCCGCAATAAAACAGTATCTTTGCAGGACATAGACTTCAAGCAGCACACCACCCGCAGCTTTTCATGCGGCAGGAACGGGCACTTCCAACGGACAACAATCAAAAAAAACATATCTGAGATCTTATGAAAAAAGTCATCTTCACCATTCTGCTGACAGTGCAGGCCATCGTTGCCGGCGCGGCAGACGCTGTCACTTACGAGCAGATGAAACAGCAACTCAACGAAAAATCGCTGCCACTCGTCAATATCACCGTCGATATTGCAAGTGTGACGAAACCCAACTACACACAGGCCACCATTGAAATTGCCGACCCGCTGGCACGCACCGACGGCAACGTGGTGACGACATTCAACTGCAAGATAAAGTACCGCGGGGCCACTTCGCTGTGGTACGACAAGAAGTCGTTTGCCGTGAAACTGCTCGATGCCGACGGAAACAGTCTCGATGCGCCCGTACTCGGCAACCGTGAGGACGACTCATGGATACTCGGCGCAATGGCGATAGACCGCGTGAGAATGCGCGACCGCCTTTGCTTCGACATCTGGAACGAGTTTTCAACAACGCCCTACTCCACCGACTTTGCCGGACGTAACGGCACAAAAGGCTACTTCGTGGAGGTGTTCATAAACGGCAAATACCACGGGCTGTACTGCATGACAGACAAGGTGAACCGCAAACTGTTGGGTGTGAAGAAGGCAAAGACCGACGACAGCGGCAACCCCGTCATCAACGGCGTGATGTACAAATGCGCCGAATGGAGCGATGCCGCATACCTGAACGGCTACTCCTCTCAGTCGATGACCGGCGAGTCATGGAACTCTTGGGAACTGGACTACCCCGACGACTACCCCTGCGAGACGGCATACACGCCGCTGAAGGACTTTATCGACTACTGCACGAAGACATCGGACGACGACTTCACAAGCGGGCTTGACGAGAACCTCTACATCCAGAACATGATAGACTACCATGTGTTCTGCCTCGCATTGGGACTGCGTGACAACACGATGAAAAACGCATTCCTCAGCATAGTGAACATAAACAAGGACAAGCGCATGATGATCACGCCATGGGATCTTGACACTTCGATGGGCGGAGACTGGGAAGGCTCTTACCACAACTATGTGGCCGACAACTACATGATACTGCGGGTGAAGCCCTTTGCACGCCTCTGGAACGGCAACATCAACAAGTATCAGACCGCCGTCGCCGACCGTTGGCGCAAGCTCAGTAAGACGCTCTTCTCCAAAGAAGCATTCAACGCGAGGGTGGATGCCTATGTAAAGCAGTTCAAGGAGTCGGGAGCATGGGAGCGGGAATACAACGCATGGAACGCCAACCCCGTGGCACTGAAACAGGACATTGACGACGAAGCAGACTATATAAAGACTTGGTTCAGCACCAACTTCGACAACCTGAAGGACAACCTGTTTGCCGACATCCCGACAGAGATTGTGGACGAGACGGAATTTGAGACAATGACGAAGCAGCTTGGCGACAACTCGCTGCCCCTTGTGAACCTCACGGTGGACATGGACAACGTGAACAAGGACGAATACTCCGCTGCCTCGCTCGAAATAGCCGACCCTGCGGCGAAAGACCAGGCTGAAACCACAGAGAAATATGCCTGCAAGGTGAAATACCGTGGCACGGCTTCGCTTGCCTACGACAAGAAATCGTTTGCCGTGAAACTGCTCGACGAAAACGGAAAGAGCCTCGATGCAGCACTCTTCGGCATACGCAAAGACGATGCGTGGATACTCGACGCCATGGCAACCGACCGCTCGCGCCTGCGCAACCGCCTTTGCACCGACTTATGGAACGCCGTTTCCAAGACTCCGTACGACACTGACTACGGCAACCGCAACGGCACGGAGGGCCAGTTTGTAGAACTGTTCATCAACGGCAATTACCACGGACTCTACTGCTTCACAGACAAGATAAACCGCAAACTACTCGGCATAAAGAAGGCAAAGGAAAACTCAGACGGCACCACAACCATCAACGGCGTGCTGTACAAGACCGACAGTTGGGGCGAAGACACGTTCACGGGCGTGACGGAAGACATGCCCGGCGCCAGCGCGACATGGCTGGAGTGGGAACTTGACTACCCCGACGACAACGCCTGTGAAGACGCATGGGCACCGCTCGTGGGCTTCAAGGAATTCTGCACCGCATCATCCGACGAGGACTTCAAGGCCGGAACCGACGGGCACATGTATGCGCAAAACGTGACCGACTACCATGTGTTTGCCCTCGCCACAGGCATCTGCAACAACAAGGCAAACGACATTTACCTGAGTACGGTAAACGCAAACAAGGGTGTGCAGATGCTTATCACTCCGTGGAGCCTTGGAGCTTCGCTCGGAACGGATGCAGAAGGGAACCACTACGCGACCCTTTCCGACAATGCCATGGTGACAAAGGCGGTGCTTTTCAAACGCCTTTGGGAAGGGAAGGCGAACGACTACCAATACGAAACGGCACAGCGGTGGAAAGAACTCTACGGAAGCACGCTCTCGACAGAGGCGTTCAACGCCAGAGTGGACGCTTACGCAAAAGCTTTTGCAGAGTCGGGCGCGTGGGAACGCGAATATGGTGCATGGGGAAAGAACGCCGTGGAACTGCAAGATTCCCCCTACACAGAGGCCGAATACATAAAGGACTGGTATAAAAAGAACTGTGAGAACATCGACAATGCAGTGCTACACGACATCGAGTCGGGCATCCGCGGCATCACGACGCAGTCTGTTTCCGCCACCGGCAACACATTATACAATGTACAGGGGCAACGGGTAAGCACTGCCTACAAGGGCATTGTGATAAACAACGGAAAAAAGTCATTGCGACGCTAATATATTAAGGTGAAGCCCGTAGTCAGGCTTCACCTTTTTCTTTTTTCATGCCGTTTTGCCCCCAGGGAAGCAAAACGAGGACTTGTGATACGCTTTTTTCACAGAAAAAGCATACTTTTGCAGATTGTTTACAGGATACCGGGAAAAAGTGAAGAAAAACACCTTTCCGCAAAAACAATTACAGCAAAAAAATGAAAGCCAACAAATCAGTTTTAACTGTAGCTTTGCTCGCCATGCTGTCCATGGGCAGCACAAGGGCAAAGGCACAAGTGAATGCCCAATTATTCTACGATTTCGGTTCGGACAGAAAATTCGTCACTCTAACGCTTGAAATGTTCAAGCAGGACAAATGGGGCAACACCTACTTCTTTATCGACCACGATTTCAATTACGACCAACACGTTCCGGGACCCAATCTCGCCCCCGGCGGTTCCTATTTCGAGATAGCCCGCTGTTTGAACTTCTGGCAGAAGACACCGCTCAAAAATCTCTCTCTGCAAGTGGAGTACAATGGCGGCATCACAAAGTCCTATCCCATCAACAACGCCTGGCTCTTCGGCGTGGATTATTTCATACACAGCCAGGACTTCAAGAACACCCTTAACCTCAAGGCTCTGTACAAGACCATCAGAAAAGTATCATCGGACATCCCCATGCAGCTCACCGCAGTGTGGAACATGGACGACATTTTCGGCGTGAAAGGGCTCAAGTTTGGCGGTTTCGCCGACTTCTGGTGGGAGAACCACACCTGCATCGGAGACAACGGGGAAACAGCCGAACGTAGCACTGTCTTATGCACTGAACCACAGCTTTGGTACAATGTAGGACAGCACTTCGGCGTTGATAACTTCAGTATCGGGACTGAAATGGAATTCAGCAACAATTTCGGTTCTACCGACGGATTTAAGTGCCGTCCGTGTCTCGGTGTCAAATGGGACTTCTGAAAACCCGAAAGCCAAGGTGGGCGGGAAGTGCCTTACGGACGCAGACACGCAACCGTCTCCTTTAAAAATAATTAAAATAGACACGCAACCGGGCTCTGTCGGCGCAGAATGTTGTACTTTTGCCGTTGCAATGAAATATACAACGATTTTTGCACTTGCCCTGCTTGCGGCAAGCTGCACACCGACAGAAGAAGAAAAGGCGGCATCGCTACTCGCCGAAATCAATTCGCTCTACAAGAAAGGCGAATACAGGGTCACACTCGACTCCATCACATCCCTCCGCGAACGTTTCCCCAAAGCCGTGGAGGCACGCAGGAAAGCCCTTGCGATATGGCAGGAAGCGTCGCTGAAAATGGCGCAGGCCGATGTTGCGAAGACCGACATCCTGTTGCAGGAGGCCATCGGGCAGTTGGGCAACGAGACCGACCTGTACAAGAAGAACAAACTGCGCGTGCGCTGCGACTCGCTCCGTGCACGCTACGAAGCCATGTGCGGCGTAGTGAAAATGATACACGTGCGGCAGAAGCAAGCACGGCAACCGGAAGCAAAACCGTAGCGCATTGGTTCTCAGACATATTTACACCGCATTGCAAAGAAGCCTTGTCTGCATTACAAAGAAGCCTTGTCTGCATTACAAAGAAGCCTTGTCTGCATTGCAAAGAAGCCTTGTCTGCATTGCAAAGAAGCCTTGTTTACACCTCGAAGAAGCCTTGTTTGCGGCGC
This sequence comes from bacterium, assembly GCA_963599085.1. Classification (GTDB taxonomy): domain Bacteria; phylum Bacteroidota; class Bacteroidia; order Bacteroidales; family Bacteroidaceae; genus Prevotella. The sequence continues at coordinate 15,470 of CAVBVK010000001.1, read as the reverse complement.
AAACAAGGCTTCTTTTGAAACCGTTGCCGTCATGTGGAAACAAAACGGACGGCAGATTATTGCCCATCTCACAAGATTTTAGTATTTTTGCAGCGGATTATGGACACGACAAAGACAGAAGAACAATTCAAAAACACAATGAGCGAGTGCCGCTCGCTCTTCGTGAAAAAACTGCACGACTACGGTGCCTCGTGGCGCATACTGCGCCCCTCGTCGCTTACCGACCAACTCTTCATCAAGGCAAAGCGCATACGCTCCTTGGAGACGAAAGGCGAGGCACTCGTCGATGAAGGCATACGCCCCGAATTCGTGGCACTGATAAACTACGGCATCGTGGGGCTCATACAGCTCGAGAAAGGCTACGCCGACAGCATTGACATCACCCCCGACGAGGCGATAAAGCTCTACGACATGCACGCACAGGAAGCCCTCACACTGATGGCACGCAAGAACCACGACTATGACGAGGCTTGGCGGAGCATGCGTACAAGCAGCTACACCGACTTCATACTCACCAAGCTGCAACGCATAAAGGAGATGGAGCAGCTCAACGGAGCCACGCTCGTGTCGGAAGGCATCGACGCCAACTACATGGACATAATCAACTACGCCGTCTTCGGCGTGATAAAGCTGACGGAGCAACAGCAGCAAGGATGAGCAGACTCAGGGGCGCAGCAGTGAACATGTGCCGTACCGTCACGGCTCTCACGTTCATCGTGTCGGGATATGTCAAGGCCATCGACCCGCTGGGCACACAATACAAACTGCACGACTACCTCGCGGCAATGCACATCGCCGCCCGTATCCCCGACTGGCTCACTCTCGTTGCAGCAGTGCTCCTCGCCGCCACGGAGTTCACCCTTGGCATCATGGTGCTCTTCGCCATACGCCGCCGCATCGTGACAAAGCTCATGGCGCTCGTCATGGCAGTGATGACGGCGTTCACAATATGGATTTACGTCGCCGACCCCGTGAGCGACTGTGGATGCTTCGGCGACGCCATAACGCTCACAAACGGCCAGACACTGCTGAAGAACATCCTGTTGCTGGCCTGCACAATTGTGATGATGCGATGGCCGCTGAGCATGGGACGGCTCATATCGAAAAGCAACCAGTGGATTGTCTTCAACTTCACCGCCATCTACATCCTCGTTACAAGTGTTCTGTGCCTGTACCTGCTGCCGTTCATCGACTTCCGCCCCTACCACATAGGAGCCGACATAAGAAAAGGGATGGAGATACCCGACGATGCCGAACAGCCCGAATTCAAGACAACATTCCTGCTGAAAAAGGACGGCACGGTCAAGGAATTCACACTCGACAACTACCCCGACTCCACATGGCAATTTGTGGAAGCGAAGACAGTGCAGACCAAAGCGGGATACGAGCCGCCCATACACGACTTCTCACTCACTGACAACGCCACGGGAGACGACATAACAGACAAGGTGCTCCAATACAAGGGCTACACTTTCCTGCTTGTCGCACCGCAGCTTGAGAAAGCCGACGACAGCAACTTCGGCGACATCGACCAGCTCTATGAATACGCCCACGAGCACGGTATACCGTTCTACTGCCTCACCGCAAGTCCGCAGAATGCGATGGAACGGTGGCGCGACATCACAGGAGCCGAATACCCCTTCGTCACCGCCGACGAGACGACGCTAAAGACCATAATACGGAGCAACCCCGGGCTCGTGCTCATAAAGGACGGCAAGGTGATAAACAAATGGAGCCACAACCGCCTGCCCAAGGCATCGGAGATGAAGGCAAGCCTCGACAAACTCGACATAGGCAGGATGCCAAAAGAAAACACACCGGCACGGATGCTGCAAATATTCCTATGGTTCCTGCTGCCACTCACGCTCCTGACAATAGCCGACCGCCTGTGGGCATGGACAAAATGGATAGACAAAAAACAGGATACAAACAGAATATACAAACTATTTAAAACAAAAAAGAAAATGAGAAAGAAAATTGTAGCAGGTAACTGGAAAATGAACATGAACCTGCAAGACGGTGTAGCCCTCGCAAAAGAAATCAACGAGGCACTTGTGGCCGACAAGCCTAACTGTGACGTCGTGATCTGCACCCCGTTCATACACCTCGCTTCCGTGGCAGGCGTTCTCGACCCGGCAGTAGTTGGCCTCGGGGCAGAAAACTGTGCCGACAAGGAAAAGGGAGCCTACACCGGAGAGGTTTCTGCCGAGATGGTGAAGAGCACCGGCGCACAGTATGTCATCCTCGGGCACTCCGAGCGTCGCCAGTACTACGGTGAAACTGCCGCAATACTCAAGGAAAAGACCGACCTCGCACTCAAAAACGGACTGAAAGTGATATTCTGCTGCGGCGAAACACTCGAGGAACGCGAAGCCGAAAAGCAGAACGAAGTGGTGAAGGCAGAGCTCGAAGGCAGCGTATTCCACCTTGACGCAGAGGCTTGGAAGAACATCATCATTGCATACGAACCCATCTGGGCCATCGGAACCGGCAAGACCGCGACATCCGACCAGGCAGAGGAAATGCTCGCCTACATACGCTCCATCGTGGCAGAGAAGTACGGCAAGGAAGCTGCCGAAGACACCTCCATACTCTACGGAGGCAGCTGCAAGGCAAGCAATGCGCCTGAACTTTTCTCTAAACCCAACATTGACGGTGGCCTCATCGGCGGCGCTTCACTGAAATGCGCCGACTTCAAGGGCATCATCGACGCTTGGAAGAAATAAAAAGGCAACAACGACAAAGTGAGTTTTCAGGTGCGTCACGGACGGCTTGGAAACTCACTCCCTTCAATCACAGTCTCTGCCGGAAAAGACGGCAAGGCAAACCAGAAGAAAACAAAATGAAACGCATCATCATCCTATTCATCACCGCTCTCTGCATGGAGGCAGCCGCATGGGCGCAGACATTCACGGAGCATCTGCAACAGAGACAAGGACATGCCACAGTGACCGTTACCCAGAGTGCAGAAATTGACAAACTGGTGAATGGGGCAGACGTGAGCGCGAAAGCACCGGCAGCGAAACAGCAACCGACGGCCTCTGCCGCACATCCTCAACACCCCAAGGCCGACGACGGGAACAAACCCAAGACCGACACACACAAGCACGAAACTCCATCGGCCGACAAGGCCGACAACGACATAGAAAGTGCCAACGGCGACACACACAGGAAGGCAATGCGCAGCACCTATAAAGTGAACGGTTACCGGGTGCAGGTATTCGCCGGGGGCAACTCGCGTGAGAACAAAGTCAAGGCACAGAACATCGGCAACGAACTGAAAGCCCTTTTCCCCGACATTCCGGTGTATGTGCACTTCTATTCGCCGCGCTGGATATGCCGGATGGGCAACTTCCGCACTTATCAGGACGCCCACTCCGTGCTCATGCAAGTGCAGAAACTGGGCTACAAGCAAGCCTGCATCGTGAGCGGAAAGATAACCGTGGCCTACTGACATTTTGCACTGCACCACGGCAGGACAACGCGGCACTCAAAACCAAACATCCGACATTTATGACAACTCAAGAATACCGCGAAGGGCTCGACGAGCTTGCGGCACACTACAAAAGCATTCTCTCGCTGCTTGGCGAAGACCCCGGGCGGGAGGGGCTGCAACGTACTCCCACGCGTGTGGCAAAGGCAATGCAGGTGCTTACACGCGGCTACACGCAGGACCCGCACAAGGTTCTCACCGACGCGCTGTTCAAAGAAGACTACAACCAGATGGTGATTGTCAAGGACATCGACTTCTTCTCGATGTGCGAGCACCATATACTGCCCTTCTACGGCAAGGCACACGTGGCGTACATACCCGACGGTTGCATCACGGGGCTGAGCAAGATAGCGCGCGTAGTGGACATATTCTCGCACCGCCTGCAAGTGCAGGAGCGCCTGACACAGCAGATAAAGGACTGCATCGAGGAGACCCTGCATCCGCTCGGAGTGATGGTGGTGGTGGAAGCCAAGCACATGTGCATGCAGATGCGGGGCGTGGAGAAGCAGAACTCCATCACCACGACAAGCGACTTTTCGGGTGCCTTCAACCAGGCCAAGACCCGCGAGGAGTTCATGAACCTCATACATTCCGACTCAAGAAAATTCTAAAAAAAAAACGGTTGCCCCATACAATGATTCTGCAAAGCACGCATTTAACTTGCAGAACTCATTAAAACAAACAAAATCAAAGTGAAAAAGAAAATGGAAAAAATCGGAAAAATCTTCGTGACGGCATTATGCTGCGTCATGGCGGCAGTATCGTTCAACTCGTGTATGGAAACGGAAGACTATTCCATCGACGAGCAGACCTACAAGAAGTACATGAACGACATGGCTGGAGAATACGGCGGCAGAGTGCGCTTCTACTACCCGAAATACAACGGCATCGGTCTTGAAGCGACGAAATACGACTCCACCGACACTTACTGGACAGCAAGAACCGACTCCACCGTCACCCTCTACCGTTTCCCCGTAAGCAAGCTCGACTCGGCAATCATTGTACCCGCCACCGACAATACAGTCAAGGGCAAGTACCTGCGGGAGCTCCACAGCCAGATGAGGAGCATGCCCGATGTCACCCTCAAGTCGTTCTTCTACATCCCGAGCAAACAAGCCATCACATCGCAGTATGTACAGTTCTATGTGAACCCCGCGTATGTCGAGACCACATTCAACTATGAGGGCAACCCGAAGAAGGCCTATTTCCTGTTCTACCCCAACTCTCTCAACGGAATCTGGACAGCTACGAAGCACACCTTCGAATACCGGATGGCGCTCTACGCCATCTGCTTCGACAAACCGGAAATAGACGCTGAAACCACTGCCACCACCTCCACCTACATGAGGGAGATTTACATCACCTGCGAAGCAAAATAAGGGCAACGCGCCAAAACACAAGCTTATGAAGTTTATCTCATGGAATGTCAATGGCCTTAGAGCCTGCACGGGCAAGGGTTTCGAGGAGAGTTTCCGTCAACTCGATGCCGACTTCTTCTGCCTTCAGGAGACAAAGATGCAGGCAGGACAACTCGACCTGCAGTTCCCCGGCTACGCCTCTTTCTGGAACTACGCCGACAAGAAAGGCTATTCTGGCACTGCCATATACACGCGCCACACACCGTTGTCCGTAACCTACGGCATAGGAATCGACGAACACGACCACGAAGGGCGCGTCATCACACTCGAGACAGAAGACTTCTACCTCGTGACATGCTACACGCCCAACTCGCAGGACGGTCTGCGGCGCCTCGACTACCGCATGAAATGGGAGACAGACTTCCTCGGATACATCAAGAAGCTTGACGCGCATAAGCCCGTAATACTCTGCGGCGACCTGAATGTGGCACATCAGGAGATTGACCTCAAAAACCCGAAGAGCAACCGCCGCAACGCCGGGTTCACCGATGAGGAGCGCGGGCGCATGACCATAATGCTCGAAAGCGGCTTTGCCGATACGTTCCGCACGCTGCATCCCGACGACACCACCTACTCATGGTGGTCATACCGCTTCCATGCCCGCGAGAAGAATGCAGGCTGGCGCATCGACTACTTCATAGTGTCCGAGCGGCTGCTGGACCGCGTACAAGGCGCGGCGATACACACCGGGGTGCTCGGAAGCGACCACTGCCCGGTGGAACTGACAATGGAATGACACAGTAAAAGGGCTTGCCTGACTTCAAGGCAAGCCCTTTTTGCACGCAAAATCAGAAGCGCACCACGCGTGTGCCGTCCTCCGTTTCCTCTATCGTCACCTTGCGGGCGTCCCCGGGCAGGAGCTCCTCTATGAGTTCAGGCCATTCGAGGAAGCAGCGGCTGCCGCTGTAAAAATAATCCTCGTAGCCCATGTCATAAACCTCTTCGAGTTTCTTTATGCGGTAGAAGTCGAAGTGATAGATACTTTCCCCGGTCGTCGCGCTCTGGTATTCGTTCACTATCGCGAACGTGGGGGAGGTTATCACATCTTCCACCCCGAGGACTTCACACACGGCTTTGACGAAAGTCGTCTTCCCCGCGCCCATCTTTCCGTAGAAGGCAAACACCTTACTGTCGCCCATCGCAGCGACGAACTGCCGTGCCGCATCGCCTATTTCGGCGAGAGTGTTGATTTTTATTTCCATGTTTTCATGCCTTTACAAGTTATCGCCGTTCACCCGCCGCGCTTCCGCGAGGTGAGCGTTATCAGCGGTATAAGCATCTCCTCGAGCGATATACCGCCGTGCTGGAATGTGTCCTTGTAGTAGGACACATAGTAATTGTAGTTGTTGGGATAAGCGAAGAAAGTGTTGCCCATTGCCAGCACATAGCTCGTGCTGAGGTTGGGGGCGGGCAACTGTGCCTGCGAGGGGTTCTTTATGACGAACACATCCTTGGAGCTGCAGTTGAGGTTCTTGCCGAGTTTGTAGCGCAGGTTGGTGTTGGTGTTGCGGTCTCCCACTATCTTTACGGGCTTTGAAGCCCTTATGCTGCCATGGTCGGTGGTGATTATCACCTTGCAGTCCATCTGCGAGAGAGCCTTTATAAGCTCCGCCATCACCGAATGGCGGAACCAGCTGAGCGTGATGCTGCGGTATGCCGACTCGTTGTTGGCGAGTTCGCGCACCATCTTCGACTCTGTCCTGGCGTGCGAGAGCATGTCGATGAAGTTCACCACAACCACGTTAAGGTCGTTTCCGCACAGCGTGTTGAGGCGGTCGAGCAGGCGGTCGGCGCCGACAGAGTCGTTCACCTTGTGGTAGGAGAAGGTGTCGTGCCGCCGGTAACGTTCTATCTGCGTGCGTATGAGCGGCTCCTCGTTGAGGTTCTTGCCTTCCTCTTCGTCCTCATCCACCCACAGTTCGGGGAACATCTGCGCTATCTGGCCGGGCATAAGTCCGCTGAATATGGCGTTGCGGGCATATTGCGTGGCGGTGGGGAGGATGCTGACATACATGTCCTCGTCGATGTCGAACATTTCGCCAATCTCCTTCGAGAGCACGCGCCACTGGTCGTAGCGGAAGTTGTCGATTACGATGAGAAACACTTTCTCACCCGCATCGATGGCAGGAAACACCTTGGTCTTGAAGATGTCGGTGCTCATCAGGGGGCGTTCTTGCTGATGCGGAGCCACCCAGTCGAGGTAGTTGTTGCGCACAAACTTGCCGAAACCGAGGTCGGCCTCGTCCTTCTGCATCTGCAACATCTCCGTCATCGAGCTGTCGGTGCCGCTCAGTTCGAGCTCCCAGTGCACCAGACGGCGGTACACCTCCATCCAGTCGGCGATGCTGCGGCAAGCCGTTATCTGTGTGGCAATGTCCTGAAAGCTCTGCTGATAGCCCGTCTGTGTCACCTCGGCGACAATCTGCCGACGGTGGATGTTCTTCTTCAACGTGAGCAAAATCTGACTGGGATTGACGGGCTTTATGAGGTAGTCGGCTATCTTCGAGCCTATGGCCATGTCCATTATGTTCTCCTCTTCGCTCTTTGTCACCATGACGACAGGCGTGGCGGGCGACAGTTCCTTTATGCGCTGGAGGGTTTCCAGGCCCGAAATGCCGGGCATCATCTCGTCGAGCAGCACGAGGTCGAACGTGTGCCGTCGGCACTCTTCTATGGCATCGGTGCCATTGCTCACCGTGGTTACGGTGTAGCCTTTCTTTTCAAGAAAAAGTATGTGGGCGCGGAGCAATTCTATCTCGTCGTCCACCCACAGTAAAAATCCGTTACTCATAAGCGTTGCTTTTTGTCTGGTGAAGCATTGGGGAGGGTCAGAAACCGTCCAGATCGTAATACTCGTCGTCGTATTCCTGAGACCGGGGGGCTGCCGCCTTGTTGCCTTTTGTGCCGCCCTTGCCTGCGGAAACCGGCGGCGTACCGTCGTCGAAATAGAACTCTTCTTCAAGGTTTCCCGTACCCTTCACCTCCGTTTCAGGTGTCACCGCCGACTGCTGCGGCTCCACGGGCTGCTGCGTCTGTGCCGCGGGCGGCGTAGCGGAGGGACGTGTGGCGGCGGGGATGTCGTCAATCACCGTCTCGCCCTGCTGTGTCTCGGGCGCGGCGGGAGCGTCGTCACCCTCTATCACAGTGGTGCCCGCAGGCTCGTCACGGCCTGGCACAAGCACATTGCCGTCCTCATTGGCGGCGGCAGGAGTCTCCGTCTCGGGCACTACGGTGCTTCCACCGTCGTCGGGCATAAGTTCCGTGCCTCCGTCGAAGTAGTTGCCTCCGCCATCAGCGTCGTCAAACCCGTCGTCAGGCGAGGCCTCTTCCGTCCGCCTCTCTACGGTGATTTCGCCCGGTTCGGCAAGGAGTTCCATCGAACTCACCTTCAACGGGGCGAAGTGTTCGGCGTAGAATGCAGCGTAATCGTCGTAGCTGAACTGCCCGCCCAACAGCGGAAGGTTCTGCACGCTTATGACTATCGTGCGGCTCTTGCCCATGAGTTGCGCAAGCGACGCCTGCGAATGGAAGTGCCGCGCGTACTGCAATGCCTCGTCGTAGTTGCGAAAGCCATTCACGATCATGCGGTGAATGCCTGCGGCATCCTCTATCTCCATGTCGAAATTGCGCACCATATAGCTGGTGAAGTTATACCGCGCCAACTCAAAGAGCATCTTGTTTTCATCCACGGAATCGGGTTTGTAGGCTATCATGAACACGAAGTCGGCATTGCGTTCCGCCGAGAACTGCCGCGCATTGATGCTGTCGCTGTCATTGAGCACCGCCGTGCGCCGCTCCCAGATGCTGCCCAAATCGAAGCGGCCGCCTTGCAAACGCCTGCCCGACTGCACCCCTTTCACTATCATTCCCGCCATCTCGCTCACCTTGCCCTGCGGGTATTTCTCCACGACGGTCTTCATGTCGGCAAGGCATCCGTCGGCGTCTCCCTCGTTAAGCTTGCCCAATGCGCCCACGAAGATGAACTTGTCGCGGTTGGCACCCAACGGGAAACGTGTCCCGGAAACGTGTACATTGCCTTTCACCTCGCCGTACCGCGCCGCCTTGAAGGCATCGTAGGTGGCGGCATAGAGCGAATCCTCGATGTGGACGCCGAGCTTCGCGTTCTCCTTGAAATTGGGGTCGGTGAGCAAAACTGTCCATGCGTTGTCGGGATAGTCCTTCTTCAACTTTTCCACATAGCTGTCGGCTACGCCGAATTCACCCTTGCGCGAATAGAGGAGGAAGAGGTGGTAGAACACGTCGGGCATCTTTCCGAAGTCGGGATAACTGTCGGTGAGGCGGCGCAGATGTTGCTCGCTGAGCGGAAGGTTGTTGAGCTTGTCCTTGAAGATCACTCCCGCATGGAACAGTCCGTCCTCTATTATTTCATTGCTGGCTTTCACCTGTTCCTCGGTGAAAGGTATTTGCGCCATGTAATACTCACGCCGGTGCGGGTCGTTCTGTGCACTGTCGGCCTGCTGTTCGAGCGAGTCGAGTGCGGCTTCTGCCTGTGCGATGGAGTCGAGCTGTGCTTCCGAGTATTCCTGCGTGTCAGCAAACGCCACCACAGTCTGGTTCACGCGCTGCCAGTTGTCAATGTTTTCGCGCTTGCCCCACTGCTTCTGGAACGCCGCCTTACCCTGACTTACGGCGAGGGGATTGTAGAAATACCACACGGCATTGTCCTTGTTGTTGGCATTCTGGTTTATGTTAATGCTGTTGCGGGCATTGGAGTTCATTGCCATGTCGCCCCCATTCTTCGCCATCGTCTCCTGTGCGTTGAGCTCGGCCTGCTTCTTCTGCTCCTCCTTCTCCCTCTTTTTCAGAGCCTCTATCACACGGTCGATGGCGGCATTGCGCTCCTTCTCGTCCATTTTGGCAAGAGCCTGCAAAGAGTCCTGCAAGTGAATGGCGTCGGTGAAAGGCACCAGCTCGTCAAGGACAGCGGAGCGTTGCGAGAGTTGGGCATAGTCCTTGCGGTCCTTGTCAAGCATGCCTATCGCCTCGCCATAGCAGCGTCGCGCGTCGGAGAAGCGTCCCTTCTCCCAATACAAGTCGCCGAGCCTGAGCAGCAGCACTCCCTTTTCTATGCCGGAGCGTGTCGCCTTGGCGTTGCCGCGCTCATAGGCGGCAATGGCGCGAACCGTGTCTTTCTGGCTGAGGTATATGTTCCCGATGGCATAATACACCTGGTCGAGATATTCCTTGTTCTTGTCCGACACCGCCATACGCTTCAGGCGGCTTATCATTTTCTTCGACTGCCCCTGCGACATTACCTCGGTCATGGCTATGCGTGCGTTGAACTCCAGTTCGTAAGGCGGGTTCTGGCGTATGACGCGGCGGTAGGCCTTCATCGCCTGTTCGTTGTTGCCGAGCGCGGCATACATCTGTCCCATGAGATACCACTCACGGGCACGCTGCTTCCGGCGCATCTCGTGCCTGATGACACGGCGCAGATAGGGTATGGCCTTCGCGTAGTCACCGGCGTGGATGTAGTAGTCGGCGTAGGTATAGTCCCACTCTTTGCGCGCGGCCCAGTGTATGGAGTCACGCTCAATGTTGCGTATCACGTCCTCGGCATCGTACATCCATCCCTCCTCCACATAACATTTCGCGAGCCATGCGCGAGCCTTGCCGTAGATGGCGGGCTGTGTCTGGTAGAGGCGGCTCATGTAAGAGAATGTGGAAGCGGCCTCGTCGAACGCGCCTTTATGGAACTGTGAACGTCCCATGAGCATCCATGCCTTCCACAGGAACGGGTTGTACTCCCGGCGGCTGAGCCACTCTATGTCCTTTTCCGTCTTGCGGCGGCGTTTGTTCCACACGGGGCGCCGCTTTATGCTGTGCAGCTTTATCGTTTTCCGGCATTTCTCTATGGCACGGTCAAAGTTGCTTTTGCCTGTCTCACGGCTTGCCTTGTTGCCCACGGTATAGAGCGGTATCATCTCGGTGAAGTTGTCCCTGTTGCCGTTTTCCTTCTCGAGCGAGCCGTCAATGTATGCAAGCGTACCGTTATAGTATGTGTTGTACCTTGCCTTGAAAGCGTGCCAGCGGCGTGTCTTGGCAGTGTTTTTCTGCGTGGAGCAGCCTGTTGCGGCCAACAGTACTGCCGCAACCATCACGGGGACGATATGTCGTGTTTTGAACAACCTCACTCTTTATTTAACTCACTATGAAGGGTTTTTATTGTCTTTGCAACAAGGTAAATGAGAATGCTTGCGAAGATTATCGACGCGCCCGACGGCACATTGAGCCAATACGACAAGGCGAGCCCTGCCAGGCTGTCCGCCCATCCTATCACGATGCTCCATGCCACGATGCGCCTGAAGCTGTCGGTGAAGAGGTTGGCGGTCATCTGCGGCACCGTGAGCAGGCTCAGCGCGAGCACGACACCCACTATGCGCAGCGTGCTCACGATGGTGACGGCGATGAGAGCCATCATAAAATATTCCACGAAGCTGACGGGCAGGCGCCGCGACCGTGCGAAGACGGGGTCGAAGGCGATGCTGAGAATGGGGCGGTAGAGCAGTGCGAACGCCGCCGTCACCACGGCCGTCACCACGGCAAGGAGCACAAGGTCGGCCGTGCCTATGGTGAGGATGCTGCCGAAAAGGAACGAGGGCAGGTCGGCGGCAAAGCCCGGTGTGAGAAAGCTGCACAATATGCCTATGCTCATCCCGAGTGTCCAGAACATGGCAATGGCGGAGTCTTCACGCACATTGCCGCGCCGCGACAGCCACTGTATGCCGAAAGCCGAAAGCACTGAGAATGCCATTGCCGAAGCGACGGGGTTAATCCCCATATAGATGCCTATGCCTATGCCGCCGAACGAGGCGTGTGTGATGCCGCCGCTGATGAACACCAAGCGGCGCACCACTATGTATGTGCCCACAAAGGCACACACTATGCTCGCAAGGAACGCTCCCAACAGAGCGTTCTGAAAGAATGTGTATTCAAGAATTTCCATCGCCCAGTATCATTAACGCCTCGTCCTTTATCTGGTCGGGCATCTCTATCCCGCGCAGGTTGAGGCTACGGCACCATCCTGCCACCTCTTCCACGCGCATGGTGGAGAGCACGTAGCCGAACTGTTCGGCCTCCCCGTCGGTGTAGTCCGACGAGCGGCGGCCACGGAAGGCGTCGAGTTCCTCGTCGTCGTAGTATTCCACTTCCTTCGTGGCAGCCTCCATCATGCACTCCTGCATGCACTTGTCGCTGCTGCCGGAGCAGGTGGCGCAGGAACTTTCGGGCTGCACCGCCTCGGCCGATTCTGCCCCGCGGCAGCGCATCAACAGTTCCGCCACACCCGCGACAACGCCCAATGCCAGTATTGCCACTACAAGTATCCACATGGTCAAACCTCCTTTTTGCCCGTTTCCTCAATCTTGAACCCTGCCTGGCGCAGGTGCTCCCAAAAGCGGGGATATGACTTTGTCACCACTTGCGGGTTATTTATTACCAGCCCCGGGAACCTGAATGCCGCCGGGGCAAACGCCATTGCCATGCGGTGGTCGTCGTAGGTGTCGATGGACAGCAGCGTGGCGTCGCACTGCCCGCCGTCCCAGACGAGCGTGTCGCCGTTCTCGTCGTGCAGCACATAGCCCAGCTTCTTCATCTCTCGCTTCAATGCTTCAATGCGGTCGGTCTCCTTTATGTGCAGGCTCGCGAGTCCCGTAAAGCGGAAAGGGACATTGGTAAGGCAGCACGTCACGACCGCCGTCGGCGCCAAGTCGGGCGAACCTATGAAGTCGTAGTCAAGCCGTGGCAGTAACGTGGGTTGCTTCTTCAGCCTCACCTCCGTCTGCGCATCACCGTCGCGGCGGTCGAAGCGGGTCTTCACGCCAAGCAACGAGAAGATGTATTTCACCACCGAGTCGCCCTGTTTCGACGCGTCGTGCAGCCCTTTTAAGCCGAGATGCGCCTCACTGTCGGGGCATAGAGCCATCATTTCATACCAATAGGAGGCTGCGCTCCAGTCGCTCTCTATCGTGTAACGCCGCTGGCTGTAAGGCTTCGCGCCCACACTCACGGCATCGGCATCGGTCCAGTCGGCATCAGCGCCAAACTCCCTCATCGTCCAAAGCGTGAGGTCGATATAGGGTTTCGACACTATCTCGCCCGTCATGTGCAGTTGCAGCCCTTTCTTCAACACAGGGGCTATCATCAGCAGTGCCGATATGTACTGCGAGCTCACATTGCCCGGGATTTCTATGTAGCCTCCCTCGAGCGGCCTGCCCTTGATGCGCAGCGGCGGAAAGCCCTCATTCTCCAGATATTCTATGTCGGCGCCGAGGTAGCGCAGCGCATCCACAAGCAGCGCAATGGGGCGTTGTTTCATGCGCGCCGTACCCGTAAGGATGTGTTCGCCGGGCGTTGTGGCATAGTAGGCGGTGAGGAAGCGCATGGAAGTGCCCGCTGCCTTTATGTCCACCACCGTGCCGCTGCCGCTGAGGGCATTTATCATCACCTCCGTGTCGTCGCACTCCGAGAGGTTCTGCGGAAGGATGTCGCCGTGCGACAGGGCGTGTATCACCAGCGCACGGTTGCTCACACTCTTCGAGGGCGGCAGGCTCACGACCGTGTCAAACGTGGCAGGCGCAGTTATTGTGTATTGCATTTTCGTCGTCGTTTTTGTTGCGGGAAGCCGCCGTCCTTGCGGCGGGGGCTTCCAGAGTACAAAGATAATGAAATAAACTCTCCCCCGCAAAAAAGTTAAGTTTGAATGACAGCACTTCACATAGTTTATCATTTTCTTTTATCCATGTTGCAAAGAAGCCGTAAAAGTTGTTTGAAAAAAAATCCAGTTTAATTTGCATATATCGTACATTGTGCGTAACTTTGCACCGCTTTTACAGAGCAACGGGATGTAGCGCAGTTGGTTAGCGTACACGTCTGGGGGGCGTGTGGTCGCTGGTTCGAGTCCAGTCATCCCGACTTACGGGACAAGAAACGACGGAGTTATGATGTTGCAGGCAACATCATAACTCTTTTAGTTTATGGATCACAAAATCTAAACACTGACAAACAAAATTATGGAAAACAGTTCACCTGAATACATCACTCTGACAGAAGAAAACATAGACAAAGAACATATCTGCTGCGCGTTTTCTGACAAGAAATGTTTAGCAGGATATGAATTGAAGAAAGAATGGCTGAAAAAGGAATTTGCCAATGGTTATGTTTTCAGGCGGCTTGATGCACGCGCCAAGGTTTTTATAGAATATGTCCCTGCTGAATACGCGTGGGTTCCGGTCACCGCCCACAATTATTTAATGGTTAATTGTTTTTGGGTTTCAGGGCAGTATAAAGGTCAAGGGCATGGATATAATCTGCTTAAGTCTGTGATTGAAGATGCCAGAAGGCGACACAAGAACGGTCTGGTTACTGTTGCAGGCACAAAAAAGTACAATTATATGAGTGACACAAGATGGCTGTTGAAACACGGATTTGAGGAAATGGAGAAACTCCCAAACGGCTTTTCATTGTTGGCAATGAACTTTCACGGCAATGGCACAGCTCCACGTTTTAACGACTGCACAAAAAGCGGAGAGTCCACCGACAAACAAGGATTGGTCGCCTATTATTCAAACCGTTGCCCATACACGGATTATTATGTAAATGGCATGTTGCGTGTCCTTGCACAGGAAAAGGACATTCCCCTAAAGGCAATCAGACTGGAAACAAGGGAACAGGCACAAAATTCTCCTACGCCAGCCACGGTCTTTTCCCTTTTTTACAACGGGAAGTTTGTAACTACGGATTTAAGTGTTTGTACAGAAGCTAAATTTATCAAGCTGCCTTTTATCGCATCTAATGGAGAATCATAGCTTGAAAGGAATGCTGAACAATGATAACCTAAAACAGTATCCTCCTTGGTTTCAAGCTTTTCAATATAATTATAAATCAAAGCAAACTTAGCTTCCAGCGAATGAATGTTACTAAGTGCATTAGTAGCATTGTTTCGATATATTTGATGCATGAGAAAAGCTTTCAATTTTTCTAATGTAGTAAGTCCTAAGCCTCTGTCGTTCTGAAAAGCAAAGATTTGAGTGGCTGTAAGTTTTGCAGATTCACCACTTAATAGGAATGTTGTTATTATGGCATTGTCAATTACATAAAACCATTTGAAAAGAGTTTTGTCCTCTGTCACTGCCGCCATTTTCTCCCCAAAGAAGATAGCAGCTTCGCGAATACATCGTTCAGATTTTCTTCCAGTTTCTACTTTATCGTTGTTACCACATTCGATAATCAATCGATTGAAAAATGACGCATCATCAGAAACTGTTTCAAACTTTTGGCTGCCATAACGAGGCTGAAGATAACGTTCATATATTTGTTCTGTGGCATATTGCATATTATTGTATTCAAATCTTTCGATTCTACGTTTACGCAATTCTTTCACTAAGCAACTCATAAAAACAACCGTTGTAGTCAGTCTTTGCTGCCCATCAATTAGTTCATATCTGTTTCCTTGAGTTTTCTCAAAAAGATAGTGACCAAGAAAATAACTTGAATTGCTTGGTTGGTCGATTACATCATTCAGATACATATCAACCTGA